>CAVRSO010000058.1:0-9242 GCA_963723845.1 uncultured Acidobacteriota bacterium
GCGAGGTACGTGCGGCAGCCGATGCGAATGGCAAAATCATCGGCTATCAGTACGACGGCTGGCAGCACAATTGGAGCGCCGTCGAAACTTCCACGCAGCTCGCGCTCGGAACTCCCGCTGCTCCGTGGAGGTTCGGCGCTGCCCAGAACGTGAATCCCAACGATTGCGGCGGAATGTACGCGATTCCCAACGTGCGCTTGATCAATCACGAAGTTCCGGCGCTCGGATATCTGCGCGCCGCGTGGCTCCGCTCGCCGCTCGATTTATCCTTCTCCTTTGCATCCGAGCAAACAATCGACGATCTCGCCCGCCAGCTAGGAATTGACGCCTACGAATTTCGCAAGCGCAATATCGCCAACGAGCGATGGATGGGTGTGCTCGAGGCCGTTGCGAAAGCCGCAAAATGGGAGCCGCGTCCGCCAGCCTCGAAAGTTTCGGCGAGTCCGGCAGACGCCAAAATTCTCAGCGGTCGAGGAATCGGCCTGGGCACACATCTCACGTCGTACGGTGCCGCAGTGGCCGAAATCGAAGTGAACAAGGAAACTGGCCAAGTGATCGTGAAACATATGTATGGCGCGATCGACGCCGGCCTCGCCGTAAATCCCGGGTTTATCGAAAATCAGATCAGCGGCCAGTTGGTCCAAGCCACAAGCCGCATGCTCCACGAGGAAGTAACATTCAATAAAACAAATGTCACCAGCCTCGATTGGAACAGCTATCCCATACTGCGCTTCGAAGAGTGCCCCGAGGTCACGCCCGTCGTGGTGCAGCGCACCGACCAAAAATCAACCGGCGCGGGCGAAGAAGTGATGGCCGCCGCCGCGGGAGCCATCGCCAACGCCTTCTTCGACGCCACCGGCATCCACATGAGCGAATTTCCGCTGACTCCAAAGCGCGTCCTCGCCTCTCTCACGCGCGTCTAACTGTATGTTCTTGGTTGCACGCTGGGAGAACTCATGAAAGTGCGGGCTGCCGTGGCGCGTGAAGGCCAACGGCTCTTCACCATTGAAGACCTCGAGCTCAGCGATCCTGGGCCAGATGGCATCCTGGTCCGCATCGTCGGCGTAGGCCTCTGCCACACGGATGTTAAAACCCTCCAGGGAGAAATGGCTGTGCCGAAGCCGGTCGTGCTCGGTCACGAAGGCGCCGGCATCGTCGAACGCACTGGCGAACGCGTCACCAAGGTTAAACCTGGCGATCCCGTTGTGCTCACTTTCGATTCCTGTGGGACTTGTCGGCCTTGCAGCACTGGGAACCCCGCGTACTGCGCACAGAACATGGCCTTGAATTTTCGCGACGCGCGAGAAGGCGCACCCGGCTCCTTTCGCGATGGAAGCAAAGCCATTCACGGACATTTCTTCGGCCAATCATCCTTTGCCAATTACGCCGTGACAACCTCGCGAAACACGATTCCCGTACGAAAGGATTCTCCTCTGGAAATTCTCGGCGTGCTCGGGTGCGGCATTCAGACCGGCGCAGGAGCGGTGATGAATTCTCTCCAGCCTCCGCCCGGCAGCTCAATCGCGATCTTCGGCGTCGGTCCAGTGGGCCTCAGCGCCGTAATGGGGGCTGTGATAAGCGGCTGCGCGGAAATCATTGCGGTCGACGTCCTTGAGCCGCGTCTCGAAATGGCCAAGCAGCTCGGCGCCACGCGCGTGGTGCATGCAACCGGAAAATTGAACTCCGCCGAAGAAATTTGGCACGCCGTTCCCGGGGGAGTAAATTATGCGTTGGATACCACGGGGCGCTCCGCCATCTTCGACCAGGCCATCGCCTCCCTCGCTACGAAGGGCTCCTTCGGCTTCGTCACTGCGCCAGCGGGAAGCCCAGGGTTGAACCTGTCAGCGGTGATGATCGGCGGCCAGAGCGTTCGCGGAATCGTCCAAGGCGATAGCGCCCCAGACGCCTTCATCCCATACCTCATCGAGTTGCACATGAGCGGCCGCTTCCCCTTCGACAAGCTGACCACCAAGTATCCCTTCGAGCAAATCAATCAGGCTATCGCCGACCAAGCCAGCGGCAAAGTCGTGAAACCCGTTTTCACATTTCCGCAGTGAATTCGCCGTATTCATCCTCCGATCCACACCAACAACCGTTTGCAATCACCGCCGCCTCATGCCAGCCTAAACTTCGGAGGTGACGTGTCTGGCCTGATACAGAGCGATAGTCTCGCCCGCGGCGTCATCGCCGATGGACACCGAGGGCGCGTAATCCCGGAGCGCTTCGCCTTCCGCGTATTTCGCCTGCCGGTTACTCGGATAAACCTCGCTGGCGCTCTCTTGGCCGGGCTCGCGCTGCGCCTCTTTTTCGTTATCCGCTTTCCATTTTCCGCGGGCGACACCAAATTCTACGACGCGCTCGCACAAAATTGGCTTTACCACGGCGTCTACGGCCTCTTCGTCCACGGCCACTTGGCGCCCACCGACATGCGCGCCCCCGGCTATCCGGCGTTTTTGGCCGCGGTTTACGCCCTCTTCGGACCAAGCCACCGAGCCGTTCTCATCGCTCAGGCGATCGTAGGTTTGCTCACATGCCTTGGCATCGCTTCGATCGCCTCGCACCTCGCGCCCGCCAGCGCGCAAAGGAAAGCGGCCACTGCCGCTCTTTGGATTGCGGCGCTATGCCCGTTCACCGCGAATTACGACTCGATTTTGCTAACGGAAGCCCTTGCCATATTCTTGACGACCTTCTCTATCCTGATTTTTATCTCGCTCCTCGACCATCCTCTCATCGCGCGCCCCAACTCGGCCTCAGCGCGAAACGTTCTCTCATTTGCGGGATGGGTTAGTTCAGGAGGCATCTTGGTCGGCATCGGCGCTCTCGTTCGCCCCGAGATGCCGCTCGTCCTGGCGGCCGCCGGTCTCATATTCACGGTTCGCCTGCGCCGCCGCGTCGACTGGCCGAAATTGGTTCTCACAATCTCTTGGATGGCCGCTGGCCTCGTTTTGCCTTTGTTGCCGTGGGCGGCGCGAAACGCTCGCGTACTCGGGCGCATTCAGTTTCTCGCTCCCCGCTATGCCGAAACCGAGGGTGACTTTATGCCCTATGGTTTCTTCGCCTGGACGCGAACCTGGATGGTGCGGCCCGAAGACAACTACCTCGTGCTTTGGAATCTCGGCAAGGCCTCTATTTCGATCGAGAGTCTGCCCTCTTCCGCCTTCGATTCCGTGCCCGAGCGCAATCGCGTAGCCCAGCTGCTAACGGCCTACAACGCCGGCTTGCAAATTTCCCCTCTGCTCGATCGCGAATTTGAGCTTCTCGCTCGCGAGAGAATGGCGCGCCATCCGCTACGCACTCATCTGCTCATCCCCATCGAGCGCGTCGGTGCCATGTGGTTCGCGCCGCGCGTTGGTTTCCTCCGCTACTCCGGCGAGCTGTGGCCGCCCGCTGAGAAATGGCGCGAAAATGAGTGGGATTTTGGCGTGACTGCCGGTTTCGGGCTTCTGAATCTCGTCTATTTCGGACTCGCAATCGCAGGCGCGTGGAATTGCCGCGCGCGCTCCGCGATCGCCATGCTGATTGCATTTATAGTTATTCGCACGGCGTTCTTGACGCAGCAAATATCCGTCGAACCGCGCTACGTGATCGTTTGTTTCCCCGCGTTTTTGGCCATCGCCGCCCAAGCTTGGACGATCTCGCGCCCCTCCGTGGTATCAAGCACAGCGCGAAATCACTGGGCCTCGGGCCAAGCTGTGGCGGACTAAATTCTGCACAGTCCTCTCCGATCATCTTGAAGTTTCGAGTAATCCGAGCGAGCCATGCACGTCCCGTCTTTGCCACAGTTTCGTCCTATTCTGGTGTTTTCGGGGTGTGTGCCCCGGTCATCGGCCGCACGTTCTTCGGTGTGATGCCCGATCCTGGAGCAGCACCATGTGCAGCACCTGGTGGCACGGGGTTCGGGTTAGAATTCGACTCCCCTGGCTTCGCGGGTGGTGGGGCCTCGGGCGGTGGAAAAAGCGGCTGCTTCAGAATATCGAGCACTTCGGGAGGAAGCTTGTCAGCCTGCGCCACCAGCGCTGCGGTCTGCCACATCTGATCGTCGGTCAGCACGGCTTTAAAGCTGGGCATCGCCGTCATGCGAATGCCGTTCTTGATCTTCCAATACGTCTCGCCCACAGGATCGTCCGTCACGTACCCGTCAGGCATCAGTAGGTGCGGTGGTGGCGGGTACATGTCCGGCTCTGGGTTCTTATCCTTTTCAAGCGCACCGTGGCAGCCGCAACCTTTTTGATAAGTTTGTGCTCCGGCCATCAAATCGGCGGTCGTGAAGGACGCCAGATCCCGCTTGGGCGCGTCGCGGTGAATTCGCCCCGCAAGCGCCATCCCCGCAATCGACTGCTCGAAGGGAAACGGACGATCGGAAACGGCCGCTGGCGCCAGTCCCGTCAGAAGATATACGGCGCCGAGCACTGGAATGATAATCAGCCCAACTATAACCCCTCCCCAGAACCTTCCCATTGCGCCTGCCTCCTTGCGTGCCGTGCCGTCGCCGGCTTTCTGGCACCCACTAAGACTTGCAGGACAGTCTACGCTTCGACGTCAGTATTTTGATGAAATCCATCACACGAGAGCGGCGTGCGATTTGGGAAAAATTTAGGGCACCGCGTTGCTGTCTTAGCGGAAAAATTCTCCGCACTCTGTTTCATTTTGATGTCGACGCGCCGACCGAAAAGGAATTTTTCTTCGTAGCGTCGCAGAGATTTTTCGGAACCCAATCGCGCGGAATTTCGGATGCGATCTCTCCACAAACTACTCTCTCCGCTAACACTCTTGAATTCAGTCCGATCTTCTGCGGAAATCGAATGCGTATTACGAACTAACGATCGATAGCCTGTTGACATACGATACGCCGATCGATAGGATTCGCAGAAGAATTTCCCAAAATGGAAAAAGCCACCGTCAAGGTCTCGCCCAAATTCCAGGTCGTCATCCCAAAACTCATTCGCGAAGAGCTCAAGATCGAGCCAGGGCAGGAACTCATGATGTACGCGGTCGATGGCTCGCTGCGGCTCGTGCCTTATCGCTCCGTCAAAGAACTAAAAGGCATCGCCAAGGGGATGCGCTGGAAAGAAGAGTACCGTGAACACTCGGAACGGCTCTGAGCTTTACCTCGTGGATTCCTCAGGTTGGCTTGAATATCTCACCGAAGATTCGAAGGCGGCCTCCTTCGGAAATTACTTAGAGGGCGACGCAACTGTCCTCGTCCCCACGGTCGTGATCTTCGAGGTGTACAAGCACCTCTCCAAGCACCGTGGTAAGTCCGTTGCAGACCGCTTCGCATCGCAGGCGCTAGTGCGCAGGGTAGTTCCGTTGGATGAGACCATAGCGCTGGCAGCCGCCAACGTCAGCCTCGAACACCGCCTCTCCGGCTCCGATGCTGTCGTCTACGCTACCGCTCGCGTTTGCCAGGCACAGCTCGTCACCGCCAACACCCGCTTCCGCGGCCTCCCCGCAGTGATCATCCCGTGAGCGAGGCCCGGCAGTCACGAACTTGGATCTGTTGGATGGGAATCTAGGTCAACGCTTTCTTCAGCCGTTTCGTGGTTTTCAACAACTGCCGCTTCAACGCATCAATCTGCTTCGAAATATCCTCGAGTTCGCCCTTGGCCAGAACTCCGGCCCTTGCCACCTTGTGCGCTGCGCGATCCGCCTTCCCCATGGCGGCCCCAATTTTCATCGCCGTCTTCTTGAGCCTGTTGTTCTTGGCCATTTTCCCTTCCTCCCTTCACCCTCACCGAGAGTATCGCACGCGCCGGGAAGAAATTCTTTACCTAACCTTGCAACGCCGGTCTGCATGAATCTGGCGGCGCTACTGTAGCGCCACCCTTTCAGGGTGGCATCTTGCTTCTTGCCATGCGCGGAAATTGAAATGATGCCGCTTGAGGTATAACCTCTTCGATTCTCAGATAAACGGGTCACCAGCCGGATTGGGAACAAGCCTCCGCGGAGGAGATCGCACATGGATCTACAATTGTCAGGCAAGCTCGCGCTGGTCACCGGCGCTTCCAAAGGAATTGGCCGCGCAACCGCCATCGCTTTGGCCGAAGAAGGCTGCAATCTCGCTCTGGTCTCCCGCGATCTGGCATCCCTGAACAAAGTAGCCGAGGCGATAAGTCTTCGATTCTCGCTTTCGGTGCGTGGTGCGCGGGATCCGTGCGCGTTGTGCGCTGTCGATGCGCCGCGTTGGCGCGCAAAAGAGAAGGACGATCAAGCGTCAGTCCGGCTCCTGGATCACGCGTCCAGGCCGAGCTCGGCCCGCAGATGCGCGAAACACTCCGGGTCCATGGCGTGGCGATCGAGCACGAGCTGCCGCAATGCGGCGAGTCCGGCTGCGGTGAAGAAGGCGCGGGGTCCGCGGCTGGTGGTCCGCACCTCGACCAGGCCGCGCGCCAGCATGGTCTGCACCGCGGGCGGGATCTTCGGCTGGTTGCGGCGCTCGCCACCGCGCCAGGTGCGCAGGAAGATGCCGTCCGCTATCAGCGGGTCCTGGCCGAAGTGGCGGCACAGCTCGCGCCGCAGCAGGTCACGCTCGGGCGCGGTGAACGGGGCGGCAGGATGATCGGATCGGCGGCTCATTGGGGGCTTGTAGCCGCGCGCACGCCGACCCGCGCCTCAATCTCTCGCCATGAAAGCGGAGATAGGCGAACGCCGCCGTCAATCTCGTGGCGGCGGTGTCGATCCGGGGAGCGAGGGCGCCGCCGCGGGCGGCTGTTCATCAGCAGGAAGCCCGAGCGGTTGAGACTCGACCAGCCGCTCCGCCGTGATCCGGGCAATGAAATCGTGCCCGGTGTAGACGCGCTTGCGCCCGTGGTAGCGGAGCCCAAAGGCCAAGCTCTCGGTCTCAGTTCCTGTGTCGTCGCGGGGCGGAGCGGTTGGTCCGGCATGGGAAAAGCCTAACCGGCCAAGAGATCGTGTGCGAAGGGTGCCGGTGCGGTCCCTGCCGCCTCCACCTATTCCCGCGAGCGGGGAAGGTTGGGGAATGGAATGCGGGCAAGTCGGTATCCTTCGGATTTCTCTGACGGTAGTGGGCTGGTTGTGTTTCGGCCCTTTAATCGCGGGTGCCTGTCAACTCCGAATATCGTAGCCATGCCGGGGTCAGGGTCCTTTCCGAGGTCTAAGCCTCATGATTGTGTTCGGGGTGGGTGCCTCAACGTGTGGACCGAAGTGCGAGGATTCGCCTTCAGCCGATCCACCGAGGTCACCGACACCACCGTCCCGGCAGGGACACGAACCGGCGCTGCTGAACGCTGCAGGGCCGGAATCTTGGATCGGGTCATGCCGCTTTCTGGGTCCCCCACTCGAAGCCGGTGCCGTCGGTCCAGATGCAGTGCAGGATGATGGCGATCTTGCGCGCGACCGCGACTTTGGCCTTCTTGGCGCCGACTCGCTTCATCAGCCGGGTTCCCCACGCTTTCAGTGTCGACCAGCGCTGGGTCCGATGCAGCAGCACGCTTGCCGCCTCGAACAAGTATGTCCGCAGCAGCCGGTCGCCCCACTTCGAGATGCGACCGTTGAAGTCCAGTTCGCCTGACTGCTTTCGCCGTGGCGTCAGGCCGAGATAGGCCCCGACCGCCTGGGCCGATCGGAATCGCGTCGGGTCATCGATGGTATGGCGGAACGCCAAGGCGGTCACGACACCTACGCCGGGCACGCTCATCAGTCGCCTCGTCGTCTCATCAGCCTTCGCTTCCTTGCGAACGCGATTGTCGAGAGCGGCCTGCTGCTGCTCGACTTGCTCGTGGATGGCCAGCAGTCCTTCGATGATCGGCCGCAGGGCATGTCGCTGCTCGAGCAGACTGAGCACATGCGTGCGGAACCGGGTGCCGATCGCACGCGGGAACAGCAGGCCGACTTCCTTGAGCAAGCTGCGTACTTGGTTCTCGACATCGCGGCGGATGCTGACCAGACGAGACCGGGCGACGAGCAGGGACGGACCGCCTGGCTGTCGTCGCTCTTGACGCGGACCTCGCGATACCAACCCACCCGGATCAGCTCGGCGAGGCCGCGGGCGTCGTTTGGGTCGCTCTTGTTCATTCGTACCGAGAGGGCGGCATGCGCGTGTCGGGCGTCGACGCAGACAACGGGTAGGTCGACACGCTTGAGTTCGTGCCAGAGCCATGACGCCATCGCGCCCGTCTCGAAGCCGATCCGCTCCGCGGCAGGTGCCCGCTTGCGGATCACTCGGGCAAGTGCGCCAGGATCGGACGGAACCTTGCCCTCGAACAGGATCTTGCCATCCTGGTCGATCACGCACACCGCGGTTTCTTTCTGCGAGACATCCAGTCCGACATATTGCTTCACGACTGTTCTCCTGCGCTGTGGGTAAGTCGCCCGCCGGAGCGACCCCCAAGAGTTTGGCGTAGGCGGGCGACTTATCCACAGCCTCCAGGGTCAATAGTGATGTCGGCTAGGCGGCCCGCGATTACGCAACGTGTGGAATAGGGGCTTTGTCGCGAATTTGGTGCAGAGGTCTGGTTTCTCATGGTGCGCCGAGCAGGCGGGCACGGAGCAGATCGAGCTTGGCCCGGCCATACATCTGGCGCTTGACCAACTTCAGCTTGGTGTTCTGTCCTTCTGTCTGTCCGTTCGACCATGGCTCGATAAGCGCGGCCTTTACTGCGGAGCGATCATTGACGATGCCGGTCGCGAATGAGGCTAGCAGGCTGGGCTTTGCATCCGAGATCCAAGTCTCCAGAGCGGCGCTTTCGCGGTGTTGGATTATGCGGTGGAATCGATCCATCAGATCACGAGCGGACACTAAATCCGGCACCGCACTCTCGATGATCGCAGCCATGCGCGCGACAGTCGTCGACGGGCAATCGCGTTCGGTTGTCATCATGCGGGCGATGCCACGGGCAGATGGCGACTTGCGTGGCCGACTATTTCCCCGCGCCATGCCTTCCTCCTTGCGCCGCCTGGTCGTTCATTCCGTCACCAACTGCCGACAAACCCCGCCGCCTTCACCCGGCGCCAGA
Source organism: uncultured Acidobacteriota bacterium (assembly GCA_963723845.1). Lineage (GTDB taxonomy): Bacteria > Acidobacteriota > Terriglobia > Acidiferrales > UBA7541 > Palsa-295. The sequence continues at coordinate 8,976 of CAVRSO010000058.1, forward strand.
GCGCTGCACCGTTACGGCATCCATTGCCCCATGCCGTCTCAAGCTGCGTGATGAAGGGATCGAGCGAATTCATCCGACTGCGGAAGATGTCGGCGCGGCCGCCGCGCACCACCTGACGCACAACCCCACGCGATTTTCCGGTTCGCCTCACGATCTCCTTGAGCGCAATTCCCTGGCCGGCGAGCGCCAGGATGGTGGTGTTTTCTTCCTGGCGACGAAGCCAGCCGGCATGCTGGCGGCGTTCGGCGCAACTCAGCAGCGTAGATC
>CAVRSO010000059.1:0-4079 GCA_963723845.1 uncultured Acidobacteriota bacterium
TCATTGAAGCTGAAGATGGGTGGAACGCTGCCGGGCGTGAGCGATGAGCAGAGATCAGGGATATTGCGTTCCGTCTCCGACATTTTGATTTTGGAAATTCAAAAAACCTTCGATTTCTTCCGTGCCACGGCCAGCGGCGAAAATATCCGTCGGATCGTGGTGGCCGGCGGGACTGCACGCGTCCCCGGTTTGCTGGATCTGCTGAAGGAGGAGTTCGCGATGCCGGTGGAAGAACTCTATCCACTGAGAAAAATCGCGATCAATCCAGCGCGTCACGATGAAAACCATATTCGAGATTTGGCGCCGCGCTTGGCGATCGCCGTAGGGCTGGCGCTGAGGAGTTTTGACACGCCATGATTCGGATCAACTTACTCGGCCAGGCTCGTCCCAAGGCTGCGAAACAAGCGGTGCCACTGGAGTCAACGCTCCAGGTTGTGCTTGGAGTGGCGGCGGTGGCCGTTGCCTGTGTGGTTTTGTCCGTCGTCTACTTCTCGCAGAAGCGGCAGCTGGACGACACCAATCGAAGGATCCAACAGTTGCAAGCCGAGAAGGCCAGCCTGCAGCAGATCAAGCAGGACGTGGATCGCTTCGAGAGCCAAAAAAGCGTTTTGCAGCAACGCATCGACGTGATTGAAACGCTGCAGAAAAATCGCACGGGCGGTCAAGAACTGCTTCGGATGGTTGCCAACACGGTGGTCCGAGTCGACTCCTTGTGGCTCACGTCTATGACGAAGACCGCGGACTCCGTGACAATCGAGGGTGAGGCAGGATCGATCAATTCTGTCGCTAACTTCCTGACGGAACTGAAGCGTTCAGGTTATTTCGACAACATTGAAATTAAAGAGGCCAAAGAGAACGACCTCGTTACAGGAGTCGAGACCTATAGCTTTTCAATGACCCTCGGCATCGCTTCCTCGAATGGCGTTCCCAAAACTCAAACAACCGGGGCAACAAGCACAACCCCGCCCGCGGCCAAGGGGAGGAGCTAACCAATGAATTTCCGCGAATGGCCATGGCCCCTTCAGGCGCTCTTTTATGTGGGGGTGGCTGTCGTGCTCGTGCTGGCGGGTTTGTACATGCCGGGGCTGCCTTTGGCTAGCGTCCGCAGCGAGCTGGAGACTGCGCAGAGCCAATTGAAGCCGCTCGAATCCGAGGTGCAGGGCTTGCGAGTTTACAAACAACGACGTGCCGAGCTGGAGTCTGAAATGGACGCGCTCCAAAAGCAGCTCGCCACGCTGCAGACCATCGTGCCTGAGGAGAAAGAAGCCGACCAATTCATTTTGATGATACAGCGATCGGCTCTGGGCTCCGGCGTTGCCATAAGAACGTTAACCGCAAGGCCCGTCGCCCAAAAGCCTTATTACTTCGAGATGCCGTTCGAGGTAGAGGCCGACGGTCCGTACTACGGAGTGCTGGACTTTTTCTCCAGTCTGGGGCGGCTCTCTCGAATTATCAACGTGGGAGACCTGAAGCTCGCGTCCGCAGGACGGGAGACCGCGGGGAAGTTTCACGTGGTACCGGGAACATCGGTGACGGGAACATTCACGGTTACTACTTTTTTCAGCAATCCAGCGTCACAGGCGGCGTCCCCGGCTAAAGCAGGGGCAAAACGGTAGGGCTATGACGATAAGACTCATAAGAGCATCAGGGACGTTGGCGCTCATGTTGCTGGCTTCAGCATGTGTGGGATCGCAAGTAACGGCGCAGACGTGGTCGCCTGCGAAGGCGAAGGCAGCCCACAAGGCGAAAGCGGCGCCGGCCGCACACGTGGCGAAGGCAGCGCCGGCTGCACACGTGGTGAAGGCCCGCGAACCCGTCGCAAAGCCGGCGGAAGCGCCAGTTGCGGCGCCACGCGAGAGCGTAAACAAGCGGGATCCTTTTGCGCCGCTCATCAACCAAAGGAAGGATGCTGGTGGCGGATTGCATCTTCCTCCGGGAAAAGCGGGGCTTGTGGTTTCGACGGTGCGCGTGGACGGCGCCGTGCATTCCCCCTCGGGGATGATCGCTGTAGTTTCGAATCCGGAGAACAGCGTTTATTTCATTCATGAGGGTGATCGACTTTACGACGGGGACGTTGAAAAGATCGGGTTGGACGGTGTCACGTTTCGCGAAAACTCGAAGGACGCATTCGGCAAGCCCGTCGAGCGAATGGTGACGAAGCGAATCTACGCGAGTGCAGGAGAGCAGCAATGAGGATCAAGTGGCGGACGGGGGTGCTAGGCGCGCTGATTGCGGCTAGCCTGATGTTAACAAATGGATCTCTGCCGGCGGCGGATGCTCCGGTGGTGCACGTCAGCGCAGCTGTGACGGGCACAGGCGTGCGCGTCCAGGCCGAAGCTGATGGCCCATTCGAGTACACCACATATCGTCCGAGTGCGACCCTCTACGTGGTCGACCTGAGCGGCGTGGCCGCCGGTGATTCCTCCGGCGCGCGCATTGTTGCGTCCGATCTGGTGAAGAGCTATCGAGTGCTCTCGTACTCTTCGGGAGCGAAACCCGTCGTCCGGATGGAAATTCTTCTAGCACAGGGTGTTGAGCCAAGAATCGAGCGTAACGACAACCGCGAGCTTACGCTTGTGGTCTCAAAGATTGCGAATGCCAGTTTGCCGGCGGGCGCGCCCGCGAATGCAGAGCCTCCTGCCGGTGGAGCGGCCATGGTTCCTGTGGCCGCGAGGGCTTCGGGCGGTTCGAGTATCGAAGCCATTCGCCAGGTATCCTTGGCGCAGAATGGCAATCAGACGGAAGTCACCATATCCGGGTCGGGAACCTTGACGTACCACTCTCAGCGGCTTCAGAATCCAGAGCGGCTGGTTCTCGATTTTGCCGGATCGCGCCTCGCCACATCAGAGAAGCATATCGCCAGCAATCTCGATCCCGTGCGGGAAATTCGGTTGGCACAGTTCACCCCCGAGGTCTCGCGCGTTGTGATTGATCTGCGCGGGCCTGCGCACTACGCCATTCACGGAAGCGGAAGTGGCGTCACGGTCTCTTTTGCGCCGAACGCGACAGCCGGAGCTTCGGTTTCGCCTGCCTCTGATGGTGCGCCTGTCATCAAAACCAAGTCCGTTGCTCCTGCGGTCGGGGACGCCGAGCTAAAATCCGCAGCGCTGATGCCAACGACCATCCCGGCACCCGCCGCTGTTCTGCCCGTCGCATTCACGCAGCCGGCGTCAGGGCTCGCAATACCCGTTCCTGCTGCTGCGCGGCAGGAAGGCGCCACGGCCAATACTTTTGCTCACAATGTATCGTCTACGCTGGCGGGCAGTCCGAATTTGACCTCGCCATCCTCCGAGGCGCCATCGCCTGCTTCGGCTTCCGAGAGAACCGGGTCTACACCACCGCAAGCGTCCTCCCAGGCTACCCAGAAATTTTCAGGCGAGCCGATTTCCGTAAACTTGAAGGACGTGGATCTGCACGATTTCTTCCGCCTTATTCATGAGATCAGCGGCCTGAACGTGGTCGTCGATCCGAGCGTCAAGGGCACCTTGACGATTGTTCTCGACAATGTGCCGTGGGACCAGGCTCTGGACATCGTTTTGCGAAACAACGATCTCGATAAACAACTCGATGGGAACGTGCTCCGCATAGCGACCAAGGCAACACTTCGGAGGGAAGCGGAGGAAAACCGGGATCTTGCCAAGGCTCAGGCCGAGGCGGCCGACGTGGTAACGACAACCCGCGTCCTCAGCTATGCGAAGGCCACGGATATGGCTAGCACGCTCAAGAAGTTCCTCTCGTCCCGCGGGGACATCATTTCGGATGACCGATCGAATACTTTGATTATTCGCGACATCCCGAGCACGCTGCCGGTGATGGACAATCTGATCAGGCAACTGGATCGAAAATCACAGCAGGTGGAAATTGAGGCTCGCGTAGTGGCAGCCAACCGCTCGTTCGCTCGCGAACTGGGCACCCAGTTGGCGGCTGCCCTTGGGACAGGGAATAGCGTCTTGGGAGGCGCAAGCGCCGTGGGAACGAGTCCGGTAACGCATCTTCCTGCTCCGCCGTTTTGCTTTGGTACCTGCTCGGGGACTAATCCTCCTTCCCCCACAGTTCTTTCGAGCGGCAACATGCCCTTG
>CAVRSO010000060.1:0-13880 GCA_963723845.1 uncultured Acidobacteriota bacterium
TCGTATTGAGTTGACCTGAGGAAATACCATTACCAATGCGGCCCTGCTGGTTGAAGCGCCGGCCATTCACCGAATCCATTGCGGCCGTGGCTGGCCGTCCGTGGTTGGCGGAAGCAAACTGATTGCGGTCTTGCGCGGCAGCATGCTCGTGCGAGAACTGATTGGAGGTGGGCTCGAAATGCCGCTCGTGTTCGAAAGACTCTTCGCGAGCGGTCGGCCTAGCCATCACGCCACCTTCGCCGTTGAAGCTGACCCGATTTACAACTGTAGTGTTGCGAATCACCGTTCGGTTGACGTACACGTTTCTGACGACAGTCCTATTCACGTTGACGACAGCGGTGTTGTAGGCAAAGTGTCCGCCCATCCAGTGTCCACCGATGAAGCCGACGCCGCCGTAACCGAAGCCATAGTTAATGCCGCCGTAGAAGCCGACGTGAGGTCCCCAATATCCCGGATGCCACGCGTAGAGCCCGCCCCCAAAACCCCAGTAGCCGGGCGTCCACAACACGCCGACTCGAGGCGGCGCAACCCACACCCCCGGGACCCAGTAGTAGCCAGCGTCACCGTAAGCCCAATAGCCCGGTGTCCAGATATATCCATCCTCAGGACATGGGGGCTGGGTGTAGACGGGCAGGGCTGGAGGGCCGATCCTCACTGAAACCGCGACCTGCGCAAAAGACGGCGCCGGCACTACGAAGCAAAGTGACAGAAGTAAAAGACCCGCGCATTTCAGCAGCGTTCTCATCGCCACCTCCTCTGGATTCTTCTTCACTATAGTCAAACACCCACTAGTGTAAAAAGTTTCCGCCCGACCGCTTTCCAGAGCGACACTGCGAGGAACAGCACATGGCTAAAGCTTGACCGCGTCGGGTGGAAGATGAGTTGTGAAAGAGGAAGCCTTTTTCAAGCTAAGGTCATCTCTACCTTGGGGCTACAGAAACCGACGCTTGAAACGCCTCAATGGTTGGGACCAAGTCAGTTGACGCAAGTGATTTCGTGACGAAACCCCAAGCGCCTGCCTTGGCGGCCATGCGTGCGAGATCGAGGGACTCGTGAAGGGTAAGAATCAGAATGCCCGTCTCGGGTACTCTTTCGCGAATTTGAGGTGTAGCGCTGAGACCGTCGAGGTTGGGCATTGAGACATCGAGCAGAATCAGGTCCGGGTGAAGCTCTTCGGCTTTTTCGATGGCCTTGATGCCATCGACGGCTTCGCCGCAAACGGTCCAATCGTGATGGCTTTCGACAATAGTTCGTAGAGCCGAACGAATGTGTGGTTCGTCATCGGCGATCATAATTCGAAAAGGCACGGTTTGATTGCTCCTTGGAATCATCAAGCAGAGTCTGGGGCCGGCGAGGCTCGGATAAAATCCAGCGTTTGCCTTAGTACGTAACTTGATGGGCACAGTACTGGGGAACACACAGCGAAACGATGCTCGCCAGCGATACCCGCGTGCGCGAAAGCCGCGCTGGAGCTACCAACGCAGCAGAACTAACTCGGAGCAGAACCCGGGACCCATTGCAGCCAGGATGCTCAGTGTGCCGGGGTCGGGGCGGCGGTGCTTGAACACATCTTCGAGAACCAGAAGAACAGACGTGGAAGAAAGGTTCCCCACTTTGCGCAAACACTCCCAAGACGCCTCCAAATCCTTCTTGGTGATGCCCAGGGCGGTTGCGGTGGCTTCGAGCACCTTGGGCCCGCCTGTGTGCATCACCCAGCTCTTGATATCGCTCCGACACAGGTCCTGTTCGGCGAGGAACGCATCGACGTCTTCGCCCAAGTGCCGCACGACTGTATCGGGAACTTCCGGCGACAATACAATGTGAAATCCCTTCTCAGAGATGTCCCAGCCCATCACGCGCTCGGTGTTGGGGTAGAACACGGACTTGGTGGCGAGAATTTCCGGACCATTCGATTCGACTTCCGATCCCACGACCACCGTCGCCGCAGCGCCGTCTCCAAAGAGCAAGGCCGAGATCATGTGGGCCATGGAAATGTCGTCCCGTTGAAGCGTAAGAGAGCAGAGTTCGATGGATAAGAGCGCGGCGGCCTGCCCGGGATATCCGCGGACGTAATCGGCAGCGCGTGAGATGCCTGCGGCGCCTGCCACACAGCCAAGGCCGAAGATCGGGATACGCTTCAGATTAGGAGACAGCCCGAGCCGATTGATCAGTCGCGCATCCAGCGAAGGCGCGGCGATGCCGGTGACCGAAGTTACAAAGAGCGCGTTCAGTTCGTGCGGCTGGATTCCGGCGGACACCATGGCCCGGCACAAGGCCTGCTCGCCGATATCGAGGCCAACTTCGATCCAGGCATCGTTGGCTTGCCCCCAGGTTTGCATGCTGTGATAAAACTCAATCGGCCGCGCCGTATAACGTCCGTCCACTTTCATGCTTTCATCGAGGCGATCGAGGATGTCCGGATTTGTGAGCCGATGGCGCCAGTAGTCCTTCAGAGCCGTAACAAGAAGATCCTGACTGTAGTAGTGCTTTGGAAAAGCGCTAGCGACGCTGGCGATCCTCATTAATCAGATTCTCCCGTGTGACCCTCGCGGGGCCCAAGTTGTGCCACTCAGACTCACTACTCTCAGATTGAAAATCGCAACCGTCCCAAATCAAATATGTCCGATGCGGCCGCCGGTTGGGTTGGACGTTTGCGAAGGGCGAAGGGTGTCAAGCGGCCTCAGTTTCAGTTCAGCTTTTATCGAATGCCCGCTCTAACTACTAGACTGTGCTCTCTGCCGTCAACGAAAGCCGAAAGGGCCGCGAAAGGGAGCGGAGCATCGAAAAGAGCGTCCATGAGTAGAACCCTAGACCTCTCGGAAAGCAAGAAAATCTTTAGTCTGGAACTTAGCAAAGGAAGACCCGGGTCGTGAGGGGGGAGACCCGGGTCGGGGTTGAGAGGGGCTGGACCGGAAACGTCTAAAAGCGACCGAAGTGTTTCAACCGCAAAAATTCACCGTAGGGAGGCGCGAAGAATTGCTCTGCCCTAGTAGTTCAACTTCCGCAGGACCATCATCGTTCGGAAAGCCACTTGGAGTCCCAAAACGATCATGATGTCTCGCACGAATGTAAACGTTTCCCGCAGCGAGACTCCCTTAGAACCCGCGGTATTTCCCGTGGCAATTACTGCCATTTGACTCGTGCTCGGGTTGATGCTGGCGCTGGCGGCCATTGGTTCCCCTAGTTAAGAAGGCAAACTGGATTGTCGTGCTCAATCGCGACGACCATGGATTTGAAGATATCGACGTCCCAGCTATCGGCGATGCGGAGCCGCACCACGTCGTTCGTTTCGGAGAGCAATCGCCCGCGCAACGGCACGCGGAGGTTGCCCGTCACCACTCGAAGAACTACCGGTTGCCCCATCCAGACTGCGTAACCACCTTCCATCGCCCTGCCTCCTGGAAATCGCTGTCTTCAACACCTGCATCTTCGGACAGGGGGGCGACCCGTCCAATGGTACAGAGGGCTAGACGTGGTAGCATGAAGGTACTAGTGCTTCTGCGGGCATGGCAACCGCAAGGCTGCCTCCTTTTATGCTATTGTAAACACTGCGCTTAAGGGCGGTTCAACGGAGGGGAGCCAAGCGGGTGATTGAATTTGCGAAGCATGTTCTGGCGTGGCTATACAACGTCCGCGGAATCATCGAATGGGGCGGCACAGTGGGCGTGTGCACCATCGTCTTCATCGAGACGGGCATGTTCGTGGGCTTTTTCTTGCCAGGCGATTCCCTGCTGGTGACGGCTGGTGTCTTCGCAGGAGCAGGGCACCTCGGACTTCTATCGCTACTGGTCCTCGTGCCCTTGTGCGCCATTGCAGGCGACCAATTGGGCTATCTGGTGGGTTGGAAGGCTGGCGCGAGCCTGTACCGGCGCGAGGACTCCCGGTTTTTCAAGAAAAAGCACCTTGAGAGCGCGCACGAGTTCTACCAGAAATATGGGGGCAAGACGATCATTCTGGCTCGGTTCGTGCCGATTATCCGAACCTTCTGCCCGCCCGTGGCGGGAGCCGCCAAAATGAGCTACATTCGTTATCTCGCGTACGACATCGTTGGCGGCCTGCTGTGGGTCTGGGGCATGGTGCTGGTGGGATACACGCTGGGGCGGACGGTCCCAAATGTCGATAAGAAGATCCACTATATTATTGCGGCAGTGATCATTCTGTCTCTCATGCCGGCAGCCTATCATGCGTGGAAGGGCCGTCGGCAGCGCGCCCATTAACAAGCTCTTCGGCAATTTCAAGCGGGCCAATTCGGGGGTTGCGCAAACTTTTGTCCAGAAATGCAAAATGGGGAGCCTGGCAGCTCCCCATTTTGTTCACTCGTCGGCCCGCGTCGATGCCGAAGGCGCCAAACGCGGGTCGCTCGACAGGAGTGACCTGATACGCAATTCAGCTTTGTTTGTCCGGCGGAGTCATACTACCTCCCAGTACTTCCATACCGGCCTTACAAGCCCAGTCATACGCCCGTGCAAGAATCAGCGCAAGCGAAAAATTGTCGACAAACGGGCCGGAGGAAGTCAGCGGCCAATGGCTTCGAAAAATCTTCGCTATCGCACTTTTGGCGATCGCGTTGACGGAATTCAACGCGACGATGCGGCGCCTTCGCGAATGAGCTGTTCCACGCGTTCTACGTCGGCAGGCACGTCTACGCTGATCGCGTCGTAATCTGTTTCGATCACACGGATCGCGATGCCATTTTCCAGCCAGCGAAGTTGTTCGAGCTGCTCGATGCGTTCAAGATCGCCCGGGGGAAGAGTGGGGAAATCGAGCAGCGCATCGCGCCGGTGGGCATAAAGGCCAAGATGCTTCCAGTGCCGCGCGGTAACAGCTTCTCCGCGATCGCGCACCCAGGGGATCGGCGCGCGGGAAAAATAGAGCGCGTCGCCGTCAAAGTTCCGCACAACCTTGACGATGTTCGGATCCATGATGTCATTTTGTTGAGCGATCGCTGTGCACGCCGTGGCGGTCTGAATCGATTCGTCCTCCAGCATGGCGGCGGCTATCGCGTCCACGGTTCCGGGATCGATCAAGGGTTCGTCGCCCTGCACGTTCACATAGATTTCAGCGGGCACATGGGCTGCAACTTCCGCCACCCGGTCGGTACCACTGCGATGATCGCGCCGCGTGAGAATCGCCTCGCCGCCGAAGGACTCCACGGCTGACTTGATGCTGTTTTCGTCTGTCGCGACCAGCACCCGGGAGACCAGCTGCGCCTGGCGAACGCGCTCGACCACATGCTGGATCATCGGTTTGCCCGCTATTGACGCGAGGGGCTTACCGGGAAAGCGCGTGGACGCCTGCCGCGCCGGAATAACCGCCAGCACCTTCACCGATTCGGCCTTCGCCATGAAATTCTCCGCGCTCCGATAATACCACGCGAGACCCGGCGCTCCCGGCAAACAGCCTCTGGCCCAATCCCGTCAAAATTTGCAAAAAATGTAGCTCAGGCGTTCCCGGCGACGTCTGCCGGGAACGCGTGAGCCTTTTTCGGCCCGCATTTTCCCGCGCCTCTGACCGGGGGGCGATGTCCCCGCTTTTGCCGTTTCCGAGGTTTAAACGTAGCGCCGGGTTCTTTAGCCCGGCATCTTTGCCTCACGCCGTCATTCCGAGCGGAGCGTCCCGCGCTTTTCTTTTGCGCGAAGCGCCGGAACACGCAAGGAAGGGTTCCCCGGTCGACGGTTAGTCGAGCCCGGGAGATCAGACGAATCTCTCTTCGATGTAACCACAAGCGCGCGGTCCCTTATCAGATCGGAGTTAGACTGGTGCGGCACTCCCGGAGGTTCGTTTGCTCGATCCGCTCGCCGAGTATTCAGAAAATCTCGCAGCTCGACTTGATACTGCCTCCAAAGAAGAACGCCTGCACCGCCGCATCGGAAACGCAAAGCTAGCGACGATCGTTATCGGCATCGCCATCGTCTGGCTGGCATGGGACAGAGCGCGCTTTTCTTCCTATTGGGTATTCGCGCCGGTAGCAATCTACACCCTGCTCGCGATTGTGCATGAACGAACGCTGCGTGCACGTGCTCGCGCCGAAGCGGCGGCGAACTTTTATCGCCGGGGCATTGCCAGAATTGAAGATCGCTGGACGGGCACTGGTGAATCAGGCGACCGCTTCCGCGATCCGAAGCACGTCTACGCAGACGATCTCGATATCTTCGGCCGCGGTTGCCTTTTCGAGCTGCTTTCCACGGCGCGTTTGCCCATGGGAGAGAACCGCCTCGCGGAATGGCTGCGCCAACCCTCTTCGCCCGCGGAGATTCGCGAGCGTCACGGCTCCGTCACCGAACTGCGCGAGAAGACTCGCATGCGTGAGGACATTGCTGTGCTCGGCAACGACCTGCGCGTGCGCTTGAACCCTGAATCGCTAATCGGTTGGTCGGAATCCGGCCAGGTTCTCTCCCCCGATCCCGTGCGGCTTGCAGCGGTCGTTTTATCCCTGTGCATTATTGGTGCGCTCCTATATTGGGCAAGCACTGGTGACTATTTGCCGCTGCTGATTGGCGGGTTACTCGCATCTATTGTGAACGCGATTTTCCGGCGTCGCATCAAAGCGATCCTAGGAGACTTTTCCGCAAACGCAGATGGCGTACTCTTGTTCGCACGACTACTCACCCGGATCGAAGCGGAAACGTTTACGGATCCTCGACTACAAAAACTCTCCTCTGAACTCAGGCGCGAAGGCGCTCCTGCGTCGAACGCCGTTCGCAAGCTGGCCCGGCTCGTCTTCTGGATTGACGCGCGCGGCAGCATGATCGCCGCGATACTCGAATGGCTGGTGCTTTACTCGCTCCAACTTGCAGCGGCTGCGGAGGCGTGGCGCAGGAAATACGGCCGCAGAATGCGCGCTTGCGTCGAAATCACTGCCGACATGGAAGCCCTGCTTTCGATTGCGGCGTACTCGCACGAGCATCCCGGCGATCCGTTTCCGGAAATAGTGGAAGCGCCGGAGCGGCAAGCAATTTTCGAGGGCCAGGAACTCGGACATCCGCTGATACCGGCTGCGCGATGCGTCCCAAACAGCGTTGCGCTCGACGCCGCCACGCGAGTGCTGCTCGTGAGCGGCTCGAACATGTCTGGAAAGAGCACTCTGCTGCGCGCCGTCGGCATCAACGCCGTGCTCGCCTTCGCCGGCGCTCCGATTCGCGGAAAAGCCCTGCGCCTAACGCCGCTCGCTGTCGGAACGCGGATTCGAACCAGCGATTCTCTCCAAGAGGGCCTTTCGAATTTCTACGCGGAGATTCTCCGCATTCGGAAGGTCTTTGAGTTAATCGACGGCCAAAAGCCCCGATTATTTTTGTTCGATGAGCTGCTGGAAGGGACGAACTCGCATGACCGCCGAATCGGAGCAGAATCCCTCGTGCGCGCGCTGATCAACGAGAGCGCCATTGGAATGGTCACCACGCACGATCTGGCGCTCACGGAAATGGCCGCATCCATCGGCAGTGTCGTGCGCAACGCCCACTTTCAGGATTACATTGAGAACGGAGAAATGCGCTTCGATTTCAAGCTGCGCGACGGCGTCGTCACCAAGAGCAACGCCCTCGAACTAATGCGCCTCGTCGGCCTGAAGGTGTAAAGCATGCCCGCCGGCCAGGCAGTTCAGGAACTTATTTCGTATCGATCTGGGCGCGCTGCAGGCGGTCGGAATAGTCGATGTAGAGCGTCTTCCATTCGGAGTAAAAGTCGAGCGCGGCGAGACCGGCTTCGCGGTGGCCGTTGCCCGTATTCTTAGTCCCGCCAAACGGAAGATGCGTTTCCGCGCCAATGGTAGGAGCGTTCACGTAGACGATGCCGGTTTCAAGGTCGCGCAACGCCCGAAACGACTCGTTGACGTTGCGCGTGTAAATGGCGGCTGACAATCCGTACTTTACGCCGTTGGCGATTTCCAGAGCATCGTCGAACGTGTCGAATGGAATCACGCACACCACCGGCCCGAAAATTTCTTCCTGGCAAACGCGCATCATCGGATCGCAATCCGTGAAGACGGTCGGCTCATGGAACCAGCCGCGCGCATGCGAGCCCGTTTCCAGGCGATGGCCTCCGGTTGCGAGCTTCGCTCCCTCGGCTTGGCCAATTTCCACGTAGCTGATCACCGTGTTGAGCTGCTGTTCGTTGATGCACGGTCCCATCTGGGTTGTAGCGTCGAGGCCGTCACCCACCTTCAGCGCTCTCACGCGCTCCACGAATTTCTCCACGAATTTGCGATAAACGCCCTTTTGCACCGCGATGCGGCTTGCAGCCGTGCAGCGCTGGCCGCTGGTGCCGAAACCGCCCCACACCGCGCCGTCAACGGCCAGGTCGAGGTTGGCGTCGTCCATCACAATGATGATGTTCTTGCCGCCCATTTCCAGATGGCACTTCTTGAACGTCGGCGCACAAGCCTGGCTCACGATGCGGCCTACTTCCGTGGATCCTGTAAAGCTGACGAGGCCGACGCCTGGATTTTCCAGAAGAGGCGCTCCCGCTGATGGGCCGTCGCCGAACACTACATTGAGGACGCCGGGCGGCAGGCCGGCCTCCTCGAGCGCCTGCGCGAGATGATAGGACGAAAGCGGCGTATCTTCGGCGGGCTTTAACACCACAGTGTTGCCGCAAACGAGCGCAGGCATAGCTTTCCATGATGGAATTGCCATCGGGAAATTCCACGGAGTGATCAATCCCGCCACTCCCACGGGAACGCGCTCGGCCATTGCGAATTTGTTCGGCAGCTCGGAAGGAGTGACGTGGCCAAACTGGCGGCGGCCTTCGCCGGCCATCAGGTAGGTCATGTCAATGGCCTCTTGCACATCGCCGCGCGCTTCGTCGAGAACCTTGCCCATCTCGCGCGTCATATCCCGCGCGTAATCTTCTTTGCGCGCCACAAGAATTTCCGCGGCGCGGAAAAGAATTTCGGCGCGCCTGGGAGCGGGCGTGAGCCGCCAGTGCCGATACGCATTCGCCGCGGCTTCGATAGCCGCCACAACATCTTCTTCGCCCGAGGCGGGGAACATGCCAACCAGCTCGCTGGTATTCGCTGGATTGCGGTCCTCGAAGGCTTTGCCGCTGCGAGCTTCGGTCCATTCGCCATTGATGTAGTTCTTGAAAACCGTGGGGGCAACCGCGGTGGCCATTGTCGTTCCTCCAGTGCTGCCGTTGCGGCGGCAAGGCACGAAGTTCGGGCGAATTGTGACGCAAAGCTGCGGCACACGCAGGACTTCAGCCTAGCAACCGCGAGGTTTCGGCGTCAAATGCGCCGGGGCTCCGTGCTATCTCTAATATGCTACCTCTAATGATTCGATGTAGACGCCGGGGGATTCTGGTTGGACGAAGAAGGCGAAGAGGATGGTGACGAGGCTGCAGATGCAACGGGCCCGCCTCTCGACGATGCAGAGGTTTGCGGTACCGGCGCCGCGGAAGGCGCGTTCGATGAAGGAGCCGCATTCAGCGAGCCGGGCACAATCGGCTTCGGCGCGGAAACGCCGGCAATATCGGATCCTAGACCGAGCTTCTGCAAAGTTGGCGCGTCCAGCTTGCCGTTCGCGTCCATACCCTTGGCGGATTGAAATTTCTGAACCGCTGCGACCGTGTTGGAATCCCATTTGCCATTCGGGTCGCCCTGATAATAACCATCGCGGGAAAGAGCGGTCTGGATTTCGGTAATACGATCGGCAGTGGGCGCCTTTTGTCCGCTTACCTTTTTAACGTGATGCTTCCTCGTCTTGCGGTGAGTCTTGTGATGAACGGGAGTCGTCGAGGTGGTTGGAGACGGAGCGGCCAGAGCGGAGCTGGGTGAAGCCACACATGCCAGCGTCAGAGCCGCTACTACCGCGATGAGCCATTTCATGAAAATTACCTCCCGACCGAGGCCGAGTCCAAACTTTAGATGCGACGCAATGCTTCCCGGTATCTTGATTATCCAGACTTGCCGCGTTCGGTCAAAGCCGCACGTCGCGATTGCGGACGTATCAGGCAACGCTATAGAAAAACGCGCGCATCAGCGCAATAGGCCGGGGGCGATACCGCTGCGCCGCGCCTGGTCCTCCACTTCGCTGATTTGGCCTTCGAGCGCCTGGGCGCGACTATTGATATCTTCGAGCATGTTGGTGGTCATATTCCCACCCGCATTGGCGCTAGGCTGAGCGAGCGTGATTCCCTGCGATTGCGCCTGGGCCTCGGAAGCTTGGGCGATTCCGCGCGTCTCGTCCAATTCACGCGCAAGGTCGTGCGCCTGAGTTTTCAGCATATCCTGCTGCTCTTCGGGGCTCAGCGGGGTCTCAAGCGTCGTCGCGAGATCGCTAGCGTCGCGGAGAATACCCGGAGAAATATCGTTGCGCCGGGCCGTGTCGCTGACGACATCCATTTGCTGAAGGATTTCGTTGCGCTGAGCGTCGAGCTGGGCAATTAAATTGTCCGTGCTGACGCCTTCGCAGGGTGCGTATAACTGCAGCCCCGGCTGAATTCCGGTGCTCGTCGCGCGAAAATTGCGCAATTGCTGTTCCTGGCTTTCCACGGTTGCCAATTCATTTTCGAGTGACGCCATCTGGAGAATGTAGAAGCGCGGATCCTGCTCCGGATTGGCCAAGGCAGATGCATTTTCCGAGCCGGGCTCTGCCGCTGGAGACTCTGTTACGAGAGCTGCGGCCGCGAGTTCGGCGGCGTTCGAGGCCTGCGATTGCGGCGCCGCTGCGGGGAAGTCATCGTTTGTCCAAATTTTCTTCTCGACGTCTGGTTTCGGTTTCGGCGCGGCCGCTGCTGCTAGAGCCGCCCGCGGCCATGACCGGCGTAGAGATCGTCGCCCAGAGACCGACTGCAAGTACCGATACAAGGAAAAGTGAACGTCCGTTGGTTCGCATGGCAAAGCTCCTATTCGAGCCGGGTCGCGGGGAAATTGAAGTATGGCACGCGAGGGCAAGGCAGGCAAGAATTTGGCGCGAACCGGGGAAGGGTGAATCCAACTATTTGCGTTCTAGAAAGTCGATTGCCCTGCGAACGATTTCATAGCGAGCTTCCCAGATCGTGAGCGAACGCCCGCCAATCCACACAAAAGCTTTCGGGGCTCGCGCCGAATGCCAACGATCACCGTAGCGAAGGCCCAGACGCGCCAATCGCTCAAGCGCGCGTAACTCAGAAAGACCCATACCGGCGGGTATTTCGGGGGACGCTGCCAGCAATTGGCGCTTCATCGTTTCATAATCGCCCCATAGCTTGTTATCCAGCCACAAAGCCTGGGCTAACGCGGTAACTTCTCGATGTGCGTTCTCAAAATCAGAACGCGTCCAGGGACGCATTGGATGCTGCGCGAAAAACTCGTGCTCGTCCATGTATGCGGCTCACAAGGCAGAGCCAGAAGGAGTTGTTACCGGTCCGCCGGAACGGTGCCTGCGAGGAATAGAGTTAGGACGCGGTCGGACTGATGGCGCGCGATCTTGAATAGCACATCCTGACCGGACTTTAGCTTCGACATTTGCGCGCGATAATCGGCGAACGAATTTACCGGCATGTGATTGATCTCAAGAATCACGTCGCCACGGGCGAAGCCGACATCTTCGGCAAAGCTGGCGGGCTCAACTTCAGTGATCACAGCGCCGCTGAGCTTGCTCACGCCGAGCTTATGGGCCAAGTCCGGAGTGAGTTCTTCAGCGTGTACGCCGAATTGACCGGGTTCTTCGCTCTCGCCGGGCTGCGACTCATCGTTTTCGGCGTTCTGCGGGAAAAGCTTGGAGCGATCCGCCACGGTAACAGTGACTTCCTTCGTCTCCTTGTTCCGCACGTAATGGAGCTGCACTGACTGCCCGATAGGAGTCTGCGCGATGGGATTCACAAGATCGGTACCGCTATGAATGGGCTTACCATTTATGTCGGTGATCACGTCGCCCGGCTGCAGGCCTACTTTGTCCGCTGGGCTGCCAGGTTCGATGGCCTCGACCACAATTCCATACGGCGCGCCTAGCTCCTTCATCAAGACCGGATTGTTGCTATTTTCATCTTGAAAACTGACGCCAATGGACCCGCGGGTAACTTTTCCCGCGGTTACCAGCTGGTTGTACACAGTTATCGCGGTGTTTGAAGGCAGAGCGAAACCGACACCCTCAAATCCGCGGCTTCCCGTGTAAATTGCAGTGTTGATGCCGATCACTTCGCCCGCCAAGCTGACGAGCGCTCCGCCGGAATTCCCTGGATTGATGGCGGCGTCGGTTTGGATAAAACGCTGAAATTGTTTGCCGACAGTCGAGCGATCCTTGGCACTGACGATTCCGGCCGTCACCGTTGAGTTCAACCCAAATGGACTGCCGAACGCCAGCACCCAATCGCCAACTTCCACTCCGTCTGAATTGCCTAACTTCGCCACGGGCAAATCGTGATTCGCTTCAATTTTGATGACGGCGAGATCGGTTTCCTTATCAGTGCCAATCACACGCGCATTGTAATGAGTGGCGTCGCCATCGAGCGCGACCTGGATTTTCGTGGCGCCATCGATTACATGATCGTTGGTGAGAATGAAACCTCGTCTGATCCACGAGGACGCCCGAGCCGAGGCTTCGTTCCGCATCCGGGGCGTTATCGGGCGAGTCAAAGAAGCGGTCAAAGAAATCCTGAAAGGGATCGCCTTGGCCGCGGGGTGTCCGTCCGCCTTTCGGCTTTTCAATGACCTGGGTTGTCGAAATATTGACAACCGCCGGTCCAAGGCTCTTCGATATTTTGGCGAAAGCCCCCGAGAGAGTCACTGGATCGGGGACGGCCAGCAGCGACGCGCCATTGGACGCTTGCGCATGTGTGGGCTGCGCATGTCCGGAAAAACTAGCGCCGATAATGATGCCGACGCAAAGGGTGAATACCACGAAGAGGGATGCAAAAGTCTTTCGGCGTCTAGCCCAACTCCAAAGTTCCCGAAATTGAATCCCCATCCCCTGCTCCTTGTCAGACGCCAAGAAAGGCTGCGCGATTATAACACTCATTCCGCCGCGGCATCGCGGGGTTCGAGCGCAAATGCCAAGATTGACAACGAAGCCAGCACGGCGGTTTCAGTGCGAAGGATGTTCCTCCCGAGTGACGCTTCCGCAAATCCAGACGCACGAGCCGCCTCGATTTCCTCGTCGGTCCAACCGCCTTCTGGCCCGATGGCAAGGGCCGCCGAGGCCTCCTCGCGTGCCTCGGCAGGCAGCCCGGCGGCCGGCAGCACTTGGCGGAGCGCAGGGGCGGTTTGGCGCTCGGAAAGGACAATCTTCAAGCCTCTCGAGTACTTCCGAAATGCCTGCTCGGGAGTTCCAATTTTGTGTAGCGCTGGCGGACGAAGCCGGCGAGACTGCTGTGCAGACTCGAGCAGAATCTTTTGCCACCGCTCATGACGTTTCGCCGCAGCGGCGATGAGAGGCTTGTCCGTACGCGCCGCGGCCAGTGGAACAATTTCATTCGCGCCTAGCTCGGTCGCCTTCTCCAGACACCATTCGAAGCGGTCAAACTTTACGAGTGAAATCAGAAGGTTGATCCGCAGAATCGGCTCAGACGCAGAACGGGTTCGATCAGGGCGAACTCGATCCGGCTCTCGCCCCGCTTGGCGAGCGCGACTCGCTCGATTTTTGCCAGCCAGACGCGTCGCCACGCTGAGTTCGTAACGCTGACCTGGCTCGGCGCGAAGGACGTGGCCAAAATGTGGGCGGCTTCGCCGCGCAGGCTCGCGGTAGGTTCCGAGAAACTTTCGACAAAAAAGCGGCGGCGCATGCGCGGATTCTAGCAAGAAAGCCACGGGTGGGGGCGAATGCTAAACTTTCCGCGTGCAGCCGAGCGAGACGAACCCACAACGACAATGGCCGGCACCTCGCAGCCCGTGGATGATGAAGCAGGTGTGGCATGACCTGCTTTTTATGCAGTGGCCAGTCGCGGCTGAACAACTGCGATCCTTGATT
>CAVRSO010000061.1:0-12753 GCA_963723845.1 uncultured Acidobacteriota bacterium
GGATAAGCAAAGTCCTTGAAAAATTCGGACTGCGCCTGATCAATCATGTTCACGCCGAACCGCCTCCCGTAACCCCCTGTCTCCTGTCCAAAGGAGGGGTCGCTATCCTGCGCCTGACCGATCCCAGCATTGAATGCGGCGTTCAAAAACGTGATCGGGTCTATCAATTGTTAATGAACAAGCGGAATTTGTCTTTGATTTCCAGCGTACACAGTTTCGCTCCTGGCTTGTAGTGCGGCGATACGGCCAACTTGCGTTCCAACTTCCGGCCAAACGCGCCGACTACTTTCGCAAATGGTCCCTGATAATCTTGCCATCGCACGACGGGCGGCGGCTGGATGCACGACGCGACGGGACTGCTGCGTCTGCTCTTGCGTGATTGGAGGAAACGGCGGGCTGCGTGCCGGGGAGGAGTTTCTTGCGCGAGGACCGCGCTACCTCCCATCAGCATGAACAGCAAGCCAACCGCTACCAGCGCGCGCCGGATGGCGCGGGCGATGATCTTAGTATGCGTTCCGTCTCCGAATCGCCGGCCAGGTTTATCGACCCCGCGTCCCTGTGTTTCGAGCCACCAATCTGCGGATAGCTCGCCACGTCTTCATCTTCCTATGCCCGATAATCTTGTCAATACGAGAGACTCCTGCTGCACCTCAAGGAATTGCCTTATACTCCGTCGATGAAGAAACGGAAGCCCGTCGCCAGTAGTCTAGCGGGGAATCGGGTTCTGCGGTCAAAGGAGCTTTCGTCTAGAAATTGTCAGTAACTCCCCTGAAGGGTCGTCAAAAGAACGCGCCGCTGCGCATCCGGCCGGCCACCCCGCGCGACACGCCTGTCGTCCTAGGGTTTGTCCGCGGGCTCGCGAAATACTAGCGCCTCCTCCAATGGTTTCGCCCGAATGCAAAGCGATTCCGCCGCCACGGCTTCGGCCGCCGCCGCTACTTTGATACCCTGATCTGCGCACAAGCGGGACGCCCCATCGCTTTTGCGCTTTATTATTTCACCTATTCGACGTTCGCCTGCCGCCCCATCCTTTTCATCGAAGACCTCTTCGTGCTGCCGGACGAGCGCGGCGAAGGCGCGGGCAAGGCGCTGATGTCCGCTATGGCGCGCATCGCAATCCGGAAAGGGTGCAGCCAGATGGCCTGGGACGTCCTCAACTGGAATACCCCAGCGATCAAATTTTACCGCCGCCTGGGCGCCAGCTTGGTCAAGACCTGGCTTCT
Organism: uncultured Acidobacteriota bacterium; assembly: GCA_963723845.1. Lineage (GTDB taxonomy): Bacteria > Acidobacteriota > Terriglobia > Acidiferrales > UBA7541 > Palsa-295. Next base: position 1,224 of record CAVRSO010000061.1, read on the forward strand.
CGTACGCCTCGAAGATGCTCCTCTCCGCCGCCTTGCTCGTTCCCGTTGAGGTTTAGGGATACTCGGACGATGATCAGCCGCCCCAGGCTGGCGCCGCGAGGCGCGGCATTCAGCAGAATTGTGGTGAGTTTTTGGGGCATATCCAGCATAACGTCGTGGCCGCACGCCACACTCAGCGTCTTCCAGCCTTTGGTCTTCGCCCGCTCGTAAAACGGCATGAACGGCGATCCCTCGTATCCCGTCGCCAGCACGAAAGTGATGTCCTCTACGGCGTCCATTTTTCCGCTTAACTGCAGCGGCTCCTGGAAAGCTGCCAAAGGCTGCATGGTGCACTGACGGTCCACCGACGCGGCGTCTCTGGCATTCAGGTTAAACGCTGCGGCAGGGATGGTGGGCACCTTCCAGCCGTCGCCGTGGACTCTCACGCCCTCCAGCTGCATGTTTCTCTGGCCGGGCGGCACTTCATCGTGCACGCTTCTGCCGTTGTCGAGCAGGAACGCATCCAGATAAACCAGGGCGCCGATCCGGTCGGGGACACGGTCGGCTACTCCGCTGACTACCGCGCCGCCGTACGAATGGCCGCACAGCACCACATTCGAAAGTCTCCTCCGAGCGAATCAGGTTCACTAGGTCGTCGATGTGCGTTTCGAGGTTGACCTGCGGCGAGAGCAAGTGCCATTGTTCCGAGGCCCGTCAGCGTCGGCGTGAATACTTCATGCCCTTGCGCTTGCAGCGCCTCGCGAACGCGCTTCCAGCACCAGCTGCCGTGCCACGCGCCGTGAACCAATACGTACGTGCTAATCGTCCACCTCGCCCGCGATTCGCCGCCATCATGCCACAGCCGCCCGCTCCGGTGACGCGAAACTCCCGGGCTTCCTTTCCCGCGTACGATGCGTCTTAAAGTTTCGGCAGCAGAAGCCCATCAGCCATAAGGAGGAAAAGCCATGGACACCCCGGCCACGGAATTGCAGCTGTTAGCGAACCGCATCGCGAAACTTGAAAGACAAAACCGCTTCTGGAAAATCGGTGGCGTGCTGGCGGCACTCGCGCTGGCCGCGCTAGAGTCGCTTGGTTCGCGCGCAGGAATGGCCACGTCCCGCGCAGCGTGCCAAGCTGATTGAAGCCGGCGCGTTTGTGCTTACCGACGCGAACGGAGTAACCAAGGGCGAGTTCAACATCAAAGACGGTAACCCCATCCTACAATTGTACGGCCCGACGGGAAAAGTAATCTGGTCCACAAATCCGAGAATAGTGATCCAAGGGCAGTAGCCAAAGCGGCTAGCAATTGCGTAGCGGCATTTCTGGTGACCGTTCCCGATGACTGGCCACCGCGGATGTGGCCCCACATGGGCCGCGCTAGTGCTATTTCGTCGCCGTCAACTGGCTGCTTAGTCCCGGCTTCGATATCCCTCTGCCACAATGGTAATGCGTCTTGCCGTCGGCAGCCACCGTAATCACACTCGTATGCTTATCGGCTTTCCATTCAGCTTGTCAGTTTCCTCGAAAGTATTCGCATCTACGCGTCTCACGGACACGCCATGTTTCTCGGGATCGCCCTCGTAGGGAGCAACAGTTCCGTCCAGCTTCGCCTTATATCCCATGCCCGTGGGACGGCTCATGATTAAAGTGTCGCCCTCCAGCTTGTAGGAAATCAGCAGGCCAGCATCCGAGACGCTTTCCGTCTTCACCGGCCGCCACGAGCCGGAAAGCGCGTGTGACCCAGCCGGCCCTTCGCCAGTGGAATCATCATCGCTTTCCAACTCGTGAATTCGTCCGTGTACGTGTTTCCGTCCGGGGAAACCGTGGGCTTTCATCGCTATCGATCTGTCCGTTTTCTTTCTCGATCATCCGGACCGTATGATCGTTCAAATCCGCACGCTGATCGTGTTGTGCTGCTGGCCGGGAGTAGGTTGGTCGATACCGTCCGCTTCCACGTAAATCGGCTGCGCACAGAGATGCACTGTATCTTCCGCCCTGCAGGATCCACACATTGGTTCGTGTGGAGAGGGGAAGAGCGCGAACGTCAAGCTTCCACGTCCCGTTGATCGCGCTCTGCGCCATTGCCACGGTCGGCGCCGCGAGCGCTATCAGCAATCCAGCCTCAATAATTTTTCTCACGATTTCTTCGTTGCCGCTGAAGCTCGCAGCGCCCGGGGCCATCGTGAATTCAGCATCTTTGATAAATTTGTTCCGAGCTGCCTACTGCTGTGCTCCGCGTTTGCTTCCGTGGACACAGTTTTGAGCTGCTTCTCATACTCCGCGCGTTCGGGCTTCACCCATTGATCCAGCCAATCCAAAACAGTGTGGTACCACAAGATGTCATTGGCGGGCTTGAGCACCCAGTGATTTTCGTCCTGGAAAAAAAGCAGCTTCGAGGGAACGTGCTCCGCCTGAAGCACCTGAAACATCGCGAATCCCTGGCTTGAGGAACGCGATAATCGTGGCCGCCGTGAACAATCAACATCGGCGTCTTGAAATTCTTCGCGTACGTGGCTGGCGCCTGCTCGATCAGAGCCTGCGGGTTTTCCCACGGTGTGCTTTGAATTCCTGCATCGTGCCGCCCACAAGATCTGACGAATACAGCATCGTCGTAAGGTCGTAGAGACCATCGTGGGACACAATGGCTCGGAAGCGGTCCGTGTGCCCTTCCACCCAATTCGCCATATAGCCGCCGTAGCTCGCTCCCGCTGCCGCAATTCGCGTGGTATCCACATAGGGCCAAGTGAGCGCGACATCAACCGCCTTCATTTGATCTTCGTACGAGCTCCGCCCCATTGCCCCTTGATCGCGTCCATGAATTTCAGGCCGAAGCCCGATGAGCCGTGAAAATTCGGCATGATCACCACGTAACCATCCGCCGCAAATAATTGTGGGTTCCAGCGATAGTGAAAGAGATTGTCCCACGCATTTTCCGGTCCGCCGTGCATCATCAGCAGCAACGGATATTTCTTCGTCGCGTCGAAGTCAGGAGGTTTGACCTCCCACGCTTGGACGGTTTCACCGTTCCATCCGGGGAATGTGAAGCTGGAGGCCTCGCCCCACTCGATGTCTTTCAGGATGTCTGCGTTCATCTGCGTCAACTGCGAAGGCGCCGCGCCGGCTGCCGGAAGATTCAGCCGAAATAAATCTGCCGGATGGGAAAAATCCATTTTGGAAAAGACCAGAAATGCGCCGTCTTTCGAAATGTCCGCATCGCCCGAGCTGCCGGAAGTGACTAGCGGCGTCAGTTTCATCGTGGCGATATCGAGTCGCTCCAGGGGCAACACGCCCGTATCTTCGAAGGTGACGTAGAGAGCCGAGCTGCCCGGTGACCAAATGTACGAATCCACGGAGCGATCCGCGGCTTCGAATATGTTCTTGTGCTCTCCGGTTTTGCGATCGTAGAGAAACAGCCGAACCAAATCCGTTTCCTGCATCGGGCGCAGCGTGGCGCTGTACGCTATATAGCGCCCATCCGGCGAATACAGCGGCGTTCGGTCGGTGGATTTGTTCGTCGTGATGGGTTTTGGAGTGCCGCCATTCACCGGAATCACAAAGAGGTCGCTGTTTCCGGTCAGCGCTTCATTTTCCACATAGCGCGAAAAACAAATTTCGCGGCTGTCGGGAGAAAATGCCACTTCCTCGCTGCCTTCTTCCTGCCAGGTCGGGGAATCGACATCGCCTGGCGTGATGTCCTTAGCCGTTCCGCCATCGGCTGGCATTACGAAAATGTGGTTGCGCAGACCGTCGACCCACGAATCCCATCTCCGGAAGGGCATTTCCGTGATCACGCGCACTTTCACTGGATTGTCGGCTCGCTCTTTGGCCATTTTCTCGTTGCACGCCATATCGGTACAAGAAGGGAACACCTTCGCCTCGATGGCGATCGTCTTTCCATCTGGAGAGAGCACGTATCCCTCAACGCCCGTGGGAACCTTGGTGATCTGTTCCGCTTCGCCGCCGGCTACTGGCAAGCGAAAAATCTGCGGCTTGTTGTCCACGCGTGTGCTGAGGAAGTACAGAGAGAGTCCATCCGGCGACCAATGAAGGTTGTTGTTCGATCCCTGCTCCGCAAAAGTCATCTGCCGCGGGTTGTCACCTGTTGCGGAAACCATCCAGATGTTCGTCACCGATTTGTTCTTTGCCACGTCGCTGCGCGTCACGGTGAACGCAACCCATTTCCCGTTCGGCGACACCTTTGGTCCTGCGACACGCGACAGTTTCTGCATATCTTCCACGTGAAACGAATGCGCGGCGAATGCCGGCGAGGCACAAGCTAGGAGCATCAGCAAACGGACGAGAGCCTTCATATTTCCTCACAATCTAGAAATCTGAGTAGGGGCGGCCGATCCCCAAGAGTCATGCTTTTTGGCACCATCTTCGATCAAGCCGAGCGGCGCTAGCGCCCAACGCGTTCGACAAAAATCTCGGACCATTCCAGGCCAGATCGGCGCTGTTTGTACCGGCATCATCCCACAGAAGTAACGCCAGGTGGCGGATTAACGCGGAGGCCGCAGACGCCCGAGCGTAGGCCCAAGGGTAGTGCCGGTACGACGTAGTGCCATCCTCATCGAGAAAAATACCCGCATTGCCTCGTTCTTCTGAGTTCCGGGGCTACCGTTTGGACCTTCAACTCCTTGATTTCTCTAGGCTAACCTCTTCCAGACCGGGTGGTACCGGAAATGCTCTCCAAAAGTCGGAGGACATCATGGATTCCACCTTCGAGATTTTCAAACTACTTCCGGGCGGTCCTCTGTGGGTGGCCGCAGTCCGAGGTCGCAATCAAGCCAAGGAGCAAATGGCTCGTTTCGCTCTGGTTTCTCCCGGCGAATACTTCATTCGCTTACGGGAAGACGTTGTCGAGGTCAAGCAGTCGGAAGAATGGGCCGAGGTTACCTAACGGGCGTTTCGGTTCTCGCCCTCAAACGCAACGCTTCATTGAGTAGGCATCCGAACGCATCGTCTTGACTGGGAATTGTCGGAGAAAGTTATGATTCACATTTGCACAATGAAGTGCCCGCGCTGCGGAAACACAGCATCCAAAGCGAAGCCCGAACAGCGATTCAAGTGTGAGAGTTGTGGCTGGAACTTGTGATTTTGGGCGAGAGAGCGTGCCGGCGCCGTTGGTACTTTCTGACCCCAGGAGGGGTCGAGAACGCCCTCATTAAAAAGGAGTCGCTACGGCAAACACCCTATACCCGCCCCTTGAGACTGCTGCTAAGGTCTAAGGTCAAGGAAGCGGCGAAGCCCAGCCGGGAGGCGATAATGTCCCAGGGAATTCTGATCGCAGATGACAGCCGCAACGTTCGCCAAGCCGTTCACAACTATCTAGCCGAAAGAAATTTTCATGTTTGCGGCGAGGCCGTGGATGGCCAAGACGCGATTGAAAAAGCCCGCGAACTCGACCCTGAGTTGGTTCTCATGGACCTGGCAATGCCCCGGACCAATGGTATCGCCGCGGCATCTGTTCTAAAGGATATGATGCCGGGCGTGCGCATCGTTTTGTTCACGATGTATAGCGAAGCCGTGAATAAGGCTTTCGCCTCGCTGGAGAACGTCGATGCGATGGTTGATAAGGCCGACGGCATGGGCAAACTGGCAGAGTGCGTTCAGCACTTGCTCACCCCGTCCTCGTGAAGCGACAAATGCTTTACCGTCCGCCGAAGGTGAAATCCACGCTGGCCGTCTCACCCGCGCGCACCGTCACTTCGCGCTCCTGCGTCCCAAACGTGGCGGTCCAAATTGACAGCGTGTAATTTCCCGCGGGCACGCCCTTAATCGCGAAGCTGCCTCCGTCTCCCGTCACCGCATAATACGGATTCGTCACCACGCCAATGTACGCCTGCATCCAATTGTGAATGTTGCAATGGACCGGCACCATGATCTGCGGCGTCGAAAACTTATCGGTCACCGGCGGCGAGCCCGGCTGCTGCGTCACGTCGAAATCGTGCCCCGCCTTCGGCATGATGTGAATGTTGTGCGTGGTGGGATCGTTGGACACCACTCGCAGCGGCTGCCCCGCCATAATTCCCACGACGTGCGGCTCGTACTCGCATTCGTTCTGCGTTAGCGTCACCGGCTCCGTCGCCGCCGCGCCGCCCGAAACATTCTCCGTGCCCTTCGAGACGTACACGAACGCATTCGGCAGCGTCCCATTCGCATTCACTCGTCCATCTTCCGGCATCACGCCTTCTGGGTGCAGCGACGCGCACACGGGGTCCTTGTCCATCATGATTCGCCGCAATCGCGGCGCCTCTCCCTTGAAATAAACTTTGCCCGCAATTTCCCCGCTTCCGCCGCCCTGCGCCGCCCTCCGCGAACTCGCGCGCGCCGACGAATCCATCATCACTGCTGCGCCGGCCGCCAGCAGAATTGCCGCCGTCCCCGCCGCCCATGCCGTCCGTAATTTCGTCATCGGATTTCCCTCGATTGTCATTTTCCGAGCGCCCTCGCTGCCGGCGGGCCGCCTCGGATCGATCTCGCTCAGAAAATAACGCCTAGGTGGAGATACAGCGAATTGTTGTCGCTCGCGTTTCTTCCGAATCCGTCATAGTTCGTGCCCGCGCCATTGAATTTCGTGAACGCGGTGTATTGCAAGGCGAGCCGATCCCGCACCGGCCAATACGTAATGTTGGCCACGAATCCCTGGCTGTTAGGACTTCCCGTCGCGCTCCCGTCGAGCGGGTTAGGCGCGTACAGCAGCGGATCGCTCGTTCCCGTGGTGACGAAATATCCGAACACCGGCGTCACCCGATATCCGAAATGATACGCGGCGTTCACGCGAAAAGTATTCAGATCGTGCGAGAGAAAGCTCGCACCGCCGCCCGCAAACGTGGCATTCAAGTTCTGGCTTTCGTGGATGTACGTTCCGCGAATCGTCAGCAGGTTGTTGTTCAGCTTAGGCAGCACGCGCTCCCACTGCGCATCCACCGCCGCGTCCGTGAAATCGTCCGTCGGTCCCGTCACCGTATTCGGCGTCGAGCTGACATGCATGCCGTATCCGCCCACTTCCAGATAATTGTTCCCAAAAGATTGCTGCCACGCCAGCCGCCAGTAGGGCGCGGCGCCCTGAATGTTGAACCCGAATCCCACGCCGGTATTCGGCAGCGAATTGCCAAGGTGCGCCGAAGTGTAGATCGTGCCCGCGGCGTAGAGGTGATCGTTGAACATCGCGTATCCGCCCACTCCCGCCACATCCGTCGCGAGCGTCCCATCAATCACCGCGGCCGCCGACGGCCCCGGCGCCGATGACGATCCATTCCACGGAAATCCCCAAGCCGGCGTGCTGTTCCAAAGATCTTCCACCGTCGGATTGTTGTTGACGTCGATTCCGTACACCAGGGGCTTGCCATAAAGCTTCCCGGTGTTCGAGTAACGAACGTCCGTGTTGTCCCAGGAAAAATGGTCGGCCTGCGCGTCGTACGTCACTTGAACGAACCCGCCCAGGTGGCTCGCGTAAGAGCCCGCCAGAAATATCGACGCGTCTTGCGGCACCGAGATGCTCCAGTTCTGCGTGGCCGGTTCTTTCTTATTGAGTCCCGTATCCGAAATTTCGATTTGCGCCGAAAGCGGCAGCACCGTCAGCAGGGAAAGCCCGCTCTTGTTCTTGTCCGCGGGCGAAGTGATGGCTTTCAGCCCTTGCATGGTGTAGCCGTTCAGTTTGAACGCGCGGCCCAGCGGCGTCAGCTCCGGCGGATTCGTATGGCACGAACTGCACGCGAACCCCGTCTGCCGCGAAAAGCTGGGGACCGCATCCGCGCTGCGCGGCGCCGAAATCAGCAGCGCGCAAAGCCCGCCCGCCACCACCGCACTCAGCAGCCCAGAGACTTTCGCACCCCTGAATTTCCGCATCCAGCACCCCCCAGCTTTGAAAAACTGCTTCTTCAAACACTGGATAGGTTATCGGCAGTTCCGACGGATTCCCGTGATCATCATCACGGATGCATGTGACGAACGTCACAATTCCAAACTAAAAGCTCCAAGCAGGGAAGGCTACTGGTGGGAATCCAAAAGGCTTTCGAGGGCGCCTCGGTCGGGGATCGTAAGCGTGGAACCATGAACGGTCAAAAGCTGTTTCTTCTTGAAGTCGGAGAACAGCCTTGTCACCGTTTCCGCGACGTTCCAATCATCTGCGCGATTTCTTCGTGCGTGAGAGTTAGTTTTGCGCGTATCGGCTGTCGGGCATTTCCGTGGCTCGCGCACCAATCCAGCAGAAAGCGGGCCAATTTTTCCGCCGCGGAATTGGCCAGCCCAATGGACCGCATCTCGCCAATCGCGGCGTGGTAGGTTTCCGCCAATTGCTGCGCCACGCGCACGGAAACCTCGCCGTGTTCGCGCAGAAAGCTCAGAAAGTCCGCCCGCGAAATGAAATTGGCCTGTGCGGGCTCGACCACTTCCGCCGTGAGTTCGTAGGGCTTCCCAGTCACCGTGGCCGGGAGGCCCAAAACTTCCCCCGAGTCGGAAATTCGTATGATCAGCGTCTTCCCGTCAACCGAGGACGTCGAAAGTTTCCGCGTCCCGTGACAGGATGAACACCAACCCTGCCTTCTGCCCTTCAACAAAGAGCGTCACGCCCTTCGGATAAGAAACTGCCGAGGTGATTTCCGAGAGAGCTTGCACGGTCGGCGGCGGAGGTTGCAGAAAATCCGCTCTTCCCGGTGCGGGCACGTAACGCAGTTCTCGATGATTTCCAGTCCGTAGGGAGCGCGCATGCTGGAGTTCCGCCATATTGTATCCCCATCTCTGCGCGGAACAATTCTGAAAACGGTGCGGCGACTCCCGTCCATTCGCGCCTCTCGACGAATGTCAGCGTCCGCTAAATTGTCCGCTCCAAAAGTGATGCATGTCACGCAGCGAAGTGACACGCATCACCCGAAACGCCAATCTGTCCCGAGCATAGCCGATTCATTTCCCAATTGGCTCTTTGCTCTTCGTAAGGGCACAGCATACTGTGCCCGGTAAACTTGCTTGGCTACTTGTTCGCCATCCACCTCGACTATCCGGGAGCGTTGTCATTCCGCCTGCCCTGACAACGGAAGGGAGCGGAGTGTCCCGTGCTTTTGTCTGCGCGAAGCGCCGGGACACGCAGTCGAGGAATCTCTCTTCGATGTAACCACCGGCAACCCTCCTACAAAGATTGGGCCTTTGGGTTTATGTAGTTCACCCCGCCTTCACGGGTAAGGCTTTTCGGCGTCATTCCGTCCTCCAAATTGAAGGCCGCGCGGTCGATGCACCCGAAAATCCTCAGGGCCGACGCCCTAATTTACAATTGACGCCATGCCCCAATTTCGCCGGGTTATTGCAGCTTGGCGTACTCGGCTTTGGCTTGCTTGAAGACGGGAATATCCGGGTCGGCGTTTTTCCACTGAGCGAAGAAATCCTGGTACGCCGTCTTGGCCTTCGCCGTATCACCCTCAAGCGCCAATGCCCGCGCGACGCCAAGAGTCGCTAGGCTGCGAGAGCCTTGAATGGGATTGTCCAACATTTTAAGAAATTCCAGCAGCGGGCCTGCGCGCCTTGGTGCGCGTCGAAGGAACGCCTGGCCACGAAGGTAAACAACTACCATCCCGCCCTCCCGCTGCCAAGTGTCTGCGTGGCAGACCACGTGGCGCTAAGGTCCTCGATTGCCTCCTGCTGTTTCCCCCTGTGTAGCGCCAGAACAGCTCGAATCGCCGTAGGTAATAGAATTGCCCGTACGTAGCCTCGGGGAATCGCTGATTCAACTCGGCTGCGGCAGCTTCTGCGCCCCTGCAGCATCGCCTGCAAGCGCGAGAGCGAGCCCGGAAGGTCTGAATACTACCAAGTCCGCAGACATCTTGCTAGCCTTCACCGCAGCAACTCTGGCTTCCGCTTGGTTTCCTATCAAGGCTTCAAACTGCGCCATTCCTGACTCCATGTCTCCCGCATCTTCCGGCTCCGAATTTCTGCATTCGCCTGCATTTCGGGCGCGGTAATACGCTGAACCAAGTCGCGCAAGCGAGACACGTGGCCCTGGTCTTCGGCGACGACGACATCGATAACCGGTTCAATCCGGCGCGCTATGGCCTCATTCGCGGCCATCCCGGCCTGGTCCTGCTGGGCGTAGGCAGCGTCCCACAGGACCAAACTGAAAATGGGAGAATCCACGTGGCTGGCGCGAGCTTGCGGCATCGTCGCCCGCGCCTCGTCCGAGCGATTCAGAGCTGCGTAGCTAAAACCGAGGCTCATGTAATCAATCGCCGTCGGACTCAGTTCACCAACGCCCTCCGAGAGCCGCCGCGAGCCCGCTCATTCGCTCGGCCAAGGAATTGTCCATAACAATTCATGGAGTCCATTGAGCAACTAGCGAAGTTGTGTGGATAGGCTTGATCCTGTTGTTGAGCAAGCTGAAGAGCCTTGTCGAAGTTGCCTGTGACATACAGTTCGTAGTTCTTGGAAATCGGAGGCTTTGGAAGTCACTTATGCGGTCGCGCAACTCATAGGCTCTTCTATTGCTTTCAACTCTCTGGTCGCTGCTTTAAGTAACCCCCAGCAGGGAATAGGCGAGCGCGAAATTGGGATCAAGACTCACGGCGCGCTCTAAGAATGAAGACGCCGCAGGCATCTTGAAATCCAAGAATGCCTGGCTGCCTTGGGCTTCCGCTTGCAAGGCTTCCAGTGAGGACGTAGTCGCCTGTTGGAGTGCATGTCATGCGCCTCAAGCGAGGCGCGCGATTCGCCAAGCTTTGACCGCAACTCGGATGCGGCGTTTCCGACAGCTGTACTTAATTTTTCCTTGCCGTCGGCGGTGACCTGTTCCTCGGCCAGCGCTTCGCCCGTAATGATTTTAACGGCGTTGAGCCCAATGACGTACTGACTGCCCCAGCGCGGCAATCGATCCCTCAATCTCCGTTGTCGCATTGACGTGTGGTAAAACCTCGCGCGCCACCTCCTGCGTCAGCCTGTGTATCGGGCGGCTTCTCCATGAAGTTGAGCGTCTCGGCGATTTGGTCCCCCGAAACTAATCGCACGTACGGCGTTTGTTCGAGTTGCGTGGAGAGACCCTGCCGCAAGTGCGCGGTCATCAATACTCGGATCGCCCGTCGTGTTCGCGAACCGGCGACCACAACCGAATCCCTCTCGGTCAGTTGGGGTGTGCTATCGAAATAAAAGTAACTGCCCACCGTGAGCGCCGCAGCTATGACGACTGCCGCCGCGCCTGCCACAATCCATCGCTTGCTTTTTGGAGGCGCGTCACCGCCGGGACCCGCCCTGTCGGCGCTAGGCATCTCGCTTCGGCTCGGCGACTGCCGCGGGGGAAGGGAAGTCCCTCGCCTCGCTCGGGCTAGCGACGCCAACGAAACCTGTGGCCGCACGCGCCGAATCGCTGTCGCGCTGCAACCGCTTCAGGTCAGCGCGCATTTCCGACGCATGCTGGTAGCGAAGGTTGCGATCCTTCTCCAGCGCCTTGTTCTAGGATTCGTTCCAAACTCGAGCGGCATGTCCGGATTCAGCCGGATCGGCCACGCTGGCGCTTTGTGCAAAATCGCGTCAGATGACACAATACGACGAATCCAGGCAAGCTGCAAAAAAC
>CAVRSO010000062.1:0-48247 GCA_963723845.1 uncultured Acidobacteriota bacterium
CTCGTCGACGCACGGCTACCGGATGGCTCGCGCGTCAACTGCGTCATCCCGCCGCTAGCCTCGACGGGCCGCTGCTTACGATCAGGCGCTTTCGCCGCCGGCTTTCTCGGCTGCCGATCTGGTCGAGAACGGGACGCTCACGCCGAGCTCTGTGACGTTCCTCGCCGTTCCGTGCCGCGCGCGAACCTCGTCGTGAGCGGCGGCACCGGTTCCGGCAAGACGACCCTGCTCAACGTGCTCTCGTCGTGGATCGACGACGCCGAGCGGATCGATCACGATCGAGGACGCGGCCGAGCTTCGCCTCCAGCAGCTCACGTCCTTCGGCTCGAGAGCCGACCGCGCGAACCTCGAGGGAGAGGGCGAGGTGACGATCCGGCAGCTCGTTCGGAACGCGCTGCGGATGCGCCCGGACCGGATCGTGGTCGGCGAGGTTCGAGGCGCGGAGGCGCTCGACATGCTGCAGGCGCTGAACAGCGGTCACGACGGCTCGATGACGACGGTCCATTCGAACTCGGCCGCCGACGCGCTGCGCCGGATCGAGACGCTGGCCTTGATGGCCGACGTCGCGCTACCTCAGCCGCGATCCGGCAACAGCTCGCGAGTGCGCTCGATCTCGTCGTGCACCTCGCACGAGATCGCGCGGGGCTGAGGCGCGCTGTCGAGGTCGTCGAGGTGGTGCGGTTTGCCGGCGAGATCGGGGTCACGACGCTGTTCGAGCTCGCGACGACGAGATCGTGCAGGTGCGCGAACCTGGCGCCGCGCTCGCGGCGCGGCTCGGCCTAGCGCCATGAGTTCGGCGCCGCGAACGGTGTCGCCGGCGCTGGCGCGGCGCTGCCGCTGTGCCGGCGGCAGTCGGATTCGGGGGTGCGATGCGACCCATGTCGGTGCCGCGCTCGGCATCGCCTCTTCCGCGAGCGCGCGCGAGCGGCCGACGAGGCCTTCGCGCCGCTTCGGCGGGCTGGGACGAAGGGGTCGATCCGACACGGGCGCAACGGCGGCGACTGCAGCTCGCCTTCGCGCTCGGCAGCGCTTCCGATCGGCCGGGTGGCGGCGGACGTCTTTGCCGCCGCGGGCCTCGCGGGCCTCGCGGCCGTTCCTGTCTTCTCGCGCGGTGGTCTGGCGGCGTCGGGAACGCTATGTAGCGCGGATCGCGAGGGGTGCCGGCGCGGCGGCGCTGTCGATCGCGGATGCAATCGCGAGCGGCAATTCAATGCGAGCTCCCTTGCGATCGCCGCGATGGCCTCGAGGGGCCGATCGGCGTCGAGCTTCGGGAGCTTGCAGCCGATCTCCAACTCGGGGCGCCGACGGATGTCGCGCTGGAGCGACTCCGGCTGCGGCGCCTCGTGTTCAGCGTCGACCTGATCGTCGCGGCGATTGAGCTGCAGCGGCGCTCCGGGGGCAACCTCGCTGCGCTCCTGCGGGACATCGCCGCAACGATCGAAGATCAGTCTCGTTTCGAGGACGAGGCACGTGCCGCGACCTCGCAGGCGCAGGTTCACATCCAGGATCGTGCTCGCGATGCCGGTCGGGCTCTCGCCCTCGGTGAGCTGGCCGATCCCGGGATGCTGGGACGACTCGCGGGCTCGCCGGCGGCATCTGGCTGCTGTCTGGCGCATTGGCTCGCTCTGGCTCACGGGTGCGTGCTCGTGCGGCAGGCTCGGGCGCGTCGCGACATGAGGCTCGCCGCCGCGGCGGGCGGCGTGCGCCGGACTTCTCGCGGCGCTCGCGGGACTCGAGACTGCTGTCCGCGCTGCGCTTGGGCCGTTTCGCGATTGTTCGGCCGCCGGCTTCGCGCCAGGCGAGGCGGCGCCAGCGCTGGTGCAAGGCTCGCGTCCGCGCGCGGCCGCCGCCGGGCTCCGCGCCGGATTGCGCCGCCGGAGAACCTCCGCGACCGCCTCACCGCCGCCGGGGAGCCGATCGGGCCTTGGGGTACGGGAATGGATGGCGATCAAGGGTGCGTGCGCGGCGGCCGCGACTCGATCGCGCTCGCCGTCGCAGTCCGTGGTCCCGGGCGGCTCGGGTTGCTGCTGACGCTGGCCGCGCCTCTCGCCGGGTTCGTGCTCCCGGACTTCTGGCTCGCCCGTCTCGTCGAGGCCGGTTCGAAGACGCGCGGCGACGCCTTCCCGACATGCTCGACCTGCTTCGCGTCACGGTCGAGGCGGGTATCCGACCGCTGCGCGCGCTCCGCCAGGTCGGCGCGCATTTCGACGGCGTGCTTGCGACCGAGTGGAACCGTCTCGCCGCGAGCGTCGCGTTCGGCGAGCCTCAGGAGGACGCACTCGCCCGCCTCACCGCGCGGTTGCCGGGGGAGGAGGTCAGGGCATTCGCCGAGCTCGCTCGGCCGGGCTCGGCGCCACGGCCTGCCGCTCAGCAAGACGCTCTCGGCCCAAGCATCGCGGGCTCGTCACGCCCGCCGCCATGAGATTCGCGAACGCGCGGCCCGGGCGAGTCCAAAGATCCAGCTGGTCGTCGCGCTCCTCCTCGTGCCGTCGGTGCTGCTGATGGTCGGGGCCGTGCTGGCGAGCGAGCTGCTGTCCCGCGGCCTCGGGATCTCGTACTGATCCGTGTCCCGCGAGGACCGCGTGCGACAATCGCGCCGTGCTGCGAGCAGGCCCCGCCCCGGCGAAGCGCTTGCTCGGCACGGTCGGACTCGTCGGGCTCGTCGCTTGCTCTTCTTGATCGCGGCGGGTGCCGCCGGCACGCGCTTCGACCCTCGTGCCCTCGAGCACGCGGAGCTATCCCGGCTGGCTCGCCGGTCCGCTCTCGATCTTCGACCTCGAGCTCTCGCCGTACGGGTTCGAATGGGTCCTGCTCGGCATCGGCCGGCCTGCTATGCGCTCGCGCTTCGGGCCATCAACGGGCTCGGGGGCCGCGCGGTGGTGGCCGCGATCCTCGCGGCGCACCTGATCTTCTTGCTCGGGCCGCCGCTCTTCTCGGCCGACGTGTTCGGCTACGTCGCGTACGCGCGGCTCGGCGCGCTTCACCATCTCGATCCGTATGCGCACGGAGCATTCGCGGCGCCGCTCGACCCGGTGTTCAGTACGTGCGCTGGGGTCACCTGGCGAGCCCTTACGGGCCGGCCTTCACGATCCTGAGCTATGCGTCGTGCCGCTCGGCGTCGCGGGCAAGCTCTGGGCGCTCAAGGTCGTGGCGACGGCCGCGAGCCTCGGATCCTCGCGCTCGTCGCGCGGCTCGGCGGCCTTGCTCGAGCGCCCGGTGCTGCCCGCGGTCGCGTTCGTCGGGCCTGAACCCGCTGCTGCTCGTCTACGGGGTCGGCGGCGCGCACAACGACCTGCTGCTGACGCTGGTCGTGCTCGCGCGCCATGTGGCTGGCGCTCGCCGGCCGCGAGGCGGCAGGCGGCGCGGCGCTCGTGGTCGCGGCCGCGATCAAGGCGTCCGCCGTCCTGCTCGCTGCCGTTCATGCGTTGCCGGCTCGAAGCACCGGCGGGCTGCGCTTGCCGGCATGGTCGGCGCGCTCGCGGTCGTGGCCGTGACGGCGCTCGCGACATTCGGCGCGCACGCGGCCGGCTTCGTCGGGCAGATCCGGCTTCAGCAGCACACCGTCGCGCATGCGAGCGTCCCGGCACGGTGGGCCGAGCGCTCGGGCTCGGCGGCCTCACGGTCGGCATTCGGGCGGTCGCATCGGGTCGTGTTCGCGCTGTCGGTCGTGCTTGCCCTGCGGCCGCGCTGCGGGCACGCGCATCCCGGCGGCTGGATCGCGCCGGCGGGGTGGGCGACGCTCGCGCTGCTCGTCACCACGGCCTGGCTACTGCCGTGGTACGTCGTCTGGCTGCTGCCGCTGGCGGCGCTCGGCGGCGACAGGCGGCTCGAGCTCGCGACGCTCGTGCTTCTGCGCCTATGTCGTCGCGGCGCGCGTCACCTTTCTGCTCGGCTAGGTCGCTAACCGAACGCTAACGCTCGCATAACCCATGCAAACCGAGGGTGGGGCAGGCTCTTGGCGTGGCAACCGAAGCACTGCCTCAGCTCCTCACCGGCAGCCGGCGCAATCGCGTCCAGGCGCCGCAGCCCGGGGCCGGTCGTGGCACCACGGCCGGCCTTCCGGGCCTTCGATCGTGCTTCCCTGCTTCAACGAGGAACCCAACGTGAGGAGGGAGGCCGTGCGCCAGGCGAGGCGCGGCCGCGGACCTGTTCAGCGAGCCGCACGAGGTGATCGTCGTCGACGACGGCAGCTGCGACGGACCGCCGCGTCGCGCGGCGAACTCGCGCGCTCGGATCGCCGAGTGCGCTCGTGCTCCACGCGGACAATCGCGGCTACGGCGCAGCCTGCGGTCGGGCATCGCGGCCGCCCGCATGCCCTGGGTGCTGCTGACCGACGCCGACCTCCAGTTCGACCTCCTGGAGCTCGGGGAGTTCTGCCGTTCGCCGACTCCTCGGACCTGATCGTCGGCTAGCGGGTCGCCCGCCAGGATCCGGTCGGCCGACGCGCGTGCGCGGCGGGCTGGAACTGGCTCATGCGGAACTTCTTCGGATCCCCGTCCAGGACGTGGACTGTGCCTTCAAGCTGGTCCGCCGGGACCTGCTCGAGCGGATCGAGCTGCGTCGACCGGCGCCGTGATCAGCGCCGAGCTGATCGCGAAGAGCCTTCAGCGCGGAGCCGCGGCTGACCGAGCTCGGTGTGCGGCACGCGCCCGCGGGCGCGCCGGTGAGCAGAGCGGGCGAGCCCCCGAGTCGTCGTCGCGCGCCTTCCGAGAGCTGTCGAGCTCCGGGACATCCTGCGCCCGACCGCGCAAGTGCCCGGCTAGCCGGATGCGCAGCGCGAGCGCGCGCCGCGCCCACGGAATGGCTGCCGAGCTTCGCGATCGGCGTGCCGGCGCTCGCGGTCACGGCGGTGACGCTGCTGGCCGGCGGGCTGCGGCTCGTACGCGCTCGGCGCGCGTGCCGGCAAACCCGTTCTACGACGCGGCCGTGCGCAGCATGGCGCTGTCGTGGCACAACTTCTTCTTCGGCGCGTTCGAGCCCGGCGGCGAGCGTCGCGATCGACAAGCCGCCGGTCGACCTCTGGCTGCAGGTCGCGAGCGTGAAGCTGTTCGGCTTCAACTCGTCGCGCTCAAGCTGCCCGAGGCGCTCGCCGGCATCGCTCGCGGTGCCGCTGCTGTACGACGTCGTGCGCCGCGTCTTCGGGCGCGCCGCCGGCGCTCGCCGGCGCGCTCGCGCTCGCCGTGCTGCCGGTCGACGGTGCTGACCTCGCGCAGCGACACGATGGACACGGTGATGATGCTGCTGATCGTGCTCGCCGCTGCTGGCTGGTCGTGCGCGCGCGCGAGACCGGGCGGCACGGCGCTGCTGCTGGCGGCCGCGGCGGTGATCGGGCTCGCCTTCAACGTCAAGCTGTTCGAGGCGCTGCTGCCGCTGCCGGCGCTGGTGCTGCTCTACCTGCTGGCGAGCAACGACCCGATTCGCCGGCGGGTCACGAACCTGCTCGCGAGCGGGCTCGTGTTCGTCGCTGTCTCGCTCTCGTGGGTCCTCGCCGTCACCGCGACTCCCGCGAAGGATCGTCCGTTCCCGCTCGGCTCGTCGAACGGCACGGTCTGGAACGCGATCTTCGTCTTCGACGGCACCGACAGGGCTTGGCATGAACAAGAACACGGGCACGGGGGAGGGCGCCAACTCCGTCGCACACAACCAGCTGAGCGCGAAGTCGAGCGGTCGCTCCCCGACGCGCCTGGTCGCGCGCGCCGGGCCGTCGCTCGGCCTGCGCGCGGGATCCGAGCTTGTCCCGGCCCTGATCTTCGGAGGGCTAGCCGTTGCGTTGAGCCTCGGAGAGCACAACGAAGCCGCGAGCGGCGTGCGCTGGCGATCGCACTCGCCGTCTGGCTTGCGCTCGGGTGCCTCATGTTCATGCCCGTCGGCCGGCTCCAGCTGCGTTATTTGGAGGCGCTGGCGCCCGCGATCGCGGCGGCGCTCGGGATCGGCCTCGCCGTGATCGTCGATGTTATCTACTCGTTCAGTTCCTGTTGTTGCAACCGTTCGGGAGCCTCCTCGTCGGGGTGACAGCCTCACCTTGAAGAATGAGCCTGCAGGTTGAGTGATCAGTGGCAAGCTTCATCCGCTGAGGGTATGCGTAGCGAAAGCGAGTCTTAATAGGGCAGTCGTCGCTCATCCTAGACCAAAGACGAAGTCGCTGTCTCCATCACAGGTTCAAGCTGACGGTGAGGCGCGTGGAGGAGCCAGACCCACTTCAGTTGAAGTAGAAGGGGGTGGGCTGGGATCAGGGTGAAAGGCCAATCAAACTTCGTGATAGCTGGTTCTCTCCGAAATGCATTTAGGTGCAGCGTTGCATGTTCTGCCAGAGGTGAGGCTTTTGGATGGCCGATCGAGCCAAAAGGTTTTGGCGTCGGCCCGGATTCCGAATGCCGGTGAGTGGAGGCGCAGCAGTGAGACGGTGGGGGATAAGCTTCATAGTAGGAGGAAACAACCAGGACTTACAACTGAGCCAAACCAGGATGTTGTGTGTGTGGTGCCTCGTTCCGTTCCTGCTTCGGCGCGGCGAACCGGTTGGAGCACCGGGTAGGTCGAGCAGCGCCAGCAGCGGTGCCTCGTCGAGGTAGTAGGTGATCATCTCGATGGCGTAGAAGTAGACGACCTTGTCGTCGTCCGCCACCCCATTGCCCATCGCGTTGACCAGCGCGAGCCCGCCCCGCGGGCCGCCGCGCTGCAGATGGCGCGCCCGATCGGACGCAGGTCGGCGCCTTTCAGTGAGCAGCGCGCGCTCGTCGATGCGCCGGTACAGCGCGGACGGCTGGCACCTGCCGCCCTCCTCGACGAGGAAGACGCCGTCTTCGGTCACCTGCCGTCGCGTGGCGTCACCACCGGCACGCCCATGCGGTCGGCGAGCAGCTGGTGCTCGTCGTCGCGGAGTCGACCGGGCCGATCGACGGCAGGGCGACCTGGTGGTGGCGGGGCAGGTCCGGGTTGGTCGCCGCGATCAGCGCACTGCGCAGCTGCCCCGCCAGCCCTCCAGCCCGACGACGCCGCCGGGGCCTCCAGGTGGGGCGTCACGCTGCGGATGAGCCGGAGGGGCGTGATGGCGTACCAGATGCCCGAGGGCACCCGCAGGTTGTCCTCCAGCACGAGCCATCTGGCTGGCCCAGTCCGCCGGGGTTGATGCACCACCGCCGTGCGCCGGCATCGGCAGGTAGTAAAGTGTGCCTGCCAGCTTCCAGCCAGCCGGGCGCGTCGTCGATGATCGAGTCCGGGGGCAGCCCGTCGGCGATGATCTGCCGGGGGCCGTCGACGTCGCGGAGGAACGCCTTGAGCGCCCGCACCCGCTCGCGTGGGGCCCCGGCGGAGAGGCCCGCCCAGTCTTCCGCGGTGGAGATGCGCGAGACGCGCTTGCGGTTCACGTGGCCGCGCGTGCGGACGCGCTCGACGATTTCCTGTCCTGTATAGCAACCCTTGTTGAAGCTGATGTGCGTGTCTTCCAACGCGGCTTCGTGGGGAATCATGGCGTCGTTGAAGTCAGCAGGGAACCACGGAATGCCAGCTTCGAGACGCAGGGCGTTGAGCGTGGCCATGCCAATCGGTTCACCGCCGTGGGCACGCATTGACGCGAGGAGCTTTTGCCAGAGTGCAGGCAAAGCATCGCGGCTGGCGATTAGTTCGGCGCCGGGTTGGCCGAAATGCGAGCGCCGCAGCAGATAGCAGGGACTGCCGTCTATAGTGATTTCGCGGATGGACATTTCGGCGAGATCGGCTAGTTTCACGCCAGTGATTTCGTCGATCACAGTGGCGGCGCGCGGGCCTTCGAGTGAGAGGCTGCCCATTTGGTCGGTGAGGTCGTCGATCTTCACCTGCGAACCGATGACGTATTTCTTTAGGGTGGTGACGGTGCGCTCGCGCCGCGAGGCGTGGGAAAGCACGAGCAGTTTTTCGGGCAGCGCGTAAATTTCCAATTCGGCCAGGATGCGCCCTTGCGGAGTTAACAGGAGGGCGAGGGTGCCGGAGCCGTCGGCGAGCGCCTGGATGTTGTTGGAGGTAATCGCGTGGAGGTATTTCACGCGGTCGCGACCGGTCATGGTGAGAATGACATGCCAGTTGGTATCGAACAGCGCCACGGATTCGCGTGCCGCGCTGTATTCCTTATCGAAGCCCGAGAATCCTTCCGGCAGGAAGCAACCTTCCCATTCTGCGAGACGCGCTCCTGCGGCGCGATGAGATTCAATCAGCGGTGTTTCCATTGCCAAGTATTTGGTCTCCATAGTCGATGTTATCAGATGCGGCTTTTGGCGCGCGGACGCAGCATCGATTCCCACGGCATTCGAGGTTCTGGTAAGGAGAACGGCGCGCGGCTTGGCAATCGAGCATGTTGGCGTATGCGAGGAGCACGCACGGGCAAGCCCGCGCGGCAAACAGCGGGAGCAAGCTCCCGCACTCCACAGGAGACGGTCTTTCGCGCGAGGCGGGTGGCGGACAAGTAGCCAAGTATGCGCGCCGGGCAGAGCATGCTGTGCCCCTACGAATGCCAAGGCAAAGACCGCTACACCACCGACTCGATTCGGCGATCGGGTATGAACCACATCATGGCAATCGCTACGTATAGTGCGATGGCTATCCACGGGCGCACGAAGGCGAGGGCAATCGCCAGCGCATAGACGACTAGAGATCCCGTGCTTTTCAGATCGCTGCCGACGGCGCGAGCGAGTTTGGAGTCGGGTCCGTTGCAGGCGATGATGGCGCGCTCAAGCAAAATGTAGGCGATCGAGGTCAGCGCCAGAACCATTCCGTAAATCGCCGTTGGCACAGCGGCAAAATGAGCCTCGTCCATCCAACGGATGGCGAAGGGAACCAGCGAGATCCAGAAGAGCATCAACAGATTGGCCCAAAGCACCGTTCCGTTGATGCGATCCGTGGCGTGAAGCATGTGGTGATGGTTATTCCAGAAGATTCCGACGTTCGCGAAGCTGAGCGCGTACGCGAGAAATACCGGAAGGCCGGCCGCCAGAGACGAAAAGCCGGAGCCGGACGGCACCTTTAGCTCCAACACCATGATGGTGATGACGATGGCGATGACTCCGTCGGTGAAGGCTTCGAGGCGTTGCGTGCCCATGGCGGTCCTTTTGGAGATTTGGCGAGAGCCGGTCGGGGAGTGTATCGCAGGAGTGAACGGCGCCATAGCGCGGGATTGTGGCAAGTCGAGTACCGTTGAGCCTGCCGCCGTAGTGTGTGCTAAATTTGTAATTTCGTGATGAGCCTCGGGGTTTACATTCAAGTGCCTTTCTGCCAGACGAAGTGCACGTATTGCAATTTCCATACGGGAGTGGTGTCGCGCGACCGGTATCAGCCGTATGCCGAAGCGGTGTGCCGCGAAATTGCGGTGACGGCTTCGCCCACTCCTGAGACGGCGGATACGGTTTACATTGGCGGAGGAACGCCCAGCCTGCTCGAACCGGGCGCGCTGGCGAAGATGCTGGATACACTTCGCGGTGGCTATCGCATGGATTCGCAGCCGGAGCCGATAGAAGCGACTCTGGAAGCCGATCCGGAAACGATTACCGCTGAAAAGGCGCGCGCGTGGATGGCCGCTGGATTCAATCGCATCAGCCTGGGCGCGCAATCATTTGACGACCGCGAGCTGCAGGCCGCGGGACGGATGCATCGCCGCGCGGATATTTTCAGCGCGGTGGAATTTCTGCGCGGCGCTGGACTTCCGCAATATCAGCATGGACCTGATTGCCGGCCTGCCGCATCAGACGCGCAACTCATGGGAAAAGTCAGTGAGCGAGCTTTTGCAGATTCGTCCCGAGCACGCTTCGGTGTACATGCTCGAAATCGACAAGGACAGCCGACTGGGCAGGGAATCGCTGGCAGGAGGAAGCCGCTACGGTGCGGGCGCGATTCCCGATGACGATACGATTGCCGATTTTTACGAGTCAGCGCGCGAGCGGCTAGATACGGCTGGCTACACGCACTACGAAATTTCGAACTGGGGCCTGCCCGGGCGAGAGTCGCGGCACAATTTGAAATATTGGAGGCGCGAGCCGTATTACGGATTTGGCGCGGGCGCGCATTCGTTTGATGGGATGACGCGCTGGGCGAACGCGCATGAGTCGCAGCGCTACATGGCGTGCATCGAGCAGGGAAGTTCGCCGCGCGAGCAGTTTGAGACGCTTACGCCGCCGCAAGTGTTGGACGAGGAGATTTTTCTAGGGCTGAGGTTGCTCGAAGGGATTGATTTTGCGCGGATCGAGCGCGAGTGGAGCGAGGAGCTTCCTAAACGCGTGGCTGCGCTGCGCGAAAATATCGAGCGGCTGCAATCGCTGGGGTTTTTGGAAGTGGAAGGGCCGCGGGTGAGGATGGTTCCTGACCGGTTGACGGTTTCGAATGAAGTGTTTATGCAACTGCTGGGATGATGCGGCAGACCTAGCTCGTGGCAGCATCGAAGAGAGGTCCTTCGGCTGCGTCGCGCGCCCGCAGAAAGCGCGGGGAAAGCAAAAACGCGCGCGACTTCGCTCAGGATGACGTTTCTGGAGGCTGGAGGCTAGACTCTGGAACGGCGGCGCGCCCGTTTGTGCGGGGCGGATGGCTGAGAGGTAGCCAAGTATTGTCGCCGGGCACGGTGTACCGTGCCCCTACGAAGACCAAAGCAAGTGCGGGTCAGTTTACGAGGCCGAGGGCGCGGATTTTGCTTAGGAGGGTTTTGTAGGAGACGCCGAGCATTTCGGCGGCGCGCGTTTTGTTCCATTTCGATTCGCGCAGAGCATTCTGAATCTTGAATCGCTCGACGTGCGCGACAGCCCGCTGCGACACTTCGTCGAGCGGCCCATCCCACAGAAATCGCTCTTCCAGCATGCCATCGGGCAATTCCTCGGGGGCCGGCTTTGGCGAAGGCAGTTGCAGCGCGACCGCATCGATTTTCGAGCCATTTGCCAGAATGGCAGCGCGTTCGATTGCATTTTGCAATTCGCGCACGTTTCCGGGCCACGGATAGCTGTGCAGACGCGCGCGCGCATCGGACGTCAACTCAAGAGAAGGCTTGCGAAATTCGCGCTTAAAGCGTTCGAGAAAATGCTCGGCAAGCAGGACGACATCATCTCCGCGCTCGCGGAGCGGCGGAATGGTGATGGGCACGGCCGAAATCCTGAAATAAAGATCTTCGCGGAAGGATTTTTCCGCTACTGCGCGCTGAAGATCTTTGTTCGTCGCGGTGACGATGCGTACATGGGCTTCGATTTCCTGCGTGCCGCCGACGCGCTCGAATCGGCGCTCCTCGAGCACGCGCAGCAACTTGCTCTGAATGGCGAGCGGCAGTTCGCCAATTTCGTCGAGGAAAAGCGTGCCGCGGTGCGCGAGTTCGAGTTTGCCCATCTTTCGCGCGCCCGCGCCCGTGTAGGCGCCACGCTCGTGTCCGAAAAGTTCGTTTTCGACGAGCCCCTCTGGAATCGCGGCGCAATTTAGCGCGACGAAAGGCTGCTGCGGCGCGGGGGCTGAGATGATGGATGGCGCGCGCGAAGAGTTCCTTGCCAGTGCCGCTTTCGCCGAGCAGAAGGACGGTGGAATCGGTGGCGGCCACTCGCTGGGTCATCTGGCTGGCGTCCTTCATCGCCGGATGCTCGGCAACGATGCGCGGAAATCCGTAGCGCGCCGAATATTCTTCCCGGAGCAGCAAGTTTTCGCGCAGAAGTTCCTGCTGCTTGGCCGCGCGATCGAGCAGAAGTTTCAAATGATCCAGATCGACCGGCTTCTGAATGAAATCGAACGCGCCGTCTTTCATGGCGGTGACGGCTTCGTCGACGGAACCATAGGCGGTCATCAGAATCACGGGGAGGGTGGGCTCGGCGCGCCGGGCCTCGCGTAGCACTTCGATTCCAGAATGTCCGGGGAGTTTCAGGTCAGAGAGGACGAACAGGTAGCGACGGGCGCGGACTTTATCGATCGCCGCTTGACCGTCCGGCGCTTCTTCAATCGCATAGCCCCAGCGCTCAAGCGCTTTGCGGAGCATGGCCCGCAGCTCGGTCTTGTCTTCGACAAGGAGAACGGGTTCCATGCGGCCAAGCGTCTAGCGGCCCCATCCAGGATCGCCGCCGGACGCGCGGAGATCATTTTGGGCGTCGTCAATGGCTTTCTGGTCGGCTGCAACCTGGCCCTTGGCCTTATCGATTTCCGCAGTTTTTTTGTCGATATCGCTGCGGGTGAGCTGTTGTTGAAGCTGCTTATTGGGGTCGCCATAGAACTGGGTGTTCAACGTTCCCAACTCGCGCTGCGCTAGATCGAGATTTTGCTGGTCCTGTTCGAGCTTGTGCCTTAGCGCAGCGAACGTCTCGCGCCACTTGGCTTCGTCATTCCCGGATGACGCAGCGGGCGATCCGGGCTGTTTGCCGCCGGGAGTTGCCGATCCAGGTGCCGCCGGCGCGGGCGCCTGACCTACAGTCGAAATTCCCCCCGACGTGGGCAGATTGTCGTTGGTGAACACCCGCGGGGTTTGATGCTCTTCCTTCTTTCGCTCTTGCGCTTTGCGGGCAGCCTCCGCGATTGAATCCTGTGGAGCGGATGCCGATGCAGACGATTGCGTTGGCGTTGCGGAGGACGATGCCGGGCTGGATTGCTGGCCCCACCCGTTGCCGGCGAACCCCAGCACGATCACCACTGCGGTCAACGGCACCAATTTGCGCATGGCTAGGCCTCCTTGCAAGTCCCTTGCGACGCCACCACCCAGCTAAGATTGCCTTACTCAGTTTAGACGCGGTCCGCCGGGGAGAGGAAGAGCGACGGCGAAGACTCCTGCCGCAAAGGTAACCACAGGAGGAATTCGGCGCCCCCACGGGCAGCGTTGCGGGCTTCGATGCTGCCACCGTGCTGTAGCGCCACCTTTTGGACCACCGCGAGACCGAGGCCGGTACCTTCGGATTTAGTGGTGAAGAAGGGCAAGAAGATTTTCGTCAGCTCGTGTTCTGGAATGCCGGGCCCGTTATCCGCCACACAGATTCGCTGCCATTTGCGACCGCCCAATTCCTCGACGGTGCCAGAGATTGTGACGCGTCCTCGCGCCGCGCCGTCGCGAGTCGCTTCAGCGGCGTTGCGCGTTAAATTTACCAGCGCCTGCCGAAGCAGCGCCTCGTCACCTGGCAGCTCCACATAAGCGCCATCGCAAATGACGTCACACTCGGGCCGAGACTCGCGCAGCTCTTCGGCCACGCGCTCCACCAGCGGCTGCATCACCACCGTCTCGTAGCTGATTTCCAGGGGCTTGGCGAAACGCAGGAATTCTGTGACCACGTGCGTCAGGGCGCGCGTCTGATCCAGAATACGCTCGGCCGAATCACGCGTTTCACCCGGCGTGGACTCGCTGCGAATCATCTGCGCGTAACCGGAGATCGTCGCCAGCGCGTTCTTGAATTCGTGCGCGATGCCCGCGGACATTTCCCCGAGCGCCGCCAGGTTTTCCTTCCAGCGAATCTGCTTTTGCAGCGCGGTGAGCTGGGTCAAGTCGCTCATCAAGCACAAGGCGCCGCTCACCCTCATCTCCGGCTGCAGCGACGCACCCGAAACGCGGGGCTGCACGGCCACACGCGTGGGGCGGTAGATCGGCGAAATAGTCACGCCCAGCCGCCGGATTTCGCCGTCATCGGTGAGATGTTCCACCTCACCACGTTGAAAAGTCTTTCCGTCGCGGAGGCAGGCGGTCAGCATCTGTGCCAGGCCCGAATCGTCGCCCAGAATTTCCTTATACGACCGGTATCGGACCGGCTTTCGCCCCAGCGCGTCTTCAGCCGCCGGATTCGTCGAGCTGATGGCGCCCGTCGCGTTTACCAGCAACATTCCGGTCGGCATGTGCCGCGTCACTTCTTCCGTGAGCCGCTCCGATTCCTGCGCCCGTTCTTGCGCCAGCATGTGCAGGCGGGCGAGCTCCTTTTCCTGCGCGCGCAGCTTCTCGATCACGCCCTGCATCGACGCCGTTATGAAAGCCGACGCATTGGCCATATCCGCCTTGGGCAAGGACCAATCCTTTTCGCGCGCGGCGCCTTTCTCGCGCAGAAACTTCCGTGCCATTACAATCAGCACGAGCAACGCCACGATCAGGACTGTGAACGTCGCAATCACGTACACCAGGCCTTGCGTCGAAAGGGTCGCGTGATGCAGGGGCATCGTCGCGTTCATCGCTCGTCTACGCTTTCGTTCATCATCGCCCTAAGAGCATCGACTGATACCAGCTTACGACCGGCGTTCCGAAAAAAACGACTAGCAGAGCCGCCATGCCCAAAAATGTCCCAAACGGTAATTCGTAGTTGGAATCCTTGCGGCGCGCTGCCATGAACGCAAGCCCCAGGATGCTGCCGAGTAGCGAGCCGGCAAAAATCGTAAGCAGCGTCCGTTTTGCCCCGAGGAACGCGCCGACCAAGAGCATCATTTTCACGTCGCCCATCCCCATTCCCTCGCGCCCGCGCAGCCGAAAATACGCTTCCGAGACCAGCCACAGCAAGCCGCTGCCGAGCGCCGCGCCCAGTAGCGCATCCACGAAAGAAATCACCGGCGCCGGGGGAGGGAACTCGAACATTCGATTCGCTACCCACAACGCGGTCCCGTCTGTTGGCCGGGTTGCAAAACTCAGCGCCAGTCCCAACGCGAATCCGGTGTAGTTCACAGCATCCGGCAAAATCCTTTCTCGCAAGTCCGTGAACACTAGCACGATCATTAGCGCGGAAAATATGGCCCACTTCAGCGCCTCGGTGGTCAAACCAAAGGCTAGATAGCACCCGAAGAACAGCAGCGCCGTTAGCAACTCCACGAGCGGATACATTCCCGAGATTTTTGCCTTGCACGCGCGGCATTTCCCGCCGAGCAAAAGCCAGCTCAGCACCGGAAGGTTGTCATAGGGACGAATAGGCGCGCCGCACTTTGGACACGCCGACGCCGGCATCACAATCGACTTCCGAGCCGGGATGCGGATAATGCAAACGTTCAGGAAGCTGCCAATTGCCAGCCCGAACAGGAACACAAATATGCCTACGATTGGCGCGGGAAGCATGCTTCGAATGTGCCACATCCTGTACTACGCACTCAACCAACGCCCGCGACCACGTGCCCGAGTGCTAACAGGCGGGAACGCTTACGCTTGGCATCTCCTCAGATGGGACATTTTATTGCGGCACCAAACTTAGGCGTGCAAAACATCTCTGCTAGGGTGAATTCGCGGCGGCCGCGCCTTCTTCCTCTTCGCCTCGAAAAGGCAACTTGAACTTCCGCGCGATCTCCGGCCAAAACTCTCGGAGCACATCGAAGCCGGCGTCTTCGGACACGGCAATCACGACGTTTTCCGCACTCGGGCCGAACCCTCGCCGGTTGTCCGGATGGTATACATTGCTCAGCGCAACGGCGCTGGTAGTCCCCAGCCATTCGGAGTAGTTGGGCATCGGGGCACCGTCCTCGTTGTGCGCAACCGCCACATGCGCCACGGCGTGGAAAAAGCGCCTTTTGAACGAACCTTGACCCAGGCGGTAGTAGCGGGGATCCTCGAAAAATATCGTCGGATAAGCAAAGTCCTTGAAAAATTCGGACTGCGCCTGATCAATCATGTTCACGCCGAACCGCCTCCCGTAACCCCCTGCCTCCTGTCCAAAGGAAGGGTCGCTATCCTGCGCCTGACCGATCCCAGCATTGAATGCGGCGTTCAAAAACGTGATCGGGTCTATCGTATCGTCAACGAACAAGCGGAATTTGTCTTTGATTTCCAGCGTACACAGTTTCGCTCCTGGCTTGTAGTGCGGCGATACGGCCGACTTGCGTTCCAACTTCCGGCCAAACGCGCCGACTACTTTCGCAAATGGTCCCTGATAATCTTGCCATCGCACGACGGGCGGCGGCTGGATGCACGACGCGACGGGATTCTTCTGCGTCTGCTCTTGCGTGATTGGAGGAATAATCGGCGGGTTCTGCTGTGCCGGGGGAGGAGTTTCTTGCGCGAGGACCGCGCTACCTCCCATCAGCATGAACAGCAAGCCAACCGCTACCAGCGCGCGCCGGATGGCGCGGGCGATGATCTTAGTATGCGTTCCCGTCTCCGAAGTCGCCGGCCAGGTTTATCGACCCCGCGTCCCTGTGCTTCGAGCCATCAATCTGCGGATAGCTCGCCACCTCTTCATCTTCCTATGCCCGATAATCTTGTCAATACGAGAGACTCCTGCTGCACCTCAAGGAATTGCCTTATACTCCGTCGATGAAGAAACGGAAGCCCGTTGCCAGTAGTCTAGCGGGGAATCGGGTTTTGCGGTCAAAGGAGCTTTCGTCTAGAAATCTGTCAGTAACTCCCCTGAAGGGTCGTCAAAAGAACGCGCCGCTGCGCATCCGGCCGGCCACCCCGCGCGACACGCCTGTCGTCCTAGAGTTCGTCCGCGGGCTCGCGAAATACGAGCGCCTCCTCCAATGGTTTCGCCCGAATGCAAAGCGATTCCGCCGCCACGGCTTCGGCCGCCGCCGCTACTTTGATACCCTGATCTGCGCACAAGCGGGACGCCCTATCGCTTTTGCGCTTTATTATTTCACCTATTCGACGTTCGCCTGCCGCCCCATCCTTTTCATCGAAGACCTCTTCGTGCTGCCGGACGAGCGCGGCGAAGGCGCGGGCAAGGCGCTGATGTCCGCTATGGCGCGCATCGCAATCCGGAAAGGGTGCAGCCAGATGGCCTGGAACGTCCTCAACTGGAATACCCCAGCTATCAAATTTTACCGCCGCCTGGGCGCCAGCTTGGTCAAGACCTGGCTTCTCGTACGCCTCGAAGATGCTCCTCTCCGCCGCCTTGCTCGTTCCCGTTGAGGTTTAGGGGTACTCGGACGACTACGCGCCCGAGGCCGCGCCGCGAGGCGCGGCATTCAGCAGAATTGTGGTGAGTTCTTCGGGCATATCCAGCATAACGTCGTGGCCGCACGCCACACTGAGCGTCTTCCAGCCTTTGGCCTTCGCCCGCTGGTAAGACGGCATGAACGGCGATCCCTCGTATCCCGTCGCCAGCACGAAAGTGATGTCCTTCACGGCGTCCATTTTTCCGCTTAACTGCAGCGGCTGCTGGAAAGCTGCCAAGGGCTGCATGGTGCACTGACGGTCCACCCACGCGGCGTCTCTGGCATTCAGGTTAAACGCTGCGGCAGGGATGGGCGGCACCTTCCAGCCCTCGCCGTGGAGTCTTACGCCCTCCAGTTGCATGTCTCTCTGGCCGGGCGGCACTTCATCGTGCACGCTTCTGCCGTTGTCGAGCAGGAACGCATCCAGATAAACCAGCGCGCCGATCCGATCGGGGACACGGTCGGCTACTCCGCTGACCACCGCGCCGCCGTACGAATGGCCGCACAGCACCACATTCGAAAGCTCCTCCCAGCGAATCAGGTTCACTAGGTCGTCGATGTGCGTTTCGAGGTTGACCTGCGGCGAGAGCAAGTGCGATCGCTCTCCGAGGCCCGTCAGCGTCGGCGTGAATACTTCATGCCCTTGCGCTTGCAGCGCCTTGCGAACGCGCTTCCAGCACCAACTGCCGTGCCACGCGCCGTGAACCAGCACGTACGTGCTCATCCTTCACCTCGCCCGCGAATCGCCGCCATCATGCCACAGCGGCCCGTCTCGGGCGACGCGAAACTCCCGGGCTTCCTTTCCCGCGTACGATGCGTCTTAAAGTTTCAGCAGCAGAAGCCCATCAGCCATAAGGAGGAAAAGCCATGGACACCGCGGCCACGGAATTGCAGCTGTTAGCGAACCGCATCGCGAAACTTGAAAGACAAAACCGCTTCTGGAAAATCGGTGGCGTGCTGGCGGCACTCGCGCTGGCCGCGCTAGTGTCGATTGGCGTTCGCGCGCAGGAATGGCCACGTCCCGCGCAGCGTGCCAAGCTGATTGAAGCCGGCGCGTTTGTGCTTACCGACGCGAACGGAGTAACCAAGGGCGAGTTCAACATCAAAGACGGTAACCCCATCCTACAATTGTACGGCCCGACGGGAAAAGTAATCTGGTCCACAAATCCGAGAATAGTGATCCAAGGGCAGTAGCCAAAGCGGCTAGCAATTGCGTAGCGGCATTTCTGGTGACCGTTCCCGATGACTGGCCACCGCGGATGTGGCCCCACATCGGCCGCGCTAGTGCTGTTTCGTCGCCGTAAATCGGCTGCTAGTCCCGGCCTCGATATCCCTCTCCACAATGGTCATGGTCTTTCCGTCGGCAGCCACCGTCATCCGATCCATGCTGACCGGCTTGCCATTCAGCTCGTCAGTTTCTTCGAAAGTATTCGCATCTACGCGTCTCACGGACACGCCGTGTTTCTCGGGATCGCCCTCGTAGGGAGCAACAGTTCCGTCCAGCTTCGCCTTATATCCCATGCCCGTGGGACGGCTCATGATTAAAGTGTCGCCCTCCAGCTTGTAGGAAATCAGCAGGCCAGCATCCGAGACGCTTTCCGTCTTCACCGGCCGCCACGAGCCGGAAAGCGCGTGCGACCCAGCCGGCCCCTTCGCCACTCGAATCATGATCGCTTTCCAACTCGTGAATTCGTCTGTGCACGTGTTTCCATCCGGGGAAACCGTAAGCTTCTCATCGCTATCGATCTGTCCGTTTTTCTTCTCGATCATCCGGATCGTATGATCGTTCAAAATCCGTATGCTGATCGTGTCGTACTGCTGGCCGGGAGTAGGTGGGTCGCTACCGTCCGCTTTCACGTCAATCGGCGGCGTACATGACTTGCACTGATATCTTCCGCCCTGCAGGATCCACACATTGGTTCGTGTGGAGAAGGGAAGAGCGCGAACGTCAAGCTTCCACGTCCCGTTGATCGCGCTGTGCGCCATTGCCACGGTCGGCGCCGCGAGCGCTATCAGCAATCCAGCCTCAATAATTTTTCTCACGATTTCTTCGTTGCCGCTTAAGCTCGCAGCGCCCGGGGCCATCGTGAATTCAGCATCTTTGATAAATTTGTTCCAGAGCTGCTTACTGCTGTGCTCCCGCGTTTGCTGCCGCGGACACAGTTTTGAGCTGCTTCTCATACTCCGCCCGGTCGGGCTTCACCCATTGATCCAGCCAATCCAAAACAGTGTGGTACCACAGGATGTCGTTCGCGGGCTTGAGCACCCAGTGATTTTCGTCCTCGAAATAAAGTAGCTTCGATGGAACGTGCTCCGCCTGAAGCACCTGAAACATCGCGAATCCCTGGCTCTGAGGAACGCGATAGTCGTTGCCGCCGTGAACAATCAACATCGGCGTCTTGAAATTCTTCGCGTACGTGGCTGGCGCCTGCTCGATCAGAGCCTGCGGGTTTTCCCACGGCGTGCCCTTGAACTCCTGCATCGTGCCGCCCACAAGATCTGACGAATACAGCATGGTCGTAAGGTCGTAGAGACCATCGTGGGACACAATGGCTCGGAAGCGGTCCGTGTGCCCTTCCACCCAATTCGCCATATAACCGCCGTAGCTCGCGCCCGCCGCCGCAACTCGCGTGGTGTCCACATAGGCCCAAGTGAGCGCGACATCAACCGCCTTCATTTGATCTTCGTACGGCGCTCCGCCCCATTGCCCTTTGATCGCGTCCATGAATTTCAGGCCGAAGCCCGATGAACCGTGAAAATTCGGCATGATCACCACGTAACCATCCGCGGCAAATAACTGCGGATTCCAGCGATAGTGAAAGAGATTGTCCCAAGCATTTTCCGGACCGCCGTGCATCAGCAGCAGCAGCGGATATTTCTTCGTCGCGTCGAAGTCAGGAGGTTTGACCTCCCACGCTTGGACGGTTTCACCGTTCCATCCGGGGAATGTGAAGCTGGAGGCCTCGCCCCACTCGATGTCTTTCAGGATGTCTGCGTTCATCTGCGTCAACTGCGAAGGCGCCGCGCCGGCTGCCGGAAGATTCAGCCGATATAAATCCGCCGGATGGGAAAAATCCATTTTGGAAAAGACCAGAAATGCGCCGTCTTTCGAAATGTCCGCATCGCCCGAGCTGCCGGAAGTGACGAGCGGCGTCAGTTTCATAGTGGCGATATCGAGTCGCTCCAGGGGCAACACGCCCTTATCTTCGAAGGTGACGTAGAGAGCCGAGCTGCCCGGTGACCAAATGTACGAATCCACGGAGCGATCCGCGGCTTCGAATATGTTCTTGTGCTCTCCGGTTTTGCGATCGTAGAGAAACAGCCGAACCAAATCCGTTTCCTGCATCGGGCGCAGCGTGGCGTTGTACGCTATATAGCGACCGTCCGGCGAATATAGCGGAGTTCGGTCGGTGGATTTGTTCGTCGTGATGGGTCTCGGAGTGCCGCCATTCACTGGCATCACGAAGAGGTCGCTGTTTCCGGTCAGCGCCTCATTTTCCACATAGCGCGAAAAACAAATTTCGCGGCTGTCGGGAGAAAATGCCACTTCCTCGCTGCCTTCTTCCTGCCAGGTCGGGGAATCGACATCGCCTGGCGTGATGTCCTTAGCCGTTCCGCCATCGGCTGGCATTACGAAAATGTGGTTGCGCAGACCGTCGACCCACGAATCCCATCTCCGGAAGGGCATTTCCGTGATCACGCGCACTTTCACTGGATTGTCGGCTCGCTCTTTGGCCATTTTCTCGTTGCATGCCATGTCCGTACAAGAAGGGAACACCTTCGCCTCGATGGCGATCGTCTTTCCATCTGGAGAGAGCACGTATCCCTCAACGCCCGTGGGAACCTTGGTGATCTGTTCCGCTTCGCCGCCTGCTACTGGCAGGCGAAAAATCTGCGGCTTGTTGTCCACGCGTGTGCTGAGGAAGTACAGAGAGAGTCCATCCGGCGACCAATGAAGGTTGTTGTTCGATCCCTGCTCCGCAAAAGTCATCTGCCGCGGGTTGTCGCCTGTTGCGGAAACCATCCAGATGTTCGTCACGGATTTATTCTTGGCCACGTCGCTGCGCGTCACGGTAAACGCAACCCATTTCCCGTTCGGCGACACTTTTGGTCCTGCTACGCGCGACAGCTTCTGCATATCTTCCACGTGAAACGAATGCGCGGCGAATGCCGGCGAGGCACAAGCTAGGAGCATCAGCAAGCGGACGAGAGCCTTCATATTTCCTCACAATCTAGAAATCTGAGTAGGGGCGGCCGATCCCCAAGAGTCATGCTTTTTGGCACCATCTTCGATCAAGCCGAGCGGCGCTAGCGCCCAACGCGTTCGACAAAAATCTCGGACCATTCCAGGCCAGATCGGCACTGTTTGTCCCGGCATCATCCCACAGAAGTAATGCCAGGTGGCGGATTAACGCGGAGGCTGCAGACGCCCGAGCGTAAGCCCAAGGGTAGTGCCGGTACGACGTAGTGCCATCCTCATCGAGAAAAATACCAGCATTGCCTCGTTCTTTTGGGTTCCGGGGCTACCGTTTGGACCTTCAACTCCTTGATTTCTCTAGGCTAACCTCTTCCTGGCCAGGTGGTACCGGAAATGCTCTCCAAAAGTTGGAGGACATCATGGATTCCACCTTCGAGATCTTCAAACTACTCCCGGGCGGTCCTCTGTGGGTGGCCGCAGTCCGAGGTCGCAATCAAGCCAAGGAGCAAATGGCTCGTTTGGCTCTGGTTTCTCCCGGCGAATACTTTATTCGCTTACGGGAAGACGTTGTCGAGGTCAAGCAGTCGGAAGAATGGGCCGAGGTTACCTAACCGGCGTTTTCGGTTCTCGCCCCAAACGCAACGCTTCACGAGTAGGCATTCAAACCAATCGTCGTGACT
Organism: uncultured Acidobacteriota bacterium; assembly: GCA_963723845.1. Lineage (GTDB taxonomy): Bacteria > Acidobacteriota > Terriglobia > Acidiferrales > UBA7541 > Palsa-295. Next base: position 21,673 of record CAVRSO010000062.1, read on the forward strand.
CGGAATTTTGGAGAAAGTTATGGTTCACATTTGCACAATGAAGTGCCCGCGCTGCGGAAACACGGCATCCAAAGCGAAGCCCGAACAGCGATTCAAGTGTGAGAGCTGTGGCTGGAACTTGTAATTTTGGGCGAGAGAGCGTGCCGTGCGCCGGATTGGGAGTCACTTTCTGAACCCAGGAGGGGTCGAAAAGGTCCTCCATTAAAAAGGAGTCGCTACGGCAAACACCCTATACCCGCCCCTTGAGACTGCTGCTAAGGTCTAAGGTCAAGGAAGCGGCGAAGCCCAGCCGGGAGGCGATAATGTCCCAGGGAATTCTGATCGCAGATGACAGCCGCAACGTTCGCCAAGCCGTTCACAACTATCTAGCCGAAAGAAATTTTCATATTTGCGGCGAAGCTGTCGATGGCCAAGACGCTATCGAAAAAGCCCGCGAACTCGAGCCTGAGTTAGTTCTCATGGACCTGGCGATGCCCAGGACCAATGGTATCACCGCGGCATCTGTTCTAAAGGATATGATGCCGGGCGTGCGCATCGTTTTGTTCACGATGTATAGCGAAGCCGTGAATAAGGCATTCGCCTCGCTGGATAATGTCGATGCGATGGTTGATAAAGCCGACGGCATGGGCAAACTGGCAGAGTGCGTTCAGCACTTGCTCACCCCGTCCTCGTGAAGCGACAAGTGCTTTACCGTCCGCCGAAGGTGAAATCCACGCTGGCCGTCTCACCCGCGCGCACCGTCACTTCGCGCTCCTGCGTCCCAAACGTGGCGGTCCAAATTGACAGCGTGTAATTTCCCGCGGGCACGCCCTTAATCGCGAAGCTGCCTCCGTCGCCCGTCACCGCATAATACGGATTCGTCACCACGCCAATGTACGCCTGCATCCAATTGTGAATGTTGCAATGGACCGGCACCATGATCTGCGGCGTCGAAAACTTATCGGTCACCGGCGGCGAGCCCGGCTGCTGCGTCACGTCGAAATCGTGCCCCGCCTTCGGCATGATGTGAATGTTGTGCGTGGTGGGATCGTTGGACACCACTCGCAGCGGCTGCCCCGCCATAATTCCCACGACGTGCGGCTCGTACTCGCATTCGTTCTGCGTTAGCGTCACCGGCTCCGTCGCCGCCGCGCCGCCCGAAACATTCTCCGTGCCCTTCGAGACGTACACGAACGCATTCGGCAGCGTCCCATTCGCATTCACTCGTCCATCTTCCGGCATCACGCCTTCTGGGTGCAGCGACGCGCACACGGGGTCCTTGTCCATCATGATTCGCCGCAATCGCGGCGCCTCTCCCTTGAAATAAACTTTGCCCGCAATTTCCCCGCTTCCGCCGCCCTGCGCCGCCCTCCGCGAACTCGCGCGCGCCGACGAATCCATCATCACTGCTGCGCCGGCCGCCAGCAGAATTGCCGCCGTCCCCGCCGCCCATGCCGTCCGTAATTTCGTCATCGGATTTCCCTCGATTGTCATTTTCCGAGCGCCCTCGCTGCCGGCGGGCCGCCTCGGATCGATCTCGCTCAGAAAATAACGCCTAGGTGGAGATACAGCGAATTGTTGTCGCTCGCGTTTCTTCCGAATCCGTCATAGTTCGTGCCCGCGCCATTGAATTTCGTGAACGCGGTGTATTGCAAGGCGAGCCGAATATTCTGCACCGGCCAATACGTAATGTTGGCCACGAATCCCTGGCTGTTAGGACTTCCCGTCGCGCTCCCGTCGAGCGGGTTAGGCGCGTACAGCAGCGGATCGCTCGTTCCCGTGGTGACGAAATATCCGAACACCGGCGTCACCCGATATCCGAAATGATACGCGGCGTTCACGCGAAAAGTATTCAGATCGTGCGAGAGAAAGCTCGCACCGCCGCCCGCAAACGTGGCATTCAAGTTCTGGCTTTCGTGGATGTACGTTCCGCGAATCGTCAGCAGGTTGTTGTTCAGTTTAGGCAGCACGCGCTCCCACTGCGCATCCACCGCCGCGTCCGTGAAATCGTCCGTCGGTCCCGTCACCGTATTCGGCGTCGAGCTGACATGCATGCCGTATCCGCCTACTTCCAGATAATTGTTCCCAAAAGATTGCTGCCACGCCAGCCGCCAGTAAGGCGCCGCGCCTTGAATGTTGAATCCGAATCCCACGCCGGTATTTGGCAGCGAATTTCCAAGATGCGCCGAAGTGTAGATCGTGCCCGCGGCGTAGAGATGATCGTTAAACATCGCGTATCCGCCCACACCCGCCACATCCGCCGCAAGCGTCCCATCAATCACCGCGGCCGCCGACGGCCCCGGCGCCGACGGTGATCCATTCCACGGAAATCCCCAAGCCGGCGTGCTGTTCCAAAGATCTTCCACCGTCGGATTGTTGTTGATGTCGATTCCGTACACCAGGGGCTTGCCATAAAGCTTCCCGGTGTTCGAGTAACGAACGTCCGTGTTGTCCCAGGAAAAATGGTCGGCCTGCGCGTCGTACGTCACTTGAACGAACCCGCCCAGGTGGCTCGCGTAAGAGCCCGCCAGAAATATCGACGCGTCTTGCGGCACCGAGATGCTCCAGTTCTGCGTGGCCGGTTCTTTCTTATTGAGTCCCGTATCCGAAATTTCGATTTGCGCCGAAAGCGGCAGCACCGTCAGCAGGGAAAGCCCGCTCTTGTTCTTGTCCGCGGGCGAAGTGATGGCTTTCAGCCCTTGCATGGTGTAGCCGTTCAGTTTGAACGCGCGGCCCAGCGGCGTCAGCTCCGGCGGATTCGTATGGCACGAACTGCACGCGAACCCCGTCTGCCGCGAAAAGCTGGGGACCGCATCCGCGCTGCGCGGCGCCGAAATCAGCAGCGCGCAAAGCCCGCCCACCACCACCGCACTCAGCAGCCCAGAGACTTTCGCACCCCTGAATTTCCGCATCCAGCACCCCCCAGCTTTGAAAAACTGCTTCTTCAAACACTGGATAGGTTATCGGCAGTTCCGACGGATTCCCGTGATCATCATCACGGATGCATGTGACGAACGTCACAATTCCAAACTAAAAGCTCCAAGCAGGGAAGGCTACTGGTGGGAATCCAAAAGGCTTTCGAGGGCGCCTCGGTCGGGGATCGTAAGCGTGGAACCATGAACGGTCAAAAGCTGTTTCTTCTTGAAGTCGGAGAACAGCCTTGTCACCGTTTCGCGCGACGTTCCAATCATCTGCGCGATCTCTTCGTGCGTGAGAGTTAGTTTCGCGCGTATCGGCTGTCGGGCATTTCCGTGGCTCGCGCACCAATCCAGCAGAAAGCGGGCCAATTTTTCCGCCGCGGAATTGGCCAGCCCAATGGACCGCATCTCGCCAATCGCGGCGTGGTAGGTTTCCGCCAATTGCTGCGCCACGCGCAGGGAAACCTCGCCGTGTTCGCGCAGAAAGCTCAGAAAGTCCGCCCGCGAAATAAAATTGGCCTGTGCGGGCTCGACCACTTCCGCCGTGAGTTCGTAGGGCTTCCCAGTCACCGTGGCCGGCAGGCCCAAAACTTCCCCCGAGTCGGAAATTCGTATGATCAGCGTCTTCCCGTCAACCGAGGACGTCGAAAGTTTCACGCGTCCCGTGCACAGGATGAACACGCCGCGTGCCTTCTGCCCTTCAACAAAGAGCGTCACGCCCTTCGGATAAGAAACTGCCGAGGTGATTTCCGAGAGAGCTTGCACGGTCGGCGGCGGGAGGTTGCAGAAAATCCGCTCTTCCCGGTGCGGGCACGTAACGCAGTTCTCGATGATTTCCAGTCCGTAGGGAGCGCGCATGCTGGAGTTCGGCCATATTGTATCCCCATCTCTGCGCGGAACAATTCTGAAAACGGTGCTGCGACTCCCGCTCATTCGCGCCTCTCGTTGAATGTCAGCCTCCGCCAAATTCTCCGCTCCACAAGTGATGCATGTCACGCAGCGACGTGACATGCATCACCTGGGAACGCCACCTTGTCCGGAGCGCAGCCGAGGGATCTCCCAATTGGCTCTTTCGCTTTTCGTAGGGGCACAGCATACTGTGCCCGGTAAACTTGCTTGGCTACTTGTTCGCCATCCACCTCGACGTTCCGGGAGCGTTGTCATTCCGCCTGCCCTGACAACGGAAGGGAGCGGAGTGTCCCGTGCTTTTGTCTCTGCGCGAAGCGCCGGGACACGCAGTCGAGGAATCTCTCTTCGATGTAACCACCGGCAACCCTCCTACAAAGATTGGGCCTTTGGGTTTATGTAGCTCACCCCGCCTTCACGGGTAAGGCTTTTCGGCGTCATTCCGTCCTCCAAATCGAAGGCCGCGCGGTCGACGCACCCGAAAATCCTCAGGGCTGACGCCCTAATTTACAATTGACGCCATGCCCCAATTTCGCCGGGTTATTGCAGCTTGGCGTACTCGGCTTTGGCTTGCTTGAGGACGGGAATGTCCGGGTCGGCGTTTTTCCACTGAGCGAAGAAATCCTGGTACGCCGTCTTGGCCTTCGCCGTATCACCCTCAAGCGCCAATGCCCGCGCGACGCCGAGAGTCGCTAGGCTGCGAGAGCCTTGAATGGGATTGTCCAACATTTTCTGGAATTCAGCAGCGGCCTGCGCGCCTTGGTGCGCGTCTAGGTACGCCTGGCCACGAAGGTAAACAACTACCATCCCGCCCTCCCGAAGCGTCTCGTGGGACGACGTGGCGCTAAGGTCCTCGATTGCCTCCTGCGGTTTCCCCTGGTGTAGCGCCAGAACAGCTCGAATCGCCGGTAGGTAATAGAATTGCCCGTACGTAGCCTCGGGGAATCGCTGATTCAACTCGGCTGCTAGCTTCTGCGCCCCTGCAGCATCGCCTGCAAGCGCGAGAGCGAGCCCGGAACGTCCGAGCGTCACCCAGTCCGCAGACATCTTGCTAGCCTTCACCGCAGCAACTCTGGCTTCCGCTTGGTTTCCTATCAAGGCTTCAAACTGCGCCATTCCTGACTCGATGTCTCCCGCATCTTCCGGCTCCGAATTTGCATTCGCCTGCATTTCGGGCGCGGTAATACGCTGAACCAAGTCGCGCAAGCGAGACACGTGGCCCTGGTCTTCGGCGACGACGACATCGATAACCGGTTCAATCCGGCGCGCTATGGCCTCATTCGCGGCCATCCCGGCCTGGTCCTGCTGGGCGTAGGCAGCGTCCCACAGGACCAAACTGAAAATGGGAGAATCCACGTGGCTGGCGCGAGCTTGCTGGATCGTCGCCCGCGCCTCGTCCGAGCGATTCAGAGCTGCGTAGCTAAAACCGAGGCTCATGTAATCAATCGCCGTCGGACTCAGTTGAACGCCCTCCAGAGCTGCTGCGAGCCCGTCATTCGCTCGGCCAAGGAATTGTCCATAGCAATTCACTAGTCCGATCAGAACTAGCGAGTTGTGTGGATAGGCTTGATCCTGTTGTTGAGCAAGCTGAAGAGCCTTGTCGAAGTTGCCTGTGACATACAGTTCGTAGTTCTTGGAAATCGAGAGGTTTTCAAACTCACTAACGCGGTCGCGCAACTCATAGGCTCTTCTATTGCTTTCAACTCTCTGGTCGCCGCTCTGAGTAACCCCCAGCAGGGAATAGGCGAGTGCGAAATTGGGATCAAGACTCACGGCGCGCTCTAAGAATGAAGACGCCGCAGGCATCTTGAAATCCAAGAATGCCTGGCTGCCTTGGGCTTCCGCTTGCAAGGCTTCCAGCGAGGACGTAGTCGCCTGTTGGAGCGGCACGTCATGCGCCTCAAGCGAGGCGCGCGATTCGCCAAGCTTTGACCGCAACTCGGATGCGGCGTTTCCTAGAGCCGCAATTACTTTTTCCTTGCCGTCGGCGGTGACCTGTTCCTCGGCCAGCGCTTCGCCCGTCTTACAATTTACGGTGTTGAGCCCAATGACGTACTGACTGCCCAGCGCGGCAATCGATCCCTCAATCTCCGTTGTCGCATTGACGCGCTGGCAAACCTCGCGCGCCACCTCCTGCGTCAGCCGCGTATCGGGCGGCTTCTCCATGAAGCGGAGCGTCTCGGCGATTTGGTCCCCCGAAACCAATCGCACGTACGGCGTTTGTTCGAGTTGCGTGGAGAGACCCTGCCGCAGCGTGCCATCAAACACCGGATCGCCCGTCGTGTTCGCGAAATCGGCGACCACAACCGAATCCCTCTCGGTCAGTTTCGGCGTGCGATGGAAATAAAAGTAACTGCCAACCGCGAGCGCCGCAGCTATGACGACTGCCGCCGCGCCTGCCACAATCCATCGCTTGCTTTTTGGAGGCGCGTCACCGCCGGGACCCGCCCGTCGGCCCGAGGCATCTCGCTTCGGCTCGGCGACTGCCGCGGGGGAAGGGAAGTCCCTCGCCTCGCTCGGGCTAGCGACGCCAACGAAACCTGTGGCCGCACGCGCCGAATCGCTGTCGCGCTGCAACCGCTTCAGGTCAGCGCGCATTTCCGACGCATGCTGGTAGCGAAGGTTGCGATCCTTCTCCAGCGCCTTGTTGAGGATTCGTTCCAACTCGAGCGGCATGTCCGGATTCAGCCGGATCGGCGACGTCGGCGCTTTGTGCAAAATCGCGTCGAAGATCGCCGCGGACGTGCGCCCCGCAAACGCCTGCCGCCCCGTCGCCATTTCGTAGAGGACCACGCCGAAGCTGAAAAGGTCGCTCCGTGCGTCAATTTCCTGCCCCAGCGCCTGTTCGGGAGACATGTATGCCACAGTCCCCAGCGCCACGCCGGGGCTCGTGAGATGCGGATCATCTTCCTCAGTAGTTCCTTCGGTTGGCGCGTTGCCGATCGTGGCAGCCCCCTGCGGCAACTGCTTCGCAAGTCCGAAATCGAGGACCTTCGCCTGCCCGCGCTGCGTTAGAAAAATGTTCGCGGGCTTGATGTCGCGATGGATGATTCCACTGGTGTGCGCAGCGTCGAGCGCGTCCGCCACCTGTACGCCGATTTCGAGAAGCGCGCTGATTTCCAGGCCGCCGCCGACGATATGGTGCTTCAGCGTCTCGCCCTGCAGCAGCTCCATGGCGATGAATCGCCGGTGATCGTATTCGCTGATTTCGTGAATCGTGCAGATATTCGGATGGTTCAGCGCCGCGGCCGCGCGAGCCTCGCGGAGGAACCGGTCCAGCGCCTGTTTTTCCCGGGCAATTTCATCGGGCAGGAATTTCAACGCCACCGCGCGCCCCAGCGTCACATCCTCCGCACGATACACAACCCCCATGCCACCGCCGCCGAGCTTCTCAACGACGCGATAATGCGAAATCGTCTGCCCAACAAGCGGCTGGGTGTCAACCATGTCCGCATCATCTTAGGGACCGTTTACCTTCAAGTCAACGCCGACGCAGTCCGTCCTCCGCAGCGCCACCTTTTGCTTTTGGCTTTTGGCTTTTGCCTTTGCCTTTGCGGTTGCCTTTGTAGCGTCGCGCTTTTTTACCCTGAACAAAGTGAAGGTCAGGCCGGCAGCCTTTGCCTTTTCCGTGCGCCGTCATCCTGCCGGCGGTGTTGCCGCTCTTCGAGGCCCCGTGTATCATAATTTCGTCCATGGAGTCTCACTGTCTTTCCTTCCGCGAAATCCCGCACACGAGCAAGCTCCTTTCAACCTTTCTTGAAGATTTCCCGCGAGTCGCATCCTTTTACGCACACCCTCCAACACTCGCTGGCATTGACGCCGCAGCCCGTGAAGTCCGCCTCGATTCAAATGTCCGCCACCAAGTCTGCGAAATCCTCCGCGAGCAGAACCAGAAATTTAGCGCCGGAAGGGAACTCGACTCCGCGGCGAACCGGAATCTCGATCGTCTCGCCCGTGGAGCCGTGGCGATCGTCACCGGCCAGCAAACCGGACTTTTTTCCGGCCCCGCGTACACGTTTTACAAAGCCATCTCCGCAATCCGCATCGCCGAGGAAGCAACCAGCCACGGCACCGACAGCGGTTCCCATATTTTGGCTGGCCACCGAGGACCACGACCTGGCGGAGGTCCATCACTCCGATTGGAACACCCGCGAGGGACTCGTCCATTACGAATTGCCTGCTAGACCTGAAGACGCTGGCCGCCGCGTCGGAGAAATTCTGACTCGGTGACGAGATCGAAGGGATCGTAGTTGCCGCGACGCAGACTCTCCAGGGCCCCTTCGCCGACGAGATCGCGCAGGCCCTCCGCGAATCCTACACACGAGGCGAAACCTACGGCTCCGCCTTCGGAAAATTGATGGCCCGTCTGTTCGCCGGCCGCGGCATCATTTTCATCGATCCACTCGATGTGCGCTTGCACAGCCTTGCCGCGCCAATTTATCTTCGCGCGATGGAGGAAGCCAATTCGCTAGGCGATGCTTTCTGGCGCGATCGAATGAACTCGAATCCGCAGGTTTCCACGCCCAGGTAAAAGTCACGCGTGAGACAACACTGCTTTTTTACAACCTCGACGGCCGTCGCGAGCCTTTGCGTCGCCGCAACGGGAACTTTGTCGCCGGAAATGCAGAACTCTCTCGTCAGCAATTGACCTCCGCGTTCAACGATCGCCCCGAGGCGTTTACTCCCAGCGCCTTGTTGCGTCCCATCGTGCAGGATTCGCTGCTTCCAACCGCCGCTTACATCGGAGGTCCAGCCGAAATCGCCTATCTCGCCCAATCCAATCTCATCTACAAGCAATTCATCGGAGGCATGCCTGCAATTCTTCCGCGCGCGAGTTTCACAATCGTAGAGCCTGCCATCGCTCGCTTTTTGGAACAATACGAGCTCGATTTTCGCGATATCCTCGCTGGACCGCAGCGCCTCCGAGCAAAAATGGAACAGAAATTCATGCCCGGCGATCTGGCCACCCGCTTCGACGTTGGAGAAACTGCTTTGCGCGATTTGCTGACCCAATATGACGAGCCGCTGAAAAATCTCGATGCCACTCTAGTCGATGCCCTTCGCGCCTCCGAGCAGAAGATGCTGCACCAGTTCACCCAACTCAAAGCCAAGGTCGCCCGCGCCATAAATTTTCGCTCCGGAGTCCTCGACCGCCACCAGCGCATCCTCTTGATGCCCTTCATCCCGCCGGCGACCTCCAGGAACGCACCCTCAGCGCGCTCCCATTTCTCGCGTCGCACGGCTCGCAGCTCCTCGACAAACTCGCCCTCCTCTCGTCTCCGCTCAGCCCACTAAACGCAACAGACTCGGCCACCGCCCCCGACACCAAAGCAACCACCCTGATCAATACCGCGGCCAAAGGAGCCGCTGCAATCAGCGCCGCCTCGATGAACGATACCGCCTCGATGAGTGACACTGCCTCACACCTGCTTCACTCGACCGCTACCACCTCCAAGGCCAAGATGCCCAGCGCCAAAGTTCGCACCCCAGACGCGTCAACCTCAACCTCGCCTGATGTGGGCTTACCCGACGCCACCCAAGGCTGCGCCAACGGCCATACTCTCCTTTGTTTGTAAAAGCAGCCGATAAGTGTGAAGCACCCAATAAGTGCGAGGCAGCCAAGATCCGGCCCGCACCCCCACTCGTCAGTCGTCAGTCTCAACCCTAGACCGAGGTTTATCTCAGGCGCCTCGGGGTTTTCTCCGCCTCTGTGCAACATAGTAAGAATTAGCGGCAGTCAAGTAGCTTTCCTTACTCAGGTGGGATTGAGGCTGTCTGATGCCTCGGGCACTCCTGAACGTGGCCGGTGGTCATCACCAGGACGGAGGCAAAATGGCAGAGAGACAGCGCGCAAAAAGAAATAGCAAGCGCCGAGAGCCAAGAGGCCAAAGGCAAAGCCAAAAACCAAAGGTAAAGGCAAAGAGCAGAAAGAGGTAAGAGGAAAAAGAGGTAAGAGGTAAGAGGAAGAGGTAAGAGAAGAGACGCAGGAGAGACAGAAGCAGAAGCAGGGAGGCACTGAGGCTAGGAGGAGGATTAGGTGGGGCCGATGGGAACGAGGCACCCCCCTTGGCCCCGTCCATGGGCGACGCAACAGCAAAAAGCAAAGGCAAAGGCAAAGGCAAAGGCAAAGGCAAAGGCAAGGCAAAGGCAAAAAACCCAGGGGCCCGTCGATGTGCGACGCGCTGGTGCTGCGTCGAGGCGCATGGGCGATCAAAGAGACCGTTCAGGGGCGTCGAGTGGTCAGCTTGTCAGGGGTGGGTGGCGATGTGGGCGGAGGCGGCTCCTAGTCCGGCGCCCACTACGAACCAGAGGGCGTTGCGACGGAGGCGTCGCCAGAAGGTGCCTCCTTTGGCGGCGGTGATGGCGGCGTCGCGTTCGCGGGTGAGGGAGTCGAGCTTGGTGAGGTCATCGGCGTGGTCCTGCTGGGCGGCGGCGAGGCGCAGCTGGCATTCGCGGCAGTTTTGGGTGAAGTCGTAGAGAGGTTTTAAATCGGTGGAGGGCATTTGGACGACGCAATTGCTGGCCGCGTTGGCTGGGTTGCAGGGGACGATCGGCTGCGGGGCGGTGGGCAGGGATTTCGCGTCGGGCGGTGGCTTGGGCTGGGTGCTGCGGGCTGACGCGGATTTCTCGGGCAGGGCAGTTCCCTGCTGCGCGGCCGTGGCGGCGGCCGTTGGCGCGAGGGTGATGGGCTGCGGGAGTGGGAGATAGTTGGGGAGGTCGCGCAGGATTTGCTGCGGCGTCTGCGTGGCGCGCTTCAGCTTTTCGATTTTTGCGAGGGCGTCATTCAAGGTGGCGTCGCGCGTGTGCTCTCTGGCGTCGGCGGCGTCGAGGATTTGCTTTTGCGTGGCGAGGGTGGTTTGGAGGCGATGCTGCTCGTCGCGAGACGAGAGCCAGGCGTGGATGGCGAGCGCGGCGATTAGTAGTGCGGCGCAGAAGGCGGCGATTTCTAGGGTGCGGCGGGGCATGGGAGGTTAGAGGCTGGAGGCTAGAGGCTAGAGGCTAGAGGCTAGAGGCTAGAGGCTAGAGGCTAGAGAGTCCTCTTTGGCTGATGAGACGATGGTTGTTAGTGGCGCTTTCTAGTGCGGAATGCGAGTACATGCTGCGAGAGAGGCAGCGCAGAGGAAGGCGCTTCGCGCCGTCGTTTTTGTGGCAGGGCTGAAGCCCTGCCCTTCCACCGGGAATGCGTGTCGTCGTTTGCGACGGCGGTGAATCCTCTGCTCTTCAACCGAACTGGACGATGGGAAGTGGCGAGTGAGTCCCCTTCCGCCGATCAGAGTGGTCGGTGCTTTCTAGCGCAGGAAGGCGAGTACATGCTGCGGGAGAGGCAGCGCAGAGGAAGGCGCTTCGCGCTGTCGTTTTTTGTGGCAAGGGCTCCCTTCGACTTCGCTCAGGGCAAGGAAGCCCTGCCCTTCCACCCTGAGTGGATCGGCAAGAGAAAAGGCGACAATCGCGGGGATCCCTCGGCTGTGCTCGGGACACGTTGGCGTTCCCAGGTTGATGCGAGGAGCACGCCGGGGCAAGCCACCGGCGGCAGACAGCGGGAGCAAGCTCCCGCACTCCACACGATGCGAGGCGCCCGTTCGCATGAGGCGGATGCGGACAAGTAGCCAAGCATCTGTGCCGGGCAACATGCTGCGAGAGAGGCTGCGCAGAGGAAGGTGCTTCGCGCCGTCGTTTTTGTGGCAGGGCTGAAGCCCTGCCCTTCCACCCTGTCCCTAGAGATGCGACAAGAAAGAGCCGGCGGGATGCCGGCGGTAGAAACGACACGGCGGCGATCAGGCTCATTGGCGATCGAAGAGAGATTCCTCGACCTATCTCCCAGGCTCGACTAACCGTCGACCTGGGAGCCCTGTCCTGTGTCCCGGCGCTTCGCGCAAAGGCAAAGGCGCGGGACGCTTCGCTCGGAATGACGGCGGTGCGGAAAAGGCGAGGCTGCCGGCCTGAAGGCGCGGCGAAGGGCCGAAAAGCCTCACCCCTGAAGGGGTGAGCTACATTGAACCAAAGGCGCCAATCGGGAGATTGGCGTTCCTAGGTTGATGCGAGGAGCACGCCGGGGCAAGCCCGGGCGGCAGACAGCGGGAGCCCTTCGAGGCTCAGGGTAAACAAGCTCCCGCACTCCACATGGTGCGAGGTGCCCGTTCGCATGAGGCGGATGCGGACAAGTAGCCAAGCATTTGTGCGGGGCGCGGTGTACCGTGCCTCTACGAATGAAGTAGCGAGGCGAGGCTAGGCGAAAGGGCCGAAAGTCCTCACCCCTTGACGGCGGGGTGAGCTACATTAAAAACCAAACGCGCTTATTGGGAGTTCTTCCATGACGAAGCCTGCGCTGTTTGACTTGACGGGACGGGTTGCCGTCGTTACTGGCGGCAATGGCGGAATTGGTCGCGGCATTGCCCTGGGACTGGCCGAAGCCGGGGCGGCCATCGCAATCTTTGGACGAAACGACGAAAAAAACGAGCGCGTCCTTTCTGAACTGAAAGCGATCGGCGTTCCTTCAATGGCTGTGAAGGTGGATGTGACCAATCGCGGCGGATTGGAACCTGCGTTCGGGAAGGTCGAACGCGAGCTCGGTGGCGTGAGCATCCTGGTGAATAATGCGGGCAACGCGTCGCTGAGCGGCGGCGTGTTGCAGGAAAAGCCGGAAGACTGGGACAACGTGATCGAGACGCACCTGAATGCGGCTTTCCTTCTTTCGAAGCTGGCGGCCGGCTCGATGCTGCGTCGCAGATCCGGAAAGATCATCAACATTGCGAGTATTTATTCGTTGTTTGGATCGGGGCTAGTTCCCTCTTACAGCGCGGCGAAGGGAGCGATGATCCAACTGACCAAGTCGATGGCGATTGAGCTTGCGCCGCACAACATTCAAGTGAATGCGATCGCGCCTGGATGGTTTGAGACGGAGATGACGGCGCCGGTTCGCGCCATGCCCATGAACGACGAGATTCTTGCACGCACTCCCGCTGGCCGATGGGGTCAGCCGGAGGAACTTGCGGGGACGGCTGTCTACTTGGCCTCGCGCGCTTCGGATTTCGTTACTGGAACTACGGTGTGTGTTGATGGCGGTTATTCGATCCGATGAGGTGGCTGAAGCACGTGCCCGGCCTGCTCAGGGTTAAAAGGCGCGGCGCTTGGAGCGCTGGCATCCCGCCGGCTCTTTCTTGGAGTGCGAGGCGCATTGGCGATCGAAGAGAGATTCCTCGACTGCGCGTCCCGGCGCTTCGCGCAAAAGCAAAGGCGCGGGACGCTTCGCTCGGAATGACGGCGCTACAAGAACCTCGAGGTGCGTCGGAAATCGAAGAGAGGTCCTTCGGCTGCGTTTCGCGCCCGCGAAAACCGCGGGGAAGGCAGAACCGCGCGAAACTTCGCTCAGGATGACGACGCCTCAGAAAAAGCAAAGGCGCCAATCGGGAGATTGGCGTTCCCAGGAAAGGCGAAGGCGGAAAAGGCAACGTCAGAGGGGCGACAGCGGTTACTGGACGGTGGCTTGGACTGCTGTGGGGGGGTGGGGGGCTAGGTAGCCTGAGCCGGTTAGGGCGACTGTTTGCGGGGTGCCGGTGGCGCTGTCGGTGTAGGTTAGCGTGGCGGATTCGGCGCCTACGGCGCTGGGGGTGAAGCTGACTACCGATTGGCAGGAGGCTGCGGAGACGGTTCCGGTGCAGGTGTTGGAGGCGAGCGCGAAGTCGGCGGCGTTCGGGCCGCTGAGAGATGGCGTGCCGGTGAAAGTGACGGGGCCGCTGGAGATCGTCAGGACGATCGGGCCGCTCGAGGATGTGGTGAGGACGTGCACGCCGCCGAAATTCACGCTGGTGGGGCTGACCGAAAGTGTGGGAGTGGCGGGAACGCCGGTGCCGCTGACGGCGACGGATTGCGGGCTGCCGGTGGCGTCGTCGGTGAAAGTGACGGTGGCGGTTTCGAGCGCTGCTGAAGTGGGCGCGAATTCAATTTGCGTGGCGCAGGAGCTGGGGACCGATCCCGTGCAGGTATTGGAATTGATGGTGAAGTCGGCGTTGCCGCTGATGGCGACGCTGGAAAAATTCACCGAGCCGCCTGAGGTGGTTGGGGTGATGGTTTGCGTGGCGTTGCTGCCGACGGTGATGTTGCCGAAGTTGAGGCTAAGCGGGCTGAAGGTGAGCGACGCGGCGCTGCCAACTTGAAAATTGCAGGCCTTCTGCGTGTCGGGCGTATCGTTATCGGCGATGGAATTGATGAAGCCGAGGCTGGCAATCGAGGCGGTCGCGCGAAAGGCGTAGTTCGTGGCGATGGCGATGCTACTCGGTGATGTTTCGCTCACGCTGAAAGTTCCTGCGTTCGGCCCGGTGAAGTTGATGGTGAAGGTGAAACTGTAGGCCGTTCCTGCCGTGTAAGGCGCTGAGTTGTCCGATGTATAGCCCGTGCTTCCCTTCCACACATCCCAGGTGCCGCTCGAATTGGCTCGCAGTACGGCCGCACCTTGGCCGTAGACGTTCATCGGTGCTTGCGAGAGTGCGAAAACCGTATCTTGAGTGGCGGTGTTGGGCGTGATGGTGACGGTCGCGGTGAAGTTGGCGCTCTGCGCGGTGAAGGCTTGATTGGCGGTCCAAGAAAGGCTGCCTGAACCGTTGTCCGTGGAGATGAAGCAGCCGGGAATGGAATTGCTCACCGTTACGGTGACGGTCCCGGCGGTGCCTACTTGGGCGTTGGAGTCCGTGCAGGTGGCGCCGATTACGTGATTGGCATTCGCCGCTGTGGCGGTGTTCCAACTTAGCGTGTAGGGAGACGACGTTCCGGCTGCGCCGAAAGGAAATCCGTCAATCGTGAACTGGATGCTGGAAACGGTTGCGCTGCCTTGCGGCGTGCAGGATGCGGTTAGGTTCACGCTGCCTGTAATTGTTCCCGGCGATGGCGCGCTGATCGAAATCGTGGGCGGACCGCTCGCGCCGCCCTGTCCTTGGAATGCGCCGATGTCCCAAGCGGTGGCGCCGGTGGGCCGCGTTTTGTAGCTGCCGGCGAACCAGGAAGCGCCGGTGGTGTCCTGGCAAAGCTCTGAGAGATTGCCGGAGCACGAAGTGGTGAGATTGGAACCAGCGCCGGCGGTGCTCGGGTCCGATGAAGACGGACTGAATTTACTGGCGGGTATGAAGCCGTAGGTGACAGCCTCTGTGGTGTTCATGGTGTGATTGGCAGATGTGACCGATCCGCTTGCGCCGTTCACATTGGGACTGGTGCCGATTGAAATATTGTTCTGGAACTTGATGATCGCGAGGTGGCCGCCCAGGTCGCCCGAAGCATATTGATAGGTGGTCCAAGGGCAGCCATCGCGGTTGAAGCAATTCGACGCGTCGACGGTGTTGTTGTAGACGTAGGCGACGCTGCTGGGGGAGTCTCCCGAGCACCACTGGAAGCGGATAGAAACTCGCGACACGTTGCTGATCACATTGTTGTAGATCACGCCCTGGGCGCACTCGTCGATGATCTCGCCAAATACTCCCGCATCGTGGATGTAGTTGTTGTAGACCGGGCCGTCGCCTTCGCCGATGCTGGATTCGATGATGTTCGTGTGTACGGCATTTATTCCATAGGTGTTGTTAAACGCTTCAGCCGGAGCTATGCCGCTGCCCGAGGGGTTGTAGCTGATGTGATCGAATTGATCGCCGCTGATCGCGTCGTGATCGACGATGCCTTCGAATAGATCGTGACAGTGCGTATTGGTGATGGCGATTTGCGCGCCGCATGCGCCAACGGCAATTTCGGTGCCGCTGACGACGTTGTTGGCGTCGCTCACTTCGGAGCTATCGAGGATCGCGTTGAAATGCCCGAATTGATTGACGCACATTCCGCCGCTGGTGATTCCGTGGACGTCTCCACTTCCTAGCGAGGTTGGGGCGGAGGGCACCAGCCAATCGTGCAAGTACATATGGCTGGCGGTGATGTTCACGTGATTGCTGGGTTCTATGATGATCGTGGCCTGATCGCAATTGGCGCTGTTGCCGTTGATCGTGGTGACTTTCCAGCCGCCTACATCGAGCCAAGAGAGGTTGATATTGCTGGCCGAAATGATGATCATGCCGTCCATCGAGACGTTTTGCCCCGCGAAGATTGGCTTGGTGAAACTGCCGGCCGCGAACCAGGTTTGATCGACGGTGTAGGTGTCGCGGACAGTGTTGCTTGATCCGCCCTGTGTGATATTCATCGGGAAGCAGGCTGCGGGCCAGGTGACGCCGCCCTTGAAGATGAAGGTGTCGCCGGCTGCGTGCGTATACGTGTGCGTGGCGCCGGCGCAACCTGGGGCCGTCTGCATTCCGGGCGCGGACTTCCAGGGGCTGCCTTCAGACGTGCCTGCGTTGGAATTCGAGCCGGTGGCGTAGTCGATGTAGTAGGTGTTGGCGCGCGCTACTCCTGCTATGGCGATCAGCGTCAGCAGGAGAAGCGTGCGGAGTGCGGCGATTTTTAGGGTGCGTTGTGTCATGGGAGAAGTGGCGAGTGGCTAGAGAAGCGAGCAAGCAGCGATTTTACAGTGGCGATTTAGCGCGATCGAAGAGAGATTCCGGAGTCGTCATTCTGAGCGGAGTGTCCCGCGCTTTTGGTTTTGCGCGAAGCGCCGGGACACGGAGTCGAAGAACCTCTCTTGGAAGTGGCGGCGAGGCGCGGGCAAATCGAAGAGAGGTCCTTCGGCTGCGTCGCGCGCCCGCATAAACCGCGGGAAAAGCGAAAACTCGCGCGAACTTCGCTCAGGATGACGGCGGAACGTGGAGGTGATCTATCGAGATGTCGGCTTAGGGAACAAGTCCTCGGCCAGATCGCGCCACGACGGGTTGGTGCCTTCAATCAAGGCGATTTTCTTCTTGCGAAGCCAGCCCTTGATCTGCTTTTCGCGAGCGATAGCCGCGCGGATGTCGCCAAAAGTTTCATAGTGGACGAGGTGCGTGACGTTGTATTGCGCGGTGAAGCCATAGCGCAGCTTTCTTTGGTGCTCTATAAACCGACGGTCGAGATGGCTGGTCACGCCGGTGTAGAGGACGCCCGACTTGCTCGCCAAAATGTAAACCGCGCCGCCTTTCATGTTTTGTGGCCTCATCCTACACCCGGATGAGCGACGCCACGTAAGGCCCGTCATTCTGAGCGGAGTGTCCCGCGCTTTTGGTTTTGCGCGAAGCGCCGGGACACGGAGTCGAAGAACCTCTCTTGGAAGTAACGGCGAGGCACGGGGAAATCGAAGAGAGGTCCTTCGACTGCGTCGCACGCCGCGCAGACACCGCGCGGAAGAAAAAAGCGTGCGACTCCGCTCAGGATGACGGCGCAAGGCAGAGGCAGAGGCAGAGGCAGAGGCAGAGGCAAAGGCAAAGGCAAAGGCAAAGGCGCGGGACACTCCGGTGCGGGGAAATCGAAGAGAGGTCCTTCGACTGCGTCGCACGCCGCGCAGACACCGCGCGGAAGAAAAAAGCGCGCGACTCCGCTCAGGATGACGGCGCAGGCAGAGGCAGAGGCAGAGGCAGAGGCAGAGGCAGAGGCAGAGGCAGAGGCAGAGGCAGAGGCAGAGGCAGAGGCAGAGGCAGAGGCAGAGGCTCAAAGGCAAAGGCAAAGGCAAAGGCGCGCGCGGACTCGGCTCCCTTCCTTCGTCAGGGCAGGCGGAATGACGGATATCTGTGCGATGGGTAATAAGTGTGATAGGTTACCGGGATCGAGGGGAAACCAAATGTGGCTCCATAACTTGAGGATAGGCGCGTTCAACGCGCTCCAGTCCGTGGGCATCCACGCCATCCCTAATCACTTCTACGGACCGATCCCGGATACGGCGAAACTGCCCGAAGAAACATGGCGCCAGAAATCGACTCTCGCCGGAATTGACATGAACGAGCCTGGCCAAATCGAGCTTGCCCACGCTATGGCTGAATGGTCCAAGGAATTTCCGTCCGTACCGCAAGCCGGTCAATTTGGAGGCGTGGACGGAGAAGTGCTTCATGCAATGATTCGTCATTTCAGGCCGCGGCGCATCCTGGAAGTAGGCTCGGGAGCGTCCACGCAAATCTCCGCCGCAGCGATTTGTAAAAACGAAATTGGAAAACTTATCGCCATTGAACCTTACCCAAATAACGCGCTGAAAAAGGGATTCCCCGGCCTTGATAGCCTGATCGTTTCACCTGTTCAGGATGTGGGCATGGCGGAATTCGAACGGCTTGGAGAAAATGACATTCTGTTCATCGACAGCAGTCATGTAGTTAAAATCGGCAGCGACGTGCAGTTTCTATTCTTGGAGGTTTTGCCTCGGCTGAACCCTGGCGTGATTGTCCATGTCCACGATATTTTCCTTCCTCAGAGTTATCCGCGAAAGTGGGTTGTGAATGAGCTGCGTTTCTGGAACGAGCAATACCTGCTGCAAGCACTCTTGATGTTTAACAACTCGTTCGAAGTCCTGTGGGCCGCGCACTACATGAATCTGAGGCATCCAGAACTTCTGGCGAGCATATTCTCAAGATACGTTGCGGGTTCATTGTTCCAGGGCAGTTTCTGGATGCGAAAAATCCGAGCTACGTAGGAAGCACCAAAGCTCAGTACATGCAAGCTCCCGCACTCCACATGAGCTGCGGTGCCGGGCGCTCGCAAGCAAAGTTTTCGAGCAGTTCCCTGCCCCGTTTTCTGCGGCGCGGCGAGATCGAAGAGAGGTCCTTCGGCTACGTCGCACGCCGCGCAGACATCGCGCCGGAAGAAAAAAGCGTGCGACTCCGCTCAGGATGACGGCGCTACGGAAAACCAAAGGCGCCAATCGGGAGATTGGCGTTCCCAGGTTACTGCACGATTAGGGTAAGGGTGCTTGTGTGCGTGGTGGTGCCTGCCGTGCCGGTCACGGTGACTGTGTAGTTTCCGGCGGGCGTTCCCGATACCTGGCGTGACGGACCGGTGCCGCTATTTCCGCCGCCTCCGCAGCCTACGGGCGCAATTCCCACCATCAAAAGCAGCAGCGCGAGCGGCATGGCGAAGCGGGGCCTTCGGGTTCGGGTCAGCAGGATTAGAAGTGAGCACAGCAAGAGAGCTAGCGACACGAGGCGGCCAGGCAGCACGTGGAATGGCGGCGCGTCGGATGGACCCGCCGTTGGCCGCGAGCCGACCGCGCCAGCCGCCGCGGTGGTAATCGTGATCGTTGTGCCATCGGCAACTCCGTTCGCGATTGCGTAGGACGACGGATTCACGGAACACGTGGTACCCGCCGCGGGCACCGAGCACGAAACATTTACGGTCCCAGAATAGCCAAACAGAGGCATGACCAGGATGTTGTTGATAAACGTCGCGGTTTGGCCGGGAGTCACGGTCTGCGACGTGGCACCCTGATTCACAATGAGGGCGAAGTCGGCTGCCAGAGTCATCGGAACGGCGGCGGAAGCCGAAGCTCCATAGTTCCCGTCTCCCGGGTAGTTCGCGACGAAATTGTATTGGCCGGGAGCCAACTGCGTGGCATTGAAAGTGGTGGTGGTCTGGACAGTGCCGCCGGAAGAGGTCCCGTTGAAAAGAAAACCGGTACCGAGTGCTGGGCCGCCCACACCGTTGGTGAAGGTTACCACTCCCGAGGGCGGCGAGCCGACACCAGAGCCAGAAACAGTGGCGGTGAGGATCAGGCCTTGAAAATTTTGCTGTGCCGTGAGCGATGTCTGAGTAGAAATCGAGGTGATGGAGAAGTTGCTCGGGGTATTGTCGCTGCTGGACTGGAAACTATTGTCTCCGACGTAGAGCGCGGTGGCGGAATAGGTGCCCACTGGAGTGAACGTATCGGCGTTCGAGAGCGAGTTTCCGTTCGAGGCGCTACTCAGAAGCGCGCCCCAAACCGACGAGCCATTGCTGTTGTAATTGATATTGCCGGTTGGCGAGCCGTAGCCGGACTGCCAGTTTACTTGAGCCTGGAAATAGATGGGCGTGCCATAGGGGACGCTTGTGAACGGGACCAAATTGCCCATAAGGTTTTTCGTCAGCACGGAAAAAGTGATTGTGGTTGGCTCCGGAGAAATGGTGACTTGCACAAGAGGCGACGAAGAGCTGCCGCCATAGGTAACGTCGCCGGGATAATGCGCATTCAGTTGGTAAGTGCCGCCGGCAAGACGAGCCGTACCGCTGTAGGAGGCGGTTCCATCAAGGGGAAAGGTCGCAATGGTGTTGTCTCCGACGAGGCCGAAGTAATCGTTATTGTGAGTAAACCAAACGACGCCGGTTGGAGTGCCGGTGCCGCTGGTTGGCGCGACGGCGCCCGAAATGTTGAGCGGGGTGCCATGCTGCGCGGTGGTGGGGCTGATCGAAAGGGAGGTGCTCGTGGCGTTGAAGGTGACGCTGCTCCATTGGTTGATGAGGTTTGTGACGTTCACCGAGCCGAGGCCCGTTGCCAGATCGTAGCCGACACCACTCTGATATTTGGCGGATGGCGTGCCGTAATTGAGTTCGCCGGGGACGGCGTTATTCCCTACCGTGACATCGTTGAAGACGCACGTGCTTGCCGGAAGCGTAGTTGTATTAGAGGCATTGCATTGCGAGAGAGTTTCGGCGTTCGCGAGCCTGTAGAGGACGTAATTCGGCTGGCCGAGCCGAACGCCTGCCTTGAATGCGACGCTGGCCATGATCCCGGCAAATGCTTGAGCCGCAGCGGACGTGCCTGCGATGCCCTCGAGCGTGATTTGGCCCTGAGAGTTGGGGGTGCAGGAACCGTCGAGACAGATTAGATACGGGTCATGGCCCGCGGCCGTTAGTGAGACGTCGGGAAGATCACGCGCGTTATCGGCGGGAATTCCGGCGACGCCGGTTTGCCAGGAAGGTTTCGCAAAGAATGTGCTGGCGCCACCACCACCCGCCGCGATGCTTGGCTTCGAGCAATTGGGCTGACCGGATTTGCAACTCTCATTCCAGACATTCTCCGGGATGTAGGAAATGGCGGATCCGATAGAGTCAGCACTGAGGGAACCATTCGTTGCGCTCCAATATTTGCTGCTGTTCGCGCCTTCATTGAAAATAGTGCCGCCAACAGCGAGGACATACGGATTCGCTGCGAGCAAGTTGACCGACGACGGGTGCGTGGCTACTGTTTCGCTGTTTGGGTCGTCGCATCCTTCGGCGCCGGAATCGCCGGTCGAAACGATGTAAGTGATTCCTTCAGCGGCAGCCTGCTGCGCCAGACTGGAAACGGCTGTTGCCTCCGCGCTGGTGAAATTCGCCTCGCAGCTGCCGAAACTTTCGCTCATCACATCCGCGAAATTGTTGTCGATGATGTAATTCTCGGACAAATCGACACCGTCGGTGGTGGCCGTCGATCCAGAGACGACCAGCGTGGTCGCAGCGAAGTGTGCGAGGGCGGTTACCCAGGTTGCGTCCAGGACGGCCTCGACCTCTTCGCCGCCGCCCAAATCGCCAGGATCGGGGCCGTTCACGAGCACGTTCGGAGGTGACGCCTGATCCCCCGCGAAGGAGTGGAAATCCTGGACATCCTGCAAATTGATGTTGGTGCGCGCGACGATCGCGATGCTGGTGGCAGAAGCGGTGGTGGTGAGCGGGTTGAAGTTGTAAATAATGTAAAAGTCGCCCGGCAGGAGCGCGTGTGAACCGTTACCGCCAGTAAATTGCGGCCGCTTCCCTGCCCTCGGCGTGGCCGCAAACGCCTGCGGCGTAGTCTGCGATTGCGGCGCTTTCAGGAAATTGTGAAGCGTGAACACGCCTGCGACAACCGGGGCGAGTGCGGCGGGAATCTGCGGATCGTTCGCATTGGCCCAGTGCTCTGCTCCGCTGACGACGTATCTGTGGATCGAGGTGCGAAACGCCTCTTGTACCTGCGCTGCCGTGCCGGAAAATTCGATTGTCACGCGGCCGTTGCTGACGTGAACATCGTGGAAGCCGTGGAGTTGCAGCCAGGAAGTGATCTGCGCGATGTCGCTATCGGACGGGCCGAATTGCTGGCCGAACTGTTGCGGCGTGAGCCAGCGATGATACTGGGGGGAAGATCTGTCTTGCTGCTGGTCGAGCAGCGCCTGGAGGCTGCCTGCCTGCTCGGGGCTGCGGTTCAGGACGAGCAGCATGCGATTTAGCGCGAGGTCGAAGGGAGCTGGGCCACGGTCAAACTCAGCGCGGGCTAGCGGATGGACGTTACCCCGCAAAGGGACAAGATTGTTTTCATCGACGGCTTGAGTGATGCGAGCGGGCGCGGGATTGTTCTGCGCGGTGGAGCGGCCGGCGGAAAGAAAGAAAATTAGAAATAGGAGAAGCGCGTGTTGAAAGACGACCCGCGTCGCGAGTTTCATCGGCTCCGGCACCCAAGGACCGAAACTGCGCCTACTCGTGCTGTCCCAAGCCCTTGGAGCAAAGCCGCTGCTGTAGCGCGGCGGTGGTGCCGTAACGCGGCCGTCCTGGCTGGGGAGGGCGGAGCGTAACTAAGCCGCCAACGATCTAGTAACTACATACTAACTAGAATCAACTTGCTAATATTATAAGCGATCGCGTGTTTGCGTCAAGAGGGATAGCGGGTGAGGCGGGCGAGGACTTGCGCGGCGTAATTCGGGTTCGCGCCGCCGTTCCAGAGGGCCAGCGCGGCCGCGATATCGCCATTGGCAGACGCTATTTTGTGAGAAAGGACTCGGCAGCCTATGTCGAGGCCGAGCGCGGGATCGCAGAGGGCGCTAAGGAATTTGCGGTCGAAGCCGTGCTCGCGGGCGACCTGTCCCATCACTTGCATGAGGCCCCAGGAAATTGAGCGGGCGATTTCTTCCGTCGGCGGGAGGCCGAGGGGCGCGACGTAGCGCGTGCGGAAGCCGGGCTCGTAGCGGATCGCGTGAGTGTTCCAGGCGGATTCCTGTTCGATGATGGCGCAGACGAGCGCGAGATCAAGTTCGTGATACGCGGCGGCGGCACGGGCTAAAGCGATAAGGTCAGATGGAGGCATGTGGATGAAGGGAAAAAACGTGGCGATGAAATATTTACCGTTCGGCGTCTATAACTATGAGTTTATAATTCGCAGCGTTTCCGACAATAGATCGCGGTGTGACTGATGAGCTCCGCAACAAAGACAATGCTCCTTCGCGCGGGCGTGTTGATTTTTGTGTGCCTGGCTGGTGCGCGGAGGTTTTTCGTCCCTGCAAAGATAATTGGCGATTCGGCGGAATGGTACAACGGGCAGGCGAAAGTCTTGGCTGGCTCCGACCCGATCATGCTTCTATGGGCGGTGGCCGCTGTCGCACTTTTTTGGCCTGCTCATGTGGGCTCCGACGAAGACGGAGATTATCGGCGTACCGAGCATGAAACGCCGAGCCGTGGCCTTTATGATCGACTTTTCTTT
Source organism: uncultured Acidobacteriota bacterium (assembly GCA_963723845.1). Classification (GTDB taxonomy): domain Bacteria; phylum Acidobacteriota; class Terriglobia; order Acidiferrales; family UBA7541; genus Palsa-295. Next base: position 44,749 of record CAVRSO010000062.1, read on the forward strand.
CAGTCTTATGGTGCTTGCCTCGCTAGAAGCCCTGATTCCGCTGTGGCTCGAAGCGCACCGCACGGGTCATTTTTCGTGGAGCTTCGAGCGCGATTATGCAGTTACCTCCGACAGCGTGATCGGGATTCCCGCCACACTCTTTGTTCTCGGCTTGATGATCTGTTACTTCGCTTTTCCGCTCACGAGGGCGAGGCCGACCGTCGGCTGCTTCATCATGCGCCTGCGGGTGTCTCCGCCATTCGGCAACGAGGGCCGTTTCACATTTCGCGAGGCGTTCAGGAGGACCTTTTACGAGTTTGAGGGGCTGGTTGCTTGGTGGCGCTGGGGCAACAGAGACGGTCTGTGGCCGGACTTGGTATGACCAACGAACGGATACGAAGGTCGTATTGGTCGGCGATGAGTAATGCTTCTGCCAAGATCGGGTGCGGGGACTTGGCGGGGACGTTCTGGGAGTTGCGCAGATGTAGCGCGTGGTTTCGCCGTTGTCGCAGCGGATCTCGAGCGCGCCGTTGAAGACGATCGAGTAGCAGCGTTTCGGCACGCTGACGGCGGCCGTCGGCGCGCAGCCTGGGACGGCGGCGGTTTTCGATTTGGCGGCGCAGCCGGAGATGGCTACTGACACGGCGAGGGCGAGCGCGATTAGTTTGGTTGGAGGGATCATGTGAGGCGATGGTGTTTGGCGGAATTGGCGGCGCGGGGAAGGGGCCGAAAAGCCTCACCCCGTGAAGCCGGGGTGAGCTACATAAACCAAAGGCGCCAATCTTCGTATGGGTGTTGCCGGTGGTTACATCCGAGAGAGATTCCTCAAGCTGCGTGTCCCGGCGCTTCGCGCAAAGGCAAAGGCGCGGGACACTCCGCTCGGAATGACAAGCGCTACCGGAACGTCGAGGCGGATAGCGCGCAAGTAGCCAAGTATGTGCGCCGGGCACGATATATCGTGCCCCTACGAGTGCGAAGTGAATGAGGTGAACGTGGAGGCGATTTGGTGGGGCAGCGTGGCGCGGTTGCGGGGGGTTAGGAGTTCGTGGCCGGCGGCTTCTATGGAGAGAAGACGCGTGTGCGCGGGGATTAGCTTTAGCGCGGCGGTCAATTCGTCGAGGGTGGCGAAGCCGTCGCGCGCTCCGCTGACGAAGAGCGCGGGCGTGCGCAGGTCCGGGAAGTGAGCGGTGCGCAACTGCGCGGGCGCTTTCGGCGGATGCAGCGGATAGGAAAGCAGGAGCAGCGCGCCTGCGAGCGCGGGATCGGATGCGGCGAGCATCGAGGCTTGGCGTCCGCCGTAGGAATGTCCGCCGAGGAAAATGCGGTGGCCGGGAAGTTGGCGCTTGAGCGCTTCGATGGCGGCGCGCAGGCCTTGCTGGTCGCGTTCGGCGCTGCCGCGCGGGGGCGGTCCTTGGGGACGCAGTTGGCGGAAAGGCAGATCGCAGCGGAGGACGGCGATGCCGGATTCGGCGAACGCGTCTGCTACAGCTACGAGTAGAGGCGCGCTGCAATTCGCGCCCGCGCTGTGCGTGAGGATGAGCGCGTCATGCGAGGGCCGCGCGGGAGTGTGGAGATAGCCGCGAACGGGCGGCTCGTTTGGGCGCGCGGATTCGAAGGGCGCGAAATTGGAGTCCGGCATGGGCCGCTCGCCGATGTGGTCGGCGAGGGAATTTTAGCGCAGTTAGCGGCGTTGACGAGGCGGTGCGAGCGTCATTCTGAGCGGAGTGTGCCGCGCTTTTGGTTTTGCGCGAAGCGCCGGGACACGTAGTCGAAGAACCTCTCTTGGAAGTGACAGCGAGGTGCGGAGAGATCGAAGAGAGGTCCTTCGACTGCGTTGCGCGCGCGCAAACATCCGCGCGAAAGGCAAAGGCGCGCAACTCCGCTCAGGATGACGTCGCAAAGCAAAAGCAAAACCGCGACGCGAGGCGGAGGTGCGGGTGTGATCGAGGATGTGACGAGTGCGAGGGCACGCCCGGGCAAGCCCAGGCGGCAAACAGCGGCGGCAAGCCGCCGCACTCCACAATGATCGCACGTTCACGCGAGGCGGGTGGCGGACAAGTAGCCAAGCAAGTTTGCCGGCACAGCCATGCTGTGCCCCTACGAACAAAAGACAGAACCGCTACAATCGCCAAAGCTGGGATTTGAATTGGCTCGCGGCGCGTGAAGAGGAAACTTAGGATGATTGTTTCCGTGAAGGGCGCGGAACTGTTTTATTCGACGCGGGGGAGCGGGCCGGTGTGCCTGGTGTTGTGCAGCATCGGCACGAAGCCGTTCGAGCGCATGATGCCGACGCAACTGAGCGACCGCATGAAACTGGTGTTTGTCGATTTGCGCGGCGGAGGTAAATCGAGTGGCGAGCCTGCGGATATGACTTTCGATGTTCTCGCCGAGGACCTGGAGGCGATTCGAGAGGATCTCGGAGTGGAGCGCGTCGCGGTGATCGGGCATTCGATCCTGGGCGTGCTGGCGATCGAGTATGGCAGGCGCTGCCCGGCGAGCGTCTCGCACGTGATCACGGCGGGACTCCGCCGAAAGGCGATATGGCGTCGCTGGCGGAAAAGGCGGCGGCGTTTTTCGAGCAGGATGCGTCGGAAGAGCGGAAGCGAATCCTGCGCGAAAACCTTGCGGCGCTGCCGGCTGGCGCGCCTTTCGGTCGCGTGTTCCTGGCGCAGACGCCGGCGCGCTTTTTCGACGCGCGGCTGGATGCGGCTCCGCTGTTTGCGGAGGCGGAGATGAAGCCAGCGATGATCAGCCACCTTCTCGGTGACCTTACGCGCGCGTGGGATGTCACTGTTGGCGCCGATTCGTTGCGGGTACCGATTTTCCTCGCGCACGGCGCCACGATTACGTGGTTCCCTACATTTTGTGGGATGGGGTCGCCGAGAAGGTTCCCAACGCGACGCTACAGATTTTCGAGCGCAGCGGACATCATCCATTTTTTGAGGAGCCGGACCGCTTCGCCGGGCCGTGGTGGATTGGATGGCGCGCGGACGCTGAGGCGGAGCGAGGCGAACGCGGCGAAGCGAGGCGAACACATGCCGCGAGTGAAGCTACGCAGAGGAACGCGCTTCGCGCCGTCGTTTTTGTGGCAGGGCTGAAGCCCTGCCCTTCCACCGCGGAATGCGGCTCTGCGTACAAAGGCCTCACCCCGTGAAGGCGGGGTGAGCTACATAAATCAAAGGCGCCAATCGGGAGATTGGCGTTCCCAGGAACGGCTAGGTGCGGGGGCGGTAGTTTAGGTCGATCCAGCGGATAGGGGGGAGCGGGTTGCGCTTGATGCCCTGCTCGTCGCAGAGCATTTCGAGGAGTTCGTAAATGTGCGGGAGGTGGTTGGCAGCCATGTCGTGAACGAAGGCGCGGGTGAGTTCCTCGTTGCGAATGTGGCGATAGAGCCAGCGCACGAAGAGTACCAGTTGGACGATGGACGTGATGCCGAATGTCCACCAGGTTGAATTTACGAGAATGTGCATGGTGTGGGCGTGGCGAGTGATTTTGCGAGCAAGCACGTTGTCGAAGGCTA
>CAVRSO010000063.1:0-25605 GCA_963723845.1 uncultured Acidobacteriota bacterium
GGCCGAAGCGAATTAGTGGCCGACCGACGTGCGCCCTTATTTCGGCCATGGCGATGAGTGCCACATGGCGTTTCATTTTCCGCTGATGCCCGGCTCATTTACATGGCTCTGCGCCAGGAAGACCGGCTCCCTATTACCGACATCATCGTTCAGAGCCCCAGCGATTCCCTACAGGCGGGCCAGTGGGCGCCCCTTCCTCAGAAATCACGACGAACTCACGCTTGAGATGGTCACGGAGCGATGAGCGCGACTACATGTATCTCGGCGATAGCGCCGATCCCAGGATGCGCATTACCCTCGGTATCTGCTGCTGCCTCGTCCTCTCGTGGATAACAATCACCTGGCGCATCTTCGAGTTGCTGAATAGGCTCCCGCCTTTTCCTTTCCCGGCACTCCGATTATTTATTACGGCGATGAAATCGGGATGGGAGACAACATCTATCTCGGCGACCGCAACTCTCGTCCGCATGCTGATGCACGGACGCGGCCACCCCAATGCCGGTTTCTCCATCGGCCACTCCCGCGCGCCTCTATAGTCCCGTCATCATGGATCCTGTTTGGGGCTATGAAGCAATCAACGGCTAAAGCCAGCAGGGCGATCCATCCGTGGATGCGCAACATGGTTGCGCTGAGAAAACTTTTTCGAGTGTTCGGGCGTGGCACGATCGAGTTTCTAAGCCCCTCCGAATCGCAAGGTGCTGGCGTATATTCGGCAATTTGAGGGAGAACAGGTTTTGTGTGTGGCGAATCTTTCTCGTTTCGCCCAGCCCGTGGATCTTGATCTATCAAAAGTCGAAGGCGCGGTTCCCGTCGAAATGCTGGGCTACGTGGAATTTCCCACGGTTGGACGCCATCTCTATCGCCTCACCCTGGCTCCCTACAGTTTTCTTTGGCTCGAACTTCAGCGCAGGCCCGAACCTGAAGACGGCGCCGCGGCTCCGGAGTATGAGACTCCGCTTGAGATCACGATCGGGTGGAGAAGTGTTTTCGAAGGTCCCGGACTTCTTCGTCTCGAAACGGAAAGCCTTCTCGAATAGTTGCCGAAACAGCGCTGGTTTGCCGGGAAATCGAGGCAAAACTGAAGTCCACTCGGATTCTGGATTCAGCGATTCTTAAAAAATCCGGCTCGGCGTTAGCGCTTGTGGAGGTGCAGTTCGAAACGGCGCTCCAGACGTTTATCAGCTGGTGTTCGCAATGGCATTTGGGGAGGCTGCGGAGTCTGGCGCCGTAAAGCTCCCAACGCCGTCATCACCGGAATCGTGCAGGATTCCAATTTCCTCTTCAGCCACGATTCCGGTGATGACGGCGTTGGGAGCTGACCGCCGCAACTCTTCCGCAGCCTCCCCAAATGCCATTGCGAACACCAGCTGATAAACGTCTGGAGCGCCGCTTTCGAACTGCACCTCCACAAGCGCTAACGCCGAGCCGGATTTTTCAAGAACCGCTGAATCCAGAATCCGAGCGGACTTCAGTTGCCTCGATTTCCCGGCAAACCAGCGCTGTTTCGGCAAATATTCGAGAAGGCTTTCCGTTTCGAGACGAAGAAGTCCGGGACCTTCGAAAACACTTCTCCACCCGATCGTGATCTCAAGCGGAGTCTCATACTCCGGAGCCGCGGCGCCGTCTTCAGGCTCGGGCCTGCGCTGAAGTTCGAGCCAAAGAAAACTGTAGGGAGCCAGGGTGAGGCGATAGAGATGGCGTCCAACCGTGGGAAATTCCACGTAGCCCAGCATTTCGACGGGAACCGCGCCTTCCGAGTTTTGAGAGATCAAGATCGACAGGCTGGGCGAAACGAGAAAGATTCGCCACACACAAAACCTGTTCTCCCTCAAATTGCCGAATATACGCCAGCACCTTGCGATTCGGAGGGTCCAAAAACTCGATGGTGCCGCGCCCGAACACTCGAAAAAGTTTTCTCAGCGCAACCATGTTGCGCATCCAGTTCAGCAGCGAAGATGGATCGCCCTGCTGGCTTCCACGTTGATTGCTTCATAGCCCCAGACGGGATCCATGATGACGGGGCTGATAGAGGCGCGCGGGAGTGGCCGTGGAGAAACCGGCGTTGCGGTCGCCATTCCACTGCATCGGCGTGCGGACGCCGTTGCGGTCGCCGAGATAGATGTTGTCTCCCATCCCGATTTCATCGCCGTAATAAATAATGGGAGTGCCGGGAAAGGAAAGCAGCAGGCTATTCAGCAACTCGATGCGGCGGCGATTGTTATCCACGAGAGGAGCGAGGCGGCGGCGGATACCGAGGTTAATGCGCATCCTGGGATCGGCGCTATAAGCCAGATACATGTAGTCGCGCTCATCGCTGGTGACCATCTCAAGCGTGAGTTCGTCGTGATTTCTGAGGAAGAGCGCCCACTGGCACGTATCGGGAATCGCCGGGGTCTGAGCGATGATGTCGGTGATAGGGAGCCGGTCTTCCTGGCGCAGAGCCATGTAAATGCGCGGCATCAGCGGAAAATGAAACGCCATGTGGCATTCATCGCCATCGCCGAAATAAGGGCGCACGTCGGTCGGCCACTGATTCGCTTCGGCCAAAAGAGCCCGGCAGGAATAATCCGCGTCGATTTCGCGGCGAAGCGTTTTGACTACGGCATGCGTTTCGGGAAGATTCTCGCAGCTGGTTCCGTCGCGTTCGACCAAGTAGGGGATCGCATCCACGCGCAGAGCATCCACACCCATATCCAGCCAGAAGCGCATCACCTTGAGCACTTCCTCGATAACTTTCGGATTGTCGTAATTCAAATCCGGCTGGTGAGAGAAAAAACGATGCCAGAAATACTGGTTGGCAACCGGGTCCCAGGTCCAATTCGATCTTTCCGTATCGGTGAAAATGATGCGGGCGTCTTTATATTTTTGAGCCGTATCGTTCCAAACGTAAAACTCGCGCTCGGGCGATCCCGCGGGAGCCTGTCTGGCCGCTTGAAACCACGGATGCTGATCGGAAGTGTGGTTTACGACCAGCTCGATGATTACCTGCAAATTGCGATCGTGAGCGGCTGACAAAAAGGCCTGGAAGTCCGCGATCGTGCCGTACATCGAATGCACACCCGTGTAATCGGAAATGTCGTAGCCATCGTCCTTCAGCGGAGACGGGAAAAACGGCAGCAACCACAAACAAGTGACGCCGAGATCCTGAAGGTAATCCAGTTTCTGAAGCAGCCCGGGAAAATCGCCGATTCCATCCGCATTGCTATCCTTGAATGCGCGGACGTGCAGCTCGTAGACGATTGCATCCTTGTACCAAAGAGGGTCCTCCGCGCTGCCCTGATGCTTGGGCATTCTCCGCGTCTCAGTCGCCATAGCGCGGCGCCGGCTCCGGCCGGAAAGCTACCATACCGAGCGGCGGTAGCGTCATATTCAACGAAAAGGGGCGGCCATGAGCCGGCAAAGGCGATGTGCTCAACCCGCCAAAGTTTCCCACGCCGCTGCCTCCGTAAAGAGGAGCATCGCTATTCAATATTTCTTTCCACGTACCGCCGAAAGGAACTCCAACGCGATAGTTTTGCCTCGGTATCGGCGTGAAGTTGCACGCCACAAGCAGCACATCGTTCGGATCGGCTCCTCGCCGGAGGAAACTGATCACGCTCCTGTGAAAATCGGTGCAATCCACCCACTCGAATCCAGCGGACTCGGATTCACGTTCGTGAAGTGAAGGCTGGCCGCGATAGATTGTATTCAGGTCCCGCACCCAGCGCAGGAGCCCGGCGTGGGCCGGATCGCGCAGCAGATGCCACTCCAGGCTCGAATCGTGATTCCATTCCGAGGGCTGGCCGAATTCGTCGCCCATGAACAAAAGCTTCTTCCCGGGATGGCCGAACATAAAGCCATACAGCAGGCGAAGGTTGGCGAACTTCTGCCAGCGATCGCCGGGCATCTTCGTGAGCATCGATCCTTTGCCGTACACCACCTCATCGTGCGAAAACGGCAGGATAAAATTCTCGCTGAAAGCATACAGCAGGCTGAACGTTATTTTATGGTGGTGGTAGCTGCGAAAAACAGGATCTTGCGACATGTACTCGAGCACGTCGTGCATCCAGCCCATATTCCACTTGAAGCCAAATCCCAGGCCGCCAATATAGGTGGGGCGTGAAACTTGCGGCCAAGCCGTGGACTCTTCGGCAATCGTCATGGAATCGGGAAAAGCAGCATAAACTTGCTCGTTCAACGAGCGCAAGAACTGAATGGCTTCGATATTTTCTTTCCCTCCGAAGCGATTCGGTATCCACTGGCCCTCGCGGCGGCCGTAATCGAGATATAGCATCGAGGCGACGGCATCAACGCGAAGGCCATCGACATGATATTTATCCAGCCAAAATAGCGCGTTGCTGGTCAAAAAATTCTGCACTTCGTTGCGGCCATAGTTGAAGACGAACGTGTTCCAATCGGGATGCTCGCCCTGGCGCGGATCGGCGTGTTCGTAAAGATGAGAACCGTCGAAGTAGCCGAGCCCGATCTCGTCTTTCGGGAAATGCGCAGGCACCCAATCGAGAATCACTCCAATTCCGCGCTGGTGAAGGTAATCCACGAAGTACATGAAATCCGATGGAGTGCCAAACCTGCTGGTGGGAGCGAAATACCCGGTGACCTGATAGCCCCACGAGCCGTCGAATGGATGCTCCATGATCGGCATCAGCTCGATATGGGTGAAACCCGCGTCGTGCAGGTAATCGCCGAGCAGCGGAGCCATTTCACGATAAGTGAGCCATCGATTCCCTTCCTCAGGAACGCGGCGCCACGAGCCGAGATGGGCTTCGTAGATTGATATCGGAGAGGCCAGCGAATTTTTAGCGGCTCGCGCAGACATCCAGGAGTTATCGCCCCAAACGTACTGATCGAGATTCCACACGCGCGAGGCTGTTTCGGGGCGAATTTGCGACGCGAAAGCATACGGATCCGCCTTATCAACCCGATATCGGCCGTCGCGGGAAACGATGTGATATTTGTAGAGCGCGCCCTGGGCAACACCAGGCACGAACCCTTCCCAAATGCCCGCGTTCGTGGGCTGCATCGAATTGGCGCCGGGCCGCCAGCCGTTGAATCCCCCGATAATGGAAACGGCGCCGGCATTGGGAGCCCACACCGCGAAGTGCGCGCCCTTCTCGCGATCCTTCTCTGCGAGATGCGCGCCCAGCTTTTCGTAAGAGCGGTTGTGCTTGCCCTCGGCGAGCAGGTATAAATCAAATTCGGTAAGGACCGGTTGCAAGAGGCGCCCCCAAATAAAGTCTGAACGGCCCGCTGGGTGAGACTGTTCGATGGCCTACAAATAATAGTCGAAATCCCGCTCCGTACGAACCCAGCGCCGAATATGGAAAATGTGGGCGGGAAGACTTTCCGGCGCCAGTTCCACATAATTGCTGGACCCGCGCCACAGGTAGCGGCCCTCGCCCAGCAAATCGTTCGCTTGAAAATCGTGAGACCCATCGAGACCCATTGGGCCGAGATCGAGAATCACCCAGCCCGTCTGGCGATGAAATGGATCGAGATTCACGACGGTCAGCACCACGTTGGACAAATCCTCCGTCGTCTTGCTATAGCAAAGCAGCATCGGATTATCGGTATTATGGAAATGCAAAGTGTGATCGCGCTGCAATGCGGGATTCTGTTTGCGGATCGCGTTGACCCGTGAAATCAGATCCTTCAAGCTCCACGTCGCATTGAGATTGCGATGCTTGATCTGAAATTTCTCCGAATCCAAATACTCTTCACTACCCTGCCGCACCGGCGTGTTTTCGCATAATTCGAACGCCGGGCCATAAATGCCGTAATTCGAGCCAAGCGTGGTAGCGAGAATCAGGCGAATCATGAAAGCCGCGCGTCCGCCTGTCTGCAGGAACTCGGACAAAATGTCCGGCGTGTTGGGCCATAAGTTTGGCCGAAGATATTCTCGAACTTCGGTGCGAGTCAGTTCCGTAAAATAATCCGTAAGCTCCTGCCTGCTATTGCGCCACGTAAAATATGTGTAGGACTGGGAAAAGCCCAATTTCGCCAGGCGATACATCACATGCGGTCTGGTAAAGGCTTCGGCTAAAAACAATACGTCCGGATGCGCGGCCTTGATTTCGTTGATTACCCATTCCCAGAACGCGAAGGGTTTTGTATGAGGATTATCCACCCGAAAAATACGCACTCCCCGCCCGATCCAGAAAAGAAAAACGGATTTCAGTTCCTCCCACAGGGCGCGCCAGTCTTTGGTCTCGAAGTCCAGGGGATAGATGTCTTCGTACTTTTTGGGCGGATTCTCGGCGTACTGAATGCTGCCGTCGGGCCGCGAGCGGAACCACTCCCGGTGCTGTTGAACGTAAGGATGATCCGGCGAGCACTGGAAGGCGATATCCAGCGCGACTTCCAGGCCGTGGTCCTTTGCCTTCAGGCGAAAGTGTTCGAAATCCTCGAGCGTTCCCAGCTTGGGATTGATTGCGGTGTGCCCGCCCTTCGAACATCCAATAGCCCACGGGCTTCCTACGTCATCCTGACCGGCCGGCGACGAGTTGTTCTTTCCCTTGCGAAACGTCTTGCCAATCGGGTGAATCGGCGGAAGGTAAACAACGTCGAAGCCCATCGAGGCAATGTACGGCAATCGCGCTTCGCAGTCGCGCAACGTCCCGTGACGCGCAGGATCAGGCGAACAAGACCGCGGGAACACTTCATACCAACTCGAGTAGCGGGCTTTCTCCCGATCCACCACCACAACCAGCTGTTTGTTGTAGCGCGTCGCGGATCGCCAATCGGGATACTGCCTCATCAGTTCGACCAATTCCTCGTCCGCTGCGACCAACTTTGCGCATTCGTCGCTTTGCTCTCGCCGTAATCTTTCCGACCACGCACGCAGCGTCTTGGCGTGAATGGCTGCCGCACTCGCGCGAGAAGCGGACTCTTCAATCAGCGCGGCCCCGATGAGCAAATCCGTGCGAACATCCTGCCCGGCGGAAATTCTCTTGATCAAATCGCCGCGCCAAGTTTGGAACCGGTCGATCCAGCCTTCGACCGTATAAAAATATCGGCCCAACGCAGTAACGGAAAATTCGCCGCGCCACAAGTCGTTTCCAAGCGCCTTCATTGACGAGGAATGCGCCTCGGACGGATTTTCGCGCCAGTGCAAAACGCGGCAAGCAACCTGATCGTGTCCATCGGCGAAAACCGCGGCCTCCACGGTCACGCTGTCGCCGACAACTCGCTTCACCGGAAATCGCCCGTCGTCAATTTCCGGACGAACGTGCTCAATCACCACGCGCTGCTGTTCGTTCACCGGAACGCCCGGCATCTCGCAATCCTCCTACATCTATCCTAGTGCCCGTCCGACTCTCAGTTCCAGTGGCTTTTCAACAGCGTGCTGCGGCTAGCAATGTGCCGTTTCGACGCACAATTGGCAGGGAATGACGCCCCCCCTATAAAGATATTTTGATTATCCTGGTGGTGTGTCCGTTACACGCTGGAAGGTTTCAGAAAAACTTCTGAGGAACTTCCGCCGATTCAGCGAGCACCCGTCCGCCCACCTCGCCGGCCGTTCCAAGAGGCCCGGCTTTCGATTGCGCGCAATTTTCCGCCGACTGGTCGATGGGGATAGCGAGTTCGACGATTGTCCCGGGCGAGGCATTTTTCAGACGCAGCTCCCCGCCAAATTCCTTGAGCCGTTGAATCATGCCCGAAATGCCGATGCCGATGCTATCGGGCTGCAAGTTGGATACGCGGTCGGAAACGCCTCTTCCGTCATCTCGCACTGTCCCCAAGACTTGTGAATCCGTTCTCAATAGATTCACCCAGATATTCCTGGCGCCCGAATGCCGGAAAGCGTTCGTAAGAGCCTCTTGAATCGCGCGGAATATTGCGGTCTCCAATTCCAGGGACAATCGAGGTAGATCCAATGGCTCCACGCTGAGAACCGTTTCGATGCCGCTGCGCTTCGCGAAACCCTCCAGGTACCATTGAAGAGCGGACTGCAAGCCTACCTCATCCAATAACGGCGGATGTAATAGATACGACATGCTGCGAATCTGCTTGATGGCATGATCGATCAGCATGCTCACTTCACCGGAAATTTCGCTGTTGAGTTGCGGCGATCGTTGGTCCGGTGCAATGCCATCCAAAATCATTTTGGCGGCCGCAAGATCCTGTCCCAACCCATCGTGTAGCTCTCGCGCAATTCGGCGCCGGTCCTCATCCTGCATGGTGATCAGCCGGGAGGAAAGCCGCCGCAAATCCGCGTTGAGCGTTTCCAGTTGCCGCGTTTTGCGATGCAGCTCCGCGAAAACACTCACCTTTGCCCGCAGCAACTCTGGAATCACGGGCACGGAGATATAATCCACAGCGCCGCGCTGATAGCCCTTGATCCTGTCCAAATCAGTGAGATGAACGCCCGAAATGAAAATGATCGCTGTCTTCTGATACCGCGGATGCTCGCGGATCATCTGCGCCAGCTCGAAACCATCGAGTTCCGGCATGCTCACGTCCATGAGCACGATCCCAATATCCATCTTCAACAAATGTTCCAGCGCTTCCCTGCCTGAACTGGCCTTGATCAGGTTCTCACCGAGTTCCTGAAGAATAGCTTCGTAGCTGAGCAGCTTCGCCGGCTGGTCATCCACCATCAGGATGTTGACCTTTTCTTCCACGCTCATACTCCCCCTTCCGGCATTACAGAATTCTTATCGGCCACCCAGATCGTTACTCCAGCGACCGCCTCGCCTATCGATGCAGCCACATCCGAAGCACTGAAAGCAGCTGATCCGTATTCACCGGCTTCGCGAGATATTCGGATGCGCCGGCTTCGAGGCACTTCTCGCGGTCGCCCTTCATGGCCTTCGCCGTCAACGCTATGATTGGCAGCCGCCGCGATGAAGGGCTTTGCCGTATGACCTGCATCGTCTCGTATCCATCCATTTCCGGCATCATGATGTCCATCAGGACAATCGCGATATCTCGAGTATCCTCCAAAATGGAAATCGCTTCGCGGCCGGTTCCCGCCGTGAGCACCGCCATGCCCCGCCTTTCGAGCACGCTGCTCAACGCAAAAATATTTCGCACGTCGTCGTCTACAAGCAACACTTTCTTGCCGACCAGCGCCTCATCGGAACTGTGCAGCCGGTGCAGCATTTCCTGCTTGCTCGCGGGCAGATCGGCGACCACGCGATGCAAAAAGAGGGCCGTCTCGTCCAGCAGCCGCTCAGGTGACTCGACGCCCTTCACAACCACGCTACGAGCCAGCGCGTGCAACTGCAAGTCTTCCTCCGTCGTCAGTTCCTTGCCTGTGAATACCACTACCGGCAGATCGCCGGACGCGGGCATATCTTTCAACCGTTCCAACACATCGAATCCAGACATGTCCGGCAACCGCAGATCGAGCACCATGCAGTCGTATGTCTCCGTGCCAATGGAAGCAAGCGCCTCTTCGCCGGTTGCGGCAATCGAGACGTCTATGTCGTCATAGTCAAGCAACGCGCGAATGCTGAGTTGCTCCGCCGGGTTGTCTTCGACCACGAGCAGCCGCTTTCGCCGCGGCGTCGCATACTCCTTGATCCGCGTCAGCGCCGAATCCAAGTCCTCGGGCGTGGTCGGCTTGGTCACGAAAGCAAACGCTCCGCGTGAGAGGCCATGGTTCCGGTCTTCGTCAAGCGTCAGCATCTGTACCGGAATATGCCGCGTGGCAGGGTCCTGCTTCAAATGATTGAGCACGGTCCAACCCAGCATGTCTGGAAGAAACACATCCAGCGAAATAGCCGCGGGTTGAAACTCGCTCGCCAACGCCAGCGCATCTGCTCCCCGAGGTGCCACCAGAACTTTGAACCCTTTCTCGTGAGATAAGTCGCGCAAGATGCTGGCGTAATGCGGGGTCATCTTCGACGATAAGCAGAATCGCGTCGCCCGGCGCGAGGTTTTCGCGATCATCGCGAACCACAGGCACGGAGCGCTCGGAGATTGCGCTCGCCAATTGAGCCGGCGACGCCGCCGCAGTTTTGCGGTCCACTGAAATGATGCCGGTGGAAGGTCCGACATAAATCTGAGGCAAGTACAGCGTAAACGTGCTGCCCTTGCCCGGAGTGCTCTGCAGCTGTATCTCGCCGCCCAGCAGGTTCGCCAGCTCGCGGCTGATTGCTAGACCCAGACCGGTGCCGCCATATTTGCGGCTGGTTCCTGCGTCTGCTTGCTGGAACGCCTCGAAAATGATCCGCTGCTTCTCGACGGGAATGCCAATCCCCGTATCGGAAACTTCGAACGCAATCACAGAAGGCGCCACCGATAAGACCGGGTGATCCTGGCTCCAACCGCTTGCGACCGATGATACAGACAATCGCACGCTGCCCTGTTCGGTGAACTTGAACGCGTTGGAAAGCAAATTCTTCAGCACTTGTTGCAGCCGTTTGGAATCCGTCACGAGCCCGCGAGAAAGATACGGCTCGGTCGCCACCTCGAAAGTAAACCGCCTGTTCTCGGCCTCGTGGCGGAATGGGCGACCCACCATATCGAGCAAGCTGGTGAAGAATACTTCCTCGGCTTCCACGGAAACAGTTCCGGACTCGATCTTCGATAGATCCAAAATATCGCTGATCAGGTTCAAGAGATCGGTGCCGGCGGCATGAATCGTGCGCGCAAACTCAACTTGCTTCGGCGACAAATTGCGATCTGGGTTGTCCGTGAGCTGCTGGCCCAAAACCAGAATGCTGTTCAGGGGCGTGCGCAGCTCGTGCGACATGTTCGCCAAAAATTCGGATTTGTACTTCGAAGTGAGAGCCAATTCCTTGGCCTTCTCTTCCAACGCCCGCCGGGCCTGCTCGATTTCCTGGTTCTTGCGTTCCACTTCCACGTTCTGTTCGGCCAGTTGCTGGGCCTTTTGCGCCAACTGCTCGTTGGTCTGCTGCAGTTCCTTCTGTTGCGTCTGAAGTTCGGTGGCCAGTTGCTGGGATTGCTTCAGCAAGCCTTCGGTCTGCATCGTTGCTTCAATGCTGTTCAGCACGATGCCGATGCTGGCCGTCAATTGTTCCAGAAAAGCCAGATGCGACGCCGTGAATCTGCTCAGCGACGCGAGTTCAATCACCGCCTTTACGTGATCTTCGAACAACACCGGAAGCACGATCACATTTTGCGGCAACGCTTGAAAGAGGCCAGACCGAATCGGAACACTATGCGTCGGCATCTCGCTGATCAGCATGCTTCTCTTTTCCTGCGCGCACTGCCCCACAAGCCCCTCGCCAACCTTTAAGTGCGGGCGGTGTCCGTCCAGCCCATCGTCCGCGAACGCGGAAAGCAGCTCCATTCCCGCCGATTCTTCACTTTCCATTCTGTAAATCACGCCCTGCTGCGCTCCCACCAGCGGGGCCAACTCGGAAAGCAGCAGGCGGCCCACCGTGCTCAGATCGCGCTGGCCTTGCAACATGCCCGTAAAGCGAGCCAGGTTTGTCTTCAGCCAGTCCTGCTCCTTGTTCCGGTCTGTGGTCAGACGCAGGTTGTCGATCATCGTGTTGATGTTGTCTTTTAGCTCGGCAACCTCGCCGCTGAGCCTCCACTTGAATCGAGCGCGTCAAATCGCCCTTGGTAACGGCCGTGGCGACTTCCGCAATCGCGCGCACTTGGTTCGTCAAATTGTCGGCAAGCAGGTTGACGTTACCCGTGAGGTCTTTCCAAGTACCTGACGCGCCCGGCACGTTGGCTTGACCGCCCAGGCGGCCTTCCACTCCCACCTCGCGCGCCACCGTGGTCACCTGATCGGCGAAGGTAGCCAGCGTGTCGGTCATATTGTTGATGGTCTCTGCCAAAGCCGCTACTTCTCCCTTGGCATTCACCGTGAGTTTCTGCGTCAGTTCACCGTTTGCCACCGCAGTCACTACTTTGACGATACCTCGCACCTGCTCCGTCAAGTTGGCCGCCATTACGTTGACGTTGTCGGTGAGGTCGCGCCATGTGCCGGCCACGCCGGGCACCTGCGCCTGGCCGCCGAGTTTTCCGCCGGTGCCTACCTCGCGCGCCACGCGCGTTACTTCGGCGGCGAACGCGTTGAGCTGGTCCACCATCGTGTTAATCGTGTTCTTCAGCTCCAGAATTTCGCCCTTCACGTCCACCGTGATCTTGCGCGACAAGTCGCCGCGCGCCACGGCCGTCGTCACCTCGGCAATGTTTCGAACCTGACCGGTAAGGTTCCCGGCCATCGCGTTTACCGAGTCCGTCAAGTCCTTCCACGTTCCGGCCACGCCCGGCACGTTGGCCTGCCCGCCCAATCGTCCTTCGCTGCCGACCTCGCGCGCCACGCGCGTTACTTCAGCGGCAAACGATCGAAGCTGCTCCACCATCGTGTTCAGCGTTTCTTTCAGTTGCAAAATTTCGCCGCGCACGTCCACCGTAATCTTCTTTGACAAGTCACCCGTAGCGATGGCCGTTGCCACTTCGGCAATGTTCCGAACTTGGCCAGTCAAGTTGCTGGCCATGAAGTTCACGTTATCGGTCAAGTCCTTCCACGTACCCGCGACGCCCGGCACTTGCGCCTGGCCGCCAAGCTTGCCGTCCGTGCCAACCTCGCGAGCCACGCGCGTTACTTCGCCCGCGAACGCGTTCAGCTGGTCCACCATCGTGTTGATCGTGTTCTTCAGCTCCAGAATTTCGCCCTTCACGTCCACCGCGATTTTGCGCGACAAGTCGCCGCGCGCCACGGCCGTCGTCACTTCGGCGATGTTTCTCACCTGACCCGTCAGGTTCCCCGCCATCGAGTTCACCGAGTCCGTCAAATCCTTCCACGTTCCTGCCACGCCCGGCACGTTAGCCTGCCCGCCCAGCCGTCCTTCGGTTCCCACTTCGCGCGCCACGCGCGTCACTTCGCCCGCGAACGCATTCAGCTGGTCCACCATCGTGTTGATGGTTTCTTTCAACAGCAGAATTTCTCCGCTCACGTTCACTGTGATTTTCTTCGATAGGTTTCCGCTCGCAATCGCGGTCGATACTTCCGCGATGTTTCGCACCTGGTTCGTCAGGTTGCTCGCCATCGAGTTCACGGAATCCGTAAGGTCCTTCCACGTGCCCGCCACGCCCGGCACTTGCGCTTGTCCGCCAAGTTTTCCGTCCGTGCCCACTTCGCGAGCCACACGCGTTACTTCAGATGCGAAATCGCGCAGCTGATCGACCATCGTGTTGATCGTGTCTTTCAGTTCCAGAATTTCGCCCTTCACGTCCACCGTAATCTTGCGGGACAAGTCGCCGCGCGCCACGGCCGTCGCTACTTCGGCAATGTTCCGCACCTGGCCGGTCAGGTTGCTGGCCATGAAGTTCACGTTGTCGGTCAAATCCTTCCACGTGCCTGCGCCAGGCACTTGGGCCTGCCCGCCCAACTTCCCTTCCGTTCCCACTTCGCGCGCCACGCGCGTCACCTCGCCCGCCAACGCGTTCAGCTGGTCCACCATCGTGTTAATTGTGTTCTTCAGCTCCAGAATTTCGCCCTTCACGTCCACCGTGATTTTGCGGGACAAGTCGCCGCGCGCCACGGCCGTCGTCACCTCGGCAATATTTCGAACCTGCGCCGTCAAGTTTCCGGCCATCGAGTTCACGGAGTCCGTCAGGTCCTTCCACGTTCCCGCCACGCCCGGCACGTTGGCCTGCCCGCCCAAGCGCCCTTCGGTTCCCACTTCGCGCGCCACGCGCGTCACTTCGCCCGCGAACCGGTTGAGTTGGTCCACCATCGTGTTCAGCGTTTCTTTCAGCTGCAAAATTTCGCCGCGCACATCCACGGTAATCTTGCGCGACAAGTCGCCGCTCGCAATTGCGGTTGCCACTTCGGCGATGTTTCGCACCTGACCAGTCAGGTTGCTGGCCATGAAGTTCACGTTGTCGGTCAGGTCCTTCCACGTTCCCGCCGCGCCCGGCACTTGCGCTTGGCCGCCCAACTTCCCTTCCGTTCCCACTTCGCGCGCCACGCGCGTCACTTCGCCCGCGAACGCATTGAGCTGGTCCACCATCGTGTTGATCGTGTCTTTTAGTTCGAGAATTTCGCCCTTCACGTCCACCGTGATTTTGCGCGACAAGTCGCCGCGAGCCACGGCCGTCGTCACCTCGGCGATGTTTCTCACCTGCGCCGTCAAGTTTCCGGCCATCGCGTTCACGGAGTCCGTCAGGTCCTTCCACGTTCCCGCCACGCCCGGCACCACCGCCTGTCCGCCCAGCCGCCCTTCCGTTCCCACTTCGCGCGCCACGCGCGTCACTTCCGAAGCGAACGATCGCAGCTGATCCACCATCGTGTTGATGGCTTCCTTCAGCTGCAAAATCTCGCCGCGCACGTCCACCGTAATCTTTCGCGACAAGTCGCCGCTCGCCACCGCCGTCGCCACTTCGGCGATGTTTCGCACTTGGCCAGTAAGGTTGCTGGCCATCGAGTTCACGGAGTCGGTCAGGTCTTTCCACGTTCCCGCCACGCCCGGCACTTGCGCTTGGCCGCCAAGTTTTCCGTCCGTGCCCACTTCGCGCGCCACGCGCGTCACTTCGGCCGTGAAAACTCCCAACTGTTGAATCATCGTGTTGACGATCGTCGCGGACCGTAAAAACTCGCCTTCTAGCGGACGCCCGTCCACATCGCTCCGCACCGTCTGCGTCAAATTCCCTTGCGCGACGGCCGCAATCGCGCGAGTCACTTCCGCGGTCGGGCGCAGCAAATCCTCGACCAGCGTGTTAATCGATACCTCCATCTCTCCCCAAGCCCCGCGCGGCGCATGAAACCGCGTGCGCTCTCTGTGTGCTGCCTTCCTTCCCGACCACTTGCCCGACTCGCTTCAACTCCCGCGCCATTTGTTCGTTTGCTGCAACGATATCGTTGAACGTGTCCGCAATTTTTCCCGCCAATCCGGTCCACGCGCCCGGCAGTCGCACCGAAAAATCGCCGTCTCGCATTGTTTGGAGGCTCGCAAGGATTCCCCTCAGCTCGGCGGGCGCAATTTCGGAGCGCCCGGCTGAGTGCCCATTGCTCTTCACGCTCGCCTTTGCCTCATCCGTTCCCACGCTGGCGTCGGGTACGTCTGATTTCTTCATGCTAGTCTCCGGACACAAAATAATTTTTCTGGTTTACATCGAGCAAACGTTTGCTTTGAAAAGTCTCGCGAGAATTTCGGTGGCTTCGAAGAGAAAAGGAGATGGGCGATTGCACGTTCAGACAGTTCTGCAGCGGCGTACAAGGCTGGGGGTCTTCCGCACTCTTTCAAAGGTAACTCGCGTGTTTCCCGAGATCAGCGCGCTATTATCGCGCTTTCAGACCAAGGTGTCATACCGTAAAACCCCTAGAAGGGCACGCCAAAAACCTGTAGCCCGTTGTGCGAAACGTCACACGGGGTACCAGTCCTTCCGTAGGAGGCTTTTTCGCAGGCGGCGAATCGCAGTTCAGCAATGGCGTCGATCGCTCGAAGGCCGAATCATCAGGAATTTTGACGCCTGCCTTGGATCTCATTCAAATGCTCGCGCAGCCGCTCGAGCATGCCGGCATCATCGCGCCCGTTGCAAATCTCCCGATCGATTTCAGAAAGCGCGAAATGGACGATATCATGATGGTGTATTTCCTTATCCGGCAGCCTGTCGCCCACTTCCAGCCAGATCTTGTGCAGCAGATCGATTTCTTTCGGCGTCAGCCGCGGCGCGTGAGGACCCAGATAAAACACCTGCTCTTGCCCGGACGGCGTGAAAATCTCCAGCGTCAACCGCGGCCGCGGCTCCGGCATTCGCTCCCAAGCCATGCCAATTTCTCGCGCTTGGTCCGTCACGTTTGTTTTCGCCGAGCTTCCCGCCACGATCGTGCTCGACGACAAGTTCATCGCCGTCCGCAAGATGCCTTCCCACAGATCGTTCGCGGCTGCCACCGCCAGCCTTACCGGCTTGCCTTCCTTTTCCGCCATCGCCAGCACTTTTGTGAACAGCAATTGCTCGATCGTGCTGAAAAGCTGCTCCGGCGCCAGGTCGTACTCGCCCAGCGCGCCGCGCCGCAGAATCCGCACGTGCAGAACCACGATTTCCGCCTCCGCTTTTTCACGCGCCTCAGGGCCGCTTCCAGCGGATACAGCGCGTAATACGTGCTCACGGGGACCAGAATGTTCCCCGGTTTCACATCCACGTTTGCCAGCGTCAGGTCCGATTCCTGCGCAAGATTGAACTGATCGAGTTCCACATGGCCCTGTCCGCGACTGCGCTGAATTCTTCTCTCCGAAATCTCGAACCCAACGAACAGCAAGCCCGAGAAAATCACGCCGCCGATCGTGGCCTCCGGCTTGGTAAATAAATTGACTATCGCAATCGAGAGCAGCACCAGCGTAATGATTCCCACTCCCAGCGGAATTTCTTTCCCGCCGATGTGCAAATTCAGCGGAACTTTGTATTCCCGTCCCGCCGGTTGCGTATATCGCAAGACGAGCACCGCGATGCCGTTCAGCACGAAGCTCCATATCACGCCAAACGCGTAAAGATTCGCGAGAAGCGTCACATCGCCGCGGCTCGCAATAATCATCACGATTTGCAGCCCCACCACGATGTTGATGATCCGGTACGACGTTCCATGCTTCGGGTGCGGCTGCCGGAACCAGTCTGAAAGCACGCCATCTTCCGACACGCGATTCAGCACGCCATTCGAGCCCACAATCGCCGTGTTCACCGCGCCCGAAAGGATCAGCGTCCCCACCACCACCACGAAAATGTGAAACGCCAATCGCGCCACGAACGGCCCCGTCAGGCTCATCGCCAGGCCCCCGATCAGATTCTGGAAATATTGGGGGCGGATGTGGTCCGGAATAATCATCACCGCAAAGAAGGAAACCAGCGACGTGAACACCATGCTGTAAATGAAAATCACGAATACCGATTTCTTCAGGTTCGGCAGCTTCGGGTGCTCGATTTCCCGGTAGACCTGCGCCAGCGATTCCGCGCCGCTCATGGCCAGAACGGAATGCCCCAGCCCGACCAGCACGGCAAGCACCGCAATGTTCTGCGCGATATGCGATCCCGATAGCCATCCCAGCGTGTGTTTGCCCATCACGATGTTGCGCGGAATCGGCGCGGGCGGCAGATGACCGCCCCGCACCAGCAGCGTGTAACCGCACCACCCGATCAGCGCCACCACCATCACCGTGGTCAGCTGCATGATCCAAAGCGCCTTCTCGCTCGATTCGGGAATCCCTTTGATGTTTTCCCACCAAAAATAAATCGTAGCCGCAATGGCGAACGCAGCCGCTGCCGCATCGGCGTGCAACACAATCCTCAAATGTGCGTACGCGAACAATTCGTTCAGCAGTCCCGCCAGGTACTGTCCCGCTGACACGCCGCTGATCGGCCCCGTCAGGATGTAATCGAACATCAGCGCGGACACCGAAAATTTCGCCAGCGCCCCGCCCATCGCCTCCTTCACCACGCGGTACACGCCGCCGCGCACAAACATGCTGCAGCTCTCCACATACAATTGGAAAACCGCGTAGGAAAGCAGCATCGTCGCGAAGATGAACCACGGCGCCGACTTGCCGATGAACTGCTCCGCCTCACCGCCCGCGTAATACGCCGACGATGCGATGTCGTTCAGCACAATCGCCGCGGCTCGCCAGTAAGAAATAAAGGCGAGCATCGCCGTCGTGGCCACCAGCACTTTGGCCACGGGACGCACCGATTGTGAAAACGAGGGGCCCTGGGGGTTCGAAGACATGTCCTTCTTACTTGATCCTAATGGAAGCACCCGGAACTGAGGAAGGCAACATTAGCCCGATCCACATAAAGGAGTCATAAGTAATTCATAAAGACTTCATAAATATTGGCCCCTAACTCGCTACCCTATAAGGAGATATGGCACCTCGTCCCTAGGGAGCTGGACCTGCGAATAAGGTTCACTTGCCCGTGCCCTCCGGTATATAAGTTGTGCCGCTCTCTGCCCCTTATATGGCAAAACTCGGTTCGGTGAACGCATGAAAATCATATTCAGAATATTGTTGGGGCTCGTTGCCCTCGTAGTGCTGGCTGTGATCGCTGCGCTATCTTATCGCGCCATCTCGCAACATCGAATTGCAAATGCCGTGAAGATTGCTTCGCCAAATGGTATCGACGAAGCGAAGTTCATTCAGATCAATGGCGCACAAGAGTGGATCACCATTCGCGGCCAGAATAAGGACAATCCCGTAATCTTGTTCCTCCATGGCGGTCCTTCGGAGGCGAACTCGCCATTCGTGGAATTCTATACGCCGTTTGAGAAGGATTTCGTATTCGTCCAATGGGATCAGCCCGGAGCCGGAAAAACCTATATCGCCGCGGGCGACCATCAACCAAAGCTGACCATCGAGAGCATGGCAGCCGACGGCATCGCCGTAGTCCAATACGTGGAAAACGAGTTGCGCAAACCGAAAATCATCCTGATCGGCCAGGATTGGGGAGGAGTGCTCGGCCTGCGCATGATCGAGCAGCGGCCCGATCTATTCGCCGCGTTCGTAGGCACAGGACAAATTGTCGGCATTCTCGGCTCACAGGACGTGCAGTATGAGTATGCGTTGAGCCACGCAACCGCGAGCCATGACGAAAAGATGCTGGCGGCACTGAAGCAAGTCGGTCCCCCGCCATACCGCACACGTGAGAGCTATGGCGCGTTTCAAGATTGCTGCCGCAACCCCTTCTGGCCGGCGGACGACGTAGCAGCAATCAATCGCATGAAGGGTGCATTGGTCGTCTCTCCAAGCCTGTCCATGGCAGAAGTCTCCGGATGGACTAAGGGATTGCGAACGGGCGAAGAAGTGCTCGATACGATGATGATGACCATGGAAGACCTGCGCAAAACAGATATCGCATTTTCCGTCCCGGTGTTCTTCATTCAAGGCCAGAACGACAACGTCACGCCCACCAGTCTCGTCGCCGACTACACTTCAAAAATTCAGGCGCCCACAAAGAAATTGGATATCGTGCCCGCGGCGGGCCACTTCGTCATGTGGACGCACCCCGCCGAGTTCCTCAATCTCTTGCTAAAAGATGCGCGCTCCGCCTCAGGCCACCCCGGCACTCCGACCTCCTAGGAGTTGACGCCAAATCTGCGCTGGAAAATCTTATTTAGTCCGCTTTCGATTCATCCAGTCTGCTTTCCACTGTTGAAAATCCTTGGCAATAATCCGCTCATCGTGAACACCCTTCGATTCGTCAGAGCACAAGAAGAGCGTAGGCTCCGCCATCACATCCGGGCGTAAGAGCCCTACACCAAACTTCGCTCGCCACAGCTCCGGATTGGCTCGAAATTCCTCCGGCAGCATCCCCGTATCTGTCGCGCCTCCCGGCAGAAGGATATTCACGGTGACTCCGCACCCAGCCAAATCCTCAGCCATGATGTGAGAAAGCGACTCAGCTCCCGCCCGCGATGGGCCATACGGGACAAAACCTTTCCGCTTCATCGTTTCAAGACTTGTACTGATATTGATGATTCTTCCGCCGCCGGCTTTTATAAAATAGGGCACGACTGCCTTCGCCACCAAAAAGTATCCCGTAAGATTCGTATCAATAAGATCGCGGAATCCAGATGCGGAAACTTCCCAAAAAGGACAAAGATCAGTCGCAAATTTCGGATTGACGGTTCCCATTCCAATTCCAGCATTATTAATCAGGACGTCGATGCCGCCCCAGAGATCCACAATCTCCGCGACTCCTCTTTGAATCGACTGCTCATCTCGAACATTGATAAGAACTCCAACGCATTCTCCAGAACCAGCCTCAAGAGACGAAACGACTCGATCAATCTTGCTCTGGTCTCGCCCGCCGACCGCGACCTTTGCTCCTTCTTTTAGGAGCGCCTGAGCCATAGCTAATCCCAGCCCGCTGGTAGCCCCGGTAATCAGAATGCGCTTCCCTGCGATTCCTGAATAATGGCTCATAATCTCGCCTGATTCTCCGCTCGCAAAATACGACCTAAAATGCGTCCCTGCGAATTGGTAGCGGCCGCCTTTAGTCGGGCGTCTCTGCATTTAGCCGCTTGCTTGTCTATGCCTAATTCTTCGGTTTGACGAGCGCCTGATACACGGCCGGCCTGCTGATCTGCTCGACGTTCGGCTGATGGGGGGCGATCATGTGCTGCGTCATGCCGACGAACACGATGTCATTCGTAGGATCGATCCAGAACCACGTGTCGGCGGCGCCGAGCCAAAAAAACGTGCCCTTCCCGACGATTTCGTCAGCGGTGGCGGGATCGGTGAATACGGCGCAATCGTAGCCCCAACCCATGCCGGGGCGAATCGTTTCCGGCCCGACCGAAAATTCGCCGGTCATGAGTTTGGGAGCAAGATGATTCGAGCTCATCAGCTGCACGGTGGCAGGCGCGAGGATGCGAACGCCATCCAGCTCGCCTCCATTGAGCAGCATCTGCGCGAAGCGCATGTAATCCTGCGCGGTAGAGACCATGCCCCCGCCTCCGGAAGGCATTGTGGGCTCCGATTTATAATCAGCCACGCCCAGATTAGCTCCGGGCGTAATGGCCGCCAGCGCGCCGCTTGAATCCTCACCGTAGAGTGTGGCGAAACGATTCTGTTTGTCGCTGGGAACGTAAAAGCCGCTATCTTTCATTTTCAGCGGCGCGAAAATGTGATCGTGCATGAAATCAGGCAGCGACTGGCCCGAAAGCTTTTCAATGATGTAGCCCTGAATATCCATCGAGACGCTGTAAACCCATTTCGTGCCTGGCTGGTAGAGCAGGGGAAGGTTGGCGAGCTTGTCGATCATTTCCTGCAGGTTCTTCGACGCCATCACGCCTTGAGCTTGATAGGCCTTGTCTACAGGCCCGTCGAGGAATAAGCCGTACGTGAACCCGGCAGTGTGTGTCATCAATTCGTGCATGGTCGGCGGATGGACCGGATCTTCGACCATCATTTTTCCATTGGCGTCTACGCCTTTGAAGACTTTCAAGTGCGCGAATTCGGGAATGTATTTCGAGATGGGGTCCTGCGGATTCCATTTGCCTTCTTCATACAGAATCATCATGGACACGCCAGTGACGACCTTGGTCATCGAGAAAATTCGGAAAATCGTGTCGGTGGTCATTGGCGCGCCGCTGGCGAGGTCTTTTTTGCCGTAGGCCTTCAGATCAATCACTTTTCCGTGACGCGCGAGCAGCGTCACGGCGCCCGCCAACGTTTTCTTTTTGTCGATTTCCTGCTGAATGGCCGAGTGGAGGCGCTCCAGTCGCTCGGAGGAAAAACCAACGGATTCAGGCTTTGCAACGACAATATCAGCAGATTTCGTGGCCGCTTGCTGCGCGTACGTGCACGTTCCGGCTAAAGTAACGAAAACCAATACAAACACAATTCGCAGGTACGCCAAGAATCGCCTTTGTCTCATTTTGTTCCCTCTCGTTTCCGCCCAGAAAAGCTGCGCGGCTAGTGAAGCTCGCATCGAACCTCGCAGCTTACTGATCTCAGCGTGTAAACTCAATGTCATTTCAGCGGTCGGGACTGCCAGTATTTTCCAGCGGTTTCACGCGCCCCTCGGCACAAATCCGCATTAACTCAACCGTAACACCTGTACCTTGCACCATAATCGAACGGCCGAACATGATGGTCAAATGACACGAAGGAAGATTCTCATGAATCGACGCGACTGTTTGTTCCTACTGTTATAACGCCACCCGTTTTGGCCGCTGCAGAAAAAGGCAAGGCCAGTTGGCGGGGCCCCGACCAGCCGCTCTACATCGTGACGCATAATCGCTACGCGGAAGGATTCGGTGCCGGGAGATCAGACACCTAAGTTCGGCGACTTGATTGCCATCGAGATTTACAGTCCCGAGCCTCATGCAGCGAATGAAGGTGCCGCATATGAAAGTCGGTGAACGCCTTCCTCTCTTCGTGAAAGGCCAACGGCAGGGTAACGTGCGAATCGAGAAAGTGATGCAGTTCCAATGCGATTCCTCGGCGGCTCTCGTGTCGGCAGAACCGGCCCTTCATCTTCCAAAGAATTCCATAGCGCTTGCGACCAGCGCGGAAGGCGTTCGACCCCATGCCAACAGGCAGCGCCAAGCTAACGCTAAGTACCGCCAATACGCGCAAGAATTGGCGATAGAGGCGTTCCGAAAACACGCCGTGCCGGAGGGGCTGGCGAAGGACATCAAGATCAACCATCTCATCGTGACGGGAATTGACAATAGTGACAGCGAGTTTTTGGTAGGGTCGTTGTCCGTCGAGGATAAGTGCGCACTGTACCAAGTGTTCCTGATCGGGAAGATAGGAGCTTCCGGGGCAACCACAGAGCTGACTCGATACCACAAAGGTACAGATTTGACAGAGGGAACGGACTCCGAAGACGTCAGTTTCGCTGACCAATTGGATCTCGATGGCGACGGGACCGATGAAATCGTTGTCGAGGTTTGGGGGTACGAAAGTGAGGAGTTTGGAATTTACAAGCGCCGGAACGGATCTTGGAGTCAGGTGCACGTCGGCGGAGAGGGCGGATGCTGAGAACCTTGTTTGTTCTCACACAGGCTCTCTAGTGCTCATCTTACTGCCCGTTCTTCTCCGGCAATTCGAATACCCAAATCTCGGCGCCATGATCGGGTGGATTCTGAATCTCCGGCACGAGCACCGGATACGTCCCGGTAATCGGGCCGCCGCTGCCGACAACGACAGCCACGTACTGCTTCCCATCCACGGTGTAGGTGATCGGGCACGAATCCGGCAACGTCGTTCAGCCGCATTTGCCACAACGTCTTGCCCGTAGCGTCGTCGTATGCCTGAAGATTCCGATCGAATGAGCCCGCGAAAGCCACTCCGCCCGCTGTATCCAGCAGGCATGTGGTTTGCGGCGCGCGCTGCCGGTCCATCCACAGCACTTTCTTCGTCTCCAGATTAAAGGCTTCCACACGCCCGACTTTTCCGTCACTATCAGGACGCAGCCGGATGAACCAGTTCACACCCGAAGTCAAATTCCCGCGCTGGCCTGGCGCCGCCGGAATCAAATCCATGCACGACTCGTTCAGCGCGACGAAAACAATCTTCCTAGTCGCATCGTAGGACCCGGCAATCCAGTTTCGTCCGCCGCCCGGATGCGGACAGATCATGTGCGGCTTCTGGTCGCCAATCACGACCGCTGGATTGATCGTCTTCTCGCCGGTTTTCGGATCGATCGACGAAATCACGTTCTGAATTCCCAGATCATGCGAGAAAATATATTTCCCGCGTAGCCGCGTCCATGCCCTCATAAATTCCCATCTTCCCCGATGTCACCACCATCTTCTTGTCCGCGCCGTCCACCGGCAAATTAATTAGCTGCTGCTCGAACGCCCAGTCGAGATCCCACTGATCGTTGTGAACGTGCTGGAAATACCACACTAGCTTGCCGCTCGCCGGGTCGAACGCCAGCGTGCAATCCGTGAACAGCCCATCATTTGAAAATCCCTGCACGCGATGCAGCACCGGCCCCGTGTCGTAAGTCTGCCCAACTCCGAAGTAGGCAAGCCCAAGCTGCGGATCGTAGCTTCCCGCCGTCCACACGGACCCGCCATTCCGTTTTTCGTCGGGCAAGCCATTCCAACTGTCGCCAGGCTCGCCCTTCTGCGCGATGGTGTGAAACCGCCACGCTTCTTTTCCGGTTTCAACATCCAGCGCCACGATGAAATTCCCGCCCGGCGCTTGACCGGCGATCCCTTGCATCACCTTGCCCTTCGCCACAAGCGGCCCGCCCGTCTCCTGATAGCCTTTTTTGTAATCGGCGAGCGGCGAATCCCACATCACGTTGCCCGTCTTCACATCCAGCGCGACTAGATGATCGTCCGACGTCGGCACGATGAGCTTGTCTTGATAGAGCGCGAGGTTGCGCTTCTGCATCGGCCGCGCATCGCTCGGCAGTTGCCGCGAATATTGCCAGAGCAGGTCCCCCGTCAGCGCGTTCAGCGCCTCCACGTTGTCTCCGTAGCTCTCGATGAAGAGCACACCGTCATGCTCCAGCGGCGTCCCCTCGTTTTCCCCGTTCGGCAGAGACCACGCCCACTTCACCCGCAGATCGTGCACGTTTTTCTTGGTGATTTCCTTCAGAGGACTGAACCCTTGATCGTCGTAGGTGCGCCGCCATAGCAACCAGTCTCCGGGCGGCGGATTTTGCAGCAGCTCGTCGGTCACAGGCGTGAATTTCTCCAGCGGATTCGGCAGCACCACCGGCTTCATCGGCGGAGCCAGCGGCGAAAGCGGCATCATCATCCCTGCGCGCTGTGTCCGGCCGCGCGGAATTTGCATCGGCGCGAGCGCCGTCGTATCCGTGGGCAATTCGCTCTGCCCCGCCTGTACTCCATTCACTTGGAGCACGTAAGCAATGATCTGCGCGGCAGCCTCCGGACCCAATTGTCCCGGAGCTCGCGGGCGGCATCTTCGTATTGATGTAAGTGAAAAGCTCCACCGCCGACTTTCCGCCCCAATTGCGGCTGAACGTCATCCCGTTAAGCGCGCTCGCGAATTCGCTGCCGCCAAGACGTCTCTCCATGGCAACTCGCGCAGCTCTTCGCATAAACAGCCTTGCCCTGCTCGGCCTGCGCCGCCGTGTAAGTAGCAATCGTCCTGCTATTGAACTCCTGCGACTGCGCCTGCGACTGCGCCGTCGTCGCCACAACCATAGCAGCGAGAATCACCGCCACCAGCATGACCCGCCAACCCAATATTTTTCGCACACTCATATGCTCCTCCGCCGCCGCGGCGCATTGAACCACTATTCACTTTCGAAAACTAGAGGAATGATATTTGCGCTCTCAGAAGCACCATCCGCCGGACTTCGCACGGAAATTGAGCCAGGGCCGGCGCCTCTGCCGGGAAGGTCTGAGGCCTTTCGGCCCAGTTTTTCCGCCGCTTATCCTGCCTGCACTGACGGAAGGAAGCGAGCGGAGTCCCGCGCTTTTTCTCTTCGCGCGGTTTTTGCGCGGCGCGGGAGCAGTCGAGGGATCTCTCTTGGAAGTAAGCGGAGCCTGTGCGCCCGAGCCGAGAAGCCAGTGCATTGGCTATTTCTCGGTTTCGCGGCCAGAGCGAAGTTTCCACAAAATTTGGCGCAACATGCCGAGCCAGATCACCGCGTCGCGCTCCTGAATTTTCAGCCGCCGGACCACGCGGCGGATGCGCTCTCCGAATCCGCCACGCGCCGCATATCGAGAAATCCGCTCTCCCGCAGCGCCTCGATCAGCATTTTGGTGATCCGCTCCACTTCAGCCGACGTCGCGAGCGCCATTTTTCCGGCCGTCGAGTTCCCTTCCCCTCGCGGATCAATTCGTAGAGGCAGACCGCGACCGCCTGCCCCAGATTCATCGAAATATTTTTCTCGTTGGTAGGAATGCGAATCAGCCAGTGGCAATGGCTCAAATCTCTATTCGTAATCCGAATTTCTCCGAGCCAAAAAGAAGCGCCACGTTGCTCGACGCCAGCCGCTTGCGAATCAACCGCGCGCCATCCGCGGGACCGCGAAGCAAATGATGCAGTTGCCGGTGACGCACCGCCGTCGTGCCGACCACCAGCGTGCAGTCCGCCACCGCGTCGGCGACGCTGCTGAACTGCTTCGCGCTCGCCAGCACGTCCGACGCGCCCACCGCCGAGCGCGCCTCGCGAAACGCAGGCTCGTACGGCTTCACCACTCGTAGGTGGCGAAAACCGAAGTCGCCCATCGCGCGAGCGGCCGCGCCAA
>CAVRSO010000064.1:0-6581 GCA_963723845.1 uncultured Acidobacteriota bacterium
GATTTCGCCTCCAACCGGCTCGTCCCTGGGCTGCGCGCGAACAGTGATCCCCGGTCGGCTGGCACCCGCGGCGCCCGACTTCGGCGCCTGTTCGTTTTCAATTCCGATAATATCCGTCAGCGGCACTTTCATCCGCAGCGGCCCTGCTTCCACTTCGGCTGTTCGGCCATCATGCCGGCGAAAAATCACCGCCTGCTTAAACGTCTTCAGCCGCACCCGCAAGCCCGCCGAAAGCAGCTCCGGCGAAACACGCGTTTCGGGTGCTCTTGCGGTCACACCCAAATCCGCCTGCGAGGCCGCAAGCGTTTCCACGATAGCCGCATCCGTTTCTGCCCGCGCTTCGGCGCCGATTCTTGCCACCCGCCGCCCGCTCTGCTTTTCAAGCTGCGCGCGCAACGCGCGATCTTTCACCTCCTGTGTCACGCGCTCGATTTCGCCCTCCAGGCGTTTTTGTGCTTCCCGAAAACTCTTTTCCAGCTCAGTGATACGTTTTTTCTGCCGCTCCACCCATTCCGTTTGCAGCTCGCGGCGCTCCGCCTGAAGCTGCGCGAGTTCGTCACGCGTTTCACTCCTCACTTGTTCGATTTCATCCCGGCTGCGATGCAGATACGCGATCAAATCGCGTGCTTCGCGCGATTCGGGCGAAAGACTGGCGCGCGCATGCTCCACAACCCGCTCTGGCAGCCCCAGCCGCCGCGCGATT
This sequence comes from uncultured Acidobacteriota bacterium, assembly GCA_963723845.1. Taxonomy (GTDB): domain Bacteria; phylum Acidobacteriota; class Terriglobia; order Acidiferrales; family UBA7541; genus Palsa-295. The sequence goes on from CAVRSO010000064.1 coordinate 704, forward strand.
TCGATCCCGCTGGAGGTGCCCGGCACGCCGACAAGCAACTTATACGTCGGCCGCAGGTTCTCCTCGTCGAATTCCATCGCAGCATTCACAATTCCAGACGTCGTCGAAGCGTAAGCCTTCAGCCGATCGTGGTGCGTGGTAGCGAACGTCAACGCCCGCCGCCCGCGAAATTCTTCCAGCAACGAAACAGCAAGCGCCGCGCCCTCTTCAGGAGCAGTGCCCGTGCCCATCTCATCCACCAAAATAAGCGACCTGTCCGTCGCAACTTCTAGCATCGATTTCAGATTCAGCATGTGCGCGGAAAACGTCGAAAGATCGGCTGCAATTGATTGCTCGTCGCCAATATCGACGAGCACTCGATCGAAAATCGGCAGCTCAGCCACGTCGGCAGCCACCGGAATTCCGGATTGTGCCGAAAGCGCGGCAAGGCCCACCGTCTTCAGGGAAACTGTTTTGCCACCCGTGTTCGGCCCACTCACGACCATTACGGTCTCGTCACCGCCAAGTGCCAGCGATAGCGGCACAGCCTTGCGTCCCTGCGGCCGCAGCGTGGCTTCGAGCACCGGATTGCGCGCCGCTTCAAGTCGCAGCGAATTGCCGCTCGAAAACTGCGGCGCCGTGCAATCGAATTTGCGCGCAAAACGCGCCCGCGAAAAAATCGAATCGAGATGCCCAATTTTAGCTGCCGCGGCTTCCAGCGGAGCCTTCTCCGCACGCACGCGTTCCGTCAGCTCCTCGAGGATCCGCGCGATCTCTGCGGTCTCCTCTTCGCCCAACTGCACCAAACGATTATTCAAGTCGATGGTCTCAAGCGGCTCCACAAACACCGTCTGGCCGGTGCCGCTCGCCCCGTGGACCACGCCCGGAACGCCTTTTCGCTCCGAAGCTCGCACGGGAATCACGAAGCGGTCGCTCCGCAGTGTGATGTAATCCTCTCCGGACGGTTCGCCGCGCGCGCGCAAGATCCCTTCGAGCGAGCGCTTGATTTTCTCCCGCGCTTGCAGGACATTCGCGCGGATGCGTTTCAGTTGTGGCGAAGCATCGTCGCTGATTTCACCGTTTGGCACCACCGCCCTCCGTATCGCCTGCGATAGCGGGCGGAAATCACCAAGCGAGCCGGCGCGTTCGCTCAGCAGGGGATATTGTGGAGCTTCGCTTTTGAATGTCTGTTTGGCGCCGCTTGCCACTTCTGCAAGCGAAACCACGTCGAGCAATTCTGCCGGTGACAGAACCGCGCCCGGAACCGCCATTCGCACAAACCAAGCTTCCGGATCGGCCAGTGCGCCAAAGCCAATTTCCGCTCCCTCGCGCAGATACGCGATGCCTTCCTGCAGCAGGCGAAACTCCGCTTCCAGTGCTGCTACATCCTGATGCGGCGCAAGTCCCTGAATCGCCCGGCGCCCCGGCGCGCACGTCGTCTCGCCGCTGAGGATTTCCTTCAGGCGGTCAAATTCGAGCAATTCTTCTGCAGGGCGCGACACGGATTCCTCGTCGGTAGATTGTAGCCCGGTTGTCTGTGGGAATTCAGTGCGGCGAGGATTCGCGCCCCGAAGCATTCGCGTGCCTGGCATGCGTCTGAAAATATGCGGCGAGGTATTCGGCCGCATCCGCTGGAGAACTTGCCGCATGCACCAGGGGTTCGTCGCGCTCACCCCAACGCGAAGCATGGCCCAGTTCCACTTCGCGCACGCGCTCGATGATCGGCTGCCAAAAATCTCCCAGCACCACCAGCGGTTTTCGTTTCATTGCGCCTTTGTTCAGCATTTCCCACACTACGGCGAGCTCTACCAGCGTTCCTGTTCCTCCGGGGCACGCCACGTAGCCGTGCCCGCGCTCGATCAGTTCGAACAGTCGTTCCTGCCAGGTCCGCACACGGATTTCTTCCTCCACCCAGCGGTTCGCACGCGATTTGAAAAATTCCGCCGTCACTGCCAGCGTGCTCCCGCCGTTCTCCTTCGCCCCGCGCGAGACGGCTTCCATCACTCCCCCGTAGCCGCCGCTGCAAACCCCCAGGCCCTTCGTGGCCAGTGCGGCACCGAGCGCCAGCGCCTCCGCGTAGTGTGCGTCGCCCGCCACCGGGCGTGAACTTCCGAATACCGTTACGATCTCCATCTGCCTTATCTTTTCTTTTTCTCGCGCGGAGCCGGACCCAGCGTTTCCACCATCGCATTGGCGATCGCATCGATAGGAGCAGCCGTACCCGCTCCACTGCGAGGATTGTTATTGTAAAAAATCGCAAATACCAGACGTTCGCCGCGCATCGTCGTCGCGTAACCCGATAGCGCGCGTGTGTGTTCGATCTCGCCTGTCTTCGCCTCGATCCGCCCGGACGCCGCCGTTTTGTTCATGCGATATTCCAGCGTTCCATCGACACCTGCCACCGGAAGCGACGAAATAAAATCCCCGCCCCAAGGCTGCATGGCTGCATGCCGCAGCAGCGTGACCATCGCGCGCGGCGTCACCAGGTCCCCTGGCGAGAGTCCGGAGCCGTCGCTCAACACAACGTCGCCGTCCGCAATCCCCGCCGCCTTCAAAAACGCACGCTCCACTTGCAGCCCCGCTGCGGTTGAGCCAACGCCCGTACGTTCACGCCCCACCGCACGCAGCAGCAGCTCCGCGTGCAAATTCTGGCTCTCCTTATTTGTAACGCGAACGATTTGCGATAGAGGCTGCGAAACGTGCTCCACCAAAATCGTGGCGTTTGCAGGTCCGGACGACGATGACACACTTACGCGTGGAATTATCGGCTCGCCCGATGGAGTGTTTTCGGGCGGCGGTGCGTGCTCCGCGCGAGTTCCGCCCGTAATTTTCACCCCGCGCGCTTCGAGCAATTGCTTCAGCGCAAGCGCGCTGGTCTCGGCAGGCTCGGTCATCGAAAGATCGAGCATTACTGGCGAAGCGTTCAACGGAATTGTCCCGCGCAGCAAAATAAATTTAGGCTCCGGCTGCCGGACCACCGCGAATTCCGATTCGCCGCCGGCCGGTCCCGTCGCAATTTCGTAACTCATGGAATCGATCGCGGCTCGGGGCTCGGTCAGAATAGTCGCCGGCTCGCCCATCCGAGGTCCCGGTTGCACTTCGACTGAAACGGTGTTGTCGTTGAAATCGATCGCCGATATGGGCGCACCAAATTTGAAGAAAAGGTCACCCACCCTCCATCCCGCGGGATACGGATCGTAAGGAAAAAAACTGTCGTCCGCCACGATGTTCCCGCCCACTTCCCGCAGGCCTTTCGCAACGGCTCTATCCGCCATTTCCGCCAGCGGCTCCTCCGCCGGCCCTTCGCGCTCCGGCCTGTTTGAGTACGGAAACTTGCGATTCGAAATGTCAGGATCCCCACGCCCCACTAGAATCAAATCTCCCGTAAGGTGCCCATCACTGCGGAGCACCCCCTGGGATTCGAGCGTCGTGCGAAAGCGGTACTCGGGACCAAGCGTCGCCAGCGCCAGCGCCGTCGTAAAAACTTTTGCATTCGATGCCGGCGCGAAGTAGTGATCGGAATTTAGCTCGTAGATTGTATCGCCCGTGTCGGCGTCCACAATCAAAATCCCCCAATACGCTTTCGCTGCATCTGATTTGCTCAGCACCACATCCACATGCGCGCGAAACGCGGTAATAGCACCAGCTGCGGATTGCCCGTCATGAATCCCTTTGTGAGTGACGCTCGGCCGCTGCGCCGGCGCCATCGTCGCCCCAAAAAGCGCGGCCAGGACCACAACAGTGGCGGCCAAGCATGTGCGAACGAAGCGTCGGCAACGAATTGAGGATCGCTTCACTTCGTGCCGCAGATATTCATGCGAGAGCTGCAATCTCAACTCAACTCCAGCGCCATCTTAAGCGCGTAATCCAGCTCTGCAAGCTTCGATCTCGATAGAACTCCCAGATAATTCGTCAGTTCCGACTTGCGCACACTCACGAGGTTGTCGCACATAATCCAACTCGAATGCTTGAGTCCTTCGTCAGGTCCGACCGCGATTTGGGTCGAAAGCCCTTCTCCATTGCTGAACACGGGCGCACAAATAACGGTCGAAAAGCGCGAGTCGATGACCGTTTGGCGGCTTACAATCACAAAAGCGCGATATTGCCTCGGATCCCCACCCGGTTTGAATATACGGTAGAGTTCGCCACGCCTCATGAACGTCTTTCACGCGAGGAGGTCACTCTTCTGGCGCCTGGTATTCAAGTATTTCGGAAACTTCGGAGTTCAAACGGTCTGCAGCGGCGTTGATGCGCTCCAAATCCCGGGCCTGGACAGCTTGACGGCCTCGTTCCTCGAAGTAATCGCGAAGAGCTTGCTCGATGACGGCAGAACGGGACAGCTTCGAGCCCGCCACACGATCCACCTTCGCCAATACATCGGACGATAGTGTGATGGAAGTCTTCTCTTTCATACTACCATTATACTACTTCCAGCTGCTTTCGTCCAGATTGCGAACCTCTTCCTATAATTGAATCTTCGAGAAACAGTAGCTCCCGATAGCCAGCAGGATTGCCGTCAAGACGCTCAGCACCACGAAGTCCGTCACCAGGCTGAAGGCGAACGCATGCCCCAGCGAGCCTCGCAAGCCGTCCACGCCATACGTCAGCGGATTCAGCTTGAGCGCCCCCTGCATGAATTTCGGCAAACTCTCCACTGGAAACAGCGCGCTGGAAAAAAAGAACAGCGGCATCACCAGAAAATTCATGATCAGCGGGAAACCCTGCATGTCCTGCAGCACCGAACCGAACACCGTCCCCATCGACGTGAAGAACAGCGCGATCAAAAACATGAACACGATCCCCGCGGGCACCAGCAGCGCGCTGTGAATGCGGAACCCGGCGATCATACAGATCCCCAGCACCACCGCGCCCTGTGCCATCGCCACAATCGCGCCACCCAGTGTCCTCCCGAAAACGATCTCCAGACGCGAAACCGGCGCTACAAGCGTTTCCTTCAAGAATCCGAATTGCCGGTCCCAGATAATTTCGATCCCGGAAAACACGGCGTTGAATAGAATCGCCATGGCGACAATTCCCGGCGCCAAGAAATTCAGATAGCTTCCGCCGCCCGCCTTTGCAAACATCGAGCCGAACCCGAACCCCAGCGCCACGAGGAAAAGAATCGGCTGCCCCAGTGAGCCGATAATCCGCGCCGGCGAACGGACGTATCGCTTGAGCTGCCTCATGCAAAGTATGTAGATGGCTTTCATCGCCGTCCTCCCCCTCGCCAGGCTCTGCGCATCGTCCGCATGCGGTCGGTGGCATTGGCTTCCTCTTCACGAATGGCGTGTCCAGTAAGTGCGATGAATGCATCCTCCAGCGTCGCGCTTCCGGTGTTGGTCTTTAGCTCCGATGGCGTGCCCTGCGACACGATTTTTCCGTGATCGATCACCGCCACATTTGCCGCCACGCGATCGGCCTCTTCCATGTAATGCGTGGTGAAAAACACCGTCACGTTTTCGTCCTTGCTCAACTGCTGAATGTAACTCCAGATGTGATTGCGCGTCTGTGGATCGAGTCCGATGGTCGGCTCGTCGAGAAAAAGAATCCGTGGCTTGTGCAGCAACGCCCGCGCCACTTCCAGCCGCCGCTTCATCCCGCCCGAATATTCCTTCACGAAATTCTTCTTCCGGTCGGAAAGTCCCACGAACTCCACCAGCATATCGATGCGCTTCAGTCGCTCGGCGCGCGGCACGCCGTATAAAATTCCGTGCAAATCCATATTTTCAAAGGCCGTTAGCTCGTCGTCGAGGCTGGGGTCCTGAAAAACGATTCCAAACGACCGCCGTACCTGCTTTTGCTCGCGCGTCGGGTCGTGCCCGTTCACTCGAATCGATCCGCTGGTGGGATCGAGCACCGTCGTCAGCATCTTGATCGTGGTCGTCTTAGCAATACATTG
>CAVRSO010000065.1:0-100049 GCA_963723845.1 uncultured Acidobacteriota bacterium
GCTCTTTCGATCGAAGTGGATTTGGATGGGAGCGTGCGTTGCAATATTGCTGTTCTTGCCCAACATTATTTGGGAGGCGCGGCACGGCTGGCCGCAAGTTGAAGTGGTGCGTAATGCGCAGCTCTACAAAAACATTCCGGTTTCTCCTTTAGGTTTTCTTGGCGAACAGATCGTGTTTCTGAATCCCATTGTTTTTCCGCTGTGGTTCGGAGGTCTGGTTTGGTATTTCCGCGCGATAGAGGCGAAGAGGTTCCGATTTCTGGGCTGGACCTATCTGATCGTGCTCGCAATTTTCATGGTTTTGGGGGGGAAGTCGTACTATGCGCTGCCGGTTTATCCAATTCTGTTTGCGGCTGGAGGAGTGATGCTGGAGCGCTTCGCGGGGTCGCGAAAACGCCGGAGGATGGTGGTCGCGTATGTCGCCGTCATCGTGGTCGTCGGATTGATCGCGCTGCCATTCGGTGTTCCGGTGCTGCCGGTGAATACTTTTTTGCGCTATTCGCGCGCGCTGCCGTATTCGAGCCTGGCGAAAACGGAACGCGATGCGCTCAGTGCGCCGCTTCCGCAACTCTACGCGGATATGTTCGGGTGGAAAAACATGGCGGAGACAGTAGCGCAAGTGTACGACAGCCTGCCGGCCTCAGATCGGGCGAACTGCGCGATATTGGGCGGGAATTATGGCGAGACCGCCGCGATCGACTATTACGGTCCGGCGCTTGGTCTGCCGAAAGCAATCGGCGGACACAATAGCTACTTCTACTGGGGGCCTCACGGCTACTCGGGCGCGTGCGTGATTATTTTTGGAGAGCAATCGGGCGAGTTCATTCAATTGTTCGGCGAGGTTCGGCAGGCGGCGACGATCGTGAGTCCGCATGCGATGCCGAATGAGCAATCGGTGCCGGTGTACGTCTGCCGGAAGCCGCGGGCGCCGCTGGCGGTGCTTTGGCCGCGGTTCAAAATGATTATCTGAGGAGTCGAGCGGGCTTTTCGCGGTTGCCCATCTTTTTGAGAGGACGGGACGGACCCGAGACCTGACGGGCGAACGGTGCGGCGTGCGGTACGGCCAAGAGGGGTTCTTCGACTGCGTCTGCCGGCATCCGTCGCACGATACGCGACGGATGGAAGAGAAAAACCGGCAGACTCGCTCAGAATGACGGCGTCGCGCCCAAGTAGTGGGGCGGATGGCGTACAAGTAGCCAAGCATGTGCGCCGGGCACGCATGCTGTGCCCCTACGATTTTTGGGGCGGAGATGCGTGTGGGCGTAGTACGAGGATACGAAGAAAATCTTTACACAAGGGGGTGAAGTCCCGCAAGTACCTGTTGGTGTAAAGAAAAATCGTCTACGGTGAATTGGTCCGAGACGACGGATTTTTGCCTTGGACGTCGTGGCCAATGGCGCCGCGTAGCCAAGCAAGTTTGCCGTGTACGGGATGCCGTCCCTACGAGGAAAAACCCGGAGGGAAAGGCAAAGGCGCCAATTGGGAGATTGGCGTTCCCAGGTTGATGCGAGGAGCACGCCGGGGCAAGCCCGCGGCGGCAGACGGCGGGAGCAAGCTCCCGCACTCCACAGGAGGTACCGTAGGCGCGAGCCGGTGGTGGACAAGTAGCCAAGCATGAACGCCGGGCACGATGTATCGTGCCCCTACGGGGAAAGGGCAACGGCCGCGCCGAAATAGGGTTAGGCGAGGGGGGCGCGGCGGGGGAGTAGGACGTCTCGTTCGAGTTGGATCTGGTCGATTCCGGTTGCGAGCAGGCGGCGGCTGATTTCGGAGCCGAACATTCGCAAGATGCAGAGTAGAACGCATTCCGTGGTAAGGATGGGAGTCGAAGTGCTGCCGGATTTTTCGTGAAACGGAGTGAGTTCTTCCGCCTTTTTGAGGACGGATATCATGTCCGCGGAAGGCCCCGGAGGTTTGTCGGCAGCCTTGCCATTTCTCGATATGCGCAGTCTTTGCCACATTCTCTTGGCGCTATCATCGCTACTGGCTTGGTACGACTCGATCCAGGAGTGCCACCTCTGAGGGCTAATTCGGCAGATCCTTTGTAGAAGCGTCTCGATTTCCTCCTGTTTGCTCTCTTCCCAATACCGCGAAAGGCGCTCCCAATTCGAGATGTACATTCCGGCCAGCAGGTCGGTGACCTCAACGGAGTCCGAGGAGCGACTTTTGGCCATCATCGACGCGAGTACCTCGGCGCGATACAGATCGAGCGTCACGCGATGCGACGCAGAGAGCTGGCCAGCCTTCTGCTTGGCGGCACGCTCGCGGCGGTTGGCGTCCGCTGCGGCTTTGCGGCCGAAGATTTTCATGACGAACGGGTCCTCGAAGGAAGTCTATCAGCGCCGGTCCGGCAATCGTGGCTTCTCTCGTTGGTAGTTGGCGATTCGATTACATCGCGGCTTAGCAGTTCAGCAGTTGCGAACAGCAGGCGGTTTGGGTTACACGATGAGGGGCTATATTTCTAACTGGGAGTTTGGAGAATTCTAAAGGGGACGTTGGATGGTATCGCGCGAAATTTTGTTGCGCCGTGTTCTCTCCTCGATTGTTTTTGGTTTGATACTGGCTGGCGGGCTGGTGATGCCCGCGTCGGCTGCCGGTGCGCAGCAGACGTGGCACGTAGAGGTGGGCGCGGAAAGCCACGATCACGCCAAGCAGGTTGACGCGTTTTTGCCGAATGAGATATGGATCTACGCGGGCGACAGCATCAAGTTTACGTTTTCTGCCAAGAGCGAGGTTCACACGGTAACTCTTCTGGAAGCCGGGCGGGCGCGTCCACTTTTTTCGGGTCCAATGGCGAACGCGGCCACCTACATCGTGAAGTTGCCAACAGCCGGGAACTATAAATTGGTATGCCCGGCTCACTCCGGATATGAACGGCGTTGTTCATGTTCTGCAACACACGGATTCCTCGGCGGCGTTCTACGCGGCAGCTCTGCCCTACGATCAGTTTGACTACGATCATCAGGCCGCGGAGGAGATGAGCGATCTTCTTGTCGGCAAAAGCGATGCTTCGGAAGGGATACGCGAGTTCCCGCCGTCTGAAAATGTCGTCCTCATGACGGAAAAGGTTGTGGTCGACGCGGAAGAAGGCAATATTTTGGCGAATGTCCACTTTCTGCCGCGAACGATTCGAATTCACGCGAGAGAAACGGTAGAGTGGATCAATACGGGTCCGATGGTGCCGCATGCATCACATTCGGGCCCGAGCCAATGAATCCCAAGACGCTAGTTACGGCGATCCCGGGGCCTGATGGCGCGCCGCAGGCAACAGTTAACTCCCCTACGGATGGCGTGAGCTCCGGATTCTTGGAGTCGGCGGCGCAGGATCGTCCGTTTCTTCCGCAGTCCGCCCCGGGGGCAACGCGTTTCCGGGTGAAATTTACGAGGCCGGGCACTTATCACTACATCGGCGGCCTAAACGATGTGAATGGAGAGGTGGGAACGGTAATTGTTCTGCCGTAGGCGCACTTAAACTAGAGTGAGTGCAGGTCGGGTCGCCACCCCACCCCCATGGCGGCCCACTGCGGACTCGTCCGATGCTGGACGAGTCGCTAACTGCACGAAGTGCCGGATCGCTAAATGTCGTAATACAAGTGGAACTCGTACGGGTGCGGGCGCATCCGCATGGGATCCACTTCTTTGGACATCTTGTAATCAATCCACAGATCGATGAATCTTTGGTGAACACGCTGCCCTTCGTGAGGAAGGTGTGATCTTTCTCGAGGGCCTTGAGCGATTCTTCGAGCGAACCCGGGACGGATGGAACCTTCGAGAGTTCTTCCTTGGAAAGCTCAAAGATGTCTTTGTCGAGCGGACCTCCCGGATCGATTTTGTTCTCGATGCCGTCGAGTCCGGCCATGAGCATGGCCGAATAAGCGAGATACGGATTGCAAGATGGATCGGGCGGACGGAACTCGAGCCGTTTCGCTTTGGGATTTTCGAATACACCGGAATGCGGACGGCGGCCGAGCGGTTCGGCTTTGAATAGGCCAGGTTCACGGGCGCCTCGAATCCGGGCACCAGGCGCTTGTAGGAATTCGTGGATGGCGCGGCGAATGCGACGATGGCCGGAGCGTGCTTAAGCAGGCCGCCGATGTACCACATGGCGAGCTGCTAGTCCCGCGTAGCCGTCGCCGGCGAAGAGCGGCTTGCCCTTTATTCCACAGCGATTGGTGAGTGTGCATGCCTGAGCCGTTATCGGAGAAGATCGGCTTGGGCATGAAGGTGACGGTCTTGCCATGCTTGAATGCGGTGTTGCGGAGGACGTATTTATATTTACACATATTGTCCGCCGCGCGAATCAGCGTGTCGAATTTGAAGTCAATTTCGCACTGGCCGGCGGTGGCGACTTCGTGGTGGTGACACTCGACCTCCATGCCGACCTCTGCCATGCTTCAGAACCATCTCGCTGCGCATATCCTGATAGCGATCGGTGGGAGGAACAGGGAAATAACCTTCCTTGTAGCGGGGACGGGAAGCCCAAATTCGGCTGCCCAGGCATTTCGCGCCCGGAATTCCAGCGGCCTTCGTCGGAATCGACGTAGTAGTAGGAATAGTTTTCGCGAGAGTCGAAGCGAACGTTATCGAGAATGAAGAATTCAGCCTCGGCGCCGAAAAAGGCTTGGTCCGCAATGCCGCTTTTCTGGAGATATTCCTCGGCGCGATGCGCGAGGTTGCGAACGTCGCGCGGATAAGGTTTTCGCGTGGGCGGATCCTGCACGTCGCAGATCATCACCAGCGTGGGCGCTTCGAGAAATGGATCCATGAAGGCGGTATTGGGGTCGGGAATCAATAGCATGTCCGATTCGTGAATCTGGGCCCATCCGCGGATCGAGCTAGCATCCATTCCGAATCCTTCGTGGAAGGAGTCCGCGGTTAATTCCTTGATGGGGTAGCTGACGTGCTGCCATACGCCGGGCACATCGATAAAACGAAGGTCGAGAATTCTTAGCCCCGTTCTTCGATGCGAATTCAAGAACGCCTTTCGGGTCCATCCATCCTCCAGTCAGTAGATTGCAGGGAATAGAATTTAAGTGGGAGACGTTACCGCAGCTATTTGTCCGGCGTCAAGCAGAGCCTTGGCCAGACCTGATTGTTTTTTCCATCGGATGGATAAGTATTTCTTATGGGGCGATGGAGTTTTCTCGATTATTTATGCTTTCTTTACGAATTTCTGTTTATCATGCGCTCGAAGCAGAGAGCCGAATCGGCGCGATCAGTTCTTTGAATTGGAGAGTGTGACGATCCGCGATATCGTATTGTCGCAATCCGGGACCTCCGTCCTCGTTGCGCGAGCTTATGAACCAAGACGTCCATTCCAAAAGATGAAGGAGATTCATGCCTAACGAACTTCGCAACTTTCTCGAGATCCCATACGACGAACTGGAGGAACTGAATTTGAAAGCTAAGGAACAGCGGCAAAGCCGCGTTCCAATGGAGAAACTCCAGGAGGAAAGAGTCAAATATCTGACGGACGAAAAGCGAATCAAGGCGGTGACGGTGCTTTTCAGCGATCTGGAAGGCCGCCTGCACATGCTGGACTACGACAAGAAATTTCTGATCAAGAGCTGGGACAACCTCACGTTTGACGGCTCATCGATTCGAGGCTTCACGGCGCAGAGAGACAGCGATTTGCGGCTGGGAATCGATTGGAGCGCTTTCTATTGGGCGCCGGCGGATTTTTTCGGGTCCGGCAAGGTGATGGTTTTCGGCGAGGTGATCGACAAGCAGGGCGGACCTTACGCCGCGGACATGCGCGCCATGCTGAAGGGTTTTTCGGACAGCCTACACAAGAGGGACGGATACACCCTGAACGCCGCCAACGAAATCGAAGGGTTTCTTTTGTGCTACGGACGCGGAGAGGCGCTATTACGAAACCGGCAAATTCGAATACGTCAACACTGGGGGTTATTACCATTCCCTTCCAGGCTACCCGCTGCGCACTTTTATCGATACCGTGGCTGAGGTGCAGCGCGCCATGGGTTTCCAGAATGAGAAGGATCACCCGGAAAAGGCGGCGCCCTCGCAATTCGAAATCAACTACGGCTACAGGAAAGTGGTGGCCGCGGCGGATCAGATCCAACTCTAAAATGATCTGCCGCCAAGTTGCGACCCGATCCGGCATGACCGCGTCGTTTTTGCCGAAGCCGGTGGTGGGTGTGAACGGCAGCGGGATGCACACCAACGTTTCCATCAGCAGGAACGGGACGAATCTTTTCTTGGATCCGAAAGGACAGGAAAGCTTTCGAGCTGCGGTTGGGAGTTCATTGGCGTCCGATACATGGGCGGACAATGTGACGTCTCAGCATGTTCACGAGGCGCTGGGGTTCGAAGTCGTTGACCGCTGCGTCCACTATCGGAAACGGCTGTAGCCAAGCGCTTCGCGGTCTTACATCGATCGGACGGGCAGCTTGACGACGTCGTCGGCGCGCATTACTTCCTTCACCACGAAGCCTTCCGCGTACTTTACGCCGATCATTCGGCCGTAGTGCTTCGCCACGTCACTCATGTACTCTTCGAGCTTGTCCAATGGAAGTGAAACTTTCGAACGGCGCTCACGCTTTGGCGGACTGAATTGCGAGGCGTAGGCGAGAATCGCCTGACGGCGGCGATGGTATTGCGCAGTGATATCGACGGCAAACGTGGGGCGAACATCCGCATACGCGGCGGCATAAATGATCTTGAATGGGCGGAACGCTTCGCCCGCCAGCGCATAGTTCTTCAAACCGGCCACGAAGCAGGCTTCCCATCCCAGAGTTGCCGCTGTGTAATGATCGGGGTGGCGTCCTTTCCAGTAGGGAAGTATCACCGTGTGAGGCTCGAGTTCGCGAATCACTGCGGCGATCGCATCCTTTTGCTCGCCACATACCTGTAGGCGAGCGTCGGGCAGTCCAAGATTGCGGCGCACCTTGGCGCCAAGGATTTTGCCGGCGCGTTCCGCTTCCTTGAGCCTCGTTTCCGGAGTGCCGCGCGTGCCCGTTTCCCCGCGCGTAAGATCGAGGATGCCCGTCCGATAGCCTGCTTGAGCCATCTTGAGCATGGTGCCGCCGCAGGTGAGTTCCACGTCGTCTGGATGCGGCGCAATTGCAAGCAAATCGAGTTTCATTCGTCCTTCTACCTCGCGGCACTGATTTTACACGATGGAGTTGTCCGGATGGAGACGTGGACTCCTCGGACGCCGCTAATGTTAATGTGTGCGGTGCAGTTGGAGAACTTGATGATGCAGGGTAAGCCGCTGGAAGGCCTGGTTGCGCTGGTTACGGGCGCGGCGAAGCGGATTGGGAGAAGCATCGCGCTGCGTCTTGCGGCGGACGGCGCGGCGATCGCCGTGAACTACAAAACATCGAAGGGCGAAGCCGAATCGTTGGTTCGTGAGCTTCGTGATAGAGGCAACAAGGCCTCGGCGATTCGAGGCGGATGTCTCCAAACGCGCGGAAGTCGAAAAAATGTTTGCCGAGGTGGAGCGCGAATTCGGACGGCTGGATATTCTGGTCAACAACGCCGGGATGTTTTTCCCCGCCAAGTTCGAAGATCTGACGGACGAGCAGTGGAACCGCATCATGGATACGAACCTGAAGTCGCAGTTCCTCTGCGCGCAGTTGGCTGCGCCGATGATGAAACGTCAGGGACGCGGGCGGATTATCAATCTATCGTCGCTCGGCGGACTGCTTGCGTGGCCGGCGTACACGCACTACTGCGTGTCGAAAGCGGGATCGATCATGCTGACGCGGTGCCTGGCGCGTGCGCTCGGTCCGGAAATTCTGGTGAACAGCGTGGCACCGGGGACGATCCAGTTCCCAGGCGAGGCGCCGGACGAAGAATACATTCGCCGCGTTCCGCTGCATCGCACCGGCACGGGAGACGATATTGCCGACGCCGTCGCATATCTTGCGACCGCCGATTTCGTCACAGGACAGGTGATCGTCGTGGATGGCGGCAGGGCGCTCGTGTAAGAGCGTAAGGGCAAAAGGGGACTATGCCGACTTTGATCGAGAAGCCAACCGAGGTGGTAGCAGTTGGAACGAAGCCGAAGCTCATCGAAGAATTTGTGGGGCAGGTAAACTCAAAGACCGCAGGCCTCAGTGTCGCGCGCATGAAAAGTCCCGCGGGATGGTCGGAGCCGGGACAAACGCCGGAGTTTGACGAGTACAGCATCGTGCTGAACGGCACGCTCCACGTTGCGCACAAAACTGGCGCACTTGACGTCCGCGCCGGCCAGGCTGTGATTGCGCATCGCGGCGAGTGGGTGCGATATTCCACACCGGAAAGCGCGGAATACATTTCCGTGTGTCTGCCGGCGTTTCTCCCGCTACCGTGCATCGCGACTGAAGATTTTTTCGTCGAATGCGCCCCGCAGTTGAGCAGAATCCTGTTTCCAAAAGCAACATTCTCGAATATTCTAGTTAGCTTGGGGGTGCACAAATAGGGTGGCAGACTCCACAACTGCAGGGGGATTGACTCGTTTCGGAAGTACGCAACGCCGCGACGCGTGGTGGATTGAAAACCTTCCTTTCCTCATCGTATTTGGCGGCTTCCTTGTTTACGCTACCTGGCGCGCGTTTGAGAACAATTACTTTTGGACCGACCCTTACCTTTCCCCGTTTTATTCTCCTCTCATCGATCCCAACCATCACTGGTGGCCATTTTCGCCCGCGTTGCTCATTCTCGGCGGGCCGGGGGGATTTCGTATTACGTGCTATTACTATCGCAAGGCGTATTACCGTGCCGCCTTTCTTGATCCGCCCGCCTGCACCGTCAGCGAAGGGAGTGGCCGAAAGTACGGTGGTGAGACGGCTTTCCCGCTCATTCTTCAAAATGTTCACCGCTATTTCTTCTACATCGTGACCGTGATTCTTGCCTTCCTTTGGTACGACACCTGGCGCGCTTTCTATTTTCCCAACGGCTTCGGCATCGGCGTGGGCACGCTTGTTATGCTCGTGAACGTCATTCTGCTGACCATCTATAGCCTGTCGTGCCACTCGCTGCGCCATCTGGTCGGCGGAAAATTGGATTGCTTCTCCTGCGCTACATTTGGCTCGCCTCGCCAATCGGCGTGGCGCGGCGTCACCAAACTGAACGAGCACCATATGTTCTGGGCCTGGGTGAGCATGATTTCGGTCGGCCTCACCGACTTGTATATCCGCTTGGTGGCCTCCGGCGCGTTGAAGGACATTCGAATCCTGTGACCTCCAAGTACGAAACTCACGAACACGACGTCCTTATCATTGGTGCGGGCGGAGCGGGACTTAGAGCCGCAATCGAAGCTCTCTCGCAAGGCGCGCGCGTCGGCGGTGGTCTGCAAGTCCCTGCTCGGCAAGGCCCACACCGTGATGGCAGAGGGCGGCCTGGCTGCCGCAATGGCCAATGTGGATAAAGCCGATGATTGGCGCACGCATTTTCGTGACACCATGCGCGGCGGGAAATTGCTCAACAATTGGCGCATGGCGCAGCTTCACGCCCAGGAAGCTCCTGATCGCGTCCGTGAACTCGAACAGTGGGGCGCGCTTTTCGACCGCACCGAAAAGGGTGAAATTTTGCAGCGCGCTTTTGGCGGCCACACATTCAAGCGCCTCTGTCACGTAGGCGATCGCACCGGCCTCGAGATGATTCGCACCCTGCAGGACCGCGGCGTGGAGATGGGTTTTGACGTTTTCATGGAATGCACGATCACGCGGCTGCTGAAAGATGGTGACCGCGTCGCGGGCGCATTCGGCTACTGGCGCGAAACCGGCAGCTTCGTCACTTTCAAGGCGAAGTCCGTGGTGATCGCCACTGGCGGCATCGGGAAATCCTGGAAAATTACTTCAAATTCCTGGGAGTGCACGGGCGACGGCATGGCGCTTGCGTATGAAGCGGGCGCTGAACTGCTCGATATGGAGTTCGTGCAATTTCATCCGACGGGAATGGTCTGGCCGCCTGGAGTGCAAGGGCTTTTGGTTACCGAGGCTGTGCGCGGCGAGGGCGGCATCCTGCGCAACAAAAATGGCGAACGCTTCATGGAGAAATACGATCCCAAACGCATGGAGCTATCCACGCGCGATGTGGTGTCGCGTTCGATTTACATGGAAGTCAAGGAAGGACGCGGTACTCCGCATGGTGGCGCGTTCCTCGATATTTCGCACAAGCCCGCCGAATATGTGAAGCGCAAGCTGCCGAGCATGTATCATCAGTTCAAGGAACTTGCGGACGTGGACATTACGAAGGGGCCAATGGAAGTCGGCCCCACGTGCCACTACGTGATGGGCGGAATTCGTGTGGACGCGGAAACTGGGCAATCCGCCGTGAGCGGACTCTTTGCGGCGGGCGAAGCAGCGGGCGGACTCCACGGCGCGAACCGCCTCGGCGGAAATTCTCTTTCGGATTTGCTGGTCTTTGGGCGCCGCGCAGGCTGGGCCGCTGCCGAACACGCCAAGAAAACAGCCGCGCCCACACTCGTTGATGCCCAACTCGACGACGCCGAGCGCCAAGCCCTAGCCCCGTTCAACCGCCCTGGCGGCGAGAATCCGTACACGATCCATCACGACCTTCAAGAGGTGATGCAGAACCTGGTCGGAATTTTTCGCACAGACGCCGATCTCCGCAGGGCGCTCGTCGAAATCGCGAAGCTAAAAGAACGCGCCCAAAAGATTCACGTCGAAGGTACGCGCCTGTTCAATCCCGGCTGGCACCTTTCGATCGACCTGCAATGCATGCTGACCATTTCCGAGGCTTGCACGCAGGCCGCACTCGCGCGCAAGGAAAGCCGCGGCGCACATAGCCGTCTGGATTTCCCGAAGACCGAGGACGAGTGGGGCAAGAAGAATCACGTGATCGCGAAGACGGGCGATGCGATGACGCTCTTCGAAGTGCCCAAGCCAGATCCGCCCTCTGACTTGCAGCAAATTTTGGCGGAAGATAAGTAGGCAGGCGGCGCGGAGGCTTTTAATGGCGGATGCAACTTTACGAGTTTTTCGCGGCGATAAAAATGGGGGCCAAGCGGTCGATTACAAAGTGCCGCTCACGCCGGGCATGGTTGTCCTCGACGCCATCCATTCGATTCAGGCGCACCAGTCTCCCGATCTGGCCGTGCGCTGGAATTGCAAGGCCGCCAAGTGCGGCTCGTGTTCCGCAGAAGTGAATGGAAAGCCGCGCCTGATGTGCAAGACGCGAATGGATTCGCTGCCGCTGGATCAGCCCGTCGTCGTATATCCAATGAAATCTTTCCCCGTAGTTAAAGACCTGGTTACCGACGTTTCCTGGAACTACAAGGTGAACAAGAAAATTCCAGCATTCAAGCCGCGAGCTGATGCGAAATGGAAATTTTACCAGCGCGATGTCGACCGCGTGCAGGAATTTCGCAAATGCATCGAGTGCTTCCTTTGCCAAAACGTCTGCCATGTTCTTCGCGAGCACGACAAAAAGGACGCGTTCGGCGGTCCGCGCTTTTTCGTTCGCACCGCGGGGCTTGAAATGCATCCGATGGACGGCGTGAACCGTATCCCTTTGCTGAAGGAACAACTCGGTATCGGCTATTGCAACATCACCAAGTGCTGCACCGAAGTCTGCCCTGAGGAAATTCACATTACAGACAACGCAATCATTCCCCTCAAAGAGCGCGTTGTGGATCAATTCTACGATCCGCTAACGATGATCGTCCGCAAAATCTCCGGCGCCAAGTAATCGTCTCCTTCATTGGCGACGCCGGCCGCGCTATGATGGGACTGAAGGGTCATCGCGATGCGTATCGTCGTAGCTGCGGTTATCGAACATCAGGGCAAGCTGCTGGCCTGCCAGCGGCCGCGTGGCTGCCGCTTTGAGCTCATGTGGGAATTTCCTGGCGGAAAAGTCGAGCCGTGGGAGACCTTGCCGGAAGCTCTCTCGCGGGAATTGCAGGAGGAGCTGGGCGTGACTGCCCAGATTGGCCCGCAGTTTTTTCACACGCGCCACACCTATGCCGATACCGATGAGCCGCTTGATCTGTTTTTCTACGCGGCGCACGCCTCGCCCGCCGAAATCCAGAATCTGGAGTTTGAGAAGATTGAATGGCGAACTCCGGAATCGCTGCCCGAACTGGCTTTTTTGGCTGCGGACCAGCCTTTGATCGATGGCCTGGCAACAGGTTCGATCCAAGTGCCGCCATCGCCGTAGCCAAGGCGAGCCGCGGTTGCGGACGGCTAGTCGCTGTGCTACTTTCGCTCGCGGGTATCTTTGACCTCATCTTCCGTGAAAAAGTTTGACGCTTTCAAAGCCGGGAATCCTGAAGAGGCCGCGCTTCTCGAAAAGCTGGATCCCCACCGGCTTCCCCGGCATGTCGCGGCAATTATGGACGGGAACGGCCGGTGGGCGCAGCGTCGCCATTTACCGCGGATCGCCGGCCATCGCGCCGGAGTGAAGGCTTCCCGCGTGGTAATTGAGACTTGTACGCAATTGCATATTCCGTGCCTCACTCTGTACGCTTTTTCGCTCGAAAATTGGCGGCGGCCGCAGCCCGAAGTGGATTTTCTGATGCGTCTGCTGCGCGAATATCTGAAACGAGAGCTCCCTCTGATTCAGCGTAACAACATTCGATTGCTGGCCATCGGGCGCTCCAATCAGCTTCCGGAAACGGTCCGCAAGGATCTCGCTGACGCAATGCGTCAAACAGCGCGCAACACCGGCATGAAACTCGTTCTCGCGCTCAATTATGGCGGCCGCGCCGAGCTGGCCGATGCCTTCAATGCCATGCTCGACCACGTCCGCGCAAATGGGCTTTCCGCGTTCCATGCGGACGAGCAGACGATTTCCGATCATCTGTACACCGCTGGATTGCCCGACCCCGATCTTTTGATCCGCACCAGTGGCGAAATGCGCGTGAGCAATTTTTTGCTCTGGCAGATCGCCTATGCCGAAATGTACGTTACCGAAACGCTATGGCCCGATTTTTCACGCGCGCGCCTGCTGGAGGCGCTCGTGGATTTCCAGGATCGCGAGCGCCGCTACGGAGGGTTGGAGTCCGCGCGCGGCGCGGCATCAGCACATAAGAAGGACGCTTCGGGCGGCGTAGGACGTGTCGCGCGCTCAGGTCGGGGCTGACGCCGGATGCTCCTTCGCATTCTGACCGCCGCCGTGCTGATACCAGCCGTTGTTGCGCTAGTGTGGTGGGGGCCCGCCCCGCTCTTGGCCGCTGTGGCGGCCGCGGTCGCTGTACTCGCTCTTCGCGAGTTTTTCAATTTAGGCGAACTCGTCGGCCTGCGCGCGTATCGCTACTGGACATTCGCGTGCGCCGCCGGAATCTTCGGTGCGCAGTACGTTGTTGGCTCCGCGGACACTCTGACGCTCGGCTCCGGCGTCACGATCGTTCGACCGCCGTCGAGCGGGCTCGCCATTTCCCTCGATGAGGTGCTCCTCGTTTTCGTGTTTGGTTTGGTGATCGCGGGTCTCGCCACGCGCCGTCCGCTGCTCGACGTGCTCTCCGCCGTGTCGATCAGCTCGGCGGGACTTCTGCTGATCGCGCTGCCGTTCAGCTATCTCGTGCGCGTCAACGAAATCGTCCCTGGCGGCCGCGAGCTCGTTCTGTTTACGCTTTTCTTGATCTGGGCCGGCGACATGCTCGCCTACTTCACCGGCCGCAGCTTCGGACGCATACCGTTCGCGCCAATATTGAGTCCCAAGAAAACGTGGGAAGGGGCAATAGCAAATTTCGTGGCTTCGCTGCTAGTGGCCGTGGCCTTCGCGCGCTGGCTGCAGTTGGATGTCGTTGCCCTCACAGTCGTCGCCGGGCTCGCCAACGTTGCCGGGCAAATGGGAGACTTGATCAAGTCGGCTTATAAGCGCGCTGCTTCCGTGAAGGACTCGGGTACGCTCCTGCCAGGACACGGCGGAATGCTGGATCGCATTGATAGCTTGATCCTCGCCAGCCCGGTTGTCTGGCTAGCCTGGCGCTGGCTAGCCCCGAAGTAGCGCACGTCTGGCAAAAAGAAGTCTCGCGCTACGATGCAACTCCCTTCGCAGTCGGACGAAACTCCCGCGCACATTCATCACACGGACAAAGTTCTCGCAGGCAATCGAAGCTGTAGATTCCCGTGGTGTGCGCATCGGAGAACTCGATGCGAATGGCGTAATTCCCGACTGCCTTCGCCGCTTTGGCCGTCACGCGCGGCTTATACATCGGCAGCACGGCCGCAGCCGCTGCCGCTTTCGGATCGGCTTCTTTTTTTGATCGTTCGTCGTTGCATGTGGCGCAGGGGCAGTTATCGCGGAGGTAGGGAAAATCGTAGCGGCTCGTGTGCCCGTCGGACCAGGTGATCGCCACACCCTCGCCTGTGGAGACGTAAACTTTCACGTCCACCGGCTTCTTTCGCGTGTCGATCGGTATCGGCATTCAATTTAATTCTAACAGGAGAGGCCTGCTACCGGAGTGTCTAGGGTTTTTCTCAATTGCCGGCCCCAACTGCGTGTCTCCGAGCGGGTCCCGCGCCTTTGGTCTTGCGCGAAGCGCCGGGACACGCAGTGGAGGAATCTCTGACCTCGGAGGTCGCCGGGGATGAAGCAGGCTCTATTCAAACCTGAAGGGCGGGTTCTCGGGTGCCACGTTGGCGCAGGAGCGGACGTGTTCGATGCCGCCCCAATCGTGGAATAGCGTTTCCGTTCGCTGATTGATCTCTTCAACGGACATCGGCCGATGCTCGCCCGAGCCTGGAAACACGAGGTACAGCATGCCGCCCCATCTTCCGCCGTGGCGCGCATCCGACCAGATTCCCAGATTATCCGCAAGCGCGATGGAGCCCTCGCCCAGTCTGCCGATGTCTGCGAAAATTGCGTACGAAAACCTGCCGTTTCGCGTGTTCACCACAACCGCCAAATCTCCCAGTCGCGCGCCTGAGTCGCGGGCCAGCTCTCCGGGCAACGCGATGTACGGGATTTCTGACGCGTCCACGTACCGCGTGGGGTCGATGCGTTCTTTCGTCCAATCCGAAAGTGCCGTGCAGGAAATGTAGTATCCAGGGAAGGGATCATCGGGACCTTGAATCACAGGATTTCCTTCATCGTCCGCAATAATGCCGTCCCAGTGCCCCGGTTGCCCTGCGTTGGAGAGGTCGTCAAGGCCAGTGTCTGCTGGATTGTAGGCATTCGGCGCGCCATCGGCGTCAATCATCATGCCGGACGCGAAGAAAAAGGCCGCGTCGTTCTGCAATCGCCAAATCGGCACTTGCCGGACAACCCCGTCCCCGCGATAGATGTCGAAATTGAGGAGCAGTGATCTGGTTGGGCAGCTATTCAATGAGTCCACAGCGCCATTCAGCGCAGCCGTCTGAATATTCCGCGCCAGGCCCGACGCGGGAAGCGCCAGCGCCACAATCAGCGGAAAAATTCTCCCGATCCGTTGCATGGGAGCAGCATTATAACACTGCGCCTTTGCCCTGCGTCCGGGCGTCTTGGTTGGTGCCCAGTCTTCGATAATCCGAATTACGGGGCTGCAGGCGCAGTGGTCTCCACTTTTAGCTATGCCTCGGTTGCCACGTTCGCGTCCTCGCGCCGTCGCGTTTTGTGAACGTCATGCATATAAAAAAGAGTGCCAAGCCAAGCAGCAGTCCACTTGATTCGGATGGCTCGGGTGTTGACACGGCCGAGCTCACAGTCAGAGTCCCACTACTGAAGCCATCTGGTAGTTGATAAATTACGCCGTTCTGACCGGCGAATGACGCGGAACTGGTGGTATCACAAGGTTGGTCGCCGCCGACGATGACGTTACCAGGATAAATTGTGAGCGGCGCCGCGCACAGCTGCAGAACCTCCTGCGGGAAAAATGGCAGCGACGAATTAGTAAGCCTGAGTGTAGCTATATCCAGAGACGCGGTGCTGTTACCGAAAGAGAAATTCCACGTTGCAAAATCCAAAGGACCCCCAGGAACGCACGGGAGACCCGGCCGGCAACTGGCGCTGGCCATACCCCCGTCCTGCGGGGACAACTGATACGTCGCGCCTAAGGGCCCGAGAAAACTCATGTTCCACGATGAAATCACACCCGTATCCTCATCCAGTGTGAACTGGCCCGTCACAAACAGTGAAGGACCGTTACCAAATATCGCGGCGGAGCCCAAGGAGTTCATGGGCACGAAGCTTGCACTAAGGTCAAGAGTCGCTATCGAATCCGCGCGTGCGAGGGCGGGCAAAAGAAGCGCGCACATCAAGAACATGAGGCCAACACAAAATCTCTTCATAAGCGACCTCCAGTTAGCGTTTCAGGCTGCGTCCGAAGATCGGAGAACTCTGGGCATCGTACCCATGCCTACAAAAAGCAGCGCCAGGCCAAGCAGCAGGCCACTTGATTCGGATGGCTCGGGCGTTGATACAACCGAGCTCACAGTCAGAGTCCCGCTACTGAATGAGTTCGGTAGTTGATAAATTACGCCGGTCTGACCAGCGAATGATGCCGAACCGAGGCCCTCACATGGTTGCTCGCTGAAGACGACAACATTACCAGGATAAATTGTGGCTGGCGCCGCGCACAGCTGCAGAACCTCCTGCGGGAAAAATGGCAGCGACGAATCGGTAAGCTTAAATGTAGACAGATTCAGAGACGCGGTGCTGTTACCGAAAGAGAAATTCCACTCTGCTAAACTTATAGAACCGCACGGGAGGACCGGCGGTGAGCAACTGGCGCTGGCCATGCCCCCGTTCTGCGGTGACAACTGATAGGTCGCGCCCAAGGGCCCGAGAAAACTCATGTTCCACGATGAAATCACACCCGTATCCTCATCCAGTGTGAACTGGCCCGTCACAAACAGTGAAGGACCGTTACCAAATATCGCGGCGCCCCTCGAGAGGTCTAGGGGCAGGAAGCTTGCACTAAGGTCAAGGGTCGCTATCGAGTCCGCGCATGCGAGGGCGGGCAAAAGAAGCACGAACGTCAAAAGAACGAGGCCAACGCAAAATCTCTTCATAAGCCACCTCCAGTTAGTGTCTCAGGTGCCTCCGAAGTGTGGAGAAATCTGGGGCGTGTACATCCTATACTCCGCTGTTCCACGTTTAGCAAGATTATTTGTCGGTTAATATAGAGTGACAGACTTGTACAGATGCCAACTGCCCGGCGGCGAGTCAAGGCGAGTATACACCGCACTTTTTCTCTTTCTCTGCGGTCGCTGGTTAGATGCCCGATAAGGTCCTTGCGCCAGAGAATACTTGGTTCGAGTCGGAACGCCTGCGGGTGTATAAGTGTATCCCGCAAGTTCAAAAAATTGGGGTCTGCGGGCGAAAAGACCGGCCTGGCTAAAGAAAAGTCTCAGCGGAGAACTCATGCATTGCAATTTGTATCGGCGCGCCTTACTGGCAATATTGACAGTTTGGGTTCTCACCATTACTGGTTGCGCTCGACACGCCGAAGTGGACGACGCTGCGCTTCGAGATGCGGATTCTGATTCCGCGAATTGGATCACCTATGGCCGTACATACTCCGAGCAGCGTTTCAGTCCTCTCAAGAAGATTGACGAGCAGAGTGTCAGTCGCCTAGGGCTCGCGTGGTCCATGGATTTTCCAACTACGCGCGCATACGAAGCGACTCCGCTGGTAAAAGATGGTGTGATTTATACCACGGGCGCTTGGAGCGTCGTCTTTGCTCTGGATGCGCGAACTGGCGCGTTGCTGTGGACGTACGATCCGCACGTCGCCAAGGACTACTCGAAATTTGCGTGCTGCGATGTGGTGAATCGCGGAGTCGCGCTCTATAAAGGGCGCGTCTATGTGGCCGCGCTGGATGGTCGGCTGATCGCGCTCGATGCCAAAACCGGCGCGGTCGCGTGGCAAGTTCAAACCACGCCCAAGGGCGAACCGTACTCCATCACCGCTGCGCCGCGCATTGCCAAGGGCCGCGTTCTGATCGGCAACGCAGGTTCGGAATACGCCGTGCGCGGCTATGTTTCCGCGTACGATGCGGAAACCGGAAAACCAGTGTGGAGAACATTCACCGTTCCGGGTGATCCATCGCAGCCAGGTGAGTCTGACGCGTTGCGTCATGCAGCGAGCACGTGGAAGAGTCAATGGTGGAAAGCCGGTGGCGGCGGAAGCCCGTGGGATAGCCTCGTCTACGATCCTGATCTCGGCATGGTTTATGTAGGAACCGGGAACGGATCTCCTTGGTACGACCAGGTTCGCGGTAAGGGAGACGACCTTTACGTCGCCTCCATCCTCGCGCTGCGCGCCGACACCGGCGAACAGGTCTGGCACTATCAAACTACGCCCGGTGACAATTGGGATTACGACGCGACTCAACCTCTCTTGCTCGCCACGCTCACCATCGATGGACAGAAGCGCCGCGTTTTGATGCAGGCCAATAAGAACGGCTTCTTTTATGTTTTAGATCGCGAGAAGGGCTCGCTTATCTCAGCCACGCCATTCACCGAAATCAATTGGGCAACCGGTATTGATTCGAGCGGACGTCCCGTGGAAAACGCTGAAATTCGCGCGATGAAAGACGCCACTATCGTGAAACCTTCCACCGAGGGCGGGCACAATTGGAGTCCCATTTCCTTCAATCCAACCACGGGGCTCGTGTACCTCAGCGTGTTGGATAGCGCCTCAATCCACGCGACAGTGCACGACTGGAAGATTGATCTTCACGATCAAACCACGAGCGCAGACCGGGGCTATCATGGACCGGTGCGCGATCAGTGGCTCAAGCTCCAGTCGAAGGGACGCCTAATCGCATGGGATCCAGTTGCGCGCCGCGAAGTGTGGCACGCGGACCAGCCTTTTCCGAGGAGCGGCGGAACGCTGACCACAGCAGGGAATCTCGTTTTTCAGGGCCGAGGCGACGGAAAATTCGTCGCCTATCGAGCCACCGACGGCAAGCCGTTGTGGGACTTTGACATCGGCGTGGGGATTTCGGCTGGACCGATGACCTACTCCGTGAACGGAACCCAGTACGTTGCGGTAATGGCCGGATGGGGCGGACCCACCACGCTTGGCAATCGATCCATCGGAAAGGGAAAGATCGGGAACGGAAGGCTCGCCGTTTTTTCGATTGGAGGAACGGCGACACTGAAACCAATCGAGCAAACCGTTCCGCCTCCCGTGCCCATGCCAACGTTCAAGCTTGCTGTATCTCCCGGTGAAATCGATCAGGGATCGAATCTGTACGCAGCGTACTGCGCGCGCTGCCATGGCGGCGACGCCGTGAGCAGCGGACTGGTGCCGGACCTGCGCTACACGAGCGAGTCCAAGCACCAAATCTTTCAGCAGATTGTTCGTGGCGGCGCTTTGCGGGAGCTAGGAATGCCGTCATTCGGGCAAGACCTCACCGCTGCCCAGGTTCGCTCCATCGAAGGCTACATCCTAAAACGAGCCCGCGAATCAGCTCAGGCAGAAGCCGCCGCAAAGCAGTGAGCACCTAAATTAGCGGCGGACGTCATTCCGAGCGGAGTGTCCCGCGCCTTTGTTCTTGCGCGAAGCGCCGGGACACGCAGCCGAGGAATCTCTCTTCGATCGATGCCAAACCAACGTGTAGCTTAGAAAGAGCCCTGTCGTTGTGTAGAATAGGTTTCCGAACAGCGAGGTGATTCATGGCCAACCACTACCTGCTGAAAACCGAAGCTTCCGCATATTCCTTCGAGGATCTTCAACGTGACGGTGCCACAGTCTGGGACGGTGTTTCGAATCCAGTCGCACTAAGGAACATGCGCGAAATGCAGCCCGGCGCCAAGCTGGTGATCTACGAAACGGGTGACCGCAAAACCGCAGTAGGCACCGCGACAGTCGTCTCGGTTGACGCCTCAAACCCGAAAAGTCCCGAGCTTAAAATCAAGGCAGGAAAGCCGCTACCAAAGCCGATCACCCTCGCCGAAATCAAAGCCAACAAACTATTCTCAGATTCCCCTCTGGTCCGCCAAGGACGCCTCTCCGTCGTCCCACTCACCGCCGACCAGTACAAATTCCTCGCCGGCTAGTAACCGCACGAACCTGGCATACCTTGGCGTCACCGTCTCGTCCGGCTCTATCCTTCTAATTTCAAATTTCCAATCTCCAATCTCTAATTTCCAAAAGTCCACAGGGATCTCCGCACTTGCATTCTTCCGCAGCTTGCTACTCTGTCTACGTGATTATGAGAACTATCTTGTTTGGCAGCGAAGATGGGCCATTCCGGCCTAGGGAAGTCGCAGTGCGCTCGCTTCGAGGCGCTGCCGGGCACAGCGAAAACTGCTCGAACAAGCTGCGGTCTATTCGCAACAGCGGCCGAGTAGAATCCCGCGCAACTCATTCAAAACAAACGATCGGTGCGCACTCTACCCGTCAAACTTGCCGGTGGGTCAAATGCAGCTTTCTAAGCGCGACTCACAACCTGCGCCAATCGGCCATGAGCCAAATCGATCCGCCGGTCAGCCAGCGCGCCAATCGAAGGAGCATGCGTCACCATCAGAATCGTGTGCCCCTCGGAGTGAAGTTCGCGCAGCAGCCTCAAGACAATTTCCTCGTTCACTTCGTCGAGATTGCCCGTCGGCTCATCGGCAAGAACGAGCTTCGGATGATTGATCAGCGCCCGCGCCACCGCAACGCGCTGCTGTTCGCCGCCGGAAAGCTGACCGGGCAAATGCTCGATGCGATCCGAGAGGCCCACGCGCGCGAGCGCCTGCCGCGCTTCACTCTCATCCGTGGTGCTGTGAAAATACTGCGCCAGCATCACGTTTTCCAGCGCAGTCAGGTAAGGGACCAGGTGAAACTGCTGAAAAATGAACCCGATTTTCTGAGCGCGAAAGCGCGCCAGCCCGCTTTCATCCAGCCGCGCCACATCCGTGCCGTCCACAAGCGCGCGTCCAGAGGTCGGCGTGTCCAATCCGCCCAGAATATTGATCAGCGTCGTCTTGCCCGAACCCGATGGCCCCATGATGGCGATCCACTCCCCCGCGTCCACGTCAAACGACACGCCATCAAGCGCGCGCACACTCCCGAACTCTTTTCGCAGATCGTCGATTTGTACCAGCGGCGCCAAGATTTTCCTTTATTCGCCTCGCAAAATCACCGCGGGCTTCACCTTTCCCAGCGCGCGCAGCGGCAGCGCACCGGCCATCGACGCGATCACCATCATCGCAATCGTCAGCGGAAAAACTTCCCACGCGCGGTGCGATGGACGCGCCGAACACGCGCTCGCCCATCCAACGCGCCAGCGCGATTCCAGCGATGCAGCCGATCAGTCCGCCCACCGCGCCGAGCACTCCTACTTCGGCGAGAAACAATCCCACGATGCGCGCCATCGAACCGCCGAGAGCCTTCATCAGGCCCACATCCTCGCGCCGCTCCATCGCGAGCGCGGCCATCGTCGCCAGTACGCACAGCGCTGTCAGCGCCAGAATCAGCACCACCATCGACGCGACCAGCAGCCGCGTGCGCTGCAAAAGGTTGCCCTCAGCTTCCGTCACCTGCCGGATGGGACGCACATCGTAGCCGGGAAGGGAACTCGCCAGTTTCGCCGCATAGCTGCCAATGCTCGCCGCCGTGCCGCTCACGCTCATTTGCACCAGTTCGATTTGCCCAGTCGCCGCGGCAAGTTGTTGCACAACCGGAAGGCTTACGAAAACTTGATTGTCGGCCGCGGCGCCCGCATCAACTACGCCAGCGATTCCAAGCGTTGCGCTGCGGCCAAGATAGCTCAAGGTGATGTTGCCGCCGGGCGCAAGTTGAAACTGCCGCGCGGCGTTGCGCCCGACGATGCACTGCGCGTCATCCTCACGCGACGCGATCCATTGGCCATCAATCTTCCACGTCGGATCGAGTTTTGGAAGCTGGTCGAGCCAGGTTCCGGCCATCACCACAGGAGTATCTTGATTGCGCGCGACAATGTACAGAAATGGCGCGGCGCCGACTACCTCGGGCGTGTGCAGTCGCTGAAGTTGATTCAGTACGGCGCTTTGATCCATCAGCGCCGGGGAACCGCCCGCACCGACAGCGTTACTGCTCGTTCCAGGTCGTCCCGCCGCGAGAAATCACAAGATTCGCGCCCAGCAGGCGAAATTCGTGCGTCAGCTTTTCCCGCATGTCGAACTGGAGATTCAGGAGTCCCGCGATTACGGTCGCGCCACTGGTCACGGCGACGAGTGCCACGGCAAGGCGGCCGCGATTCCCTCGCAGCAATTTCCAGAGTACGCGCCCGAACATCACTCGCCCCGCAGGATCGGCGCGGGATCGAAACGCGCCGCCCGCCGCAAGGGAATCAAGCCGCCGGCGAGCGCCACCACCGCCGCCAGCCCAAGAACGATTGGCAAAAGGACGATTCGCGGAGATGCGGGCACGCCGAAGACGCTCGCTCCGAGAAAGCGGGCAATGCCCGTGCCAAAGATGAACCCGACCGCTCCGCCTATGAGTGCGAGCATCAAGTGCTCCGTCAAAAACAGCGCTGAGATGGACGTGTTCGTCGCGCCAATCGCTTTCATAATGCCGATCTCGAAACGCCTTTCGAGAATGGCGGCGGCCGAAGTGGCGGCCACGGCGAGCCCCGCACCCACCAGCGCGGCCAGCGTGACGATCCACAGCAGCGTGCTCACATGAGAAAGAATCTTGCCCTCGGAATCCGCCACGCGCCGGATGGCGTGCACGTCCGTTCCGGGCAGCACTTCTTTGATCTGGTAGCTGATCGACGCAATGTAGGGCGAGCAGAACCAGCGGTCGTATTCAGTGGGTGTCAGCGATTTGGGATCGCGATCGGCCAGCGCATCGGCCGGCTTGGTGAGCGCGCTCACGAAAAGCTGCCGAAATTGTCCGGGATGTCCAGAGAGATTTTGCGCCACGGAAAGAGGAACCAGCACGGCATTGTCCTCGCTGTCGCCCGTGGAAACGATTCCGGTCACAACCAGCGGGCGCGCAGAACCGGAATTTTCCTTATCGGATACATAGATCGTCTTGCCGATCGCGAGCGAATCAGGATGCTTCGCGGCCAGCGCCTCGCCCACGACTGCTTCCTGTGCGCCGTCCTGAAACCATCGGCCCTGAATTTTCCACCACGGATGCGTGACGCTTGCGCCCGTTTTGAACGCCGTTCCGTCTGGCACAGGAACCCCATGGTCATACCAGGTGCCGATAACGGTTGCGGCAGTTTTCGCTTGCGCGGCCCCGGAACCGAAATACGCGGGAACATCGAGAAATGGAGTAAATCCGAGAATATTGTGGCGCCAGAAAATCGTTTTGAGCTTGCCGAGGTCCGCTTCTTGCAAATACGCGCCTTCGTCAACGGGACGGTAATCTACGCCGCCAATTTCAATGGGCAAAGTATCCGATTGCGGCGTAACCAGCAGATTCGCGCCCAGGCTGCGAAATTCGCGCGCCATCCGGTCGCCGACTTCGAGCGCAACGGTCAACGTCGCCGTCGCCACGGCCATTCCCACGACCAGTGCCGCCGCAGTCAGAATCTTACGGCGCGTGTTGCGAGCGAACGATTGGGCTACGATTCTTGCGAACATTGTCTAAGAGTGAATCATCGCGTTGGAGTCGGCGAGCGCGGAAAGATCGACGATCACTTCTCCTCCTGCGATCCTCGATTTCACCGGAATCGGATTGCAGCCGCCTCGATCGCCAATCGAAGGAATGTAAATCGACGAGCCGCAATTTTTGCAGATCACGTTTTGGCCTTCCTGGCGGTAGCCGGCGCGGCCGCAAATCTGGCAGGCATCGAGCGCCGTGGCGTAATCGCCATTCGTCCGGTGGATTACCATGAATCGAATCGAGGTGCCGTTCACCTCGGCCGTGTAAAAGTGCAGGCTGGAATCAGTCAATTCCGAGAGTGGAATCCGGACTTCATTGTTTTGCGCCGTCAGCATCTGCGCCGGTTGCGGAGCATTCATAGCGTGCGTGTACGCAAATTCAGCCGCCAGCGATACGACCACCATCACGCACAGGATTGCGGCAGCGAAGCTCCATCGTCGCTGGCGTCGGAACTCCCATTCGCGCAAGCGGCGCTCGGCGGGATTGGCAGCAGCGTCCTCGGCCGGGCGCCGCGCACTGAACCATTCCCGCATCACCACGAGCGCGGCCACTCCGAGAATCACCACAAAAAAGAAAACTTCATTGCGCACAATCGGTCCAACGGTGGCCATCTCTGCCTTGCTGGACCATATCCATTGCGCCTCGCTCAACTCGTGCACGCCCGTGAGCGCCAGTTGGAACGCGATCACCATCAGGATGACGCTCGTGGCCCGAAAGAAGCGATGCAGCGGAATCCGCAATGTTCCCTGGAAGAAGAAAATGCCCACGCCGACCGCAATCGCAATTCCGAGCAGCGTCCCAATCCACACCTGGACGCCCGCAGTCGAAAGCTCCACGGCGCGCAGGATCAGCACAAGTTCGGCGCCCTCGCGCACGACCATGAAGAACACAAAAGCGCCTATAGCCCATCCCGCAGCACGCGTCGACCGTTGTGCGTAGGCCTCCACGCGCTCTTCAATGTTTTTTCGCAGGCTCCGTGCCACCCGGTTCATCCATATAATCATGGTGACGACCAGTGCGGCGGCCAGCAGCATCAGCAGGCCTTCGAAACCGTCCTCGCTGATCGCCCAGCGTTGCAGGAGCACGGCGGCGGCAATGCTGGCCGCGCACGCGAGGATAACTCCTCCCCATGCATAGCCTTTCAGGGCACGGCGACCGCTGCGATCCAAATAGACGAGTACGATGCCGACGACGAGCGCAGCCTCGACCCCTTCACGGAGGGCTACAAGAAGAGCTGGAATCATAGAATTCCCAGTTGTAAACCAGTTGCAACTAGAAATCCCAGTCTATCCAGATGCCGGCCCAAATTCAAGCTCTTTGAACAACATCGTCCTGCTTTACAGCCGCACCATTTGCGTTCCTTTGTACAATGGCATCACACATTAACCATGGCCGATCAGGATTATCGCAGCAAGGTCCATAGGCCCAGCCGGACTACAATCGCTAGCGGCTTCTGCTTGTTGCTGTTTGCCGGAGCTTTGGCGATGTGCGCCGCCCCAGCGGCACGCTCGCAATCAGCGGGGGTTAAGCCCGCCAAGGACGTCGCGCGGGAGGTACCCAAGGCTGACGCGAAGAAAGCGAAAGCCTCGTACGAAGAAGGTTTGCGGGCGGAGCAGCGGCTGGATTGGGACGCCGCTCTTGCTGCCTACTCCGACGCGGCAAAGTGGGATCCAAACACTAAGGAATATCCGCTGCGCCTCGCAATTGCGAAGAGCCGGATCGTTCAGAAGAAAGTGGACGCGGCCGAACGCGATGCAGTCTCGGGCCGCCTGGACGCCGCCCGAAGGGAACTGCTCGACGCCAGCTCCATCGATCCTTCGAATAAGACCGTGCAGGAACGCATCGTGGAATTGATGGCCGCCGAGCCGGAGCGGGTCCGACAAATCGATGAGCCGGAAATTATGGGCGAACCCGTCCTCGCATACCGGCCGGGCAAGCAGAGTTTCGATTATCGTGGCGATACGCAGGGGGCGTACCAGCAGCTAGCCGCGCAATTTGGTGTGGAAGCCGCATTCGACGGCGATCT
Source organism: uncultured Acidobacteriota bacterium (assembly GCA_963723845.1). Lineage (GTDB taxonomy): Bacteria > Acidobacteriota > Terriglobia > Acidiferrales > UBA7541 > Palsa-295. The sequence continues at coordinate 25,448 of CAVRSO010000065.1, forward strand.
CCATGCGCGAACGGTGCGCTTCCGCGTAACTGACGTGGATTTTCCGACGGCCGCGCGCTTGCTTGGCGATATGACCGCCACCTTTTGGCGGCCGCTCACGTCGCGTCTCTTTTTCGTCACCGACAACACACCGCAGAAGCGAAAAGATTACGACGCGTCGGTTGTACGCACGATTTTGCTCCCCTCTTCAGAAACACCCGAACAAATGACGGAAATGTTGCGAATGGTCCGCGACATCACCGGCATCACCCGCTCCGACCTCGACACAGGCAGCCGCACCATCACCTTGCGCGCGTCTCCGCAAGCGATTGCGGTGGCCTCGGACTTGATCGGCAATCTCGAGCAGCCCACAGGGGAAGTGGTTCTGGAAATGGAAGTTCTCGAGGTGGACCGCAATCGTGCGCTGCAGCTCGGAATTACGCCGCCTCAAACGGCAAAGATTTTTTCGATCAGCTCGCAGCAAATTCAGGAAGCGGCGCAATCTAACCAAGGTCTCATCGACGTGATCAACCAGATTTTTGGGTCATCATCGATTCCGCCGGTGATTGCTTTCGGCGGAGGCAAGACGACGTTTCTCGCCACCCTCCCCGGCGCAGCGGCCAATTTTGCGGAGATGCTCTCGCTTGTGCGGCACGGCCGGCGCATTTTGCTTCGCGCGCAGGATGGCCGACCCGCTACGTTTTTTGTGGGCGACCGCATTCCCGTCTCCCTTACAACTTTTGCGCCAAGCCTTACATCGGCAGGAGTCAGCAACAGCGCCACCGGCGCAGCGGCGGTGGCGGCTCCGCTCACCAACTATGCGGTTGGGAACACGCCTTCTTTCGTGGCCATAGCCGATCTTCGCGGCATGAGCATTAACGATTTGGTGGTCGCAAATGCGGCCGACAATACGGTATCCGTCCTGCTCGGCAATGGCGACGGCACATTCAACGCACAGACTACCTTCCCGACCGGTACGAGTCCGGTCTGGATTGCGAGCGGGCAGTTCAATAATGGTTCGCTCGCCGCAAACAGCGATAACATTCTGGATCTCGCGGTTGCCGATAAGGCCGCAAATGCGATTTCGATTCTCCTGGGAAAAGGCGACGGCACCTTCCAGCCTAAGGTGGACATCCCCACAGGCAGAGCGCCTGTTTCAGTGATCGCCGTAGACTTTCACGACAGTACCGGGACCGGACTCCTGGATCTGGCGGTCGCCAACCAGGACGACAATTCAATCTCTATCTTCCAGGGAAATGGCGACGGCACCTTTAAGGCGCCGGCGCTGATCCAGCTTCCGGCCGGTTTTTCGCCGGCTGCTCTTGCGGCTATGGACCTGAACGGTGATGGCCACGCGGACCTTGTCGTCGCGGACCAAGGCAACAACAGCATCTCCGTCTTTCTCGGTAACGGGGACGGAACGTTCCAGAATCGCACCGACTACCCGACTGGAGACGCTCCTGTATCCGTGGCGTTCGGAGATTTTAATGGCGATGGCGCCGAGGACATCGCGGTAGCGAACCTCAACAGCAACTCGGTAACGGTCTACTACAATCAAATGAGCGCCACCGCCTCGGCGCCCCTCGGCAAATTCGTAGCGGGTCCCTCCAGGGATTTTGCTGTGGGCAACAGTCCAACAGGTATTTCCGTGGCGGATTACAACGCGGATGGTGTTTCCGATATCGCCGTCTCCAACAAAACGGACAATGCTATAACGGTCCTTCTAAACGGCGGCAATGGACTCTTCACGGCCCTTCCGGAAATACCGGTTGCCACGGCTCCCGCCGGGATTGCGACTGCTGATTTCAATGGCGATGGCCTGCCAGACGCTGTGACGGCGGATAGCGGGTCCGCTCAGGCCACCGTTGTGATTAATTCCGCCAGTCTTTTTGGCAGCAGTACAGGACTCAATTCCTTCGGCACGCCCTATCCAGGAGTGCAGTACCTAGATATTGGCCTGAAAGTGAAGGCCACGCCGCGAATCCATCCTAACGATGACGTTACTCTCGAGCTGAACTTCAACATCAGCAGCCTGAGCAACCAGAGCATCAATGCGATTCCCGTTATCAGCAATGACGAAGTGGATCAGACGGTGCGGCTGAAGCCCAACGAAACAGCGGCGCTCGCGGGGTTTCTAGAAACGCAGCTCAACAACGCGATCACCGGCAACCCAGGGCTCTCCGAAATTCCGGGAGCTGGTCTTCTCGATCAAAATCAAAACGCGCAGCAGCAGGAAACCGAGTTGCTGATCCTGATCACGCCGCGGATGGTGCGGCTGGCCCGGCGCAAGGACCATACGATCTACGCGGGGCAGGGATCGACTGAGGCAGAGGGGGGCGGCGCGGTGGGAGACACCTTCGTGGCACCGCCGCCGCAAGTTCCAGAGCCGGGCCCGGCGCAGCCGACACAACTTCCGCAAGCTGGCGGGCCTCCGAGCGACCGCTAGGAATTTGCCTCAGGGCCGAGCGCGCTGTTCTACTGCGTAGCTTCGAGCACGACGACGGGCTGATAGGTGCGCGGAACGATGGGCTCGGCGATGGCGATCAATTGTCCCTGCTGGCTGAAGACGCGTAGTCGAGCAGGTTGCCATTCGCCGGAATCGAGCTCGGCAGGCGCCCCTTGTGCGGCGGTTGCATGGCCGGGCTGAATCTGCGCGAGCGGCAAATTGAACTTGGCGCCGTGGCGCACGCGCTTCTCGACGATGGGCAGCACAGTGGCGCGTGGCAATTCGGAAAGTAGACTCTCCAGCCGGATCACGCGTACGGCGATTTTCCCCGACTTGGCGTCCTCGACGAGCTCCGCAAGCGGCACGGCATGGTCAAGCGTAAACTCCCCCACCGCGGTGCGGGTAATTTCCGCCAGGTGAGCGCCGGAGCCGTGGAGCTTGCCAAGGTCGTGCGCCAGGGAGCGAATGTAAGTGCCCGCTCCGCACTCCACCGAAAAGCGAGCAACGGCGCCATCGATTCCCGCCAGCTTGAATTCGTACACCTCCACGTCGACTGGATCGAGCTTCACGGGTTTATTTTTGCGCGCAAGTTCGTGCGCCGGCCGCCCGTGAATCTTCTTGGCCGAAAACGCCGGAGGAATCTGCTGGATTTTCCCCGGTGAAGTGCGCCGCGAGGGCCTGAATTTCCGCTTCATCGAGCACCGGCGCTGAATCCGCGCTCAGAGCTTCACCATCGGCATCATAGGTGTCCGTGGCGAACCCGAAACGCACGGCGCAGGTGTAGCGTTTCCGGCGTCCTTTGTAGAAGCGCGCGAGTCGCGTGGCTTTGCCGAGCGCGAGCACAAGCACACCGGTGGCGAGTGGGTCGAGCGTGCCAAGGTGTCCGATTTGCCGGAAGCCGGCGAGCCGGCGCACGGTCTCGACCACGTCGTGAGACGTTTTTCCGCGAGGCTTATCGACCACGAGGATTCCATCGAGCGGAGGCGGTTGCGGGATTCGCGACATTTTGGTCTCGGTCGTAGCGCCGGATTCGAGCCGGCAAGTTTCGGGCGACGCCCGCTACGATTTCTCCGGGTGGTGGACTTTTCGCAACAGGTCGTCGATATGCTCGCCGTATTCCTCGGATTCATCGGCGATAAAAATAATCTCGGGAGCGCGCCGTAGCCGCAGCCGCTCAACCAATTCGTGGCGGACGAAACCGGCGGCGGCTTTCAAGCCCGCTAGCGCTTTGGCTCGCTCGGCATCGTCTCCCTGGAGTTGCACGAATACGCGCACCGCGCGCATGCCGGGAGCGACCCGAACCTCCGTGACGCTGAGCGGCAAAGCCAAGCGCGGATCCTTCAATTCGCCGGCGAGCATCAGGCTCACTTCATTGCGGATTTCTTCCGCAATTCTTTCCGCGCGAAATCCACCAACCGTCATTCTCCATCCTCAAAATATTCGACTTGGCTGGAAACCAGATCACGTCCCAGGATGCGCTCCGATTCCGAGGCGATCGCTTGAACCGATTCCTCGAGATGTTTTACGTCACCGGAAATGGTGACAACTCCAACGCGCGACCGCTGCCAAACTTCCTGATGGTCCAGTTCCGAGACAGCCACATTGAAGTGAGCGCGCAACCGGTCTTTCAGGCCGCGAAGCACCTGCCGCTTGTCTTTCAAAGACTGCGCGTCAGAAATGTGAATTTCCAGTGTGAGGAGACCGACCGGCATTTCCGTTCATCCCGAGGCAGCGAAGGAGCGCCATTTTCGGGCGCAAAAGCCGAATGAGCTAAGAGTACAGCTTCGTTCCGCACCGAAAAACTTTACGCGGTGTGCCGGCGCGCGCTTCTAGCCGCGACGAGCTTCCACTACCGCTTGCGGCCGGGCGGCTCGATCGGGCGGAGCTTCGACCGGCGCAACCTTTTCGATCTTGAAGCATTCCAGGGAATCGCCAACTTTAATGTCGTTGAAATTGGAGATGCCCGCGCCGCACTCGAACCCTGCGCGCACTTCGCTGGCATCTTCCTTGAATCGTCGGAGCGAACTGATTTTCCCCGTGTAGATCACCACATTGTCGCGAAGCACGCGCACGTCCCCATCACGCTTCAAGATGCCCTCCTGCACGGAGCATCCGGCGATCATGCCCACGCCCTTTACGCGGAAGGTGTCGCGAACTTCGGCGCGGCCCAGATAGGTTTCCTTGATGAGCGGCGCCAGCAGTCCCGGAGACAGCTTTCTTCAGCTCGTCAATCAGCTCGTAAATAATCGTGTGGAGGCGGATATCCACGCCCTCGCGCTGCGCCAGATCGGACGCCTTGCGATCGGGCCTCACGTTGAACGCCACAATAATCGCATTGGAAGCCGAGGCGAGCAGCACGTCGCGTTCGGTCACCGCGCCCACGCTCGCTTGAATCACTTTCAGCCTCACCTGATCGTTCGAAAGTCTCCGGCAACAATTCGTTGAGGACTTCCACCGAACCTTGCACGTCCGCTTTGACGACCACCGGCAATTCCTTCATTTCGCCGGCGCGAAGTTGTTCGTGCAGTTGATCGAGCGTGAGCCGGCCGGAAGGGCCGGTCTTCGCCAGAGCAGCCTCGCGCTGTTTGCCTTGCCGGTACTCGACGATGTGGCGGGCCTTGGCTTCGTCCGCCACCTGGAATTGGTCGCCCGCTTCGGGGACGCCTTGCAATCCGAGAACTTCCACCGGAGTGGACGGCTCGGCCTTCTGAATGGCCTGGCCACGATCGTCAAACATAGCGCGAACTTTGCCGTAAACCGCGCCGACGATGAACACATCGCCGACATGCAGAGTTCCGTTTTGCACCAGCACGGTCGCCACCGGCCCGCGGCCCTTATCCATGCGGGATTCGAGAACGGTGCCGCTGCCAGGAGCGTCCGGATCGGCCTTGAGTTCGCGCAAATCGCTGACCAGCAGAATCATTTCGAGCAAGCGCGGCAGATTCTTCTTGGCCTTGCGCGGAGACTTCCACCATCACCGTATCGCCGCCCCACTCTTCGGGCATCAGACCGCGGTCGGCAAGCTGGCGCTTCACGCGTTCGGGCAGAGCCTCGGGCTTGTCGATTTTATTGATGGCCACGACGATCGGCACATTGGCGCGCTTTAGCGTGTGCGATAGCTTCTTCCGTCTGCGGCATCACGCCATCGTCCGCCGCCACCACCAAGACGACAATGTCGGTAACTTTCGCGCCGCGCGCGCGCATTCGCGTGAACGCTTCGTGGCCCGGTGTATCGATGAAAACGATTCGCCGCTGGTCCACATGCGCTTCATACGCGCCGATATGCTGGGTAATTCCGCCGGCTTCGCCTGCAGCTACTTCGGTTTCGCGGATCGCGTCGAGCAAACTGGTTTTGCCGTGGTCCACGTGACCCATCACGGTGACTACCGGAGCGCGCGGCAATTGATTTCCGGTGCGCTCTTCCTTGATTTTTTCTTCCTGGACCACCTGCTCTTCGAAGGTCACGACTTGGACGATTCCGTTGAACGCTTCCGCCAAGCTGGTCGCCATGGGGACATCGAGAGCTTGGTTGATGCTGGCGAAAACACCGCGGTCGAGCAAGGTTTTCAGCAAATCCTTGGCGCGAATATCCATTTTCTCGGCAAGCTCGCGCACGGTGATGCCTTCCGTAACCGTGACATTCCGCGGCTCGCGTTGCACAGGGGCCACAGGTTCAGCGTGAGCCGCGCGTCCTGCTCCCACACCAGCGCGCGTTCGAACCGGGTGCAGCCTGCGCTCACCTTCGGCGTAGCGTTTTTCGATCGTCGGACGTCCGCGTGAAGCGGGCGGTTTTCGCTGGTATAGCGGCTTTCCTGGCTCTGCCTTGGGCAAACCTGAAACACCCGTTGCGCCGGGACGCTGGCTCCCAATGGGCGCCTGACCGGGACGTCCGGTGCCCGGCCGCTGCGGAAATCTTGGTGGCGGCGCGCCGCCAGGTCTAGGTGGGCCGCTGGGCCTGGACTGTCCTGGTGCAGCCGCAGGGCGCATTCCCTGAGGAGCGCCTGGCCGGCCTTGGCCGACACCTTGACCAGGACGAGCGGGAGGAAATCGTCCAGGTTGTCCTGCTTGCGGTGGACCTGCGGGCCTCGGTGCGCTCGCAGCGCCAGTCGCGGGAGCTGAAGATGCCGCTGCCGGGCGCATCGCGCCAGGCGCAGACGGTTGTGCCGGAGCCGTTCCTGGAGTAGTCGACGGGCGAGTTGGAGGCGCAGGTCGTGGCGCGGTGGGCGCCGCAGAAGGCGGCCCGGCAGGCCGAGCGGCAGCCGGAGTTGTCGCGGCGGCTGGCGCGCTTGGCGGTCGCGCCGGAGCAGTCGGAGCTGCTGCAGGCTGCGCGGTGCTGGCTGCGGGTGTCCTTGCTGGCGCGCCCGGCGCAACTGCAGTAGCGTGCACGGCCGGTGCAGCTGGCTTTGCCGGTGCCGCAGCAGGCCGAGTGGGCTTGGACTTCGCGGCAGTTTTGGCCGCCTCCGCCGCCGCTTCCGCGTCTGCAACCTGGCGAAAATGCTTTCGGGCCAGCTCAGCGTGCTCGATGTCGAGCGAACTCGAGTGCGTCTTTTTATCGGTGACGCCGATCTGGGGGAGAAACTCGATCAGCACCTTGGCTTTGATCTCAAGTTCTCGCGCCAGTTCGTTGATACGGATTTGATTGGAATCTGACATCAGCCTCTATTCTTTACGCGTCCCAAAATTTTTCTTCTCGCCAATTTCGCCCGGAGCCGTGCTATTCCTCGGGAGTTTCTCGCTTCTCTGCGTTTTCGTCCACCGTGGAAGCTGCTTCCTTATCAGCCTGAGTGGTTTCTTCATCTTCCTCAGACGGTTTTTCCGCGCTTGGTATCGCGTCGGCCGGCGCTTCCTCGGTCACCTCAGCAGTTTGCTGCCTGGTCCGAGGTCTCCATGGTGTCCGGCGTTTCAACACTCGCTTCACTTGCCTCTGGCATAGCTTCCGCCGCTGCTTCGTCTTCAGTCGAGGGTTCAATCGGAGCGATCGGCTGCGCTTCAAGCGCCTCGAAATACGCTGCAACGGATTGATGGATCTTTTCCACCATTTTCTCGCCGATGCCTGGAATTTCGACCAGTTGCTCCGGGGTCATATCGGCGAGTTTTTCGATCGAAGTGATTCCCGCGGCTTCGAGTTTTTCAATCGTTTTCGGACCGACGCCACTGAGTTCAGTAAGGGCTGTTCCGGGAGCGGTGAGCGCGGCCATCTGCGCCTCGATTTCGCGCCGCTTTTCTTCCTCGCTCTTGATATCCACATTCCAGCCGATTAGCTTGCTGGCGAGGCGTACGTTCTGCCCTTTCTTACCGATGGCCAGAGATAACTGCGTATCCTCGACGATCACTTCGAGGCGCTTTTCCTCTGGGTCCACGATCTGCACGCGAGTTACTTTCGCGGGGCTGAGTGCTTTTTGGGCGAAGGCGACTGTCTCTTCGCTGAACGGGATGATGTCGATCTTTTCGCCGCGAAGCTCGCGGATGATCGATTGCACGCGCATGCCTTTCATGCCGACGCACGCGCCAACCGGATCCACATCCTTGTCGCGACTTTCGACTGCGATCTTGGTGCGCTCGCCCGCCTCGCGCGCTACGGCGCGAATCTGCACGGTGCCGTCATAAATCTCCGGCACTTCCATTTCGAAAAGGCGTTGTACCAGGGCGGGGTCAGCGCGGGAAACAACCACCTGGGGGCCTTTTGCGGCGCGCTCGACCGCTCGAATCGTTACGCGGAGCCGGTCGCCGACATTGTAGGCCTCAAGACGCGACTGTTCGCGTTTCGGCAGGCGGGCTTCCGTGCGGCCGAGGTCCACGATCATGTCCGGACCTTCCATCCGCTTCACCACGCTATTGATCAGCTCGCCCACCCGGGTGTGAAATTCGTTGTAGATCGTATCACGCTCGGCTTCGCGGACCTTTTGCAGGATCACCTGCTTGGCCGTCTGAGCGGCGATTCTCCCGAGTACGTCCGTCGGTTTTGTTGCCGTGATTTCTCCGCCGACCTCGATTTCCGGATTTCGCTTGCGAGCCTCGGTTAGCGAAATCTCTCGAACTGGGTCCGCTACCTCGTCCACCACCATATGAACTGAAAAGACGTCTATCTGGCCGCTTTCGGGGTTGAATTTCGAGCGCAGCTCTTCCTCAGTGCGGTAATACTTGCGTGCCGCCACGACCATCGCGTCCTCGATGGCCGCAACGATGATCTCCGGTTCGATGTGCTTCTCCCGGCTGATCTGCTCGATTGTCTGGTATAGCAGACTCGCCATCTGTCTTTCCTTCTCCCCCCGGCGCCAAAATGGCCCATCATAGTTCCACGACCAGATTCGCTTTGCGGATCTGGTTATACGGCACGGTGACTTCGCGATCGCGTACCGCCAGCTTTACAATTCCATTGTTCTCGCCGGCCAGCCGCCCTTCCCAATATTTCTGGTTCTCGATCGGTTCCGTGAGCCAGATTTTCGCAAGGCGTCCGGTAAACCGTTCGTAGTCGGCGGGCTTGATCAGCTTTCGATCCAGCCCCGGCGAACTGACTTCCAGGATGTAACCGCCCGTCCCGGAATCAGCTCTTCCACATCCAAAATAACGCTCAACTGCTCGCTTACGCGCTGGCAGTCGTTATGACTCACCGCCGGGTCCGGGTGCTCCGGATCGGGCAGGCGGTCGATATAGACCCGCAGCAGCCGCTGCTTTCCGATTTTCCATTCGACATCGAAAATTTCCAGGCCCTCGGAATGGGCCACCCGCTCCGCCGCCTGTCGAATCCTTTCGAGGTCCATTCTCTTCTAACCGCAGCAGTTACCCCTGGCGGGGGATAACCGCATTCCAGTTTCATTCGGCCAACAAAAAAGTGGGCTCGCGCCCACTGGTTTGTGCGACCTATCTGGAAGCAAATTTAGTATAAGCTTGGTTACCCCTGAAACGCAAGTCACCGCCCCAATGGTCGATTTCGATGCGTCTTTTATGAGTGTTTTACCCGAGGGATAATCGCGCCATATTCTGCTACGATGCGCCGGCTTGGATGGGCGAAGTCCCTTTGAAACGGAGTGGATGGCGATGCAAACGCCGGATTCGGACGCCAAAATTGAGTTAAATCAGGTGGTCCAAAAGTATTTGGGCGCTGCTGGGAGCTACGGACGGGCGGTAGAGCTGGCGTCGCTGGGCCTTTCGGCGAAGGAAGTCGAAGATGTGTTCAGCACCTTCGACGAGGACTACCAAATCAGCCGGTACTTCCACTTTGAATGTGCTTCCGGCGCGAATTTCCAGATTAATGGCTTTCCTCAAACGCACGTTTCGATTGACGCAGAAATCCAGAGCATTCTCTAGTCGATTTATCTGTAGCGGATTCGGGCGAGAGCCCTCGGATCAAGAACTCGAGCGATCTTCCGACCCTCGCCGAATCTTCGCGTTGTTAGGCTGTCTGTGCGCGATGTTGCGTCTTCGCTGCTTCCTGCATCCGCTTACTCATCTCTTCCGGTGAAACATCCTCTTTGTGAGTCGCCAGCGACCAGGAATGGCCGAACGGATCGGTGAGTCTGCCGTAACGATCGCCCCAGAGTTGGTCAGCGAGGGGTTGGGCCTCCTTGGCGCCTGCAGACAACGCTTCTCTGAAGGTCGAGTCAACGTCCTCGAGATACAAAAAGATACTGACCGTGGAGCCGCCGAGCGATTGGGGAGAGCGGACTCCACTGGTCGGCTGCGCAGGGCCCAGCATAATGATTGAGTCGCCTATCTTGACCTCGGCATGGGAAATTTTCCCATCGGGTCCGGGCATGCGCATGATTTCCTTGGCTCCAAATGCCTGCTGATAGAAATCAATCGCGCGCGCGCCGTCGTCAACCACGAGATACGGTGTGACGGTGTGAAAACCTTCTGGAACTGGTTTTACCTTTGCCATGACTTCTCCTTTCGGTGTGAGTCCCGATGTTGATCGCGGGACGTGAATGGTTGGGAGGCTGGGTCAATCAGCTGGGTAAGCAATGTTCTTACCGCAACGGCGGATTAAAATCAAATTGCGGATCGACGTCCACCGGAATGTCGGAGCCTTTCGCCAGCGCCGCGGAGAGCTGCGGCGGCATAACTGCGTATCTTTTGAACCACTTCTCGGTGCGCGCACGATCTCCTGTAGCTTCTTGCTCCAGTAATTCCTTGGCGAGCGATGCGATTGCCGCGGGCATTTTCTTGAAGTCGACTTCATAGAGACCGGTCGAAGAATTCCGACGAACCGCGCCTTGTTCAGTGAGATAGCTGATCTCCATCATCGCGCCGGCGCCGTGGGACTCGGCAATTCCGAAGCGGATAGTGCGGAAGGTTTCGCCGAGAAACGAGGCGTAAATTTCATCTAACTTGCCGCTGGGAATCACTCCGTGGTCCACCAGCCACTTCACGCAGAGCAGGCCGGTGATGTCCGCTTTGGATTCTTCGAGGGCCGAGTATCGAGGGCCAATTGCCTCGCCAATGTGCAGCTTGCCGTTCGACCCGTGCACGTATGTGGGGCCAAGTCCGTGGGAGATTTCGTGGAGGATAACAAAGTCGAGCGTGCCTTCTCCGGTGACCATCTTGGCCTGATCGGCGGGCAGGAGGCGCTCGGCGAGCGGCAGAATGATGACGTTCACCCGTGCGTCGAGGAAATTCTTCCAAAAGATTTTCTTCGAGCCTTTTTCCTGATGGATGCGCGGATCGTTTGGCAGATTGTCGGCGACGGCCTGATAGCCATGGAGCAGGTCACCCGAGCGATAGATGGCGTCCACCACTTCCATCGGCGAGCGTTGCCCGCGCTCGGAAGGCAAATCCTCGTGGGGGAGTGGAAGCGATTCCTGGAGATCGGGGACGTACTTCTGAAATGTGGCGAGTTTTTTGCTTTCTGCGTCATTGCGAATCATGATGGACGCGCCGTAGGAGGTTTTCACGCCGAGCAGGCCGTCAAGATAGACTTCGTAAGGAGCGAAGACGACGTCGAATTTCGGATTTTCCAGATCCATCCAAGCGACGTCGCTCGGATAGTAATCGTCGGAGAGCAAGGCATCGGCGCGGAGGCGGAGAAATTTCGCGAATGCGGGATCGTCACTCAAAGCGGCTGCGGCGCGGAGATCCGCGGCCATGGGCATGAGAAACTCGCGAAATGCAAAATGGTAGGGCACAGCTTCGAGAGCCGAACCTTTGCGCCTGACCATCGTCTGACCATTGTACAGAGCCGCTTTTTGCGCGGGGTGCGCCGCGACATACGGCGTCGAATGCGCTGCGGGTGAGATCCGGTGGAAAAAAGCCACGGCCGGGTGGCATCGGCTGCGTGCCAACAAAGGGCTTGTTGTCGTCGATCAGATCGAAGCGGCCACCATTGATTTTCAGATATTCGCGCAGCATCTGGTCCTGCGGATTCTTACTGTTTGCGAGCGAGAGATAGAGTTTCAATCCTTCGGGATCGCTCTGGCGCCAGTAGATGCAATCGAGGAGGCCGGCGGCATCGACGAGCTTCTCGACCATTTGCTTTTCGCGCGGCGTGAGATCGTTCGAGTTGAACGGTATTCTGATGGACTTGAATTTTGCGAACTGCTGGGCAAGATTGGGCGCGACGACCGGCTTGGCCGAGGAAGCTTGAGCCTTTGCGAACGCCCGTCCGCCGAGGGGCGCCAGCGTAAGGGCGGCGAGAAGGAGCGCCAAAATGACCCGAAGGACAAGGCGGGGTTTTTGGCGATTAGGCTCGTCCCCGAGGCTGTGTTTTGAATGAGATAGAGGCGATTCTATTCGGCGGACTTTGGCGATCAGGATTGAGCTTCGGGTCTGGGGGGCGTTCGCGGTTACCCGCGCTGCTCGGAGCTTCGTCCTTGCTTCCGACATCGGCTTCACGACGACTTCATTAGTGTTTCGCACGGGCCTATATTAGAGCAGAAGGGAACTAAGGCAAGCACGAACTCCTGTGGACTTATTTTCTGATTGACGATGGCCAAGAAAAGCGCCGGACTTCTGATGTATCGGGTGCGGGATGGAAAGCTGGAGGTTCTGCTGGTGCATCTGGGCGGGCCCTTTTGGGCGAAGAAAGACGCGGGGGCGTGGTTTGTGCCTAAGGGAGAAGTGGAGCCTGGCGAAGATGAAGTTGACGCGGCCAAGCGCGAATTCAGAGAGGAAACCGGTTTTGATCCGGGCGATGAATTGCAACCCCTTGGACGCGTGAAGCATAAGAGCGGGAAGACGGTCACGGCGTGGGCGTTCGAAGGCGATTGTGATCCTGCCGCTTTGAAAAGCAATACGTTCACCATCGAGTGGCCGCCGCGCTCGGGGAAGCAGCGGGAATTTCCGGAGATTGATCGCGCTGACTTTTTCACGCTGGATGCGGCCCGCGACAAAATTCATCCGGCGGAATTCGAATTTGTAGCGCGGCTGGATTCATTTCTTTCCCGGCGTGCCATGGAACGTTGAGATATGACACGTGACACATGGAAGCCGAAGAGCAGCCGTTAGAAATAGAATATCCTCCGCGACAGATGTTCGTCAGGAGTTGATGAGGTGAAGATGCGCAGCCTAATCTCCGGAGCGATTTTCGCAACAGTTTTCTTACTCTCACCGTGGGTTTCGAGTGCGCGGCAGAGCAAGATCGTTTGGAACGATCAGGAAAAGCCCATCGCGCAGCAGATTGGCGCGCTGCGTTCGCTGCCGGACGATGTTCGCGCACGCACGACGAAGCAGTTGGCGCTTGAGATTCGCGGACTGCCGGCAGGCTCGCACAAACTAACACTTGCCAACGGTCTCGCCAATCTTTCAACCGAAGGCGATTTCGGCCGCGACACGCTGCAGGAAGTGACGACCACTCTGGCCGACGCGCTTCGCGAACACCCGGTGCCTGAAGAAAAGGGCGAACCTGCCGCGCCGTACATGGAGCTGGCGCAACTCGTACGCTACGAACACATGAAAGCAGCATCGGATTCGCCGGAATTTTCCACGGCAATGGCCAAACTTGAAGCCGACGATAACGGCCGCCAGCATGCAAACTTCACGCTTACCGACTTGCAGGGCAAGACTTGGACACTTAGCGAACTTCGCGGAAAGGTTGTGCTGGTGAATTTTTGGGCCACGTGGTGCCCGCCTTGCCGCAAGGAAATGCCTGACCTCGAGGCTCTCTACAATCGGTTTAAGGGCGAAGGACTGGTTGTGCTTGCGATTTCGGATGAAGATGCCGCCAAGGTACGGCCTTTCATCGCCGAACGCGAAGTGACGTACCCAATCCTGCTCGATCCGGGTCGCAAGGTGAACGATTTATTTCAAGTTGAGGGCATTCCTAAGACATTTGTCTATGACCGCGAAGGCAAGCTGGTCGCGCAATCCATCGATATGCGGACCCGGAAGCAGTTCCTTGGAATGCTCGCGGAAGCAGGACTCCGGTAGAGGGTTTCGAACCCCTTAGTGGGGAGGGAAGAATGCCGGGCTAAAGGACCCGGCGCTACGTTTAAACCTTTTGCTAGTTTGCGACGATGGTCTTGGGGGCGGGGCGGCTGGCGACGATTTCGTGGACGATTTTGGCGGCCAGGGCTTTGCTTGTTGCACAGCTTGAATCGTTGATCCGGCACTGCGCGATGGTGAATTTGCAACCGCAGGTGCAAAGTTCCGCATTCATGCGCTTCAGCACTTCGTGTTTTTGCGCCGGTGTCAATCCATGAAGGTCCACGCCCGGAAGTTCCGTGGCGTTCGCCGCATTCTTCATGAAAACCTGGCCAACATCCTGGAACGTTTCAACCTTGGCCTTTACCGGCATGCCGAGCAGCGATCGGATTTCGGTATCGTAAACTCCGATGGGATAGAGGCCGGCGTGCTTTTGGACGACGTGTCCATCGGGTGAGATGACAAACGAAGTGGGTAGCGCCGGGACGCCGCCGTATTCGGCTTCAATGGCGCCGCTACCCATCACGACCGGGTACGTGATTCCAATCTGCTGGGCAAATTGACGAACTTCGCTGGGGGGCGCGTCGTCCATCGAGACACCGATGATCTGGAGCTTGTCCTTGTAGCGTTTGGAAAGTTCGATCAGCTCTGGAATCTCTTCGCGGCAGGGAGGACACCATGTGGCCCAAAAATTTACGAGAACTACTTTGCCGTGCAAGTCTGCTGTGGAGATGATACCGCCGTCCAGATCGTTTACTAGAAACGGAGGCATGCGTTCTGGATTGCGCGCGAAGCGGATCACCGACGGGACACCCGAATCATCGGCGTCGTCGTCGCCGTTGTCCTGCGCGCTTTTGGCATGAGCGGCCAATGAGTGCGAAGGCGCGGCGTGGTTCGCAGCCAGGATGTGGCGCGCGTGGACCAGCGTTATCAGGCCGATCAGCAGGAGAGCGGCCGCGCCGAGTGCCAAGAGAATTGCGGAGGTTCGCTTCATGCGACTCCTACCGGTATTATGGGGCAGGGCGCTGATTCGCACAATCATTTGGAGTTAGCGATGGCGCGTCGGTCCGCTACGGGATGGATATTCCCGAATTGAAACGCCAGATTAGAAACAACTTTTGTGCTAGGTGGTTAAGTGCTGAAGATTGAATAAAAGAGCGGGCAAATTATAAGTTTCACACGGGCATGCCGCTTGCAATGAGGAGGGTGTGGTCGCGTTCCTACGCGGTCTGCGCTACCGGGGGATGGGGAGGAAGGGGCCCATTTACTGGTGGAACAGATCGTTCCCACCTGCCTCTGAGAGGGAAGCTAGGATGGATGACCCCATGATCCGGTCTCGCCTAGGCCGGATCAATGGAACGCGACTTTGGGGGTTCCCGATCCCAAGCGGGGCCCCCTCTTTTTTTCCGTCCGACATCTCCGCAATTTAACTGCTCGAAGGTGCGCCGTCTGAGGGTGCGTTGCGTTTGCCGACGCGTGCGATAATCCACGCTGCGCATGCGCAACTTCAAACTTACGATTTCGTACGATGGCGCGAATTTTCACGGATGGCAGATCCAGCCCGGGCTTCCTACGATTCAAGGGCTGTTGAACGATGCCGCATGCACCATTACGCAGGAAAAAATTGTGGTTCACGGCGCCAGCCGCACGGACAGCGGCGTGCACGCACTGGGACAAGTGGCGCACTTCAAAACACTTTCCGGCCTGCCAGCAGCGGAATTTCAGCGCGCATTGAATGCGCTGCTGCCACCGACAATTCGCATCGTGGATGCCGAGGAAGTTGGACCCGACTTCCATGCGCGCTGGCTGGCGCAGGCCAAGACGTATCGCTACAGAATCTATCGCGGGAGCGTGCTGCCGCCATTCGATTACGGCCGCGCACTGCACTATCCGTGGCCGCTTGACGAGGACGCCATGGCCGTCGCCGCGCGGCAATTCGAGGGCGAGCACGACTTCACGTCATTTGCGGCGTCGTCGGGGTCGCAGGAAGACGATGGCGGACGGAACATGGTTCGCGTGATCCATTCTTCAGAACTAGTGCGCCAGGGGGCGAATGAAGAAATCGAGTATCGCGTGCGCGGGCGATCGTTTTTACGCTACATGGTACGGAAGATCATGGGAACACTTCTTGAAGTAGGGAAGGGCAGACTGGCGGTTTCCGATATTGCGAGAATCCTCGAAATGCGTGATCGCTCATCCTCGGGGCCGACTGTCCCGCCGGAGGGACTGTACTTGGTTTCGCTGGAGTATCCTGATCCCACGGATTCACTTGCGTCGCGCCGCCGGTGATGCAGAGCGCTGACTGATTGTGGGAGCCTAAAACAGGTGGTCAAGCATCGGTTGCTTGCTACTTTCCGGCGCGCTATTGTGGAAGAGCCTCGATGGGAGCCTCCGAAGTCAGTTTCGGGCAGGAGATGGCCTCATGAATGTCGCCTACAGTCAAATCGACATTGAATTTCGCGAATCGGTGGAGAAGGAATGCGCACGTCATGTTGAAAAGTTGAACAGGATTCTGAAACGCTATGCGCCCGACGCAATTCAGCTGCATGTATCGCTGGAAAAAAGCCCGCGACGAATCGAGTACAACGCCTCACTTAACTTGACCCTGCCGACTGGTGTGCTTCATGCCACGGGTTCCGGTGAGAGCGTGCGTTCCAGCGCGAAGGCGGCCTTCGCTGAAATAGAAAGCCAGCTGAAAAAACATCAGCAAAAGCTACGCAAAGACTACATCTGGAAACGAAAGCGCGGGCGCGGTGCGGTGAAACTTGCGGAGCTTCCGCAGGCGGATTGAAAGGCGGCGATCTCTCGCGGAAAGTAAACCGCTGCGCTGAACCTGCTTGTAGGAACCCCCCTCTTGTGATTGAATAATCACGGCAAAGGAGTTTGCCTCCCCTCGCTCGTGGGGATAAAACGCCGTTTCTTCAACGGCTGATAACTCCTCCTAATTACTGCGCACCGCTTGGTGCATAAGGACGGTATGGGAGGAGCCAGAACAAATCGCGCGATCGAAATATACGGATCGAAGTCTGCCCGGCAAGTTTCATCCGGGTTATGTGGTTGTCGGTGTATCGCAACGGTGGGCGGAATCGCTCGAGGGCGTGTGACGGCGTCGAAAGGGGAAGAAGCAGAGTCATTACTATGACCAAATATCTGATTGTTGGCATCGGAGGAGCAGTGGGGTCAATATTGCGATTCTGGGCCGGAGGCTATGTGGGCGGCCGGTTGGGCGCCCGCTTTCCGTATGGCACGTTCGTGATCAATATGACGGCATCGTTTCTAATTGGTTTTATCATGACGCTTCTGGCCGAAAGGACGCACTGGAGTCCGAATTTGAGATATTTGATTCCGATCGGATTCCTCGGCGGATATAGCACGTTTTCTGCTTTTGAGTATGAGACGTTTCGCGTCTTCCAGGACGGAGAGCTTCTCATCGCGGCGATGAATATCGTGCTAAGCGTGGCGGTTGGTTTTGTCTCGGTATGGCTGGGAGCCATCACCGGGAAGGCAATCTCGTAACCGTGGCGAGAGGGCGCCGCTGAGTTCTTGATCGCATACTGCGGAATCGATAGCTAGGGAGGACACATGCTCAAGGCAGGACCTGCCAAAAAGGTGAGCATCTATGTCGGGGAGGATCACCAGTACCACGGGCAATCCTTGTACTCGGCGATTCTGGACTACCTTTTCTACCGCGGAATCTCCGGCGCTAGCGTGACGCGAGGGGTGGCAGGGTTTGGAGCTGACCATCACCTCCATACAACTCGGATTGAGGCGCTCACGCAGGACCTTCCTATGAAGGTTGAATTCATAGAGTCTCCGGAGAAAGTGGAAGAGGTGTTGCCAAAACTCCGCGAGCTGGCAGGGACGGGGCTGATCGAAATTCAAGACACCACGGTAATAAAACCGGCGGAAGTATCGAAGAAGAAGATGCCGCAAGAATTATCGCCGTCCCTCAAGCGCGAGGGCAAGGCCAAGCTCATGAGGATCTTTGTCGGCGAAAACGATAAATGGAGCGATAAGCCGCTGTACAAGGCGTTGCTCGAAAGTATGCGCGCAAATGACATCGCCGGAGTCACGGTCTATCAGGGAATTCTTGGCTACGGCGCAAACCGGCGGATTCACAAGGATTCGGCGCTGCACCTCTCGCATGACCGCCCGATGATGCTGTCGGTCGTCGAAACCGAGGAGAAACTGCAGGCTTACTTTCCCATCCTTGACCAGATGGTCCAGCAGGGGCTGGTTGTTTTGTCCAACGTGGACATCATCAAGTACACGCACAACATCGCGAAACCGGAGCAGGGAAAGGAGGCCCGGCCGTGAAGCTTTCAGGAAAAGCAAAAATGCTGCGAATTCATTTCGGTGAGGATGACAAATGGAAAGGCAAGCCACTTTATCGTGCAATTGTGGAGAAGTGCCGGGAATTGGACATTGCGGGCGCTACTGTACTTCGGGGCATTGAAGGGTATGGGGCAAGCACGCTAATCCGAAAAACTCACCTGCTATCATTTTCCCACGATGCTCCCGTGATGGTGAGCGTCATCGATTCAGAGGACAAAATTCAAAGACTGCTGCCGTTCCTCGATGAAGTCGTTGATGAGGGACTGATCGCCATGTCTGAGGTCGAGGTCATCAAGTACTCGCACCAGGACGGCGCTCGTTCTCTGTAGAAAAGAATTACGAAGTCAATCCGCGGTGCCATCCCACAAGCGGCCACGAGCAAGCGTGCATATTTATTTTGAGCAGCGATGCCTGTTAAATCAGTTCCGTGTAAGATGTTGTGAACGATTACAGGGGCGTAGCTCAGTGGTAGAGCAGCGGCCTTTTAAGCCGAAGGTCGTGGGTTCGATCCCCACCGCCCCTACCAAAACTCGCGTTATGCGGGAATCCGTGGGACGACCAAGTGCAACAGCTTCAGCGATGCTCCGACCGCGGGCTGGATCACCGCGGTTTCTGAGGGGCCGAGATACACGCCGGCACCTTTCGAGACTTCGTAATCCTTGTTGTCGAGGTGAATGCTTCCACTCCCTTCCATCAAATAGAGGAGTTGGTTCTTGTCTGAAGCTTCCGCCTTGAAGCTTTCTCCGGATTTAAGCCAGCGTAACGCCGCCACCACGTTTTTCGCGCCGCAAAGATCCCGGTTCAGCACCTCGGTGACTTCGCCGCCTGCTGTTTTCTTGCGGGGAAGCTTGTTGGTATCGATGAAAGTCAGCATGAACTCTCCTTTGGTCCGACCGTGGCCTTAGGTCTGAACCCAGACGCCGCCTTCTACGCGGTTCCAGCGAAGGTCGTCGGGTGTCCCGTCCAGAATCGTGGTGACGAAGCGGTTCGGGGCCTGAAATTCGAAATAGAACAACGGTGTTTTGGAGGCTCGCAGGCGATGCTTGGCCTCGGCGGGAATGAAAACTAATTCGCCCGGGCCTACGTCGCGCGTTCCTTCCTCGGATTCGACCGTGCCTTGTCCTTCCATGATGAAATAAAAGTGCTCGCAATTCTTATGCAGATGATAGGGCGAGGAAGCGCCCTTCACGTAGTGCATGATGCCCGCCAGCATGTCGTCGATTTTAGTGAGTTCCTTATTGACGAAAAACGTGCGCTCGCGACCCGGCACCGCAGAGATTAGTTTCGGCAGGTCATTTTCGTGAAATATGTATGCCATCGAATTCTCTCCTAAGACAACGCCGACTCAGTGTGGCCGATAGGCGACACGTGCAACCTCGGCGTAAGGAACAGATGCAACCGTCGCTCGGATCTCAGCTTGCTTGTGGCGCTCGACCGTAGGTTTCGGGGATCCGCGGCCTTCTTCGCCCCAGGCGACCGTGACCTCGGTGCCCACTTCGCTGTGTTGGTTATCCACAACGGCCAGCGAGAGCATCACGCGTTCATTATAGGTGTAGCCGGTGTAGGTGGATACGCCGATCGTTTTCCCGCCTTTCACTACCTTATCGAATGGAAGCGTGGAATAGTTAGCCAGCGGAGTGTCAATGTACTTGAAAATATCACCACCCTCGTATAAAGAACCGGTAACGCGTTTGATATCCTCCTTGTTCCACACCAGCGTTACCTTTGTCCGCTTCTGGCTGGTCGCCATTTTTTCGAGGGCTTCTTTTCCAATGAAATCATGGTCGAATTTGACGAAAGGCCCGTAGCCGAGGTCGTAGGGAGTCAGGTAGTAGTCGGTGATCTCGTTCGAGTAAAAGCTGCCTCCGAGTGAGGCTGTGGCTTCATAACTCGTTGCCTTCAACCACTGCCGATATGCCTTCATCTCCTCCCCAGCATAAATCGCCGGAAGGGGAGACGGAATCCATCCCGATTCGAGGCACGTAGTAGGGTAGGCTCGAGAGCCTACTTGTCGAATTCCGTACTCTTGGCCGCCTTCAACAATTGCGTTGCGGACTCGGTCGCCGTCCTCCCAAGGACCAAACAGTTCCCATCCGGGTTGCCCGACCATCCCATGACGCAAAGCGCGGACATCCCGTCCAGCGATGGTGAGTACGCCTATATTAAAAAAACGGATATCCGGCGTAGCTTTCCCTGTGACCTTCTCCATCACCCGAAGAGCATTTGGGCCCTGAATCTGGTATCGGAAAGCTTTTCGGTGGCCTTGATTGACCGCGGATCTTTCGTCCCTCTCCGCAGACGCCTTGTAGCCGCGAGTCTCCAAATTATATTGGACCCAGTTGTGAGCAGGTGGGCGCCCGACGAGGTTGAATCTGTTTTCGTCGAGATAAAAGAGGATCGCATCACCAATCACATAGCCATCCTGGTTGCACGCAACAAATTGCTTGGCTTGATTGACTTTGAAGTTCTTAAAGCTATTGATGGCCAGATCGGAGAACAATTTGAGGGCGTCAGGACCCTCCACATAGAGATCGGTCATATGGTGGGACTGGTCGAAAAGAGCGCAGGTTTCCTTCCATGCACGCTGTTCGTCTCTCCAATTCGTAAATTCCGGACGCACTACCGGAAAGGCATATGGTCCTATCTGAGAATTTCGCAACAGCTTGACTGGACTCTCGACCGTTTGTAAGACTTCCTCCAAGTTTCGATGATTCATTGTCACAGGAGCTCCCTTTGTTGGCCTAGACGCATCTCGGTTCTTTGGAATTGGAACGAATTAAACCACACCGCGAAGCTTCATCCTCATGCTCCTGCTCCAGCGTGACGGAGGGCGCTGAGCGTCTGACGTTCTTCGCCGTTCGGGTCATCTACGACTTCGCACTCGTTGTTGAGAATCATGGTGGCGCGTTGTTTGGTAGTGAAGGCCGGCCAGTTTGGGATGCCCTTGTGGCTTGGATTTCCTGAACGCGCAAAAGCAACCCAGGCGCTACTGATTTTGTCTTCGAGAGCGTAGCGATCCTGGCCGGAGCCGGTCATGGCCGTCGCCAAGTCAACATTGTCAAATACGAATGGAATTTCGAGCGTGTGAAACGTCCTCAACTTTCCGTCCCTCACCGGCGATTTCCAGGTGAAGTAATACATGTAGACCGGCGCCATTCCTTGTTCTGCTTTGCGCTCAGCTTCAGTTAGCACGCCCGCGCGGAACGTCGCGTCTGATGCAACTATCAGATAGAGATCCGTATTGCTAATGCTCGGGCGGCCCTTTCGATAAACATCAATCAGCCGAGTCGCCGATTCATCGTCAGCGCCGCGCAAGGCTTGCTTGACGTGAGTGCGCAGGGCGTCGTCGTCCATTGGATCCACCGGTGTGCCGCGCATGAAGGTGACTTCGGTTTCAACGGATCCTATCAGCAACGGAACGGTTGCTGAGATTTCCGGTGCATCAGGATCGAATGGGTTCCTCGGCAGCGAATGACCATCCACCACGGGCGCCAAGCGGAGACCGGCCGGGCCAGCCGCACCTCCGCTGCCCATTGCCGCGAGGAGTTGCTCCGCAGGCATCTTCTGGACGTCGTCAATCTGATTGGACTTTACTCCTAGTTTCGCTAGATACGCTTCCGCTGACTTTGTTGCTTCGTCCTTAGGCACACCTCTGATTGCAGAAGCACTCTCCACAACGGCGCGATGAAATAACCCTTTGGCCGACGGCATCGCCATCAGTGTGCTGACTTTTCCGCCGCCACCTGACTGGCCAAAGATCGTCACGTTGCTCGGGTCTCCGCCAAACGCCGCAATGTTGTCCCGGACCCATTCCAGTGCGGAAACAATGTCCAGCATCCCGGCATTGCTCGAGTCTGCATACTTCTCCCCGCCTAGTTCCGCGAGATACAGATAGCCGAACACATTGAGCCGATGATTTACCGTGACGACTACGACGTCGTGCCGGCACGCCAAGTTCGCTCCGTCATAAATAATGAAAGCGCCGGATCCCGAGGAGTACCCTCCGCCATGCAGCCACACCATGACGGGCCTTTGGCTTTTCCCCAGGCCAGGAGTCCACACGTTCAAACGCAGGCAGTCCTCGCTCGCCGGTTCTTTCCGATCCACAGCAGACACCTCTGGAATCAAGCCCGACGGGCCTTGAGGCGACCTCGGGCCGAACTCCAAAGCGTCGCGGACGCCCGTCCAAGACTCGGGTTTGGATGGCGGCATAAAGCGCCGAGCATCTCCGGTGGGTGCGCCGTACGGAATGCCAAAAAATGCGCTGACTTTATCGCGCGTTATACCCCGAACTCGTCCTGCAGTAGTGCGAACGATGGCGCTCGGCGTCGAACACCCCAGGTCCTGCGTCCATGCTTGCTGGAATGCGCCCCGCACGAAAAGACTGGCCGTCGCCGTCGTTCCATAACTGAGAAAAGACCTTCGGTTCATCGTCATATCCTCTCAAATTTGAAGCGCCAGCAGTGTCGCTGGAGAGTTTCTGAATGAAGCCTCTGTTCTCCGCGACCATGTCATGTAAATCAGTTTTGCAATCAAAGTCCAGCGCATTGTGAAAAATTTCTGGCAAGGTTAAGACGCACAAACCACTGCCGCGGTTCGATAACTTTATTATTAAAAGAAGTTCATGTTCTTGACACTACTAGCTGTGCGGCGTACATATCCGCCAAGCCGCAAGAGAGAAAGGGAAGGTGTTTGGCGATATTCACACTGAGTTCGATAACGTCCAACGCTTACTTGTCACGAATTCGATAGGGATGCATGGGTGGGCATCCGCGGGATAAATCACAACTATCAAAGATCGCTGCGCACAGCTTTGGCGTCGCCTCTCGGACTTCGCGCTTCTCGGCCTCGGCGCCGCTAACGTTTTTGCGAAGGCATCTTGGGGGGGGATGATGGACACGTTCTTGTCGGCTTTTGGCTTGCGGCGTCTTAATAGCAAGAAGGCGTTTCAGGTGTTAGGTCTCGCGTTGGGGCTGTTGCTAGTCTGTGTCCCTGCTTTTGCGCAACTCAATCTTGGAAGCATCAACGGGACTGTGACCGACGCAAGCGGCGCGGTTATCGCCGGAGCGACCGTAACCGTCACCGACGTAGAGCGGGGCGTCTCGCGAACCTTGACCACGGATACGGCCGGTCAGTATTTTGCTCCCAGTCTTACGCCTGGCACCTACTCCGTGCGCGCGGAGTTCACGGGCTTCCAAACGCTGAATCGCACCGGGATCTCAGTGGGAGTGGGCCAGGCTGTCCGCGTGGACGTCTCGATGCAGCCGGGCGCTCAAACGCAGACGGTGACCGTAACGGAAGCCGTGCCCCTGATAAACACCACCAACGAGGTGCTATCCAGCACGGTGCAAAGCGACCAGCTCGCCGAGTTGCCGATTAACGGCCGCCTGTACACGAAGGTGCTGGACTTCCAGCCGGGCGTCCATGGGAACCCGGGTGGAAACTCGCCGAACTACCAAACTAACGGCGCCAGTGGCCAGGGCAATTACTTCATGCTCGACGGAGTGGAGAACAGCAATATATTCGTCAACTCCGGACCTCTCATCGGCGCGGCAACCAGCACGGACGAACTGACGATCCTGCCGCAGGATGCCGTTCAGGAAGTAAACGTGATGACCAATCCCCCCGCGGAATTTGGGTGGTTTCAGGGTGCCATCGTCAACGTCGGACTGAAATCTGGAACGAATACCGTCCACGGGAGTGCTTACCTATTCGCCCGCAACAACGGCTTGGATGCGTACGATCCGTACCTGAACTCCCCGGGCGCACCGCCAACAAACGCAAAGCAGACAGACGATTTCAAACAGTTCG
Organism: uncultured Acidobacteriota bacterium; assembly: GCA_963723845.1. Taxonomy (GTDB): domain Bacteria; phylum Acidobacteriota; class Terriglobia; order Acidiferrales; family UBA7541; genus Palsa-295. Next base: position 49,374 of record CAVRSO010000065.1, read on the forward strand.
GCGGCTCCTTTGGCGGCCCCCTCAAGAAGGATAAGCTCTTCTACTTCGCCGCCTTCGACGGAATGCGCTACACCGTGGGAACCGCGGGCTCCGTGACCCTACCGACCGTCAATGGCGGGGGAGTGGATTTTCCGAGCAACAGCGTGCCGCTTTCGATCGACGACATGATTAACAACCACGGTGTTTCACCGAGTCCATTGAGCCTGAACCTGTCGGACTGCACCGTCGCCGGGGCGGCGCCCTCCGCGGTAGCGACTTGCGGGACGAAGGGCGTATTCAGGTACAACGGACTCACGACCACCAATGTTGGCGTGCCGGGAACCTCCTCCGGCCATTCCAACAACGTGCTCGGCAGAATCGATTATCATCTCAACGACAGGAACTCAATCAACGGTGAGTATTTCTTCGGCCAGGCAACTACCAGCACGCCGAACGTCGGCGAACCGTCGTTCTGGAACAACCTGAACCTCAGCCGCACGCAAATGATGCGCGCGGTCTGGACCTATGTGCCGAATTCCAACTGGGTAAATGACGTCCGGTTCGGCTACAACCGGTACAACCTGGCTGACGGCAACGCGGAATGCTCCGGGGGGAACTACTCGTCAGGAAACGTCGGCCAGCCGAATTATAAGGCGCTTGGCTTCGTTTCCGGAGCGAACCCTCCTTCTCCGTTCTGCGGATTCCCGGCGGTGAATTTCACCTCCTCAGGCTATCCCAGCTTTGGCGCACTGTCGTTCTTCATCAGCGACCAGGGCGTGTTCCAATATACCTACACGGCATACGACAACGTTTCCTATACGCATGGCAGCCACAATTTCAAGTTCGGGTTTGAGTTCCATCACAGCAGGTTCCGGGGGATTGGCGCTCCAGGTTATCTTGACGGCGTTCTCAATTTTGACGGGGGCACGGCGTTTGGGGCAGTGGGGGCGCGGGTGAACCGGCGTGTCCGGCTGGAGCGGCACCGGGCGAAAATGCTGCTTCCACCGATCTGCAGGATTACCTTGCTGGGGCACTTGGCGGCGCCAACCAAATCCTAGTGAATCCGCAACAAGAATTGACCACTCTTGGTTTCAACCGGGAAGCTCTGTATTTTTCAGACGATTTCCGGCTGAATTCGAGAGTGACCGTAAACCTGGGGCTGCGCTACGAATTGGAGCCGGCGATTCAGGTGGACAATAACAGCGCGGGCAACTTCAGTGCGTCTTCGCCCACAGGCATGGTGCAGCAGAACGGCAGCGCTCTGTATCAGTCCTACCACAAAGCATTTGCCCCACGGGCGGGCTTCGCCTGGGATATCACGGGCAAGGGAACCACGGTGCTTCGGGCCGGCATGGGCGTGAGTTATGACACGCCCCAGATAGACGACTTGGTCGCAGCGAGTTTCGGCGCGGGCCTCAACACCACTCCCACGGGGTTCGCGCTCTATAACGACGCCGGCTTGGTGTTTCCCGCGTCAGCGAATCCTCAGGCTGTGAAAACGGGCATCCCTTCCATCCCGGGAGCGGCATTGAACTGGGCGGTCAACGTCCCGGTTTTCCCTGCGGGTCTGAATTCTGACTTGGCGTGTGGCACCGGCAACCCGTTGATCTCGACGCCGGGCGGCACCACGCCCTCGCCATGCACCCTGAAGGCGAGGGGCACCGTCGTCAGGCTCCCAGGCGGCCAATTGTCGATGAACACGTCTCAAGTTCGGTCTCCCATGTACACGTGGACGCTGGGCATCCAGCACGCCTTTCGGGCCGACACGTCACTGACGGTGAATTACGTGGGCACTCACGCGTACAATCTGGCCAGCGAGATCAACATCAACCAGGCGGTACCGGGAGACGCGGCGGGCGTCCAGCAACGTCAGCCGTATTTCAGCCAGTTCCCTTGGTTCAACGGCATCTTCGTATATGGTCCAGCCGGGTTCTCCAATTATCACGCCCTGCAAGTGACCTTCGTTCAGCGGAACTTCCACGGACTGACCCTGAATGCGGGCTATACGTTCTCGAGGGACCTGGCCGATCCAAAAGGGGGCAATGACCCTTACATAACGAACAGCCAGTGCGTATCGTGCGACTATGGTCTTCAAACGCCTAAACATGACCTGGGCGTTACGCTTGTCTACGCGCTTCCGGGGATGAAGGCACCGGCGCAATTACTGGAGGGTTGGCAGATCTCCAGCGCCATCAACGTGCAAAGCGGGGGACCATTTAGGGGCGTTGATAGCAGTGACGACTTTGCTGGCGTGAACGACAACAGGGGGCTCTTCGGCGGCACCGCCGAACCTTGGTCTCTTTACGGAAAGGCAAGCGATTTCAAGTTCGGGGGATTGAATCCGCTTCCGTGCTTCGGGTCGAGCTTTCTTTTCGCCGTTGTAGGGGGCTGCAACCCAGTCCTGCCGGCAGCCTGCATAAGCGCGGCCAGCGCGGAGCCCGTAAACCCGTCGGTTCCAGGCACCAGCGGATTGGATTCCCTCAACGCAGCTGGATGCTATATGTCCCCTAACGGCAAATCGGTGATCATCCCACCCTCTCAAGGCACTTTCGGCAACATGAAGCCAGGTCAGCTTATCGGCCCGGGATTCCACGAGTGGGATCTGTCGGTCCGCAAAAACTTTAAGGTCCACGAGCGGCTCGGGCTGGAGTTCAGCATCTCGGCCTTCAACGTCCTCAACAGCCACCCCTACTCTCTCGGATTTACGGGTGGCTTGGTGAATCTCCCCTTCTTGTTCGGCATATCTGGCGGCCAGCCGAACGACGGCAACCCGGTCAACGGCACCGGCGGCGCTCGGCAAGTGTTGTTGGGTTTGAAGGCCACTTTCTGAACGGTTTTACAGTCTAACTTTCATGAGCCAATCCGCGGCTTGTCGCGGCCGGTCGTTCGGGATTCGCTTCCATGCCGCCGGCGTGGTGCTCGCTCTGGTTTTCGCGGGCTGCAGCGGCAAACAGTCCACCCAGACCACAACTCAGCAGCCCGCGCCCACGGAGGTTGTCGATCAAGCCACCGTTGGCACGATCACTGGCACAGTAACTCTGGACGGAGCCGCGCCGGCACCGCGTGAGATTATGCTGGGCGGCTCACCGGCGTGCGCTAAGTTGCATTCCTCGCCGTTGATCTATCCCGAAGTCGTTACCGGGAATCACGGCGCGCTCGCCGATGTCATCGTCTACGTGAAATCCGGAGTCGAGAATTACCGCTTCGCCGCTCCGACGACGCCCGCCCGAATCGATCAGCGAGGTTGCATGTACGAACCCCACGTCCAGGGGCTCATGGTGGGCCAGAAGCTCAGCGTGACCAACACAGATCCCGTTTTGCACAATGTCCTCATGCTGCCGCGCCAGAACATTCCCTTGAATAAATCGCAGCCGATCGGCTCGACGCCGATCGAAACGTCGTTTGATCGGCCAGAGCTCGCCATGAAAGTGCTGTGTAATATTCATCCATGGATGTGCGCTTATGTTTTCGCCTTCTCGCATCCCTATTTCGACGTCACGTCGAAGAAGGGCACATTCGAATTGAAGAATCTCCCGCCGGGCACGTACACGATTGAAGCATGGCAAGAGAAGTACGGCACGCAGGACCAAAGCGTCACGCTGGCCGCCAAAGAGGCGAAATCAATCTCGTTCACGTTCAAGGCGGGTCACAGCTAGGCAATCTACAACGCGCGCCACACGGTGCCCCGGGTTCACTTCTTAGGTTGATTAGCGGCTGGCGGTGTGGTTGGGGCTGCGCCACCGTTGTTGCCACTCGGCGCGGACTGAAGAAAGTTGTCGAAATTAACTCCAGGTGGTGGCGGAAGCACAGTGCCCGGATGGGTTGTGAAACCGATTATGCGACCCATAAATATGATGCCGATCCATAAAGTCAGTGACAGAACCGCTACTGCCTTGCCCGTAGCAGGTGCTGACCGGGCCTGATCCCAGCGGCTGACTGTTCGGCGCGCGGTCATCTCGAAAAAGAGCATGTTCAGGCCAGCGAGTACGAGCAACAGCATCTTCGTTCTGAAAAAAGGATTGTGATAATAAACTCTCGCGTTTGTACTGAACATCGTTAGCCCCGTCGCCACGGTTAACGCGAAAGCGGCCCACGTCCACTTTAGGATATCTGAGGCCATCCGCTCGAAGGATCTCTGGGTCGAGGCAAGTCCCAACAACCGCAGATCGATCACCGCAATCGTGCCGACAACCAAAGTGAAGCTGATAACGTGAATCGATTCGATTATGGGAAACATCCAGATCGAATCGCGAATGGTTGTGGCGAAGCGAGAAGCTTCAATCAGCTTGAGAAACGCGTCAATCTGCATCGGGGCTCTGTTCCAGAGTCATTAATATTCTTGTGTCGCCGGTGACCAAGAACCCCAGATATGGTCGTAGGCGATCAGGCGTCCCAGCACGATAATGAACAGAAAAATCAGGAACGTCAGTATCGCCAGCGACCTGATGGATCTGCGGTTGATGAGCGTTTCCCACTGTTGCTCGTGTTTCGGAACCTTAACTAGAAAAACGCCGGAAAGAATTGTGCCCAGGGCTACGAATATCATTTTCGTCCAGAACGAGAAGTTCACCAGCTCACGCGCAGGCTCCGCGATTATCATCACGATCCCCGTTACCAGTTGCAGGCACAATCCGCCTACTAACCAAGGACCGAACCGATCCGTGTTCTGGCGCAGCGTTTGATCCGTTCCTGCCCATCCCAGAATTCGGAGAACGATCATGAAAATGGATCCGATTATGATCGCAATGCCAATAATGTGAATAGACTGAACGCCCGGGATAAGCCAACTCTCATGAACTCGGAAGGTGTGGCTCAGGGATGTTTTGGTCAGCCACTCAGCAAATCGACTCAAAGCAGACCATCCTTACTGGCTCGTCTATATAAAGCCATATTATCGTGGCTTAACACTCTCGGCGCTTCCGACACCCCGCGCCGAGTCCACGGACCGAGAGAGCGGTTTAGAATCTTCCACTGATAGTCGTCATGCCTTGAACAGTGTCGCAGGTCTTACCCGCTGCGGGCGGTGTTCTCCAAGGACATTTATAAATCGGGCCAACCCGCGATCCATAATTACCGCCGGTTCGAAGGGGATTCATGTGCACGGTGAATATCGTGCCCGCCTTGAATGACTCCGCCGTAATGCCTTGCTGTGCAACCGCTGCGGCACCCGCCATCTCGACGCCCCAATCAATCATCTGCCCGTCTTTGTCCTTCTCAAGTTTGCCGTCCGGCCCGATCAAATAGAAGTGCAGCTCAGCATGATTCGCCTGAGCGATGAATTGGTGGGCTACGCCGGTTAATACTAATACTTTGGTCTGATCGTACATCGCGAACGAATGATGTGCGAGCGCCGGCTTGGCATAAATGCCTAAGAACAGAAATGCAACGCATGCCGCAATAACCCAGATTGTGTGTGGCTTCTTCATCTTTGCGATCTCCGTTTATCGGCGGCCCCACGCTATCGAGCGTGCCTGCGGGGCCGCCCAAGTCTTTACTTCTTATCGTTACCTAACATTTTGAGTACATCATCGGGCACAGGATTTTCGTTCGGTGTATCCTTCCAGCCTTTCTCGAAATACTTCACCCAATCCTCGGCCCACGGCCGCCCGTAGTAGTCCACATAGTCAGGATCGTCGGAGGTAAGCTGGGTCGCTCTGCCGTTCCTGTCCTTGATGTTGCTCAGGCACTCAATATATGTATATCGCATGGTCGGGGAGTCTAACAGTGCTATCCGGCGATAACGATAGGTGGCGCGCAGCGGTTGGACGAACGCTTCAGGGTCATAGAATATGGTCTCCTGATCGAGTCCCACGTACTTCCCACTGGCGTCGTTTACGGGCTTCCAGATTTCTACCGTCTCCAACTTGTCGCTATTTTCAAACATGGAGTGCGAAAGATTCCAGGCTTGGACACGAGAAGTCCAGGTAACCAGAGTGGTTCCGTCCCAGAATCCAACTGTCTCCCCGTACCACTGCTGGACCTGCTGCACAGGCTGCCTTCCGATCCAAACCTGGCGCAGGAAGTTAGCGGCGATGCCAGATAGGAACTCGGCACTCCAAGGAGTAATCGTGAGCTGAAAATTTCCGCCTTGAGACGCCTGAGCCCACCAGCGCAGGAAACCTTCCGGCCAGCAGAAAGAGGCTTCCCATTGGGGCGCATTGTCCACGACCTCGTGATAGTTGTCCTGAACCATGCGGCCTTGATACTCCGGGGTGAGTAAAGACAGAATCGTAGGAACTTGGGTAACGGTCCCCCAAATCCATTCGGCTTGAGTATCTGTTGTCATGTCTCGCGTATACCATCCATCCCAGTCCGGAGTCGTGGCCTTGGTGTAGGCGGTGGGACCACCCTTTGCTTTTGCAGCCGCCAGCAACGCATCGTACTGCTCCTTGGCGGTTTTGTAGGGATAATGGCTCACAAGCTGATCTCGCGGGACATCCCACTTGCAGTCGCCCCAAGCTGCCGATTCTGGCGCTTTCCCCGGACCAAAACGGCGCGCGGTCCACATATCGGTTAGCTGGCGTGGTGTGTTGCACCGGAAATAGCGCGGGTCCGACCAGTACTTCTTGTCCAGATAGAAGTTCTTCGACTTAAATAAATCGATTGGCAGTGCCTTCATTCCTGCGGGTGGGCTATCGAAGGTTGGGGTACATATGCTGAGTGGCCCGATGACGTTTGTAAATTCTCCATGTGGTCCGGAAAAGGCGCCACGGCGAAATTGAAATTGTCCCCGGGACCCCTGCGCCTTTACGCACTCCTGTTGTGCCTGCGGATCTTGCTGCTGCTCGCTTTGCTGGTTCTGTCCTGCTGAGGTAGGACACATCCACGTGAGCGCACTCACGACCATGAAGGCAAACGAAACTACAGATAATCCACTCTTCATTAGGCTCCCCCTCCGCAATAGCCTATTTCGTTTTGACGCGCGCGATGATATGCCGGTTGCCGAAACCTGATAAGGATTGAACTCATCTCCGTCCGAGCCTTCTTTTTGCGCACGAAATGAATTTCGACACCGAGCCGGGATACGCTTCCCTAAAGTCAATGTCAACAAGAGATTAATTAAGGAAAATTAATAAATTTCTGGTGGCGCGAAGTGAGCAGCGCGATATCGATGGAGTGGAGTACATTCGAGGCTAATATGAATGTCCTCGCCCGGAGATAACCGGCAGGAGCGAAAGAAAGTCATGAAGCCATACTGTTGGGTTCTAGTGGCAACTGTCGCCTTTCTTGGAACTGGGTGTCGAAAGGCGCCGGCGCCCCAGCTCTTGAGGCCCGCCTATATCAAAGACATCATGGATTCCATGGTCGATCCCAGCGGAGAGTTTGTATTCCAATCGGTGCAGCAGATCTCCGACGAGCACGGTATCCACGAAAAAGCGCCGCAGACCGATGCGGATTGGGAGGCCGTCCGCGAGCGCCTCATCGTTTTGCTTGAAGCGCCTAATCTCCTGGTCATGCCGGGCCGCAAGGTCGCGCCGCCGAACGTTACATCCCAGAACCCCGGAATTGAACTTGAGCCGGCGCAAATTCAGAAGGCAATAGATGACAACCGCCCCCTCTTCGTTCGCCGTGCGCGGGCGCTTCAGGACGCCGCGGCTGTGGCGATGAAGGCGGTCGAAGCTAAAGACAAAGATGCTCTATTCAAAGCTGAGGATGGTGTCGACAAAGCCTGCGAGAGTTGCCACATACACTATTGGTATCCGAACGACCAAAGGGCTCGGGCAATCGCGGAGTCAGAGGGAATCACTTATTAAGCGCTATTTTGCGCGGCCCTTCAGCCCCTGCGCGATCACTGGCAGCTTGTAAACTGTCGCGGCGGTCTGCTGTGGGCCTTGACGAATCGGCTGGCCCTTCTCGTCATCTGCGCCGCTTCCCACGATGTAGAGCGTTTTCTTGTTGGGACCTGCAAAAGCGACGCTGATGACCCCTCGCGGCGTCGGGATCACGCCGAGATACTTCCCGGCGTTGTCAAGAACCTGGATGCCCGCACCGGAACTCACGTACAGCCGCCCCTTTGAATCAACCGCCATGCCGTCCCCATAGTTGCCTGCCGGGAGCATTGCGAAATCGCGGCGATTGCCGAGCATGCCAGGCCCTTCCACATCAAACGCGACGAGCGCGCCCCCATTGGTGACGTAGAGAATCTTGTCGTCCGGGCTGAAAGCGATCCCGTTGGTGCGGATGTTATCCGCCATCACGGTGACTCCCTTTGAGCTTGCGTAATAAAGGCACCCGGTCGTGAAGTATGCGCCGCCATGGCCATCAGCGTCGAGGTCGTTTGGCCGCACCGTCAACGCGCTGCCATCGGCCCACTTATCGGCTATCAACATGCGTTCCGGCGCGAGTTCGGTGATGGCGTTCACGATTGACGCTTTATCTGGCTTGGTCGATCCGGGTCTCTCCGTGCGGTGCGCGCCGTAGAGCCGACCCTCCCTATCCATCGATAGTGATCCCAAACCTTTGGCATCCGCCACGGCCACAGACGTCTGGCCGTCTGCCTTGATCTTGAGGACGGTGTCATAATCTTCCTGCGCCACCAGCACGTTTCCATCCTTGTCGGGGATAATGCCGTCAGCGCTGTTGCCCCCTTCCTGCCAGACCTTCGTCCATTTCCCACCCGCGGCGACCACGCCCGGGATCGCCGTTATGTTCACGTTGCGCGGGACCGGCTCCGCCGCTGGCCTCGGGCCCGGTCTCGCGGATCCCCTTACGCCCGCGCTGAAAAGCTGGGCCGCCTGCTCCACGGTCGGCTTGCACGTTTGATCTTGCGCGGCGGCAGGTGCCGGCGTGAGGGCTTGCCCAAAAAGAGCGCTGGCGCACAAATCCACGATAAACTCATGAACGCCGTTACGTGTCTCATTTTCCCTCCAAGAGCGCAGATGTTACACCGGGATCGCGCGTGGAGATACCAATGGCTGTGATGTAAACTCTCATTCGCAGTGGGACAGAACTCGGGCAGGTCAGCCCGGTCCGTGTCGAGCTGACAAGTGAGGTGGCAGGCCAACATGCACTACGTATCGAAAATTGATGAAGGCGCCGCTGAGACGCCGCACGGCTATGCGAAGTACAGTACCGGCCTCCGGCGTTCCACATATGTGGATCGCGCGATGGGCTCAGTACACATGGGTGTAGGGGTCTGTTTTCTGGAGCCGCATGGATCGATTCAGCCACATGTCCACTCTTTTGAGGAAAGCTTCTACATTCTAGAGGGCTCCGCTGCTGTCCAAATTGGAGAGGCGAGTCACACCGTCGGCCCAGGCAACTTTGGATTGATTGGCACGGGGGTGCCGCACAGCTGGCAGAACTCGGGGAACCGGCCCGTTCGGTGGCTCGAAATGCAGGCGCCACAGCCGCGTCCGGTCGGCCACAGCCAGGACACGTTTTTCCTCCGCCACGATGTCACCACGCCAACTGCGTCTCCTAGCGCCCCGAATTCGTCCGAAGGATTGGTCGGCCACTTCGACGAATCAAAATTGCCGCGCCCGGGCGGTGCATCTCAAATGGAGGGTTTCAACCCAACCACCGGAGTAGCAATCAAAATGTTTGTGGACCGATCCTTTGGAGCAATCCATCAATCTCTATTTTTGATTCAATATTCGCCTGGCGCAAAAATCGATCCTCACGATCATACGTTTGAGGAATCCTATTTAATCGTCGCCGGCCGCGTCCGCGCGACGGCAGACGGCAAAACCTACGACCTGGGGCCAGGCGATGTTATCTGGACTGGCGTAGGGTGCATCCACAGTTTCGAGAACGTCGGCACAGAGCCGGTACGCTGGATCGAAACGCAAGCGCCACTTCCCCCGTCGAAGGAAGTGTTTCGCTTCGAGCGCGACTGGGCGCATTTGGCGCGGCATGACAAGGAAGGCGCTCCTCGCTAGTGGGGCAAGTTGCAGTCCACAGCCGAGCACGCTTGTGAGGTTAAATCTCGCCTAGTACACTAAGGCCGCTCGCGTTCTCTTTTACCGGCGAGTATTCTGAGAGTGCAATGCCCAAGAAAACGAAAATCGTCGAAAAAACTGCCGTTACCGGCGTCGCGGCCGAAAAGTGGCTCCAGATGTACCGCGGGATGGTTGCCATCCGGCTTTTTGAAGAGCAGGTAAACGATCTCTACACTCGCACGTTGATGCCAGGTCTCGCTCACCTTTATATAGGCGAGGAAGCAGTCGCCGTGGGCGTTTGTTCCGCATTGCGATCGGACGACTACATCACCAGCACGCACCGCGGCCACGGTCACTGTTTGGCAAAGGGTGCTTCACCGGATCGAATGTTTGCGGAGTTGCTGGGGAAAGAGCCTGGTTACTGCCGAGGCAAAGGCGGCTCGATGCACATCGCTGACCCCGAGACCGGCAATCTTGGCGCGAATGCGATCGTCGCGGGCAGCACGGGAATCGCCACCGGCGCGGCGTTTTCTGCCAAACACCTTCGCAATGGACGTGTCGCGGTCTGTTTCTTTGGTGAGGGTGCGCTTGGCCAAGGCGTGCTCTACGAAGCGATGAATCTTGCGCAGCTTTGGAAGCTGCCTGTGATTTACGTTTGCGAAAATAACACCTACAACGAATACACGCATTATTCGGAGACAACAGCCGGCGAAGTTCTGGACCGCCCTAAGGCTTTGGGAATTCATGCCGAAAGCGTTGACGGGCAAGACGTGCGCGCGGTGTACGCTACGGCGACAGAAGTTGTCGAGCGCGCGCGAAAAGGTGACGGGCCCGGCTTCCTTCTCTGCAACACCTACCGATATCGCGGCCATCACGTCGGCGATGTGAATCGGGAATACTACAGAAGCAAACAGGAAGAGCAGAAGTGGATGTCCGAACGCGATCCGATCAAGCTTTTCAGGGAATGGCTGATCGCAGAGAGCCATCGCCGACGCTGCTCTTCTGACAAGCATAGAAGCTGAGATCAAATCGAATATCGATGAAGCAGTCAAGTTTGCCATAGCGGCGCCGTATCCCGACCTGAACGAGGTCCAGCAAAATGTCTACGCGTGAAATGAAAAGCGCGTTGCAGGAGCCATCGATTGCCGCGAGAACTGACCCTCGCCGAGGCCATCAAAGAAGCGCTTTCTGAAGAAATGCGGCGCGATCCGCGCGTATTTATCATGGGCGAAGACGTTGCTGAGGCCGGCACAGTCTTCAAGGTTCTCTCGGGGCTCGCGGCGGAGTTCGGCACGGAACGCGTGATCGATACCCCGATTTCCGAAGCGGGCTTCACGGGCCTGGGAATCGGTGCCGCGATGACCGGGCTTCGACCCGTGGTCGACATAATGTTCGGCGATTTCATCGCGCTCGTCATGGACCAGATGGCTAACCAAGCCGCGAAAGTGCACTACATGTCGGGCGGCAAATGGAAAGTTCCGATGGTCATGCGGACAACGCTAGGCGCCACTCGGCGCTCTGCCGCGCAGCATTCACAATCCCTTCACGCATGGTTCAGCCACATTCCCGGACTGAAGGTTGTCTTGCCTTCCACTCCCTACGACGCCAAGGGTCTGCTGAAATCCGCAATTCGCGACGATAATCCCGTGGTTTTTTTCGAAGACAAAATGATGTACAGGCTGAAAGGACCAGTGCCCGCCGAGGAGTACACGATCCCGTTGGGCGTTGCCGATATCAAAGAGGCGGGAGACGACATCACCATAGTGGCCACCAGCAGCATGGTGCAAGTAGCCCTTGGCGCGGCTAAGATGCTCGAGGAAACGGGCATCAGCGCTGAGGTGATTGATCCGCGCACTACTTGGCCGCTCGACGAGAAAACGCTGATCGAATCCGCCATGAAGACATCGCGCGCGATCGTGGTTGACGAGGGTTACGCTCGATACGGCGTGACGGCGGAGATTGCTTCGGTGATTGCCGAAGGCGCATTCAACTACCTGGACGGCCCGTGAAGCGTATCGGTGCGATGCACGTCCCGATTCCTTTTTCGCCGCCCCTTGAGGACGCGACAGTGCCGACCGAGCAGATGGTATTCGATGCGGCCCGCGCAATGTGTAGCGGGTCATGAGCCTCGTGCGCGCATCTAAACGAGGAGAACTAAAATGGCGTTACACTACCCACGGAACAATGGCAGTTGATTGGGAACAGCGGATTGACTTCGATCGGTTGCGCCGAGAGCGCCTTGCTCGCATCAAAGGCCTGCTCGAAAAGTCCGAGATCGGCGCGCTTCTGTGCTTCGACATGAACAATGTGCGCTATATCACGGCGACGCACATCGGCACGTGGGCCCAGGATAAGATCAGCCGTTTCACGCTGCTGTCGCGCGGATGCCGAGCCCATCGTTTGGGATTTCGGCTCGGCCGCAAAGCACCATCAGTTGCATTGTCCCTGGCTGGGCGAGCGCTCGCGCGCCGGAATCGCCCTATTGCGTGGAGCCATGTCCCCTGAAATGGGACGCGCCGAAGATGTCGCCAAGAAAATCAAAGTGGAACTCGAAAAGCTCGGGCTCGAAAAGGAGCCTCTCGGCGTGGATATCATCGAGCCGCCGATCCTTTTCGCTCTGCAAAAGGAAGGAATCCGAATCGTCGATGGCCAGCAAATGCTGTCCGACGCGCGCGTCATCAAAACGCAGGATGAAATCGCGCTCCTCAACCACTCGGCGATGATGGTCGATGCCGCCTACGATGAACTCTACCGCGCCATGCGACCTGGCATGCGCGAAAACGAAGCAGTAGGTTTGGTGAGCAAAGTCTTGTATGACCTCGGCTCGGAATACGTCGAAGCCGTCAACGCGATTTCGGGTGAGCGCTGCAACCCGCATCCGCACGTCTTCTCCGATCGCGTGCTGCGTCCCGGCGATCCGGTCTACTACGACATTCTGCATTCCTACATGGGCTATCGCACCTGCTACTACCGGACGTTCACCGTAGGCTCTGCCTCGCACGCCATGGTCGATGCCTACAAGCAATGCCGCGAATATGTCGATGCCTCCATCGATCTGATTCGTCCCGGACGCACCACCGCGCAGGTAGCCTCCGTGTGGCCGAAGGCCCAGGAATTCGGTTTCCCCAACGAAGAATCTTGCTTCGGACTTCAATTCGGTCACGGCATTGGCCTCGCCATCTGGGAAAAACCGGTGATCAGCCGGCTGGTTTCGCTTGATCAGCATTATGAACTGAAGCCCGGGATGGTCTTCGCGCTCGAAACCTTCTGGCCCTCTTCCGACGGCTGGAGCGCCGCGCGAATCGAAGAAGAGATCGTGGTTACGGAAACAGGACACGAAGTGATCACGCGATTCCCGGCCGAAGAATTGCTCGTCGCCGGCCAGCGCTATTACACGGTCAATGGACCGCTGCCGACCACGCGCGAGACGGAAACGGCGCCGAGCGTCCACGTCCGCGAAATGGTTGAAGCCGGAGCCAAGTCGGAAGGCCGCGGCGACTAGCCAGTTACTCTATCGAATCCAACATGCCCATCAGCGTCGTAATGCCCGCACTAGAAATGGCGCAGGATACGGGAACACTTGTTTCCTGGCGGAAGAAAGAAGGCGAAACCGTCACCAAGGGCGAAATTCTGCTTGAGATTGAAACGGATAAGGCCGTTGTCGAAGTGGAAGCGCTAGCCGACGGTGTTCTCGCCGGAGTGAAAGCGCAGCCAGGCGATGTAATTCCAGTCGGCCAGACGATCGCGTGGATTCTCGGAACTGGCGAGTCTGTTCCGGCGGACGAACTCTCCAGCCCCGCAGCTCCGGCTAGCACGCCCCGTCCGTCATCGACAATCTCCCAGGCTGCTCAAACAGCTTCCGAAGGTCGCGCGGGCGCAAAGAAAATAAAGATCTCTCCCAAGGCGCGCCGGATTGCCCAGGAACGTGGCGTGGATATTGAACGTGTGCGCGGGTCAGGCAGCGATGGCGAGATCCTCGTGGCAGACATTCTTGCTGCTGAATCCTCCGCCGCTGAAGCGATCACAAGTTCGTCAAGGGCCGCGACAATCTCGAACAGCACTGGGGCCGCGCCGGTCGCCCAGGTGCTAAGTTCGATCGGACGCCTGATGGCGGAGAGGACGACTCAAAGCTGGACGACAGTGCCGCACTTTTTCCTGACTCGTGAGGTCGAGGCGACGAGCCTGAAAGAAAAAAGGGCACAATTGTTGCAATCGATCGAGAAATCGCATGGAGTGCGCCTCTCTCACACGGATCTGCTGATTTCCGTTGTAGCGCACGCTCTCGAAAAGCATCCCCGTCTGAATGCCAGTTGGAACGGGCAGGCGATTCGACTCAATCAAGAGATCAACATCGGCGTCGCCATGGCGGTTGAGGACGGGGTGGTTACCGGCGTCGTGCGCAACGCAAACAAGATCGATCTAGCTGAAATTGCCGTTCAGCGGCGCGATCTTGCTGAGCGCGCTCGCGCTGGCCGCCTTCGCCCGAATGACATCAGCGGAGCGACATTCACGATCAGCAATCTCGGCATGTATCACGTCAACGCGTTTACTGCCATCATCGTTCCGCCACAGGCTGCGATTCTCGCTGTCGGCGAAATTGCGGATCGAGTTGTAGCTCTCGAAGGAAAACCAGCCGTCCGCCCGATGATCTCAATGACTCTCTCCTGCGATCATCGAGTTGTTGATGGAGCCCGCGCCGCCGAGTTCATGGAAACAGTAGCCTCTCGCCACGCGAAGTGACGGCCTCTAATGGGACAAAAGGAAACCGACCAGCTTAATCAGATATTGCACGGCGTAGCGCTCACCCGAGCGATGTGTACGGTGGCGGACCTTGGCGTTGCGGATCACATCCAGGCAGGGAAGCCGCAATCGGCGAAGTATTTGGCCCAGATCACCGGGACCCACGAACGATCCCTCTACCGGCTGCTACGGTTTCTTGCGAGCCACGGATTGTTTCAGGAGACGAACAACGGCGAGTTCGATCACACGCCGCTTTCGAGCGCCCTGCGCAGCGATGCCGAAGGGTCCTTTCGGGCGGCGGCGCAATTATTCCATCACGAATTTCGGGCCTGGGACGGTTTGGATCATGCGGTCCGAACGGGCAAACCAGGATTTGACGCAGTATTTGGACGGCCTTTGTTCGACCATATCGCGGTGCATTCGGAACTGGCGCCACTCCTCGACGCCGGGATGACCTGCATGCACGGCTACGAGACCGCTGCAATGATTGATGCCTACGATTTTGGCGCGGTTCGCGTCTTAGCTGATGTCGGCGGGGGCAATGGCTCGTTGATTGGCGCGGTGCTGCAGCGCTATCCCAAAATGCAAGGAATTCTGTTCGACCTGGGCCATGTGGTTGGTCGGGCAAAGGAAAGTTTGAAGAAGTGGGGTGTCGCCGATAGATGCCAAGTGATCGAAGGCAGTTTCTTCGAAACCGTTCCGGCCGGGGCCGATGCATATTTGTTCCGGCACATCATTCACGATTGGACCGATGAGCAATCCGTCCAGATACTGGGCCTTTGCCGGAAGGTCGTCCCCAAAGATGGCAAGCTGCTGCTCGTGGAATGCGTTGTCCCAGCAGGCAATGAGCCGTCCCTTTCAAAGGACTTCGACATGACGATGATGACCTTCCCGGGCGGCGTCGAACGGACAGAATCGGAATTTCGATCTCTATTCAAACAGGCGGGTTTCGAGCTCACCTCAGTCACGCCCACCACCACCATGGTCAGCGTGGTCGAAGGAAAACCGATAGCCGGCAGCGTGATTCGCACCGCAGGCGCTGGTTAGCCTGAATCCTTCCACCCGAACTATGTGACTTCAGACGCCACAGCCGAATCTAACGTTCGGTTGGTGCTAAGGCAGCGCAAAACTCAAGCTGCCGCGCGAGGAGCCGTATGAGGCTAATCCTGCTGATCATCTTGATCCTGCTCGTATTGGGTGCGCTTCCCGCTTGGCCATACAGCGCGCACTGGGGATACTATCCGAGCGGCGGATTGGGTCTGCTACTGATCATTCTTATCGTCGTAATGCTCGCTGATTAGCTCGGTAGCCAATCGACTCCAGTCCCGGGCTGTCGCGTCTTGCGACGGCCGGGGCGAAGTCCATCTGCGAAACTTTGGATCGCAGGCAACTAGTAGAAGACCGCTCCCATCGAAAACATTCCTGGGTTCCCTAAGACTTTCACCTGTTGGCTCCGGCCTGCATCTGAGCCTATAGTATTCAGTCGTGCGGAGGCGCGGAATGCGTGGATGTGCCCGATACTTCTCTTTGGCGGCAGCAGCAATCTTTGTCTTCAGTCTGGCTGGGAATTATGTGGGGTCGCAGGCAGCCGGCGAACCGCCCTCGATTTCGTCCCCGAACCAGGAAGCAAATAGTGCGAAGCCGGCCGAAGAAGTCACGCGGGCGACGCTCGAAAATGGCCTGCGCGTAGTTATTGTTGCGGACAAACTCGCGCCGGTAGCAACCACCGTAGTGAATTATCTGGTGGGCTCGAATGAGACTCCGCCCGGATTTCCCGGCACGGCTCACGCGCAAGAACACATGATGTTCCGTGGCGCCCCGGGTCTTTCGGCCGGACAATTGGCAAATATTGCTGCTGCGATGGGCGGTAATTTCAACGCCGACACTCAACAAACGGTGACGCAATACTTTTTTACTGTTCCCTCCGAAGATGTGGACGTGGCGCTGAACATCGAGGCCTTGCGGATGCGGGGTTCGCTCGATACGGACGAATTGTGGGATAAGGAGCGCGGCGCGATCGAGCAAGAGGTCGCGCAGGACCTCTCGAATCCCGAGTACGTCTTCTATACCAAACTTTTAACCGCGATGTTTCACGACACGCCTTACGAGCATGATGCGCTCGGGTCTCGTCCTTCGTTCGATAAGACAACTGGGACGATGCTGCACAAGTTTTACGACACTTGGTATGCGCCCAACAACGCGATCATGGTGATCGTGGGCGACGTGAATCCGCAACAGACGCTTGCAAAGGTCAAGGAGCTTTTCGGCGACATTCCCCGTAAGAAAATTCCTAAGCGGGCCACGGTAAAGCTTGCGAGTGTGTCCACGCAAACGCTGAATCTGGATACTGATCTGCCGTACGGCCTGGCGGTCCTCTCGTACCGAATGCCCGGGTACGACAGTCCGGATTTCGCGGCGGCCGATATCTTGGCGGATGTGCTGGGCAGCCACCGCGCAAATTTGTACGCTTTGGTGCCGGAAGGGAAGGCGCTTGGAACCGAGTTCGCTCTGAGCAGCATGCCCCACGCAAGTCTGGCGTACGGCTTGGCGGCGTATCCGCAGGGCGGCGAAGGTCAAGCACTCGTCACGGAAATTCAGAAGATCATGGCCGATGCAGTGAAGAATGGCGTGCCCAGCGATCTCGTCGATGCCTCTAAACGCCACGAACTGGCCGAGGAAGAGTTCCAAAAGAACTCCATTTCCGGCCTGGCGATGGAATGGTCGAATGCGTTGGCGGTGGAAGGCCGGCAATCGCCAGAAGACGATATTCGCGCCATAGAAAAAGTGACGGTAGAAGACGTGAACCGCGTAGCCCGGAAATATTTGGTGACGAGCAACGCAATTGAGGCGGTGTTGACGCCGCAGCCGTCCGGGAAACCCGTCTCGTCGAAAGCCTTCGGCGGTCAGGAATCCCTGGCCGCCACGCCGAAAGGGCCTGTCGAGTTGCCGTCATGGGCACAGAACGCGGTAACACGGCTAACGATTCCCGATCTGACCATTCATCCAACCGTTGATACGCTGCCGAACGGAATTAAGCTCATCGTGCAGCCGGAGTCCATCAGTAACTCCGTCACGGTGTTGGGCCACATCAAGAACAACGCTGACTTGCAGACGCCGTCAGGGCAAGAAGGGCAAGCAGCGTTCTCGAGGAGCTTTTTCCTTATGGAACACGCACCCTCGACCGCCTTGCGTTTCAGAAAGCGCTCGACGACATCGGAGCGGACGAATCGGCGGGCGCGGATTTTTCCCTGAATGTTCTGAGCGACCATTTCGAACGAGGAATGGAGTTGCTGGCCGACAACGAGCTCCATCCTGCGCTGCCGGCGAATGCCTTCCAAGTGGTACAGCGGCAGACGGCAGGCGCGGTCGCAGGACAGTTGCAGAGTCCCGACTACTTGACGTCGCGGGCCTTGGACTCCGCACTGTATCCGAAAAACGATCCGCAGCTACGCGAGGCCACGCCAGCTACGGTGAAGTCGCTGATGCTCCAGAACGTGACGGATTACTACCAGCACGTATTCCGACCGGATGTGACGACGATCGTGGTGATCGGCAACGTGACGCGAGACCAGGCCAAGGAGGCGGTGGAGAAATATTTCGGGGAGTGGAAAGGCTCCGGGCCGACGCCGGAGACCGATCTGCCGACCGTACCCACGAATTCGCCCGGAGTTACGGCTGTGCCGGACAAGAGCCGCGTGCAGGTGAATGCCACTCTGGCGGAAACACTGGGGCTGAATCGATTCAATCCCGACTACTACGCGCTTGAGCTGGGAAACCACGTTCTCGGAGGCGGCTTTTACGCCACGCGGCTGTATCAGGACTTGCGTGAGAATTCCGGGCTGGTCTACTTCGTATCGTCGTCATTTGGTGTGGGCAAGACTCGGTCCGTCTACCGCGTGGAGTATGCATGCGATCCGCAGAATGTGTCTAAAGCGCGCGCCGTGGTGGTGCGGGATCTGAAAGCAATGCAGACGGCGCCTGTGAGCGCGGAAGATTTGCGGCAGGCTAAGGCGATGCTGTTGCGGCAAATTCCGCTGGGAGAAGAGAGCGTCCAGCGCATCGCCGGCGGGCTGATATCGCGCGCCACCATTGGCTTGCCGTTAGACGAGCCGAGCGTCGCCGCTCACCATTACGTCGAGCTGAACGCGGAGCAAGTGCAGAGCGCGTTTGGCAAGTGGGTCCGCCCCGATGACTTGGTTCAAGTGACCGAAGGCCCCAACCCACAATAGGCCTTGGGCGGGCGTTCACCGAGCTTCCATTGCGGCCCGGTGCCGGAACGAAGCGCGCTGGCCTGCCTGAAGCTGTCACGCTAGAAACCACTGCTTATTCAGTTGTCAAAGAGCGATGTTGGCTCTCGTCGAGAGAGCTGCCCCCTTAAAAGTGTGACGAGTAGACTGTGTCGCCGTCCTTTGTTTGCAATGACTTGCGTCATGTTCTACTCGTCTTGTGTTGCGAGTAAAGAAATCGCTGAGGTAGCGGCCGGGGCAAACCACTACCCGCCCTTGCGAGGGCTGCTGACTGCGCCCGAACTGCGGTCCGCTGGACCATGAGTCCATGTTCGCCGATGAAAGGGATCGCGGCAAGGGTGAGTTCCTGTGGACTTTTGCCGCACGCCCCGATTCGAAGGAATCTCACTGTTTCGCCATTGGTTCCTCCTGCGTCCATTGATTACCGGCGGGGCACAGGTGTCGTTGGGGCCGAGCAGCGCACTGGCGAAATCGGCTAGCATGGATTTATCGCCAGGAGGCTTCGATGAAAGCTTTCGCTGCCATGGTCCTCTTCGTAATGGGCACCTCCCTGCAAGCTGGCCAGAACCAATACCAAGTCGGTCCTGTGCCGCCTCCGGCGGCCGCTCCGGCTCCACAGGCGAAGATCGATCCCGTCAAGGAGGCAGACATTCGTCGTCTGCTGGAAGTCACGGGCACAACGATACTGATGCAACAGGTTATGGATAACATGCAGAAGACCCTCAAGCCCGTTTTGACCAACTCCTTTCCGCCAGGCGAGTATCGTGAAAAGCTTGTTGATCTTTTCTTTGAGAAGTTTCGTTCAAAACTCGACACCAAACATCTTGTAGACATGGCCGTCGTTCGGTACGACGAAGAATTCTCCGACGAAGACATCAAAGGCCTCATCTCGTTTTACGGGACGCCGCTTGGACAGAAAGCTGTGAGTGCGTTCCGAAGCTGACAATCGAACTGCAGCAGGATGGCCAGGCGCTGGGCCAGCAAACGGGCCGCGAATCCATGATAGAGGTTCTGGCAGAGCATCCGGAGCTCGCAAAAGCGCTCCAGAACGCAGCGCACGCGACAACTCCGCCTTCCCAATAATTGCCCCAGCACCAAAAATCTTCCCGTTCATTTACAGGCCGGAAATCGCCGGACATTCCACAAAACCGTTTGGGCATCTTCTAATTGTGCACGGCTTGGCGCTGGGAAAAGAATTCAGGTCATCGGCGCCACTCGCCATCAGAAAGCGCGGCTCGTGGGTTATAATCCGGCAGTTTATTTTGGCAAGGAGGAGCGCCGTGCCGGAGTGGGAATACGCACAAGCAGATCCTTCCGACGAACTGGCTCAACTTTCATTCTTTTCGATGAAGAAAAAGCAGAGCGGCCGCGAGATCGAATTCCGGATCACCGTGCGGGAGTATGCGGAACAGCCGCCGAAGCAGCACTCGCGTTTTTTCGCGGAAGCGGATAAGCAAGTAAACCAAAAAACGGCTGCGATCCTGCCGACCGGCTGGGGCCATTCGGTGCTCGAAGCGCTATCCGACTGCATACGCATGATCCGTCAATTCCCGTACGAGGACTCGTAGCGCGCGGAGACCGCCACTATGAAATTCGCAAAGAAACAGATGGAGCCTGGAATCGTGGTGCTCGAAATGACGGGCCGATTTTTAATGGGTCCGGATTGCCGCCAGGTTGATAGCGAAGTGGAGGCACACATCGCGCGAGACGAAAAGAAATTCATCTTCGATCTTTCGGGCGTGGAGCATATGGATAGCGCCGCGGTCGGGCAAATCGTCAAGTCCTATTCGAGTCTTAAAAAATGCGGCGGGACGCTGCGGCTCGCGGGCGCGAGCGGAATGGTCGACGGCGTGTTGAAGCTGACGCAGGTGCACAAGGTAATCGAGATTTACCCCACAGCGCAGGAAGCCGCAAAGAATTTTCCGCAAGCGCATTAGCCCGCTCTTAAAAATAACAATTCGTAAATATCCTTCACGTTATACTGTGCGACATTCTCGCGATACGGGTGCATATGGCTATCCGGCCGGCGACCACTTGGGCCCCTACGAAATTGTCGCCGCTATTGGTGCGGGCGGGATGGGCGAGGTGTATCGCGCGCGGGATGCGAAGCTCGGGCGCGATGTGGCGCTGAAGGTGCTGCCGGAAGCGTTCGCGCGCGATGCCGAACGCATGGCGCGGTTTCAGCGCGAAGCGAAATCGCTCGCGTCGCTGAACCATTCCAACATCGCTTCGATTTACGGTCTGGAGGATTCCGGCAGCACTCATGCACTGGTGATGGAGCTGGTGGAAGGACCGACGCTGGCCGATCGCATCAAGCCGGGCCGATTCCCGATTGAAGAGGCGCTGCCGATTGCCAAACAAATCGCGGAAGGGCTGGAATACGCGCACGAGCGGGGGATCGTGCACCGGGATTTGAAACCTTCGAACGTGAAGGTGACGAGCGACGATGCGGTGAAGATTCTCGATTTCGGCCTGGCGAAAACGATGCAGGCGGAGACGGCCATTGGTGATGCGACCACTTCGCCAACGCTCAGCGCAATGGCGACGAAGTCGGGGATGTTGCTGGGGACGGCGGCGTACATGTCGCCGGAGCAGGCGCGAGGCAAGCTGGTGGACCGGCGGGCGGACATCTGGGCGTTTGGGTGCGTGCTGTACGAAATGCTGACGGGGAAGATGGTCTTCGGCGGCGGGGCGATTACGGACACGCTGGCGGCGGTGCTTCGCGCGGAGCCGGATTGGTCGCAGCTACCTGCGGGGACACCGACCCGCGTGCGCGTTCTATTGCAGCGCTGCTTGCAGAAAGATCCGAAGCAGCGCTTGCAGGCGCATCGGCGATGCGCGCATTTCACTCGACGAAGTTCTCTCCGGCGCGCCCGACCCGACGCTTGCGGGCACGCCGCAAGCTGCAGTCCCACTCTGGCGTCGTACGCTGCCATGGGTGCTATTCGGCCGCGGCCGCAATTGCGCTCGCGCATTCTTGCTTGGGCACCGTGGCGTGCACAACGCTACCCGCGCCGGCGCGCCCGTGCGTTTCCAGATCCCCCTGCCGGAAAAGACGATCTTGACAACCACTGGCACGTTCGCGCTCTCCCCTGACGGCCGCCAGTTGGCTTTTTCCGCAATTGGTCCTGACGGCGCTCAACGCCTGTGGGTGCGCCGCCTGGATTCGCTCGAAGCGCGGCCTCTGCCCGGATCGGAGGCACCCCAATCTCCCTCCATTTTTCTGGTCGCCCGATAGCGATACATTGCATTTGACGCCGGGGGAAAGCTCAAGAAAATCGATATCTCGGGCGGCCCGGCAGAAACCTTATGTGATTTGCCGGTGCCGTAGTCGGAGGTTCCTGGAACCGCGATGGCGTCATCGTCTTCGCGGAAGTCCCTGGAGGCTGATGCGGGTCTCCGCGAGCGGCGGGTTCCCCTCGTGACTCACTACTATGGATTCGTCGCAAGGTGAAACCAATCAGGTTTTGCCCGTCTTCCTCCCCGATGGGCGCCATTTCCTCTACGTGCGTATTTCGGCACGCCGGGAAAGAGCGGCGTTTACGTGGGCTCGCTCGATGCGAAGCCGGAGAACAAGGTTTGGAGCGGCTGTCGGCGAGCACGATACAGGACGATTACGTGCCATCTTCCGATGGTTCGGCAGTTGATTTTTGTCCACGACGGGACGTTATGGCGCAGCCGTTCGACCCCCGTCGGCTGGAAATATCCGGCGAGGCGCTCATTGTGGCCGAGCAACGTGGAACATTCGTCTCATTGGGTTTTTTTCGACTTACGGACAATGTGTTGGTTTACAGGAACGGAGGCGGGGGCGAGGCCTCCAACTCACATGGTTCGACCGGCAGGGAAAGAGTCTCGGCACGGCGGGAAAACCGGACGATATTCTATCCAGCACTATCTCCCGATGGAGCGCGAGTTGCTATTATCCCAGTCGATACCTCGCGTGGGTGGCCTTTGGCTGATCGATTTCTCGCGGGGACAAGCACGCGGTTTACATTTGGTCCTTCGGCGGCGACTCCCATCTGGTCGCCGGACGGGAACCGAATCGTCTTCACTTCTAGCAATGGCGAATACGTCTATCAGAAACTGACCAGCGGTGCCAAGGATGAGGAGCCTCTGCTGAAATCCACAGAGAACAAGTTACCGGGAGCTGCTCCCGTGACGGAAGGTTCTTGCTGTACCTCGGACAGTCCGAAAACGTAGGGGGACCTATGGGTACTTCCCCTTGAGGGTGATAAGAAGCCGATCCCGTTTTTGCAGACGGAATTTAACGAGCGCGAGGGTCACTTTTCGCCCGATGGCCATTGGGTCGCCTACACGTCAAACGAATCCGGCCGCAATGAGATCTACATTCGGGAGTTCTCGCCGGACACTGAGCGGCAGCCCCCGATACCGGGGGCAAGTGGCAGGTTTCCTACAGCGGCGGCCGAGAGCCAAGGTGGAGTCCGGACGGAAAGGAACTGTACTATGTAACACTCGACTGGAAGGTGATGGCGGTCGAGGTTACTGCCAACCGGGTTTTCCAGGCAGAGACGCCCAAGTTTCTGTTCCAGGCTGCCCAGCAGCCAGCTTTAACCCAGGGGGACTACACCATAGATGGCAAGCGCTTCCTCTTCTTTTCCTTGGTAGTTCAAACCGCACAGGCTCCGTTTACGGGTGTGCTAAATTGGCAGGCGGCGCTGAAGAAATGACGCGCGTGCGGGGGCAGGGATTCGGCGGTACGGCGTTCCGCCCTAGCGGAACCCAAGTTCCAGTAACGGGAAGTCTTTTGAAGATGCAAATTTCACTTGCTTTAGGGCGGAGACAGTATGTACATTTGGCGCTACTCATGGTAGCGGCGCACTTTTCGGGTTCTACATATGGGCCTGGGGTTGCCGCTCGGGAGCGAGGGGCACGCGCTTGACCTGCGTCCTGGCTGTTGCCAACCAGAAGGGCGGCGTCGGTAAGACAACTACTGCCATCAATCTAGCCGCCGCGATCGCACTGAAAAAAAGAAAACACTTCTCGTCGATCTCGATCCCGCAATCGAACGCCACCATCGCGTTTTTTGCGCCCGACGAGATGACTTCCACGATGTACGACATCTTCGCCGAGCATCCCGTGGAGATGGCGAAGATCATCCGGCCCACGAAAGACCCGAAGTTGTTCGTGGCGCCTGCGCGACTGGCGCTGGCGAAACTGGAGCAGCAGCTTGCGGGGCAATTCGACGCGCCCTTCAAGCTGAAAGATGCGCTGGCGCCGATTCAGAAGGATTACGACTACATCGTGATGGATACGCCGCCCGCGCTGGGCATTCTCACCGTGAACGCGCTGGTGGCGTCGACGCATTTGCTCGTGCCGATTCAGGCGGCCTATTTCGCGATTGAAGGCACCGACGATTTGCTGGAGACCTACGAACGAATTCGCGCGCGGCCCAATCCGGGTCTGAAGGTGCTGGGCGTGGTGATCACGCTTTTCGACAAGCGCACGAATATTTCGCGCGACACGCACGAGCAGATTCGCACCGTGTTCGGCGAAGTGCTGTTCAAGACGCAGATCAGCAAAAACGTGCGGCTGGAAGAAAGCCCCGCCTACAAGGAAACGATTTTTACATTTGCGCCGAAATCACCGGGCGCGCAGGAATACCAGAAACTGCCCTGGAGGTTATCCAACGTGTCGAAGAGGATCGGGTTGCCCGTCACGCTGAAGATGCGGCATGACGCGCACTACGTCGAAACGCTGACAAGTTACAGCGGCGCGGCCATCGGCCGCATGATTCCGATCGATAAGATTCGTCCGAATCCGGATCAGCCGCGCAAAGCGCATGGGAGATTTGCGCGAACTGACCGATTCCATTCGCGAAAAAGGCGTGCTGGAGCCGCTGCTGGTGCGCTTCATGCCGCGCGAGGATGCTTACTACATCATTTCCGGCGAGCGCCGCTATCACGCTTCGCAGGCGGCCGGGCTGCGCGAAGTTCCGTGCATCGAGAAAATTGCGGACGACGCGGAAACCCTGGAACTCGCGCTGATCGAAAATTTGCAGCGCAAGGACCTGACGCCGTTCGAGGAAGCCGACGGCTTGCAGCGGCTGGCGGACCAATTCGACTACACGCATGATGACATTGCGAGGAAAATCGGGCAGCGCCCGTTCTTCGGTAACCGAGACGATGTCGTTGCGCGTGATTCCCGAAGCGGTTCGCCGCGAGTGCGTGGAAACGGGCATCGTGACCAAATCGCTGCTGCTGCAGGTCGCGCGCCAGCCCACCGAAAAGAAGATGCATGAGATGGTTGCACCGCATCGCCCAAGGCGGATTGACCCGCGACGAGGCCCGCCGCGCCCGCAAGGAAGAAACTGAATCCGCGCCGCGCCCGCAGCCCTTTGTTTTCGACTACGAGCCGGAAGATGGAGCGTTCCATTTGCGGCTGCAATTCCGTAAAAGCCACGTGAGCTCCGAAGAGCTAGCGGCGGCACTGCGCGCTGTTCTGCGCCGCATCGAGTCCGGGTCCATCTCTTCGTCCGCCGCATAAACGGCCTCGGGGCCGTTAACCTTCTAAGAATCGAGAAATCAATGAAGAACGCACTTGTAGTCGCGGCAATCTTTGTTCTCAGCTTGGCGAACGCTGCCGGTCAGGGAAAAACGCTCACCAACGATCCACTGACAGGCCTTCCGCTGATTCCCGCCACCGTCCAATTTAAGAATGTGGGCAACGATCCTGACAAAATGCCGGACATGCAAGTTTGTAAGAGCAAAATTCAGGGCAATATCTATTCTCTCTCCAACGTCATGAATTCGGCGAACGCGATCAAAATGAACGCCGCGGCAGCATGGTATGCCTCGCATCTTTCTGGGTTCAAGAAGATCCAAGGCTACGCGGACGGCCGCTCGCAAATTGCCTTTTACAACTCCGATAGAACCATTGTGATTCTCATAACCGGTCAGCTAGGCGCGCAGGGTGAGAACACAGACGCATTCTCGGTCACCTATGAACGCTCCCAACCCGGCATTTCCGAGAAAACGATCACGAGCTTGACCCAAGGGAAAATCGTCTGCCAGTAACCAAGGTTGATCGAGCAGAGAGCCAATTTTAGAACGAAAGAATGTTCACGACTAAGAGGTCATCGTGCGACCTTGTCGGAAAGGGCTTCGAGAATTCGGCTTTAGTGCTCGCACGCCGTTCACCGTAGACGATTTTTCTTTACACCAGCAGGTACTTGCGCGAGACCACCCCCCGGTGTAAAGATTTTCTTCGTATCCTCGTAGTACGCCTACTCGGCCCGCATCTCCGTAACGGGCGCGAAGTCGTCAGTCACAGCGGATGACTTGGCGCCGCCAGCGAATTGTAGATCGTCTGGATAAATGCGTCGGTATTGACGAAAGTGCCTGAGTATTTCTGCCAAGGCTCGAGAACCTTTTCCTGCTTCATCTGCTCGAGCGTTTTGTGATCGTCCAGCGCCTTCTGGACGGCCGCCGTTGTGTCCTTGAGCATCTTCGTGTAGTCACGCAAATCGTCCATAGTTGAGAGCGCGCCGTGGCCGGGAATCACCTTGGAATCCGCTGGAAATAATGCGAGCGCTTTTTCGCAGGCCGCGATCATGCCCTGCACGCTTCCTCCGCCGTTGATATCGATGAACGGAAATCCGTAGCGAACGAACTCGTCGCCCATGTGGACGACGTGATTCGTGGCAAAGAAAACGACGGAATCTCCGTCCGTGTGCGCGGCAGGGAAGTGGAATACGCGGATCTCCTCGCCATTCAGATGAAGATTGATCTGGTCATCATAAGTGATTACCGGCAGGGCGACTTTTGGCTGGGGTGGTTGCTTCATGCTAATTGATCCGCCGGGGCCGTTGCCGATGGCACTGCCGTCTTCGAGGCGCTTGCGGAGGTTTTCATTGGCGATGATCGTTGCGCCGCCCGCAGCATACGCTGGATTTCCGTCCGAGTGGTCGCTGTGGTAGTGCGTATCGATCACGAAGCGCACGGGCTTGTCGGTAGTGCCGATGTTCTTGAGCGCCGCGCGAACCTTGTCCGCGAGTGCCGAATACTCGGTGTCCACAATCAGAATCCCGTCATCACCCAGCGACGCGGCAATATTGCCGCCGGCGCCTTGCAGCATGTAGACGTTGCCCGAAACTTTCGCGACTTTAATTTCGACCTTGGAAAAATCCGGCTGCTGTTGAGCGACGGCGATTCCCGGCAGAAGAAGTAGCAGGATCAGAAAAAGTTTTCGCATACGTGTCACCCCATCGGCCAAAGCTGCGAGATTCTACCACTGAATCCGGACATCGTTGCATCAGGGCCAGGGGCTCGGTTGAATCTATTTGCGCGAGGTGCTAGCTGCGGCAACGGACGTCAAGAGAGTTTCGATCTTGGAGTCAAGCGCACGCGCGACGCTTAGTGCTTTCGGGTTTCCGTACGGAGCGAGAAAGCTGGCCATCCGATCGTAGGATAGATGCACTCCGTCTGAACGCTCGTCGACTAGAATCGTCACCGGCGCGTAGGAGCCGGCATCCGGCACGAGGCTGACCATCTGTTTCATGATTAGCGGGTTGCCCACAACCAGCCGCAGAATACGCGGCGCTCCAGCTCCTCGTTCCTTGCGGAGGACCTCTCCGAGGTTAAAACGCGCAAACTCGATCAGGCCTGAAGGTCCCGCCGCCTGTTGAACGACCGTTTCCAATTCGCCTTCTGTTTTTGCTGACGCGATGTTCCTCGTAAATGAGCCCATATCAGGGTGTCCGACCGCCGCTTCTAGCGCAGCAACAACTTCGTCGAAAGATCGCGAAGAAGTTACGCGAAAACGCTTCACGTTAAGTTGGCTTACGCTAATTCGCTCGCTCTTGTCGTTCAGCGCGGAACCAGCAAAAAGATCGATCGGCAGTAGAAGCGCAATTACTGCGATAAAAACGGGCCGGATCATTGTCGAAACTGGCGCCATGGTTCTCTCTCCTGCAGCTATAGACTTGTGTGTGCCTCAGCCGGAAAGCCCGGAGGCCGAGGGCTGGAAAATTGCGGCGTATACGAGGATCAGCGTCAGAAGAATCATCACCACGCTCGATGCCCAGGCAATCACGTTAAACGTCAAGGAATTGGTGTGCTCGCCCATCAGGTCGCGCCGGTTAATCAGCAGCAGCATGAATATCAGCACCACGGGGAGCCACACTCCATTCGCAACCTGCGACAGCACCAGGATTTTCAGAAGCGGCGCTCCGGGAAACAAGATGATACCGGCGCCCGCCACGATCAATAGCGTGTACAGCGAATAAAATGTGGGAGCTTCCTTGAGTTTCCGGTCGAGGCCCGCCTCGAACCCCAAACCTTCGCAGATCACATGGGCAGTTGAAAGCGGCAAGATCGACGCGGCAAAGAGCGACGCGTTCAGCAGCCCGAAGGCGAAAAGATATCCCGCCCACTTTCCGGCAAGCGGAACAAGCGCTTGGGCGGCCTGCCCGGCATCAGTAATATTGGTCAGGCCATGTGCGTTCAGCGTGGCGGCGCAACACACGATGATGAAAAAGACGATCGCCATACAGGAAATGCTTCCCACAAGCACGTCAGTACGGGCGTGCTTATACTGGCGCGGACCGACGCGCTTTTCCACGAATCCAGCCTGCAAGTAAAAAAATTGCCAAGGCGCGATGGTGGTGCCAACCAGGCCAACCAACATCAAGAGGTAGGAAGCGTTCATGTGCACCGAAGGAATCACGGTGGCCTTGGCCGCCACAATCCAGTTTGGCTTTGCGAGCACCGCGGATACGACATACGCCAGATACAACGTGCAAGCCGCCAGAAACACTTTTTCTACCTGGCGATAGCTCCCGCGCACCACAAGAATCCACACGGCAATCGCCGCAATCGGCACAGCCACATACTTGCTGATGCCGAAAATCTGCATGGAAGCCGCCACGCCGGCGAACTCCGCCACGGTGTTGCTGAGGTCCACGGCGAACGCCGCGAGCATCACGAAGAAAGTGGAGCGGAATCCAAACTCCTCGCGGATTAAATCCGAAAGCCCCTTGCCCGTCACAACGCCCATGCGGGCGCACATTTCTTCGCTCACATAGAGAGCAATGGTCATCGGAATCAGCGACCAAAGGAGGGCGTAGCCAAAATGAGCGCCGGCGGTGGTGTAAACCGCGATCCCGCCGGCATCATTGTCCACATTGGAGGTGATGAGCCCGGGGCCAACCACCGCCATGAAGAGCGCGAGGCGCCGCCGCGCCCCACGCGAGCGACGGTTCAAGTTCCCGGCCCGGCCCGCCAGGCGCGAAAACGTATCCGTCAATGTGATCCAGGTGTTCATGGCGTTCAGTTCGCGGAATCTCTGGCCGCGGCATAGGCGCGGCGTTTCGTTTCCAACTAAATCTTTGCGCGCAGACGGCTCACCACGTCATCCACCGTGATCGTCCCCACCGGGCAATTCCCTTCGTCCACCACGGCAAGGCTGCGCAGGTTGTACTTATCGAAAAGCTCAAAAACTTCCTTGTCTTTTGCATCGGGCCGTACCGAGAGCAGCGGCTCGAAGGCCAGTTCGCCCATTCGCTGGTCGCTGCCGGCGAGGATCAGGCGCGCTACAGGGACCGTACCCGCAAGAGCCGCGTCGCGGTTAATCAGCACAATGTTATCGAGCTGGTCGAGGCCCACTTCATGGAAGCGGATGTAATCGACCACCTCCCCGCGAGTGGCGTCTTCCCCTACCACGACGATTTCCGTGTTCATCATTCCGCCGGCCGTATTCTGATCGAAGCGCATCAGCTCCGTTACCTCACGCGCGTCGCGATGATCCATTTCCTCAAGAACTTCCTTGGACGTTTCCGGCTCGAGGTTCTGGATCAAGTCGGCAGCTTCGTCTGGGTTCATCTCCTCGATGATGTCGGCGGCCTTTTCGGGATCGAGCTTCTCCATCACCTGTGTTTGAAGGCGCTTGTCCAGTTCCGCGATGGTCCCCGCCGCCGTTTCCTCGTCGAGCGAATCCAGGATGGACTGTCGCTCTGCCGGAGAGACTTCTTCCACGATGTCGGCGATGTCCGCAGGGTGAAGTTCGGCAAGTTTCTCGCTCGAAAGCCGTAGCTTCACGCGCCGCAGGGGATCGGGCTCGATCAGGTTGACAAATTCCCACCGGATGGATCGCCCTCGAACACTGTTATCCAGGCGGCGAATCCCGGTCGGAGGCACCAAGCCCTGAAGGAGGCGCCGAACGGCTCCCTGAAGGCCGACATCCACTTGCGTGAGCCGCAGTTCAGTGTTGCCGTTGGTGCGCTGGTCGGCCATATCCACGTCGTTCACGCGAACTACCTTGCGGCCGTTTGTATCGATGATTTGCTGGTCCAGCAGGTCTTTCCGCAGCGCCAGCCAGGCTTCGTTGGGATGGTAGAGTTCCAGGGCGGACTCGTCCACGGTCAGCTTCACCCGGCCGGGCTCAACCGAGTCAACCTGGTCGTGTCTGGCGATCAGTGAGCGATATTTGCCGCGCCCAATGAGCACTCGCGACACCCTATTTGGCTGCTCGGCGGGAACGATGAAGAGTTCCTTCACCCGGCCCACGAAATTGCCTGCCGAATCATACGTTTGAGCGCCTAGAACTTCGGTTGCGTGAAGCATAACGGCTCCTTTGGAACTCCCCAGGGCAAAAAAAAAGCCCGCGACCGGCGATCTACCGGGTCACGGGCAAGCGGAAAAACGCCCATGCTCACATCAGACCCGGCCTCGCCTCCCTGTTCCCATAAAACCAATCGGCCCGGAGCATATTCGCTTCACCCATGGCCCATGAACAGCGGCCGCATGCGAGTGGGGAACTAGCGCTGAGGTCCCCTGCCCACGCCTCAGCGCGGCTACTGCCAGGCTCCGGATTAGACGAATGCTCTTGCATCGTTACGCAATCAATAAGCCATCCTGACTAGTAAAGGCATACCGAAATTTTGTCAAGCAAAGAGTGCTCATTGCGGCCCAAAAACTCGCAATTTGCCATCGGGCGGGCACAGCGGTACAGTTTCTCCGCCTCAAACCGCTCGACCGAGGCAGCGATCCTCACATTTTCCGGGAAGGCCGACGAATGAAAATGGATTTTGGCGTTATTGACCATGTGGACCGGCAGAAGAGGCCGATCCACGAGACCTACGACAGCCGCATGAAGCTGATGGAGCTCTACGACCAAGCCGGCTTCAGCACCTTCCATGTCACCGAGCACCATTTCACCCCCCTCGGGCTGGCTCCGTCGCCGATGGTGTTTCTGGCCGCGGCATCCCGGATCACGAAAAACATCCGCTTCGCGCCTCTGGTACTGATCGCCACGCTCTATAACCCCCTACGGCTGGCAGCCGAAATCTGCATGCTTGACCATCTAACGAACGGGCGGTTCGATATCGGGACGGGCCGCGGCGTTTCGGGCGTTGAGCTGGGCTTTTTCAATGTGAAAGAACAAGACGCCCCAGCCATATACGGCGAAGCGATGGAGGTGCTGATGGCCGCCCTGACCCAGGACGTGGTCGATTACCACGGCAAGTATTTCGACTTTACGAACGTTCCCATTGAGATGAAACCGCTGCAAAAGCCCCACCCGCCGATGTGGTACGCCACGAACGCTCCCGACAGCGCAGCGCGGGTCGCTCGCCAGAATATGAACATGGTCAACCTGCTCGGAGCGCCCCAGGCACGCGCCGTCATTTGTGCCTTCAAGGATGCATGGAATGCCGCCCACGGCGGAAAAGGCATGAAGATGCCCAAGACGGGCATCGCGCGCAACCTCTATGTAGGCGAAAACGACCGGCAGGCCGAGGAACGCGGAAAGTTTGGATCAAAGGGGTTCTACGACAGCCTCGTCTACCTGTGGCGGAAATACAATGTCACCGCTATGAGCCTGGAAGAGGTATTGCGCGCGAGTGACGCCTCATTGATTGCGGGCACTCCGGAGACGGTCCGCGCAAAAATCGAGGAGCAACTGGACCAAAGCGGGGCCAACTATTTCGTCGCGCGCTTTGCCTATGGGGAACTTACCCACGAGGAAAGCGTCCGCTCGCTTGAGCTATTCAGGGATGAAGTGATGCCGCACTTTCAAAAGTAATTAGGGCCGGGACGTGTGATCTCAGCGACGGGCAAGTGTAATTTCAGGCCCCGGAAGGTCCCCAATCCGATGGATCAGCCAGCGGATCATCTTCCAGGGGCGCGGGTCCGGTCAAAACCTTCAATTCGTCTTCTTCATTGTTCCGAGGTTCGAGTTTTTTCTGAGCGCGACGTTCGGCTTTCATGCGCGCCTTCTCCATCCTCTTCATTTCTTTTTGGCGTTTCTGGAATGTAGTTGGCACTGATGTCTCCTTAAAAAGGCGTTCGCTGGATAGTGACAGTACCGCGACAGCAAAAAATGGACTGCCCTCAACCTACCAGCGAGGTTCGCGCGGCTGCCTCGCGGCTTCGCGGTAATCCTCATTTGAGAACCTGCCCCGATTCCCGCGATCACCGCGATCACCTCGATCGCCACCTCCACCGCTGCGCGGACCCCGAGGTCCGCTCGACTCGCCTTTCGGACGAGCCTGATTGACCTTCAAATTTCGGCCGCCGAGGGCTTTCCCGTCGAGTCCCGCAATGGCCTTGGCGGCTTCTTCATCATTGGGCAATTCGACGAAACCGAAACCCCGTGACTTGCTCGTTTCCCGATCCATCGCAATGTGCACCCGCGCCACTTGGCCGAACGGCTCGAAGATCGCTCGCAGATCGCCTTCGGTAGTTTGGAAGCTCATGTTTCCCACGAACAAATTCTTCATGCCGCTTCTCCTTCACACTCGGCCAAGCTTCGACCGATACATCCACCACTGGCCCAAGGGATTCCCAAATCTCGATCCGAAGCTGGGGCAGGTCGGACGCAAGCTTCGAGAGACTCGAAGGACCCAAATCAGGTATCTAACTCCTCAAAGCTTATCCTTATAATTTAGCACAAACCATGCCGATTCGAGCCACAGGATGCCAGCTGAAAGCGATCACCTGCCGGCACAGGCTTAAGTGCTAAACCAACAAAACCACTTTTCCAAATTGTTCCCGGTTTTCGAGCCGCTTGTGAGCTTCGGCGGCCTTCTCAAGGGGAATAACGGAGTCGATTACCGGCTTCAGCAAGCCCCGCTTGAAAAGTTCGAGAACCGAGAACAATTCCGCCTTGTGCCCCATGAACGAGCCAAGGATCGAAAGCTGGCGGGCGAAAAGGTAGCCCACATTGATCTTGCTTTCAAACCCGCTGGTCGCGCCGCAGGTGACCAGGCGTCCGCCCACCGCCAGGCTGTAGACGCTTTGGTCCCAGG
Organism: uncultured Acidobacteriota bacterium; assembly: GCA_963723845.1. Classification (GTDB taxonomy): domain Bacteria; phylum Acidobacteriota; class Terriglobia; order Acidiferrales; family UBA7541; genus Palsa-295. Next base: position 82,484 of record CAVRSO010000065.1, read on the forward strand.
TAGCCGCTCCCACGTGCTCGAAAACAACGTCCACGCCCCGGCCATTTGTTAGCCGCTTCACTTCGCGCGCAAACTCGCCCTCGTGTAGCAGAACCTCGTCAGCGCCCAGCCCTTTGGCCTTCGCGAGCTTGGCCTGCGAGCCGGCTGTTGCGATCACGCGAGCGCCCGTTGCCTTGGCAATTTGAATTGCGGCACTGCCCACGCCACTGCCCGCGGCAATCACCAGTACCTCCTCGGCGGGCTGAAGGTGGGCGCGATAAAACAGCATGTGCCAGGCGGTAAGAAAAACTAGTGGAATCGCGGCGGCTTCCTCAAAGCTGAGGTTTCCAGGAATCGGGATCGCGTTGGCGGCAGGCGATTTTACGAATTCCGCATAGCCGCCGTGAACGCCGGAGCCGAAGAGCGTGTACTGCTTGCAGAAATTGTCGCGCCCCGCGAGGCATTGCGGGCAATGGCCGCAGGAAAGTCCCGGCGCGAGTAGGACTCTTTCTCCCACGCGCACATTTGAGACGCCTTCACCAATCTTGGCCACTTCGCCGGATATGTCGCTGCCAGGAATATGCGGGAAAGCGATCGACCTGCCGGGAAGTCCGCGACGCACCCAAAGATCGAGATGGTTCAACGCGCAAGCACGCACGCGAACCAAAACTTCGTTCGCACCGATCGCCGGCTCCGGCGCGTCGGTGTAGCGCAGCACCTCAGGGCCGCCATGCTCGGAAATCACCACCGCCTTCATAGGCTCTCCCGGTTGATCGAAACGGGGCATAAAATAACATCGCGAATTGAGCGCTGTCCAGGCGGTAGCGGTCGATTGACAGCTTCGAGCGGGCACAGTACGCTCAATCAAACGCCATGGATCTATTCGAAGAAATCGTTCGCATGCGGAAAGCGGGCGAGCGCGGCGCGCTGGCGACCATCGTCCACACGAATGGCTCGATCCCCAGCTACGAAAGCTCGCGAATGCTGGTGCGCGAAGACGGCACGATGGCCGGCACCATCGGCGGCGGATGTGTGGAAGCGGAAGTCTGGGCCGCGGCGAAAGACGTGATCCGCGTCGAGCAGCCCCGCAAAATGACGTTCAACTTGAATCACGAAGCGGCCTATGATGCGGGACTGATCTGCGGCGGCACCTTGGAAATTTTCGTGGAGCCGATTTTGCCTCAGCCCATGCTGTATATTTTTGGCGGCGGCCATGTTTCTTCCGCCGTCGCGCGGGCGGCCGCCGCCGCGGGATTCAATATTGCAATCGCAGACGACCGCGAAGCGTTCGCAAACGCGGAGCGCTTCCCGATGGCGAGCGAGATGTACACCACCTACGAAGACGCATTCGAGAAAATCAAGCCGACCGCATCAACTTACCTATTAATCGTAACGCGCGGGCACAAGGACGATATGCGCGTCCTCGCATGGGCCGTGCGCACCGAGGCTCGCTACATAGGAATGATCGGCAGCAAGCGCAAAGTGATCTCCGTCTACCAGGCGCTGGAAAAAGAAGGTTACTCGCCTGATGACTTTGAGCGCGTTCATGCGCCCGTTGGGCTCGATATCGGCGCGCTGGCGCCAGAGGAAATTGCCGTCAGCATTACGGCGGAACTCATCGCCGTGCGCCGCAACGCAAAAAACTTGCCGCACAAGTCCGTCAAACTTTCCCACGCCGCAACGTCCCCGCACCGCTAACCCTATGACCATTGACGCTGCGGTCCGCCAGAGGCCGCTGGTTGCGGTCATCCTCGCCGCTGGCGAGTCTCGCCGCATGGGCACGCCCAAAGCCCTGCTTCCGTATCGAGGGAAAACTTTCATCGAACATTTGCTTGAAATCACCCGCCACCCCCGCATCGCTGCCAGACGCGTTGTGTTGGGCGCGCATCTGGATCAAATTCGCGCCAAACTTCCCGGCGAAGCGGCGTCAATCGTCGTGAATCCCGACTGGCGGCAGGGCCAGCTATCTTCCATCCAGGCCGCGATTCGCACGATTGCCGGTGATGAAACAGCTGGCATCATTCTTTGCCCGGTGGATCATCCGCTCTTTTCACCAAAATTGATCGCGCAATTGATCGATGCATTTGATTCGACCGGCCAACTCATCGTGCTTCCCGTTTACCACGGACGCCGCGGACACCCCGTGATTTTCGCCGCGAGTCTTTATCCTGAGCTTCTCGCGGCATCACCGGCAATCGGCGCCCGAGAGGTTGTGTGGGCCCATACGGCGCAACTGCACGAGGTTCCCACCGAGGAAGAAGGCGTCGTCCTAAACATCAATGATCCGGAAACTTTGCGACGAGCACTGGAAAATCGTGAAGCCCAACCCTAAAAGCTCTAGGTCCCGTTAGCGCGGCAGCTTCGCCATTAGCGCGCCCACCGCGTCAACGCAAAGCTGCGCCGCATGAAAAGTGGCCGGAGGAAGGTCACCCAGGGCGCTGGATATTTGCTCAGGAGTAATCTTCCTCGCTTCCGCGGGCGATTTGCCGCCCAACATGTCCGTCAGCACGGAGCTCGATGCGATCGCCGCCACGCATCCTTGCGTTTTGAAGCGCGCCGCCGCGATCCGTCCGTCTTCCACGCGCACCGCCAGCCTCATCACGTCGCCGCATACCGGGTTGGTCACCTCAGCCGTCGCCGTGGCATCCGGCAGCTCACCGGCATTATGCGGGTTGCGGAAGTGCTCGATGAGAGTGTCCTTGAACATGCACCACAGTATAAAGCAGAGCACGCCATGCTCAGTCGGGCCGCGATCAGGCCGTCGGTGGCGGGTTGGCCGCAGCAAGAGAATCGCGCCCTTCGCTGTTTGTTCGGGAATCAGTTGGCGAAACACGTCCGCGCACCATCGCGCGGCGGCTCAGAAAACCTTTCCTCGGCAGTTGAATGTTGTTGACACTAGAAGGCTTACAACGTATTTTTGAAGTTCCTAGCCTGTGTTCTCTCGTCTGGGCGCGAGGGAACTGCCATTTAATCCGCCTACAAATTCTTAGGAGAATGCAGATGCGACGACTGCTCTACGTCCTTACCCTCGTGATGGCCTTCGTCTTAACGGCGACTGCCAGCTTCGCGCAGGATGGGAAGCTGAAGATCAAGGTCTCCCCAAAACAGGCCTATGTCTTCGTGGATGGCAATGCAATCCGCGAGGGAAGTCACTCAATCAATCTCCCTGCCGGCAAGCACACGGTCGTGGTCGTCAATTACGGATACAAGAGCTGGACCCAGGACGTTGACATCGCGGCCGGCAAATCCACGCCCCTGGAAGTGAAGCTCGAAGCCACAGGCGGCAATGTCGCCGGACCATTCGGCGACGTTCAACTGAAGGGCGACGAGCGCGCCGCCGTGCTATCCAATGGCGACACGCCTGACTATTTCGTCGGCCACGTGGACGAGTTCAATTTGACTGGATCTGGCATCAGAATCTCCTGCTCCCGCCCGGAAAGCATCACCTGACCGTGACTGCACCAGGGCAAGACGGTTTGGTCGGGCGACGTGGACGTAGCCGCCAACAAAAAAGTAATCGTTGACCTGAAGAACGGCACGTAAAAGACTAAAGACTGGAAGCGCGGCGAAAAGCTCAAGGATGTCCCGCGATTCAAGGCCGGGATCGCCAGCGCCCAAGTGGCCGTGGCACCCGCCACCGGCAACTTCAGCATCGCTAACGGGAACATCGATTGCGGCCAGACCGCCGAACCTTAAACTGGCAGACCGGAGAAACTGCGGCGCCAATATCAACGGCATCGGCAAGGTGCCGACCACCGGCAGCCAGACCGTCCGCCGCACGCCACCACTACGTATGACTTTACCGCAACCGGTCCCGGCGGCACTGTCACCGGCACGGGCACCGTCAACGTAAACACCAAGGTCGATGCCAGCCTCACCGCCAATCCTGCGGAAACGCACTACCGCAAAATCGGCGAAAAAGTAATTACGCAGGATCGTCCACGCTCACATGGCAGACCCACAACGCCGATAGCGTCACGCTCGACAATAATAAGGTCGATCCGAGCGGCAGCCAGATGGTGAAGCCGGAGCCGATGGATACGTCGCAAGTTCCCAAGGCCAGCCTGCTCGCACCATCGACGAAAACAAGTCCTACAATCTGAATGCGACGAACGTTTGCGGCGGCAGCTCCACCCAGACGGCCTCCATTCACATCGTCGGCAGCGTCGAGCCGATTCCCGCGGTCACGCTCCAGAGCGTGTTCTATCCCACCGACTATCCCGACAAGCGGCATCCGCAAGTCGGTCTCGTCCGCAGCCAGCAGCTTGCGCTCGCCACTCTCGCGGACGGATTCAAGAAGTATCTCGAATACGATCCTGATTCGAAACTCTCGATTTAAGCCCATGCGGACGAACGCGGCTCCAAACCCTTCAACCAGGATCTAAGCGAACGCCGCGTCGAGCGAATCAAGCAGTACCTCGTCGAGCAGGGAATCTCGGCCGATAAGGTTGAGACCGCTGCTTACGGCAAGGAGCAGCCGCTCGATCGTGCTACCGTGAAAACGCTCGAAAGCACCAATCCCAACATGCCGCCGAAGATGCGGCTTCGCGAAGTGCGATCCGACTGGGCTGGGCTTACAACCGTCCGCGCGGATGTCGTGCTTCTGCCTTCCGGCAAGAAGTCGGCGCAGTTCTTCCCGCATAACGCCGATGACTCGAAGCTGATTTGGCAGGTGCCGAAACCGCCACTGAAGAAGATCGAAGCCGATCAATAAACAGTTTCAACAAAACGAGCGCGCCGGAGAACTCAAGTTCTCCGGCGCGTTTTCTTTTTCCGGCCGCACCGCGTTACGCCGTCTTGTAGGGGCACAGCATGCTGTGCCCGGCGCACATGCTTGGCTACCTGTTCACCATCCGCCCCGCTACCTAGGCGCGACGCCGTCATTCTGAGCGGAGTGTCCCGCGCTTTTGGTTTTGCGCGAAGCGCCGGGACGCGCAGTCGAAGAACCTCTCTTCGATGTCAGCCAGCTTGGTAGCGGCCCGCCGTTAGAAGACCCCCCTTCTCTCTTCGATGTCAGCCGCTTGTTAGTGGATATTCCTGCGTCTTTGCTGTCCCACGTAATCCATCAAGAGGTACTGTCCGAGGGTGTACGGAGTGGTGAAGTACGCTTTGCCGCGGCAAAGCTCGGTGACTTTCTGCACGAAATGGACCAGGCTGTAGTCGCTGGCCAGCATGAACGTGTTGATCAGAATCCCGGCGCTTGCAACTCGCTACTTCTTCCAGCGTCTGCGTAACCACCAGCGGATCCAGCCCAAACGCGTTTTTGTAAATGCGCCCATCTTCCAGAGTCAGTGCGGAGGGCTTGCCGTCCGTGATCATCACGATCTGGCGCATATCCTTTTTCTGCGCGACAGAATCGTTGCGCCATCCGCAGACCTTCGCGCGTATTCGTGTAGTACGGGCCGACCTGCACGCGCGCCAAGTTCCCCGAGCGGAATTTCCTCCGCGCGTCGTGGAACAGCACCAGTGCAGGAATCGCCCGGATATTGCGTGCGAATCAAATGGGACAGCGCCAGCGCCACGCGCTTCGCCGGCGTAAAGCGGTCTTCGCCGTAAAGAATCATGCTGTGGCTGCAATCGAGCATCAGCACCGTCGCGCAGGAGCTTTGATATTCGCACTGGTGAACCATCAGATCGGGATAGTCCAGCTCGATGGGAATGCCCGGCGCCATTGCGCCGCACCGCGTTGAAAAGCGTGCCGCTGATGTCCATATTCAGCGTGTCGCCGAATTCGTAGGCCTTCGACATGCCGCCCGATTCGATGCCCGTGGCCAGATCGCGCGTGTCGTGCCGCCCAAAGCTGCTTTTTCCCAGCGACGCCAACAAATCCTTCAGAGTTTTGAATCCCAGGAAATCGAGCGCCTTATCGGTGATTTCAAACCGCGCTTCCACCTGCGGCTGGTCCTTGCCGATCTGTCCGCCGGGTGTTTCCGATGGCGGAGGCGTCACCTGCGCGGATTGTTGCTGCGTGATGAAGCCCTCCTCCTCCATGCGCTGGATGATCTGGTCGATCATGTTGCGCAACTCTTCGTTCTGCGAAAGATCGGGATTCTGGCGCAGCTTTTCCAGCAATTCTGGAGGAATCAGGTCGCCGTCCTCAAGCGCGCGCAGAATCGCTTCGCGCAGGTCGTCCATATGCTGCTGGCGAGCCCGCTCCATATCCAGTTCATGAAAGCCGTACTGCGAGTGGAATCCGCTCTGAAGGAAGAAATCCGAAAGCCGGTCCATCAGATCTTGCAGATCGATGTCATCGGCCGCCCCCGGTTCATAGCGCGAATATTTCGTGTATTTCATGTTTCCTCAGCGGACGCAATTCGAACTCAGTTGAACTGCCGCCGCGGCATCCGCCCGATGGGCTCCTTGGGATCGCGCGGCTCCGGCGTTTTTCGCGCGTCCGCGAAAAAGCCGCGTTCCTCGCTGCGGTTGATCCGTTTTTGCGACCACAGTCCTTCGAGAATGAACTCCGCCGCGCTAGCCTGAATCGCCGCGTCATCTTTCGAACGTACGCCCAGCGTTTCCAAATGCTCGAAAAGCCCCGCTATTTTCTTGAGCTGGCCCAACAATTCGGTGCTCGAAGCGTTTGCAGGAATTTTCAATTCGCCGCCCGCTTCAAACCACTGCACCACGGTCTGAAAATTCACATTCGTGAAATATTTTGTGAAGGTCTTGCCCACCGCCGCGCGAATCAATTCCCGCGCGATGTTTTCGGCGCCGCGCATTTCGCCTTCATACTCGAGTTCGAATTTTCCCGTCATGGCCGGAATCGCGGCGTATACATCCGCCACCCGCGCCACCACCGCGGAGTCGCGGCTGCGCACGGCCCTCTGTTCCGCGCTGCTCAGCACATTTTCGAGCGCGCTGATCGGCAGGCGCTGGCTCACCCGGACCGCCGGTCGATTCGCTTATCCTCGCGCGCCTGAAACGCCACTTCCTCCACGATCTCGCGCATGTAAGTCGGCACTTCCACCCGCCGCTTGCCGTCGCGGTTCGTCCACGATTCCTGCTCCGTGATAGACATTCCCTCGCTCAGCGTGGCCGGGTAGTGGGTCCGAATTTCGGAGCCGATGCGATCCTTCAGCGGCGTAATGATTTTGCCGCGCGCCGTGTAATCTTCCGGATTCGCGGTGAAGACCAGCAGCACGTCGAGCAGCAGCCGCACCGGATATCCTTTAATCTGCACGTCGCCTTCTTGCATGATGTTGAAGAGTCCCACCTGAATTTTTCCCGCCAGGTCGGGCAGTTCGTTGATGGCGAAAATTCCGCGGTTTGCGCGCGGCAGCAAACCGTAATGAATCGTGAGTTCGTCGATGGGTAACCTCCTGCTGATAAGACCATTACTATCGAAAAATGTCTGAGGGGAAGTCCATACTCAACAGGCTGGAAAGTCGCCATCCCCAGCGACTTTTGGTTCCTTCGCGAAGACGAGCAGAGTACCGTCCACCCGCCAGGTCGAGATATGAGCGAAACTCTGAACTTCCGTCGGATTGGTTCGCCGCCGCCGCCTGGGCCGCCGCCGCCGCCGTCCGACAGCGAATTCGACCCGCTGATCCTCGCCGCGGCGGCCCTGGGGTTGGCGTGGAACCTCTGCGCCCTGCCGATGTACGCGCTCCCGCGAGTCGTGCATCGACGGACCGTTTCTTTGCGCTCGCCGCCATCGGCCTTCGGCGCACTGGGCTTCCCTTCCGGTCGGTTGTCGGTCGCACTCCTGTTTCGAGGCGAGAGCGGCCGGCTGCGACAGACGCGACGACTGATCGCGTACGCTGGCTTACGCGATCAGCGCGCGTCCCCGTCGGCGGTTCTCCCATTTCGCGTCCGTCTGGGTCTGGTCAACGGCTAAATGGTTGCCCTTTCCGCCGTCGGCTTATGGCGGCTTGCTCACCTATACATTCGTCGCTACTCGTCCTGGCCAAATCGCTAATTTCTGCAAAATGCATAATTTCGAAAAAGACCCGAGGGCAACCGGGGCAGGCAGGCGCGCGGGCCCGTTGTGGGTCGGCGGCGTTGGCCGCCTTTACGGTTTCGGCGCTCCTATCTGACGGAACCTCACAAATCCGTTCAGGACTCATTTGCGTCCTGGTCCTCAATCGGAACTCGTCGGCCAAAAACCATGCCTCGCTTCCGCTGGTGACTTGCGATCCTGTACTCAGGGACTACCCATTCGCATTTGCCGATAGCAATAAAGGTAAAACTGAACGTAAAAAACGACAAAATGACGATGCATTACGGACTGCTGCCACGAGCGAATCGCGGGTTTTTGCCATCAACGAACTGCCCGATCTGGCGGGCAAAGTGCAAGTGGGCCTGTTCAATATCATGCAGGAAGGCGACGTTCAGATTAAGGGCTACCGATCCGGCTGCCGCTGGACGTGCTGCTGGTCTTCACGGCGAACCCGGAGGATTATACGGCCCGCGGCAAAATTATGACGCCGCTCAAAGATCGTGTTGGCAGCGAAATCCGGACGCATTACCCGGCGACCGTCGAGGAAGGCATGTCCATCACGCAGCAGGAGGCGTGGACGAAGCGTGACGGTCGGGCGGCGGGTTGGGGTGCCGGATTACTTGCGTGAGGTGGTCGAGCAGATAGCGTTCCTGGCACGCGAGGACAAGCGCGTGGACCGTCGCTCCGGTGTCAGCCAGCGGTTGCCAATTGCCTGCTGAAAACGTGGTCAGCAGCGCGGAGCAGCGCGGAGCCCGCAATCGCGAACCGGCGTTTCAGCGCGGATTGTGGACGTGTATGCCGCGATTCCGGCCATGACCGGAAAAATGGAACTCGAATACGAAGGCGAACAGCGCGGTGCGGATACCGTCGCCCGCGAAATCATTCGCGCGGCGGTGGGCAAGGTGTTTACGAAATACATGAGCGAACGCGGACTTGCAGCCGGTGGTGCAGTGGTTTGAAATTGCGGCGAATTGAAAGTTCCTGCAAACGCTTCGAGCACCGAATTGTTGGGCCAGCTCAAGAAAATAGCGGGGCTTTTCGAGCATTTGGAAACGCTGGGCGTACGTTCGAAAGATGACGCGGCGATATCAGGCTGCCCGGCGGAGTTCATTCTCGAAGGACTGTGGTCGCAAAAACGGATCAACCGCAGCGAGGAACGCGGCTTTTTCGCGGACGCGCGAAAAACGCCGGAGCCGCGCGATCCCAAGGAGCCCATCGGGCGGATGCCGCGGCGGCAGTTCAACTGAGTTCGAATTGCGTCCGCTGAGGAAACATGAAATACACGAAATATTCGCGCTATGAACCGGGGGCGGCGGAGGACATCGATTGCAAGATCTGATGGACCGGCTTTCGGATTTCTTCCTTCAGAGCGGATTCCACTCGCAGTACGGCTTTCATGAACTGGATATGGAGCGGGCTCGCCAGCAGCATATGGACGACCTGCGCGAAGCGATTCTGCGCGCACTTGAGGACGGCGACCTGATTCCTCCAGAATTGCTCGAAAAGCTGCGCCAGAATCCCGATCTTTCGCAGAACGAAGAGCTGCGCAACATGATCGACCAGATCATCCAGCGCATGGAGGAGGAGGGCTTCATCACGCAGCAACAATCCGCGCGGGTGACGCCTCCGCCATCGGAAACACCCGGTGGACAGATCGGCAAGGACCAGCCGCAGGTGGAAGCGCGGTTTGAAATCACCGATAAGGCGCTCGATTTCCTGGGATTCAAAACTCTGAAGGATTTGTTGGCGTCGCTGGGAAAAAGCAGCTTTGGGCGGCACGACACGCGCGATCTGGCCACGGGAATCGAATCGGGCGGCTCGTCGAAGGCCTACGAATTCGGGGACACGCTGAATATGGACATCAGCGGCACGCTCTTCAACGCGGTGCGGCGCAATGGCGCGGGCATTCCCATCGAGCTGGACTATCCCGATTTGATGGTGCACCAGTGCGAATATCAAAGCTCGTGCGCGACGGTGCTGATGCTCGATTGCAGCCACAGCATGATTCTCTACGGCGAAGACCGCTTTACGCCGGCGAAGCGCGTGGCGCTGGCGCTTTCGCATTTGATACGCACGCAATATCCGGGCGATTCCCTGCACTGCGTGCTGTTCCACGACAGCGCGGAGGAAATTCCGCTGGGGAAACTTGCGCGCGTGCAAGTTGGTCCGTACTACACGAACACGCGCGAAGGTCTGCGAATGGCCCAAAGAATTCTGGCGCGCCAGAAGAAGGATATGCGCCAGATCGTGATGATCACGGACGGCAAGCCCTCCGCACTGACGCTGGACGATGGGCGCATTTACAAAAACGCGTTCGGGCTCGATCCGCTGGTGGTTACGCAGACGATGGAAGAAGTAGCGAAATGTAAGCGCGCGGGAATTTTGATCAACACGTTCATGCTGGCGAGCGACTACAGTCTGGTGCATTTCGTCCAGAAGATCACCGAGCTTTGCCGCGGCAAAGCGTACTTCACTACTCCGTACACCCTCGGACAGTACCTCTTGATGGATTACGTGGGACGCAAGACGCGGAATATCCACTAACAAGCGGCTGACATCGAAGAGAGAGTCTTCTAACGGCGGGCCGCTACCAAGCTGGCTGACATCGAAGAGAGGTTCTTCGACTGCGCGTCCCGGCGCTTCGCGCAAAACCAAAAGCGCGGGACACTCCGCTCAGAATGACGGCGTCGCGCCTAGGTAGCGGGGCGGATGGTGAACAGGTAGCCAAGCATGTGCGCCGGGCACAGCATGCTGTGCCCCTACAAGGGCGTAACGCGGTGCGGCCGGAAAGAGAAACGCGCCGGAGGACTTCGAGTTCTCCGGCGCGCTCGTTTTGTTGAGACTGTTTATTGATCGGCTTCGATCTTCTTGAGTGGCGGTTTCGGCACCTGCCAAATCAGCTTCGAGTCATCGGCGTTATGCGGGAAGAACTGCGCCGACTTCTTGCCGGAAGGCAGAAGCACGACATCCGCGCGGCGGTTGTAAGCCAGCCAGTCGGATCGCACTTCGCGAAGCCGCATCTTCGGCGGCATGTTGGGATTGGTGCTTTCGAGCGTTTTCACGGTAGCACGATCGAGCGGCTGCTCCTTGCCGTAAGCAGCGGTCTCAACCTTATCGGCCGAGATTCCCTGCTCGACGAGGTACTGCTTGATTCGCTCGACGCGGCGTTCGCTTAGATCCTGGTTGAAGGGTTTGGAGCCGCGTTCGTCCGCATGGGCTTCAATCGAGAGTTTCGAATCAGGATCGTATTCGAGATACTTCTTGAATCCGTCCGCGAGAGTGGCGAGCGCAAGCTGCTGGCTGCGGACGAGACCGACTTGCGGATGCCGCTTGTCGGGATAGTCGGTGGGATAGAACACGCTCTGGAGCGTGACCGCGGGAATTGGCTCGACGCTGCCGACGATGTGAATGGAGGCCGTCTGGGTGGAGCTGCCGCCGCAAACGTTCGTCGCATTCAGATTGTAGGACTTGTTTTCGTCGATGGTGCGAGCAGGCTGGCCTTCGGGAACTTGCGACGTATCCATCGGCTCCGGCTTCACCATCTGGCTGCCGCTCGGATCGACCTTATTATTGTCGAGCGTGACGCTATCGGCGTTGTGGGTCTGCCATGTGAGCGTGGACGAATCCTGCGTAATTACTTTTTCGCCGATTTTGCGGTAGTGCGTTTCCGCAGGATTGGCGGTGAGGCTGGCATCAACCTTGGTGTTTACGTTGACGGTGCCCGTGCCGGTGACAGTGCCGCCGGGACCGGTTGCGGTAAAGTCGTAGGTAGTGGTGGCGTGCGGCGAGACGGTCTGGCTGCCAGTGGTCGGCACCTTGCCGATGCCGTTGATATTGGCGCCGGCAGTTTCTCCGGTCTGCCAATTCAAGGTTGCGGTCTGGCCGCAATCGATGTTCCCGTTAGCGATGCTGAAGTTGCCGGTGGCGGGTGCCACGGCCACTTGGGCGCTGGCGATCCCGGCCTTGAATCGCGGGAGATCCTTGAGCTTTTCGCCGCGCTTCCAGTCGCTGGTCTTTTGCATGCCATTCGTAAGATGAATGGTTACTTTCTTGTTAGCGACTACGTCCACGTCGCCGGACCAAACCGTCTTGCCCTGGTGCGTCACGGTCAGGTGATGCTTTCCGGGCGGGAGCAGGAGATTCTGATGCCAGATCCAGTCAAAATTGAACTCGTCCACGTGGCCGACGAAATAGTCAGGCGTGTCGCCATTGGATAGCACGGCGGCGCGCTGGTCGCCCTTCAGTTGAACGTCGCCAAACGGTCCGGCGACATTGCCGCCGGTGGCTTCGAGCTTCACTTCCAGGGGCGTGGATTTGCCGGCCGCGATGTCAACGTCCTGGGTCGAGCTCTTGTATCCGTAATTGACGACCACGACCGTGTGCTTGCCGGCAGGGAGATTGATTGAGTGACTTCCCTCGCGGATTGCATTGCCATCCACGAAGACATAGGCCTGTTTTGGGGAGACCTTGATCTTCAGCTTCCCATCCTGCGCGAAGCTGGCAGTCGCCGTTAAGACGAAAGCCATCACGAGGGTAAGGACGTAGAGCAGTCGTCGCATCTGCATTCTCCTAAGAATTTGTAGGCGGATTAAATGGCAGTTCCCTCGCGCCCAGACGAGAGAACACAGGCTAGGAACTTCAAAAATACGTTGTAAGCCTTCTAGTGTCAACAACATTCAACTGCCGAGGAAAGGTTTTCTGAGCCGCCGCGCGATGGTGCGCAGACGTGTTTCGCCAACTGATTTCCGAACAAACAGCGAAGGGCGCGATTCTCTTGCTGCGGCCAACCCGCCACCGACGGCCTGATCGCGGCCCGACTTGAGCATGGCGCGCTCTGCTTTATACTGTGGTGCATGTTCAAGGACACTCTCATCGAGCACTTCCGCAATCCGCATAATGCCGGTGAGCTGCCGGATGCCACGGCGACGGCTGAGGTGACCAACCCGGTATGCGGCGACGTGATGAGGCTGGCGGTGCGCGTGGAAGACGGACGGATTGCGGCGGCGCGCTTCAAAACGCAAGGATGCGTGGCGGCGATCGCATCGAGCTCCGTGCTGACGGACATGTTGGGCGGCAAAACGCCCGCGGAAGCGAGGAAGATTACTCCTGAGCAAATATCCAGCGCCCTGGGTGACCTTCCTCCGGCCACTTTTCATGCGGCGCAGCTTTGCGTTGACGCGGTGGGCGCGCTAATGGCGAAGCTGCCGCGCTAACGGGACCTAGAGCTTTTAGGGTTGGGCTTCACGATTTTCCAGTGCTCGTCGCAAAGTTTCCGGATCATTGATGTTTAGGACGACGCCTTCTTCCTCGGTGGGAACCTCGCGCAGTTGCGCCGTATGGGCCCACACAACCTCTCGGGCGCCGATTGCCGGTGATGCCGCGAGAAGCTCAGGATAAAGACTCGCGGCGAAAATTACGGGGTGTCCGCGGCGTCCGTGGTAAACGGGAAGCACGATGAGTTGGCCGGTCGAATCAAATGCATCGATCAATTGCGCGATCAATTTTGGTGAAAAGAGCGGATGATCCACCGGGCAAAGAATGATGCCGGCTGTTTCATCAGCGGCAATCGTGCGAATCGCGGCCTGGATGGAAGATAGCTGGCCCTGCCGCCAGTCGGGATTCACGACGATTGACGCCGCTTCGCCGGGAAGTTTGGCGCGAATTTGATCCAGATGCGCGCCCAACACAACGCGTCTGGCAGCGATGCGGGGGTGGTGGGTGATTTCAAGCAAATGTTCGATGAACGTTTTCCCTCGATACGGAAGCAGGGCTTTGGGCGTGCCCATGCGGCGAGACTCGCCAGCGGCGAGGATGACCGCAACCAGCGGCCTCTGGCGGACCGCAGCGGCAATGGTCATAGAGTTAGCTGTGCTGGGACGCTGCGGCGTGGGAAAGTTTGACGGACTTGTGCGGCAGGTTTTTTGCGTTGCGGCGCACGGCGATGAGTTCCGCCGTGATGCTGACGGCAATTTCCTCCGGCGCCAGCGCGCCGATGTCTAGCCCAACGGGCGCATGAACGCGCTCAAACTCCTCAGGCGAGTAACCTTCTTTTTCCAGCGCCTGGTAGACGGAGATCACTTTGCGCTTGCTGCCGATCATGCCTATGTAGCGAGCCTCGGTGCGCACGGCCCATGCGAGGACGCGCATATCGTCCTTGTGGCCGCGAGTCACGATCAGTAGGTAAGTTGATGCGGTCGGCTTGATTTTCTCGTATGCGTCTTCGTAGGTGGAATAAATCTCGCTCGCCATTGGGAAGCGCTCCGCGTTTGCGAACGCTTCGCGGTCGTCTGCGATTGCAATATTGAATCCCGCGGCGGCGGCCGCCCGCGCGACGGCGGAAGAAACATGGCCGCCGCCAAAAATATACAGTATGGGCTGAGGCAAGATCGGCTCCACGAAAATTTCCAAGGTGCCGCCGCAGATCAGACCCGCATCATAGGCCGCTTCGTGATTCAAGTTGAACGTCATTTTGCGGGGCTGCTCGACGCGGATCACGTCTTTCGCCGCGGCCCAGACTTCCGCTTCCACACATCCGCCACCGATGGTGCCAGCCATCGTGCCGTCTTCGCGCACCAGCATCCGCGAGCTTTCGTAGCTGGGGATCGAGCCATTCGTGTGGACGATGGTCGCCAGCGCGCCGCGCTCGCCCGCTTTCCGCATGCGCACGATTTCTTCAAATAGATCCATGGTGTTTAGCTGAGCGTACTGTGCCCGCTCGGCGCTGTCAATCGGCCCCCACCGGCTGGACACCGTTCATTCGCGATGCTATTTTATGCCCCGTTTCGACCAACCGGGAGAGCCTATGAAGGCAGTGGTGATTTCCGAGCATGGCGGTCCTGAAGTGCTGCGCTACACCGACGCGCCGGAACCGGCGATCGGTGCGAACGAAGTTTTGGTTCGCGTCCGTGCTTGCGCGCTGAATCATCTTGATCTTTGGGTGCGTCGCGGACTTCCCGGCAGGTCCATCGCCTTCCCGCATATTCCTGGCAGCGACATATCCGGCGAAGTGGCAAAAGTTGGTGAAGGCGTTTCGAATGTGCGCGTGGGAGAAAGAGTCCTACTCGCGCCGGGGCTTTCCTGCGGCCATTGCCCGCAATGCCTCGCGGGGCGCGACAATTTCTGCAAGCAGTACACGCTCTTCGGCTCCGGCGTTCACGGCGGCTATGCAGAATTCGTAAAATCGCCTGCCGCGAACGTGAT
Organism: uncultured Acidobacteriota bacterium; assembly: GCA_963723845.1. Classification (GTDB taxonomy): domain Bacteria; phylum Acidobacteriota; class Terriglobia; order Acidiferrales; family UBA7541; genus Palsa-295. The sequence continues at coordinate 97,602 of CAVRSO010000065.1, forward strand.
CCCGATTCCTGGGAACCTCAGCTTTGAGGAAGCCGCCGCGATTCCGCTGGTTTTTCTTACCGCCTGGCACATGCTGTTTTATCGCGCCCACCTTCAGCCCGCCGAGGAGGTACTGGTGATTGCCGCGGGCAGTGGCGTGGGCAGTGCCGCAATTCAAATTGCCAAGGCAACGGGCGCTCGCGTGATCGCAACAGCCGGCTCGCAGGCTAAGCTCGCGAAGGCCAAAGGGCTGGGCGCTGACGAGGTTCTGCTACACGAGGGCGAGTTTGCGCGCGAAGTGAAACGGCTGACAAATGGCCGGGGCGTGGACGTAGTTTTCGAGCACGTGGGAGCTGCTACCTGGGACCAAAGCGTCTACAGCTTGGCGGTGAGCGGACGCCTGGTCACCTGCGGCGCGACCAGCGGGTTTGAAAGCAAGATCAATGTGGGCTACCTTTTCGCCCGCCAGCTTTCGATCCTTGGCTCGTTCATGGGGCACAAGGCGGAATTGTTCTCGGTTCTCGAACTCTTCAAGCGGGGCTTGCTGAAGCCGGTAATCGACTCCGTTATTCCCCTTGAGAAGGCCGCCGAAGCTCACAAGCGGCTCGAAAACCGGGAACAATTTGGAAAAGTGGTTTTGTTGGTTTAGCACCTACACCTTGTGGCGGCGGAGGGGATCGCTTTTCAGCTGGCACTCCTGTGGCTCGAATCGGCACGGTTTGTGCTAAATTATAAGGATAAGCTTTGAGGAGTTAGATACCTGATTTGGGTCCTTCGAGTCTCTCGAAGCTTGCGTCCGACCTGCCCCAGCTTCGGATCGAGATTTGGGAATCCCTTGGGCCAGTGGTGGATGTATCGGTCGAAGCTTGGCCGAGTGTGAAGGAGAAGCGGCATGAAGAATTTGTTCGTGGGAAACATGAGCTTCCAAACTACCGAAGGCGATCTGCGAGCGATCTTCGAGCCGTTCGGCCAAGTGGCGCGGGTGCACATTGCGATGGATCGGGAAACGAGCAAGTCACGGGGTTTCGGTTTCGTCGAAATGCCCAATGATGAAGAAGCCGCCAAGGCCATTGCGGGACTCGACGGGAAAGCCCTCGGCGGCCGAAATTTGAAGGTCAATGAGGCTCGTCCGAAAGGCGAGTCGAGCGGACCTCGGGGTCCGCGCAGCGGTGGAGGTGGCGATCGAGGTGATCGCGGTGATCGCGGGAATCGGGGCAGGTTCTCAAATGAGGATTACCGCGAAGCCGCGAGGCAGCCGCGCGAACCTCGCTGGTAGGTTGAGGGCAGTCCATTTTTTGCTGTCGCGGTACTGTCACTATCCAGCGAACGCCTTTTTAAGGAGACATCAGTGCCAACTACATTCCAGAAACGCCAAAAAGAAATGAAGAGGATGGAGAAGGCGCGCATGAAAGCCGAACGTCGCGCTCAGAAAAAACTCGAACCTCGGAACAATGAAGAAGACGAATTGAAGGTTTTGACCGGACCCGCGCCCCTGGAAGATGATCCGCTGGCTGATCCATCGGATTGGGGACCTTCCGGGGCCTGAAATTACACTTGCCCGTCGCTGAGATCACACGTCCCGGCCCTAATTACTTTTGAAAGTGCGGCATCACTTCATCCCTGAATAGCTCAAGCGAGCGGACGCTTTCCTCGTGGGTAAGTTCCCCATAGGCAAAGCGCGCGACAAAATAGTTGGCGCCGCTTTGGTCCAGTTGCTCCTCGATTTTTGCGCGGACCGTCTCCGGAGTGCCCGCAATCAATGACGCGTCACTCGCGCGCAATACCTCTTCCAGGCTCATAGCGGTGACATTGTATTTCCGCCACAGGTAGACGAGGCTGTCGTAGAAGCCCTTTGATCCAAACTTTCCGCGTTCCTCGGCCTGCCGGTCGTTTTCGCCCACATAGAGGTTGCGCGCGATGCCCGTCTTGGGCATCTTCATGCCTTTTCCGCCATGGGCGGCATTCCATGCATCCTTGAAGGCACAAATGACGGCGCGTGCCTGGGGCGCTCCGAGCAGGTTGACCATGTTCATATTCTGGCGAGCGACCCGCGCTGCGCTATCGGGAGCGTTCGTGGCGTACCACATCGGCGGGTGAGGCTTTTGCAGCGGCTTCATCTCAATGGGAACGTTCGTAAAGTCGAAATACTTGCCGTGGTAATCGACCACGTCCTGGGTCAGGGCGGCCATCAGCACTTGCATCGCTTCGCCGTATATGGCTGGGGCGTCTTGCTCTTTCACATTGAAAAAGCCCAGCTCAACGCCCGAAACGCCGCGGCCCGTCCCGATATCGAACCGCCCGTTCGTTAGATGGTCAAGCATGCAGATTTCGGCTGCCAGCCGTAGGGGGTTATACAGCGTGGCAATCAGTACCAGAGGCGCGAAGCGGATGTTTTTCGTGATCCGGGATGCCGCGGCCAGAAACACCATCGGCGACGGAGCCAGCCCGAGGGGGGTGAAATGGTGCTCG
>CAVRSO010000066.1:0-10379 GCA_963723845.1 uncultured Acidobacteriota bacterium
CCCCCCCCCCCCCCCCCCCCCCCCCCCAAACCATCCTTGAATTCCAGATGGAAAACGCGCGGGCGCGGTAATTGGCACGGCCGACGTGATCGCCGGTCTCGAACTGACTGATTTTTGGAGCACCGTGAATTCCGTGCACGGACAGGTCTATCCAGTGGGCGTCCCGCGACCAAGCCCGATGCGAAGCTGATCAGCATCACCGCAAACGATCTCTATCTGAAGAGCAACTACCAGGATTTCCAGCGATACCAGCCGGTGGACGTGGCCATAGCCGCCGATGCCGAGGCCACACTGCCTTCGCTGATCGAGGCGGTGAAGCGCCAGATACTAGCGACCATAAGAATGCCTTCGAGGATCGCGGCAAGAAACTCGCGGTGGCTCACCAGCAGGCCCTGGACCACGCCGCGAGGCCGCCACTCCCGGATGGAACGCCAGCCCCATCAGCACGGCGCGGATGTCCGCGGAGCTTTGGGCGCAGATAAAGGACGAAGATTGGTCACTGGTATCGAATTGCCAGTTCGTCAGCCGCTGGCCGCTGCGCCTTTGGGATTTCAACAAGCACTACCAGTACATCGGCACGGAAGGCGGTTTTGGAGTCGGCTACGGCTTGCCGGCATCGGTGGGCGCGGCGCTCGGCAACCGCAAGCACGGCCGCCTGACCGTGAGCATTCAGAATGACGGCGATGCGATGTTCGCGCCCGGGGTTCTCTGGACGGCCGCGCACAGCCGCATTCCGCTACTCATCATCATGCACAACAACCGCGCCTACCATCAGGAGCTGATGCAAATTCAAATCATGGCGGACCGCCACAATCGGGGAATTACGCGCGCCAGCATCGGCAACGTCGCTCACCGATCCGCCGATCGACTATGCCAAGCTGGCGCAAAGCATGGGCGTGCACGGAGAAGGCCCGATGACCGATCCGAGCGACCTTGCGCCGACGATCAAGCGCGCCATCGCGGTGGTGAAAGAGGGAAGTCCTGCGTTAGTGGATGTAGTGACGCAGCCACGCTGATGCGATTTTCTCGTGGTTGGATTTGCTCGCCAGGGGAGGGAATAGGTGCGGAACTTTCGGCGCTTCTCAGTGCGTATCGCCGTTCTGTTGATGCTGACGGGCGCCTGTGTGTGCGCACAAGCTCAGACGGACGCCGGGAAGTCAGCCGGCGCGTCCAGTGCGAAGGTGGACAGCGGCAAGCGCGCTTTCTCGAGCGCGGGCTGCGCCGCGTGCCACGGCGCTCAAGGACAAGGCACTAAGCTCGCGCCACAAATCGCCCCTCCGCCAGTCGAACTCCCGGCGCTGATCAGCTACGTCCGCCAGCCAAGTGGGACGATGCCTGCTGTTTCGGCTGCGACTGCATCCGACCAACAGCTTTCGGACATTTACACCTACTTGAAATCGGAGGCACCCGCGTCGCAGGCAGGTGAGGCGACCGGCAATGCCGCGAATGGCAAAAAACTCTTCCTGGCCTATGGGTGCTACCAGTGCCACGGGTACGAGGGGCAGGGAGCTTCAACCGGGCCGCGCATTGGCCCGCCGCCGCTTTCATTGGCGTTCCTGATCAGCTACGTCCGCCATCCCACCGGACAGATGCCGCCCTACACGGAAAAAGTGGTTCCCGACCAGGACCTGAACGACATCTTCGCTTATCTGAAGGCGAAGCCGCAGCCCGCGCGGGCATCGAGCATCCCGCTTCTCAATCAATAGCCTTTGGAGTTTGGAGCAGAGCTATCGTTCACTCGCGGCACGTCACGCGATGTGCATCTCGGGAACTGCGCCGGCCATCGAGGAGCTTTCGCTAAGGACGACGCCCGCGCGGTGCAGCAGGCTATCGCGCGAAAATGGCTTTTGCAAATATTCCGAGTCCTTCACGAATTCCTGGCTGCCTTCTTCTCCCAAATAGCCCGACATGTAGATCACTTTCATATTCGGCTGGAGACACTTCAATTTTCTCGCCAGTTCCGTGCCGCGCATTCGGGGCATCACCACGTCGGTGACTAGCAGATGAATTGGCTGGGACAAAGTCTCCGCAATCTTCATGGCCTTCTCGCCGTTTTCGGCCGCGAATACGCGATACCCCGCGGCGGAAAGGAATTCGCACGCCAGGTCGCGCACGGCGTCCTCGTCTTCCGCAAGAAGCACGGTCTCGCTGGCCCGCGTGAGCGCAGCTTTTATTTTTTCGGCTCGCACCGGCTCCGCCGCGGTTTGCCGAGCCTGCGGCAGGTAGACCTCAAAGCGGCTGCCACGCCCCGGCGCGGTTTCCACCCAAATAAACCCGTCGCTCTGCTTCACCACGCCGTATACGGTCGCAAGGCCCAGCCCCGTGCCCTTGCCATTCTCTTTGGTGGTGAAAAACGGCTCGAACATTCGCGCTTGGGTTTCCGCATCCATTCCATGCCCGGTATCGGTCACGCTGAGCACCGCGTAATTTCCGCACGGCACGGTTGGGCGCATCCTCGAATATTCCTCGTCGACGAAAACGTTTTTGGTTTCGATGGTCAGCTTTCCGCCCTGCGGCATGGCGTCGCAGGCATTCACCGCCAAATTCAAGACCACCTGTTCGATCTGTCCGGTATCGGCCTTCACTTTTCCTAGTGACTCATCCGCTCGGAACGAAAACTCGACGTCTTCCTTGATCAGCCGCTTCAGCAGCTTGCACATGTCCTTTACCAGGACATTCATGTCGAATACGGTCGGCTCGAGGGCCTGCCTTCTGCTGAATGCCAGCATTTGCCGCGTCAGCGACGCTGCGCGGTCAGCTGCGCTGCGGATCTGCTGGCCGCTTCCTAGCAACGGGTCGGCGGGCTGCATCCGCTCGATCATCAAGTCGCTGTGGCCCTTGATCACCGTCAATAGATTGTTGAAATCGTGGGCCACTCCGCCGGCCAAACGTCCGAGCGCGTCCATCTTCTGCGACTGCCGCAGCTCTTCCTCCAGTTTCCGCTTCTGCAGCTCGTTTTTTTGCAGGGTGCCGCGCATGTGATCGAAGGCCCGCGTGACGCGCGCCACTTCGTCGCCGCCGCGCGCATCGATAGGGAAGTCGAAGTCTCCCTTTTCGAGTGCCTGAACGCCCTTATCGAGTTTAGCCAGGGGCCGCGTGAACGTTTCGGAGATGATGAATGCCAGCCACATGGCGACAAGCAGCGCCAGTCCGCCAAGGCCCATCAACAGCCGATTGATTTCATCCAGGAATGCCGCCGCAGCCTTATACGACTTCAGAACTACAATCTGCGCGGGAGGTGACGCTCCCTTCATCAGCGGCTGGGAGAGGCCATAAAACTCTTCGCCACCGATCTGAACATCTCCCAATTGAGGAGTAGCCCGCATCTTCGCGCCTAGATCGTATTCGTTCAGCGGCATCAGCGTGCTGGCCGCAATATTGCCCTGGTAGCTGAACGCCACTTCGCCCGCCGAGACTCGCCCCAGATCGTGGACGACCGAGTATCCGAGTTCCCGCCCGACTATAACGGTCTCTCGCTTGTCACCTGTTTCCTCTGACCGGTTTTCCACGTGTTGGGCGACGACTTGATACAAGCTGCCGGCGGCGTACCACCAATCCGCTCCGTTTCGCCCTGTTGAATGGAGGATCAATTGATGGGCGTCCGCAGTTTTGAAGCTCGGATTCGTGGTGTGCAGCGCCGTAATTTTGTTGGAGCCGTCCGCCAGAATCACCAGGTCGTTTCCCTCGGTATCGAGCGGGTTGTCGGCCGAATCTTGCAGGGTAGGGTCGTCGTCCAAGGTAACCGACGCGAGTGTTGCCAGTAGACTGGCTTTCCGGCTCATCGCTGCTTCCCGCTGATGCAGGAGCACTTGCAGAGTCAACGCCGAATTGTTGGCGTCGGTGACGATCTCCTGCTGCAGATGCTTCTTGGCGGTGTGCCGCACGACGAGCAGGGTGGCACAGCTCAGCCCCGTGGTAGTAAGTACCAGCGAGAGCAGGAACTTGGTGCGCAGTCCCAAACTCGGTGGTTCTATCGATATCGCGCCTGTTTTCATTCAGAGGAGCGGTCCGGCGTACCCAGGGTGCCGGAATCCCGCACCGCTAAGGTACAGTTGCGGCTACTACGGAGGAAATGGCCCAACCGTACCCCCCAAGAGGTACTTTCGCACCCAGGATGCGCCTTGCCGTGGCTGGCAAGCCCGGCGGATTTCTGAAGGCCGTCTGGCGGATGCTATTTCGCGCTTGACATATTCCTATATGGGAATGTAATATTGCTCCCATGGCACGAGCGACTACCACTTCAGACGCCTTCAACGCTGTTGCCGAGCCCCGCCGGCGCGAGATACTGAACTACCTCGCGCTGCAGGAGCGGCCCGTTGGCGAAATTGTGGCAATGCTCGGGCTGGAGCAGCCTTCCGTCTCGAAGCATCTTCGAGTGCTGCGGGATGTTGGCCTTGTCCACGTGCGACGCGATGGCCGCCAGATGCTTTATCGAATCAACGCGGAAGCGATTCGGCCATTGCACGAATGGGCGGGCCAATTCGAACGCTTCTGGCAGCATCAGCTGGCACGCATCAAAGAACGCGCCGAAGAGAAGATGAAAAAAACCGATTCAGTAAAATCTTAGGAGGAAACATGAGTTCGAAAGCAGCGATCGCAGGCGAAACCGGAAGAACAATTGAGGATTTGACGCTGGAGGTGAACCAGGAAATCCATGTTCGAGCGCCGCTGGACGTGACATTCGCGGCACTCGTGGAACAGCTCGGGCCGGCGTTTGATACGCCAGACGGGCAGCCGATGCCGATGAAGCTCGAGCTGCGGCCGGGCGGCAGATGGTATCGCGATCTTGGAGACGAAAACGGGCATTGGTGGGGACACATCCAGGCCATCAAGCGGCCCACGCTACTTGAAATCACCGGGCCGATGTTCATGTCGTATCCGGTGGCCTCGAACATTCAGTATCGGCTGAGCGAAGTGGATGGCGGAACGCTGATTGTGTTCCACCACACGGCGCTTGGGCTGATTCAGAGCAATCACAGAGAGGGAGTCGGGAAAGGCTGGTCGCATATTCAGGAGAGCGTGCGAAAACGCGCCGAATCTCAATCAAAGGAGAAAAAGTCATGAGACTTGCAGATTCCATTTTGAGTGAGCTCGATCAGGAAGCACAAACCACGAAGCGAGTCTTGGAGCGAATTCCGGACGACAAACTTGGCTGGAAACCGCACCCGAAATCTTTTTCGCTCGGCCAACTCGGGCTGCACATAGCGCGCTTGCCGGGTGGCCTTAGTGCGGCGATTGCGTCGGACTCCATGGAAGTTCCGAGCTTCGCGCAGTCGGAACCCAAGAGCCGCCAGGAGATCTTGGACACTTTCTCGCAGGGACTTGCCAGCGCGAAGGAAACGCTGAAGAATATGGACGACGCTCGTCTGGCCTCCACGTGGAAGCTGACGAAAAACGGTAAAGTTCTAATGTCGCTTCCGCGCGTCGCATTCCTGCGCTCAATACTTTTGAATCATGGCTACCATCATCGCGGGCAGCTTTCGGTGTATCTGCGGATGCTGGATGTGCCGTTGCCATCGATTTACGGACCCAGCGCGGATGAGAATCCGTTCGGCTAGACACCGTGTGCTAGGGGCCTAAAACCCCATGGCTAAAGCCATAATCAAAATCCAAGTTATTTCGCGGGCCTGAAGGCCCGCGCTTCCACCAAACGTTAGTCGGCGGAGACCGTGCCGATTTTGGAAGATGCAGCGATGGGCGCGGCGACGGATTCGGCGTCAAAGTGCGCCTCGGCGAGGGCAGGGAAGCGAAGAGCGCTCGCTGCGATGAGGCTGGGTTCGGTGGCGCCGCTGCCGCCCAGAAAGCGCAAGCGGTCAACGTAAGTTTGGCCGAGAGACATGAAGCCAGTGTAAAAGTAGCCCCACACGAAGAGCAGGAAAAAAGGAACCGTGGCGTAGTTTTCGTTCTGAATGGCGTAGATGGTGGCTACGGCGAAGTAGGCGCCGAGCGCAACTTCGGCGAAAGGCATCAGTCCCGCGCGCTTATGGTACTTTTTCTTTAGCCACTCACCCGACTTTTTCGTACCGGCTTCCACCATATATTTCGGAGTGCGCACGAACTCGGATTTGATCCCGAGGATCGCTTCAATCACGCCGACGGAATTGCGGACCGAGAGGCCGATTCCCACGGCCATGACGAAGGGGAGATAGAGGAACGTCCGCTTCCACGTTTTCGGATAAAAGGTGCGCTCGGCCGCGAGATAGAAGGACGAAATCGAGCAGGTTGAGGCGAGGAAAAGCGGAAGGTCAATCACCAATACCTGAAACCATCCCTGATAAAAACGCACGATCATCGCGGGAAGCAAAATGATGGAAAGAAAAACCATCAGCGGGTAGCTGATGTTGGCGGTGAGGTGGAAGAAGGCTTCGGACTTCACCGCGAAAGGAACGTCCGCGCGGATCACGCGAGCGAGGATTTTCTTGGCCGTTTGCATCAGGCCTTTGGCCCAACGCGCCTGCTGCGATTTGAAAGCGTTCATTTCGACAGGCAGCTCGGAGGGGCACTCGATTTCCGGCAAGTAGAGAAATTGCCAGCCGCGAATCTGCGCGCGGTAGGAGAGGTCGGTGTCTTCGGTAAGAGTGTCGTGCTGCCAACCGCCGGCATCTTCGATGGCGGCGCGACGCCAGATGCCCGCGGTGCCATTGAAATTGAAAAAGCGGCCGCTGCGATAGCGTGAGGAGTGCTCGATGGCGAAATGGCCGTCGAGCATGATGGCTTCCACTTCGGTGAGCGTGGAGTAATTGCGATTGATGTAGGTCCAGCGCGTCTGGACCATTGCGAGCTTGGAGTTCGCAAAATAGGGAACCGTGCGGCGGAGAAAATCCGCGGGGGGAATGAAGTCGGCGTCGAAAATGGCGACGAATTCGCCGGTGGCGACTTTGAGTCCTTCCTGCAACGCGCCGGCTTTGAAGCCTTCGCGATTGTCGCGATGTATGTAGGTGATCGGGACGCCGAGAGCGCGGTGGCGGTCAACGCAATCGCTCGCGACCTGCTGGGTTTGGTCGGTGGAATCGTCGAGAACCTGGATTTCGAGGAGTTCGCGCGGGTAATCGAATTGCGCGACGGTCTCGATGAGACGCTCGATGACGTAACGCTCGTTATAGATCGGGAGTTGAACCGTGACTTTGGGCCATTCCGCGATTTCCGGCGGCGGGCCCGGGATATTTTTGCGATTTTTGAAGAAGTTGTAGACCAGGTGATAGCGATGAATTCCGTACATCGCCAGAACCACCATCACCAAGAAATACGGAATCATGATGGCGAGATCGAACGCGTTGACCTGGTAAAGCCCGCGAAAAGTCGGGTTGACGAGATGCTGCCAATAAGAATTGAGAGGATTGCCGCCCATAGAGAGGTACAGCGCCAGGTTGTATGGAGGCGTCAAGGGGATGTTTGCTCTACTAACTGCTGGGCAGTCACGATTATACGGCGCTCGAAGGCGGTGTCAACGGTTCGTATCCGATCGCTGCGATTTGAATTTTCGATGCGGAGATGGGCAACTTTTAGGGTGGCCGGCGGGTTCGAAGTTAAGGCAATCGCATGCCGGATTTCGCGCAGGATTCGAAGACGGAGAGCAGGTTGGTGAGACCGAGAAGATCCCTGATCGATTTGTTGTAGTTGATCAGGACCAACTCGCAGCCGCACTTTTTCGCCGAGATGTAGAGACCGACGATCGCGCCCAGGCCGGAACTATCCATGCGAGTGACTTCCCGGAGGTCGATGATGATTCGGCGAGTGGCAGGAAGCAGATCACGGACACGGTTCTTCAAGGCTTCGGAATGCTCCACAGTCAGGCGACCCTTGCATTCGACGACCATGGCGTCGTCCCACGGCCGCGTTTCCAAAGTCAGGCTGGACGTCGGAACTGCTGCTGAATCCAATGGCATGTGCTCACCCCGCTGGTGGAGGAACTATATATCGAAACCGGGGATCTGAGGGAGCGGAAGTCGGTTACCAGATTGAAACTATGTAAAAAGGACGCGATACCCGCAGTCCTTTCTAACGCGCTTTCTGCCATGACCTTCCGTTATCACGGTATGTGCAGGAAGCCGATACCAGGTTAGCGTTCGATCAGCATGGAGGGAGCAAATGCCAAACATGCCTGAATCATTCGTCCACGTGCTTCTCTTCGAGTGTTCCCAGTGTGGAGGCCCCGTATCATCAGCCGTAGTGAACGGACACAGAAATGTGGAAGAAGTTGACGCGGGCGTTGTTGAACTGAGGTGTGACTGCGGGTGGTCAGGGAGGGCATTGGGGGTTGAAGCAAGAAGACATTGGGTGCACGGCTGGCCGAATGATGTGCTCGACCCAATTTGAGTGAGTAGCGAAGCGCGACGGGGAAAATTCAGGGCCTAACCATCACTTCATTTGGCGCGGACGGCAGCGTGAACTTGGTGTCCCGATCCTGATTGAGTTTCAAGGTTGCGGGAACATCCAACGCAGACAACTGAACCCTTCGTGTCCACGAACCGCTGCTCCAATAGTCCGCACTGGCGTAGAGAGTTCCTCCCACGACTACATATTTTCCAATTTCTTCGCGGTGTCCGTCGCGAAAAACAAGCACGGCGGCCGGCATCTCGGGAATAGGTTCAGCGATCTCGGTTCGGCGGGCGACGGCAATTTCGGGGTTGGCTGCTCGTGCGGACTCAGCCTGGCGGGATTGCCCATCCATTTGCGACTGACCGTAATTTGTGACGCGCACCCAATGATCGCCCTGCAGCTCAATCACCACCGAATCGAGCGCCGGAGCAACTGGCGCCGGTGCCGGCTGAGCAACTTGCTCGATGATCTGGGGCGGAGGCGTCTCGACGATCTGCGGTTCGGAATCGTAACCGTAATCGTAGTCAGAATAGAAGTAGGGCCAGAACAGCGAACCAGAGGAACGACGGCGCGCACCGTGCTGGCGGACAAACGGAGGTGGCATGCCGCTGCGTCGCGAGGAGGCGGGTCCCGTGCGATTACCGGAGGTGCGCGCAAAGGCGAACTGCCGCTGAGCTTGCGCGGCCGGCACGAGTGCCGCCGCTACGAATACTGCAAGCGATAGAGCAACGCCGCGGATATTCATGCGCGAACCCGTTTCAGGCTTGAAAGTCGCCGTTTCCTTTACGTTCTACGTATAGTCCCAGGGGAAGCAGGAGTCAAGCGAGGCCGCTGCCGGGGTAGTGCTCTAATTCGGTGTTGCTGTTCGACCGGGCCAAACTCGTAGACTCGCCACCACTAACAACACTGATTTAGAGCACTACCCGCTGCCGGTCAGCGGCGCCTTCCTTGCTTGGCTGGCTCCTGGACCGCTGATTGTGCGTCGCCAGCGGATTGACCGGCTTCGCCGCGCAGCGTAAGATGCACATTCTTTGTCCGCGGAACCTGCATGATCGGCCAGACCATCTCGCATTACCGCATTCTCGAAAAACTGGGCGTCGGCGGAATGGGCGTTGTGTACGAGGCGGAGGATACGCGTCTCGGACGCAAGGTGGCGCTAAAGTTTCTGCCTGACTCGACTTTGGCGGACCAGCAATCGCTCGATCGCTTCCAGCGCGAAGCGCGGGCCGCATCGGCATTGAACCATCCGAATATCTGCACCATTTACGATGTCGGCGAGCACGCCGGGCGACCGTTCATCGCCATGGAGCTGCTCGAAGGCGATACGCTCAAGCATCGAGTGACGGGCGAGCCCATGAAGGTCGAGGAGATTCTCGAATTCGGCCTGGCGATTGCCGATGCGTTGGAAGCGGCCCACACGAAAGGGATCGTCCATCGGGACATCAAGCCCGCCAACATCTTCATCACCAGGCGCGGCCAAGCCAAAGTTTTGGATTTCGGCCTCGCCAAGCTTGCGCCCCAGCGGCAGCGCGTGGGAGAAGCCGTAGGGATTACGTCACAGGCTACAGTGGGCGCGGCTTCGGATCACTTGACGAGCCCGGGCACAGCCATTGGCACCGTGGCGTACATGTCGCCGGAGCAAGCCCGCGGCGAAGAGGTGGATTCGCGCACCGATCTTTTTTCGTTGGGCGTGGTGCTTTACGAGATGGCTACGGGACGCCTGGCGTTCGCCGGCGCGACATCCGCGGTGATTTTCGACGCGATTCTGAATCGTACGCCGCCGTCGGTGGTTCGCTTGAATCCGCGTTTGCCACCTGAAATCGGAGCGGTCATCGAGACTGCTCTGGAGAAGGATCGCAAGTCGCGCTACCAAACTGCCGCGAAAATGCGTGCCGACCTCGATCGTCTGAGGCGGCAGCTGGGATCGGGCGCAACGGCGGCGGCCAAGCCAGCCGAAAAATCGGTTGCCGTGTTGTATTTTGAAAATCCGGGTGGCTCGAAAGGAAGACGAATACTTTCGCGACAAATACCAAACTGAACGAAGTAACGAGACATAGAAC
>CAVRSO010000067.1:0-24434 GCA_963723845.1 uncultured Acidobacteriota bacterium
GGAGCCTCGAAATACAAGGAAGCACCGATAGCCTTTGTCGGATGCTCTACACATAATTTTTCATGGCAAGTTGGGCTTTGTGCTGCAAGAACTGCAATAAGCAATTCACCTATTCTCAGATAGGCGATACGCTACTTGACGTTTTTATTCCCTTGCGGCCGGAATTTCCACCCGAGGGCGCCGAACGCGAATGCCCCAACTGCAAGGCAAAGGCCACCTACCAGATAAACGAACTCAGATATCAGTCCGAGCCTCACAGTAGGGGTCGAGCCGCAGGGTAAGCGAAATCAGAAAAGACGGAGGTTCTTCAGCGAAGCACGAGTGGCTCCGCCACTGATATTCGGATTGATGACCAATTCAAGTGCAGTAACGCTTGAAAGGTCTACTTGATACTCTTCCACCTCGCGGATCGACTCAGGTGGACTGAAATTCCACTGCTGTCGGACGATTTCTTTAACTGAGGTTCCGCCGTCCGGAGACCAACGCAAAACGAACTCTTGCGTACGAGCAGTTTCATTTTCTTCAAACACCAGCGATATGCAGCTGAGTTTTTGCGGCTGATCGAAGACCAGCCGAATCGTCTGGCTTCCTGGGTCCGCCGCACGCCAACCGCGTGCATCTCCCGAGGTGAACGCGGACTCCACGGGATAATCTTTGTCTTCTGATGTGACCTCGACTGCGGCGGCACGCTCAACATCTAACCGACCTTCGCCGCGAGTCCGAAGACTCTCCAGGGTTGGGTTGATAAGGCGCTTTCGCATATACCCAGTCTACTGTTTGTGAGGCCGTTCGCTCAACGCAAAGGGATTGATAGTCCTGTCAGAGAGCGAATCGAATCCTTAGGCCGATTTCATCTCGTCCAACACCGCCCTGTAATACGGGACAAGGACTTGAGCGAGGGGTTTTGGTTCCGGCAGGTCCTGACGTATTTCCGCCTGAAGCTGCGGATGGTGGTCAACGAGTATCTGTACCAGGATCGCGGCCGCTACTTCGCTTGGAGTTTGCATTGTGGTGTTCTCCCGTGCCGGGGCGTTGAAGTTCTCGTCACTTCATTGGATGCATTGGGACTAGCAGCATCGCCGAGGTCACAGCGCATCCGTCCCCAACTCCCGATAAACGCGGTGAATTCTAGTTCCTTCGGGCCGAACGTCCATATCTGCTAAACTCGGGCGGATAGAACACACGATCGGTCCACCCTAGCGCCGCTGCGGTAAGGACTAAGCAGCTATGTGTTCGAGCAAGACATCCTTGCTCCTTCTCTACAGTCAAGCAAAAGCTCCGGTGCATTCCCGAACCCCGGGCAGCTTACCATCACTTTGGATCTTGGGAAGCGTGTGCTGCGGCATTGGGATATTTTTCTTATATAGAGCGTTTGCGCGCAAAGGATTTCGCGCAGTCGATGTCGGCAAAAGCATGGCGACTGCTCGTCCGCGCTGGCTGGCGCGTAGTCTTTCGTTTCTTCTCGGGCTCACATTTATCGCATTAGGAGCAGGCATTATAGCCAGACTGTTGAAACATGCGTGACGCGACTGATGTGTTGCGCGGCGGTCCAAGGAGAGGAGAAATCAGTGCACGAGGAAATCGGGACTACGGCAGGTGTGATTTGGCACGCGCTCAATGACAAAAGCGACGTGTCTCTTGCGACACTCAAGAAGGAAGCGAAGGGAAAGTCCCCTGTTTTCGATTGGGCCATCGGTTGGCTTGCGCGCGAGGACAAAATCGTGATCACGCCCGAGAAGCGCTCGTTCCGCATTCAACTGAAAGACACACACAGATCAGGCGCTCACCATCGTTGACCTAAACCTGTCTTTCGAAGCTACGGCGTTCCCTATCGTAATCCTTCGCTCGAATGCCCGGTAGAGAGCCTAGGTCAGCTTTACTGCGTGGGGCCTCTAGCCCAGGCTAGCTTTTCGCGTTCGCTCAGGCGGGCGCAGAGTCAGCAAACGTGAATTGGGCGGTGCGCCTGTAGTTCGTTCGAGAACCGTGTGGAACAGATGGACCGTGTCTTCGCCGCGAGGCATCGCCACAAATGGCCCGTCACCCTCAATTTTGTACAGTGGCCAGCGCTCCCGTGCGATCGCTCGCCAATCGACTTCCGCGTTTTCAGACATTGCCTAACCTTGTGGCCGGGGTTTCGGGCGAGCAATCCCAGCTTAGCACTTCGACATGAACTGTGAACGAACCGTCGCTGAGATTTTGGACGGTCTTTCTATTGCTGTCTCGCGGTCTGCGTCTTCATTTGGCTTAGTTGTGTGTGTTTCCGGGCCGTTGTCCAGTGATGTTAGGATTGAGTCTCTGTGATAGTCAAACAAGTCATCATCGTGTACCGAGGTTGATTTTCTATTTCGTGCAATAAAACTACGTACGTGTTCAAGGTTTCTCCTGAGGATCGATCCTACGAAACACTTCAATCCGTTATCACCCCTCCTACTTTGTGCTTGTCAGTACGGATGGGGTTCGACCTGCGCTGGAAAAGTGAAACTCCGGTCTAGTTATCCAGTACAGCCTACGTCCTTGGGTGAAAAGGACGCAGTACAGGTGTCGGATAGCCCTAGCTGTAAAAAGATGCTTGGTCCGTACCAAAACACCGTAGGATGCGCCTAATGCGCAAGGACGGTGATGTGAGATACCGGAACGCTTCTACAGCTTTCGTATTCGATTGAGGACATTATAGTTAGATTGAATCGAGCACGAATTGTTATGTCTTCGAATGCCAAAGCTCCACGAACTGCGCAACGGTTGCCGGAGCATGACCGGAATAGTGATTGTTGACGTAAACATACGTCGGAATGCCGCGCCGGACGGTCTGCTGACAAAAACTCACCCAACTTTGAAGTTCGGCTGAACGGTCCACGATCACTCTGTCCCAAACCTTGGTCTGTCTCTCGATCCTTTTTCGGTCACCGAGCAATCTGACGTAAACAAAATCCGTGGTTACATAGTCGAACTTCAATCGACCGGGGCTAGGCATCCACTCTTGATCTTGCAGCACGAGTGCGACTTGGTGCTGTCGTAATAGATCGGCGAATTCTTGATTGAGCCAAGCACTGTTTCGAATCTCGATTGCAAAGCGAACGGTTGTGCTTTCAAGACGTTTGAGGAAGGAGCGTAGTCGACTCAGAAAATCTTTCGCGCTAAGGTGAGCCTCGTTGAAGTAAGGGAACTGGAGCACCAGAGAACCGAGCTTGTCCCCTAACAGGCGCATCGTATCAACGAACTCTACAAATTCAGGCTCGCAGTCCAAAAGGACCTTTTCGTGCGTGATGACCTGCGGAACCTTCGCTGCAATGATGAACCCCTCAGGCGTCTTGTCGCGCCAGCCATTCACGGTTGATACCGAAGGTGTCGCATAGAATGTCGAATCAACTTCCACGGTGTTGAACTTCGTGGCGTAGTAGGTCAGGTATTCCCTAGGTTTCAATTCGGGAGGGTAAAACGGACCCGACCAACCAGCCGCCGTAAATGATGACGTGCCGATCCGCAAGCCTGGAATGGTGACAGGACATTCAACGCTCGGGAAATCTGCCTTTTCCTGAGTGGCGCCGAATAGTGACAGCGTCTCGTGAGCAGTTGGAGCGACTTTACGTTTGCCCGCCATCGATGGATTTTATGCTGGCACTGGCTGTTCGCCAACAAGACGGGTGGGTACTAGGAAAGGACTCGTCCGGTAAGCCGACTATACGTCCAAGTGAAATTACTTCCGGGTGCCCGTTATCCGCCCGGAATCCGAACTTAGCCCAGTCTGTGCGCATTACCGCTACGCCTGTTAGCGTGAATGCGCTGTTTGGCTTCTGAATTCTCGGAGAGATGAGAAGCAGTATCTCGAGTCGAAAAATCATTTTGCCAGTGTCATCGGGAAATCTGCGGTCTGCGATTTTCGTGAAGAGTCTTAGGAAATCTGAGAGAAAGGTTCTCCCAAAGACCGATTTCGTTCTCCTTCTCTGCCTCATTTGCAACGTTGCGGCGGAACCCTTATGGCAGCGCGAAAACCAACAGCACATTTCCGGGTCTGCCGCGGGCGCCGAAGACGTAGCCAGAACCTGCAAAGAGCATCCCGCCTGCCACGGTCGGCCCCGGGGCGCCCATGGAGCCTCCCTTGGCGTCAACTCCATTCACGGTTTTGGCCCCGCCGAGCATGTTGTATTCCCAAAGTATCTTGCCGGTGTCGCTGGCCAGAGCGCGCAACGTTCCGTCGTAGCCGCCGGAAAATACCACCCCGGGGATAACCGTGAGGGCGGCGTTTTGGCCCAGAGCCGAGCGCGGATCGGTGCGCGGGTCGCCCTTCAGCGGCGTAGACCAGCGTTTTTCGCCGCTTGACAACTGCAAGGCGGTAATGCCGCCGATGCGAACGCCAAAGTAGGCGTTTTCTTCATCGGCAGCCCCTCCGAAGGTAATCTCGCCGAGAGCCTGCTTCTCCACAATCTGCGTCTTCCACACCACAGCCCCTTTGCGGTCGGGGTCATGCGCCCACACCACGCCACTCTTCTGTCCTGCAATGAGGACGCGATTGCCATTGGGCAAGGTGCGCAAAATGGGCGACGAGCCGAAATCATAATCGGGACCCATCTCCTTGGGGCAATTGTCCGACGTGCCGTAGAGGCCGCATCCGATCCAAGCGTCTTTAGGTGTGTCCTGCACAAACCAGAGCACTTTGCCCGACTCCATATCCATCGCCATGACAGCGTCGGTGGTGTCGGTAGTGGGCTCGCTATAGTTGTTGCCGGTCCCGATATAAAGCGCGTGATGCGGCGCATCAATGGTGGGCGTATTCCAGATCGCGCCCCCCGACGGGCCATAGAGTTGCGTGCCGTTGGAATTCTTGCGGGTGGGCTTGGGCTCGTCCGGAATGATGTAGGTCTTCCAGATTTCCTTACCGGTGTTGGCATCCAAGGCGACTACGCTGCCGCGGAAGGTGCAGCAGGAATAGGTCTCCAGGACTCCAGCGGCCTCCTCGCGCGAGGAAACCGGAACATAAAGACGCTCCTCGTGGAGGGCGGGAGCCGCGGTAATGCCCGCAAGGCTGTGAGTTTCGACGCGGGTTTTCCAAAGCAGCGCGCCGGTGACGACATCCACCGCGTACACGTTGGCCCGCAGGTCGCCAAAGTAGGCGGCATACTTGGGCGAGCCGCCAGCCTTCACTTCACCGAAGCTGATGGCATTACGCACTCCCGCCTGCGCCTCAAACGACCAGTAGACGCATCCGGTGGCGGCATCCAGCGAGTAGACGTAGCCGGTGTTGACGCCCACGAAGACGCGCCCGGCCACAACTGAGGGCTGGCCATAGACGGACGTCGCTCCCGGAAACCCAAACGCCCATTTCAGCTTCAGGCGCTGCACCTGATCGGCGGAGATGCCGGCGGCTTGAGCCGTCTGAAAGCGCGAGTTGCTCGAATCCGCGCCCCAGCCATTCCAAGCGGGGAAGCGGACAAGCTGGTGATGGGAGGATTCCCGGCGCACTTGTTGGGCATTTGTGCGGCATCGCCGCTGCCTTCGACCAAGTTTCGGCCGCTCAGATATTCCGCGATCATGCGCTTTTGTGCCTCGGTGAGCTTTTCCGCTTGCGGCGCCATCGATCCGGAAGTCAGGGCTTTGTAAACCGCTTCCGGAGACATTTGCCGCAGCACGGAAGGATCCGGCGCTTTCTCGAAAGCGGGGTTTCCGTGGCACGTCACGCAGTTTCGCTCGAACACACGGCCTGCCTCCGGGGATTGCGCCGGGGCGAACGTGGCCAGCAGCAAAATCGTCATCGAGACTGTGGCCAGAAAGCCCAGGAATCGTTTGATCATGGAAGACCCTCCCAGCGGATTCGGGTCAGCATATACAGTTCCGATCGTGAATACAGCATCGCTTGAATGCAACGGTGCGGTCGAGCCGAGTGTCGCGGGTGCGATAGAACTTATTCATGCCGCCAGCTCCCAGCGGGACGATGATCTCAACCCTGTCAGACCTAGCCACTTTGCACATCACTAGTTGCAGGCTCATCGGATCGTTGCATCCATCGCGTCATGGCTTGGCACTGGATGCAATACAGCAGAACACCATGCGCAATTTCGAAGTCTCCCAGTTTAGACTCCCGGAGTTGAACCTCTTCGCATTTCCCACAACAACCGCAGACGAGGAAGACACGATCGCCCAGCTCATCAAGATCGGACGTCGAGGGGAATTCGGTTTCCCATAGATTAACTTGCAGGTCCACAAACTCCACTGCGTAGACGTAGCCTTCGGTCCGGTGCCCAATCTTTCCAGCAATCCGAACTCTCGCCTCCTTACCCGTATCCAAACGGCGGATCATCATCTCTTGCTTCGGTATTAAATTCCGTTTCGACAGGATGGAAGCCCCGCCCTCACTCAGCGTCAATGTCTGCGCGTTTTCCATGAACTCTTGGCCTGTTTCGGTCGCTCCGGCTAATTGAACCAGTATTTGGGCAGACAAGCGCTCACTTCTGCGGCGACGACCCCGGCGTAACGTTCGCTCTTCCATAGATACCTTTATGTTTGAGCAGGAAACTTTCGCGAATCAAGTGCGAGAAGGTTTCCGGCTAGCGTTGGGCAGTCGCGATGTCTCAGGGCCCCTTCAATCGTCTCTTCAATTCCGCCCGAGCCTCTTCAAGTTCGATCACCGCTTCCTCTCGTGGCAGTTTGTCGCGGTTCGCTTCCGGGGAGCACATTTTCCGCGCTGCGCGACCAAACTCACGCAACTCATTGTTAGTCATTCTTTGCAGCCGGGCTCGCAATTCTTCGCGGTTAACTGGCGCGTCATCAGATAAGCGCGATTGATCGGTCACGAGTTCAAACCAGGCATTGTGCGAGAGCCATCATAACGCCCGAAAGACAACAGGCAATGCTTTGGACGTGGAAGAATCCAGAGCGTTACGATGGCGAATCTGGCGCGATCTTTCCGGTAGTGCCTGGTTAACGGTGCCGGCTCAGACGGTCGATGCAACACTTGCGTGCAGTTTACTCGCGGGAGTCTGGAAGCCTGGCGTTTTTCTCGGGCGTTGATTTAGGCGCAACGCGACCTCCGGTAGGACACAGCTGACTAGCATAGAGGGCTCTAACCCCGACGCGGTGTCGATACCAAAAAATGCATTGCCGCTGCTAAAATCGAATTTCCAGTCGCCGACGTTAGGGCACAGATCAGTGTTGCAACACATAGCAAAGGCTACCCCTCCGTCCTGCGGGGACAAGTCATGCGTGACGCCCGAAGGCCCTAAAAAGGTGATGTTCCACGACGAAACCACCTGGGTTTCCACGTCAAGCACGAATTGGCCGGTCGCGTAAAACGCGGGGCCGCTAGCAGGAACGTGGCGAGAACGGGACCGATAGAGTCTGGCTGCAGGAAGCTCGCATTCACATCAATCGTGGGACAAGGGTATCGGCGGCCGCGGGCGCAGCACCTGCACAAAGAGAGACGACACAGAAAGCTAAAGCTACCGCCGCCTGGAAAGGCAACGTGTGTTTCATAATGCCTCCGGGAGGGGGACGCGTAATGGTAGAGGCATTAACCCCATTAGTTAACATAGATTGCGAGAACTCCTCCGGGACGAAGCAAATCATCGACCCGCAATAGGGAATCTAGGTCACACACGAGATACCCAGAAGTCGATCCGGCGCTCTCCGCCATGTCAAAGCTAGGTGGGCACAATTCTGGGCGCAATGAAGAATCAGCGATTCTGACAGAAGGAGCACCAAGGCTGCTACCTCAGTGATAGGATAGCGGTAATTAGCCCGCGCGCCCGTAGCTCAGTTGGATAGAGCGTGTGCCTCCGAAGCACAAGGTCGGGGGTTCAAATCCCTCCGGGCGCGCCATTCCAAGTGTCTATCTGTCAGGTTCAAGTGTTGGAATTCTTGGCCGTTTCCCTTAGATGTGCTTTGTCGTCCGAAGTCACAACCAGCGGTCTTTTGAGCATATTGATGCTGGACTTGGTGGAGTATGCATGCTCGTACATCAACGCTCCGACCCGAGCTCCCTCTCCATTCTCCAATGCTTGAACGATCGAGTGATGCTGACGATGCGCAGCGCTCAGATAGTCATACATCCTTGGGAGGTTGACATTGTCGAATGCAATAGCGTGCGCCGCCGCGAACGGAATGCGATCATTGCGCTCAATCGCGTCGGCAATCACCTTACTTCCCGCCCCCTCCACGATCAGTGAATGAAACTGCTTGTTCATCTCGCCGTATCGCGCCTCGTCGGATTCGAGGAGGTGCCGCTTGACGAAGATCTCATCGCCTTCGCGCAGACACTCGTGCAGTGACTGTATCAGCCGGCGCGGAGGTCCTTGCTCGGCGAGCATGCGGGCCGCCAGTCCTTCTAGAACGCCACGAACGTCAATGGCGTCCATAATCTCTTGCGGTGTGAACGCCCGCACCACGAATCCCCGTGTGTCGAGTTGGGTAAGCATTCCTTCCTGTGCGAGGATGGGCAGGGATTCGCGGATGGGGGTCCTGGAGACTCCTAGCGTGGCGGCAAGCTCCACTTCTCTTACGCGCTGACCCGGCGTGAGCTCGCCATGCAGGATCATTTCGCGAATCCTTACGATTACTCGTGAGTTTTTACCGGCCATTTTGCCCGCGATTCCGAATATCTTCTACCGAGGACGACACCGCCGAGAAGGCTAAGAATCCTTCCGCCCATCCTCTTCGTGAAAGGTAGCAGACACCGACGATAGGGCGGATATTATCAACTCCACATCGCGCAAGCAAATCGTCGCACCCCGCCGGGCTAAGAGGGTTGCACGGGCGATACAAATCACCCTAAAATCGTGCCCTCACCACACTTCACCGTAGACGATTTTTCTTTACACCAACAGGTACTTGCGTGATTCCATGGCTTTAATTCAAAATTCATCTTGTATCCTCGGACTACGCCCATTGCCCAGCAGTGTCCTAGTCAGAAAGGGTACTATTCAACGCGGTCAGCGGCGGGCAGGCAAACGTCCCTAGTTGTGCTCGGAAGGGGTTTCGATGTGGCGCGTGAGTCCTGCCTCGCGTAGGGCCTGCGATAGCCAGGCGCAGTCGAGATTTATCGAGTGCTCTTTCCTGAGTATCTTCTGGAACGAACGCGCGTCGAGGTGAGAATACCGCTGTTGATAGAGCAGCAAAACTTTTTCCAAGTCCGAAAGAGGTACAGGCAGTCCACCTGGTTTTCGCGTCGCTCGCACCCAGAAGCCGTCGTAGCCTCTCCTCTGATAGAGGCCTCGCAGGCGCCACATCGCCGAATGTGACATGCCAAGAATGTCTGCGGCCTGATCCCAAGTAATCTTTTTCGCGATCGCTCTTAGAACTACCTCTCGCATTTTCATCTTTGGCCCCCGCTAGCATGCGACTTGGTCAGTGCCGGATGGATTCGCATGCGCGTTCGCCGAATGAATTTAAAAATCTTGGCGAAGCCGCTGACCGCCCGGCCTCGCCAAGATTTTTGGGTGGGGGGTTAAAAATCAAACTTCAGAGCAAATTGAATCTGCCGCGGCGTTATAACCGGCGACTGCGAGCCCTGGGTTATCCCGGTGAGCCCATTTGCCTGATTGATGCCGCCAAGTGTGCCCGTGAGTGTCCCGCCCGCGTTGAAGTGATTGACGCAGTTGAAACACTCCGCTCGGAACTGCATATTCAACCGCTCCGTGATCTTCGTGTTCTTGGTGATGGAGATGTCCGCGCTGAGGGTCCCGGGACCGGGGAGACTGTCTCGCTTAACATTCCCCAGGAACCCCGGAGCCTGCGCTTGATAGCATGCGGGATCGAACCACTGGACCCCTGTTTTTTGACCAGTCGTTGGATTGAAGATCCCTTTCTTGATGAGGTGGTTCGGGGTGCAGCCGGGCGCGAACGAATAGTTTGCGTTTGTGCCCCACTGGCTCCCCAAGTCCGCGGGATCGGTGAAGACGGCGTTGTTGTACACGTTCAAGGGCAGACCCGTGTGAATCCCAACGATTGATGAGACCTGCCATCCCTCGATGAGCCGGTTTCCCTTGAACGGCAGGGAGTAGAGGACATTGGCGCTGATGTTGTGGCGGATGTCGAAGGTGCAGTCCCCATAGGAATATCTTTGGTTGTAACGATCCTCAACGAGTTGGGCAAATTCCTCGAGGGATGAGGCGAAAGATCCGTTGTCAATGCACTGAGACCAAGTGTAGTTGAACTGACCAACAAAGTTGCGCGCGAACTGGTGATTGAGGGCGACTTGCAGAGAATTATAGGACGAGGCCCCCGTGTTATAGGCTTGTATAAGTCTTCCGAAGGAACCATTGAGGGCCGGACCGGGTTGGCCCGTGCCGTAGGTGGCCACAGTCGCGAATTGCGCTCCACTCCCATAACAGGAAGGCTCTCCACCCGGGCAGCCGGAGTTCAGCACGGTAAATGTGCCATTCGAAGCTGTAGGCAGGGAAGTTGGAACCGAAGGCAAAGCCGTGCAATTCGGGAACGTCAGGCACTGCGGCGGATTGATATCTCCCTGCGTCCAAAGGTGACGCGACACCGAGCCGACATAGCCCACCGACAAAATCGTGGCGTGCCACAGTTCTCGCTGCACGTTTAGGTTGTACGTGAGCTGGTAGGGAGACACACCATCGGGCTGGTAGGTCACGCCAGCGAACTCGCTTGCGGCACCCTTAGCGTTGCAACTACTAGCGGGGGACGCGGGGCATGGATTCGGGAAGCTCGGGAAAAAGATAAACGAGGAGCCAGATGGAAATGTGTTGATGAAGTTCGATTCCCAGAGGCGACCTGATGTGGGATCGTCGAAAATGCCAACACCGCCGCGGATCGAGGTCTTGTGATCCTTGAAGGGATCGAAAGCAAATCCGAGCCGCGGCTCGAAATTGAGGGCATTGATGTTGTGGGCGAAAACGTGCCTGACGGGTGTAAACACAGGAAGGGTCCCCGGAGGCGCAACGGGACCAACCGGTGGAAGGAACGAGCCGACAAGTGTGGTCATCGGCTGATGGCCGAAAGCCCAGCCCACCGGATTGGTGTCGCCATCATAGCGGAAGCCGAGGTTCAGCGTAAGCCGCGAACTCACTTTCCAGTCGTCCTGAATGTACGGAGCGACCATGATTTCGCGGAAATATCGAGTCGCGTTGTTCGAGGCTGGAACGGTTGGAACCCCGAAGGCGAGGAACGGTGATCCTTGCAGCCAAAGTTGGCCATCGTAGCTTCCGCGGAAACCTCCCGGGACAAGAGACGCGTAGGAAATGAAGTTGCCACCGTTGGAGTAAGCGGTTTGGAGATTCTGGGTTTGCACTCGGGTGACGACCACGCCAATCTTCAGGCTATGGGCGCCATGAGTCCAAGTGACGTCATCTCCTCCGCTGAATTTATTCTGGACGATCTCATCAGGCCGGTTCGGGTCCGGGCCGATCGGGAAGAGGATCGACTCGAAACCGGTCGTCTGACCGTCTTGGCGCGATAATTCGCCGGGCTGAGTGTCCACGAAGTGCAGAGGATCGCTGGTGATGGCAGGGCCGCCGACGGAGGTTGAGAAGGCCGACGCCTTGGAAAGTTGCGCCGCAGTGAGTGCCCCTTGCGCAGTGGAATTTTCGTTGTTGCGAACGTAGCCGAAGTGCAGCGAGTTGACCAGCGTGGCGGAAGCGACGTGCCTCTCGGTGATGGTAACGAACTGGTTTCGCGTGCGGTCAGTTTCAGGGAAGATTTCGAACGGATCACGCGGATCTCCAATCTGCGCGTTATCAATGGTATACCGGCCAAATATGGAATCGTTCTGGCCAAGTGTGTAGTCCACGCGTGACATACCGTAGCTTTCATTGATGGTCAGCGGCGGCGCGACCGCCACCTCGTAAAACCCACCTAGATCGCAGCCTGCGGTCGCACAGTTATTACCGGGGATGTTGCTGACCACATTCTTGGGCGCAATTGGCTTACAACCCTTACAAAGGCTCCATAGCGCCGCGATTTGTTGCGACGTTACGCTTGCACCAGGAATGGTCCCGATCGAGACGCCGGGCTGTGTGCTATTGGCAGCGGTTGAGGGTGTGCAGCCCGTTGCCCCCGTCACAGGAAAAATCCCGCCTCCCCCAGCAGCATTGCAGGGCAGCATGCCGGCCGCGAGGTATGGCTCGGGAACAAAAGCGTCCATGGTCGTCGCCAGACTTTGCCGGAGTCCCTCGTAGTTCGTAAAAAAGAAAAGTTTATCTTTCTTAATGGGCCCGCCGAGGTCACCGCCAAACTGGTTGCGCCTGAAGGGCGGCGGCCCGGAGAGCGGATCGACTATATCGCGTGCGTCCAGAACGTTGTTGCGGAAGAATTCATAGACGCCGCCATGAAAATCATTGGTTCCAGAGCGCGAAGCCGCGTTGATGACGGCACCGTTGCCGGCGAACTGCGCAGTGTAGGTGTTGGTCAACACCTGGAATTCGCCGATGGCTTCCACGCCGAGAGAAGTGCCGCTGTACCCCGAGCCCGTACCGTGCTCCCAGAAGTCTCGAATGTCGGTGCTATCGAGTAGGAACATTTGTCCAGTCGGCCGGGAACCAGAAACCGAATAGTTATCCTGCATGCCGTAAAGCCTGCCGGTGACGAAATTGGTCGCCGCGCCTACCGTCGACACGCCTGGAGCGAGTGTGATCAACTGCTCGAAATTGCGGCCATTCAGGGGAAGATCGCGCATCTGCTGTGGGCTAATGAGCGTGGAAACTTCGGACGACTCCGTCTCGACGCGTGAAACGTCGCTTTCGACGTTGACGGTCTGCGTTACTTCTCCGACGGGAAGTGAGAAATCGACGACAAGCGTTCCGCCGACACTGAGCGTGACGCCTTTGCGCACGACTGTCTGGAATCCAGAAAGCGAGGCCTCGATACTGTACGCGCCAACCGGCAGTTGGGAGATCGTGTAGCGCCCCTGAGCATCCGTGGTAGTCGATTGCGCGGTGTTCGTTCCAACGTTTGTCGCCTGAACCTTCGCGCCGGCAAGCGCGCCGCCAGACGCATCCGTCGCGGTACCAGAAATTGTGGCCGTCTGGGTCTGCCCTTGCGCCCGCCCCGCACTAATCAGAAGCGCAAGCACTGCCAGACACACATACATCCAGACACACTTAATCGTAATGGAACCCTTTGACATTTACCCACCCTCCTCGACGTCGCAGGAATCTTTGAAGTCAGGTGTGTCGCACCCCAGCGCCACACTCCCTGTGTGGCGGGTGATACTATTAAAGGAATGTCCGTGTCAAGATAAATTATGTATACATTTTGTCCGGTCTGGCGCAGCAAAGACTCTAGCTTTGGTTTGACTCGCACCTCACTAAGGTAATCACTATCTGCAGTATGGGGCGTCCATACGAGCACAACTTGGCATTTGAGCAGGAAACAGATTATGGCCACAGCAGTATGCAATGGAGATACAATTGGATTGACAGGACATCGCTAATCCCTTATCTTCCTGCCGACTTCATCGAGGAGAGAAGAGTTGAGCTACAAGAGCTTGGAAGACCTTTTGCAAGAGGCCGGAAATCCAGTAAAGCTGCTGCGAAATTCGCAGACCGGTCCTTATGTCTATCCTGTGGTTCCCCCTGAGTATTCCAACTGGCGAGACGAGCAGCGTGCGTGGCAGCAGACCTGCGTTTTGTTCAACCAGTCGTATCACATGGAGGACATGTACGTCTCGGGCCCCGATGCGCTCAGGCTCCTTTCAGCCCTCGGCATCAACAGTTTCAAGGGTTTCGAGCCAGGCCGCGCGAAGCAGTTCGTCCCCTGCAACTACGATGGCTATGTGATCGGCGACGTAATCCTCTTCTACCTTGACAAAGATCTGTTCAATCTCGTCGGTCGTCCCTCGGTTCACAATTGGGTGCAGTACAACGCAGAAGTTGGCAAGTACAACGTGAGACTCGAGCGTGATCCGCGAGCCGTCGCGCAGAAAGGTTCCGTGGTTCGGAAGGCATACCGCTATCAACTGCAGGGCCCCGATGCAATGAAGCTGACCGAAAAAGTGATGGGGAAGCCTGCGCCGGAGCTCAAATTTTTCCACCTCACAACGATCACGATCGCAGGAAAAAAAGTTCATGCACTGCGTCACGGGATGGTCGGACAACCAGGATGGGAGTTATTTGGCCCCTGGGAAGACGACGAAGCGGTGAAAGCTGCCATCGTTGATGCTGGAAAAGAATTCGGCCTCAGATTGGTCGGCGCGAGAGCGTATTCCTCGAACACGCTCGAGTCCGGCTGGATTCCGTCGCCCATGCCCGCAGTTTACAGCGGCGAAAAAATGAAAGCATACCGCCAATGGCTGTCGGCCAATAGTTACGAAGCGATTGCCTCACTCGGCGGCAGCTTCTACTCGAATAATATCGAAGACTACTACCTGAATCCCTGGGACCTCGGCTACGGGCCCATCCTGAAATTCGACCACGACTTCATCGGGCGCGAAGCTCTGGAAAAAATGTCCAAGCAGCCGCAGCGAAGGAAAGTTACACTGGCGCTCGATAGCGACGATGTGACGCGCGCGATCAACACGATGTTCCAGAAGAAAGATCGCGCTAAATTCTTCGACTGGCCTTCGGCGGTTTATGCGACCTTGCCATACGACAAAGTTTTGAGCGGTGGCAAGACGGCTGGCATTTCCACTTGGTGCGGCTACAGCTCGAATGAAGGCAGGATGCTTACACTGGCGATCCTCAAGGAAGAATACGCAGAGCCTGGCACGGAGGTGACGTTCGTCTGGGGCGAGGAGGGCGGTGGATCATCAAAGCCAACCGTCGAACCTCACGTGCAGACGAAAATTCGCGCAATCGTGAGCCCTGTGCCTTACTCGGAAGTTGCGCGCACGCAATACGCTGAGGGTTGGCGCACCGCGCAGAAGGTAAGCTGACGGCGAGATCCCACTTCAGGTTGCAGTTGCTTTTCCGTTCGATCGCGCGATCTCGGGAAAGCATTCTAGTAATACAAGGAGGTTCGCATGGCCCCTTCCGCTCCTCATAATCCGCCATTTCGCGCTGACCATGTTGGCAGTCTGCTGCGGCCCCCGGAGGTCAAGGCCGCCCGTGCGCCGCAGGAAAAACCTCGCCCGACAATCTGCGTTCCGCTAGAAGACGCTGCCATCCGAAAGGTGGTCGCCCGGCAGGAGGAGGTTGGACTGCAATCAATCACGGACGGCGAGTTTCGTCGCGAAGACTTCTACACAGATTTCTTCGTGCGGGGACTCGGCGGCGTGGAAGTCCGGATGGAAAGTACTGCCGCCTACTTCGTCGACCATGAGGGACGGAAAATACCAGTGCCGTGGACCCAAGTCGTCTCACGCATGCAGTGGCGCAAGCCTATCTATGCGGATCATTTCCGCTTTCTTAAGTCCATCACGAAGCAGACGCCCAAGGTAACCGTCCCCTCGCCCATCATTTTGCATTTCACATGTGGGAGCGCCGGCGATTCGAGCGAAAGCCTATCCTGATATGGACCTCTTCTGGGAAGACATTATCGACGCGTACCAGAAAGAGATGGGATC
Source organism: uncultured Acidobacteriota bacterium (assembly GCA_963723845.1). Classification (GTDB taxonomy): domain Bacteria; phylum Acidobacteriota; class Terriglobia; order Acidiferrales; family UBA7541; genus Palsa-295. The sequence goes on from CAVRSO010000067.1 coordinate 15,452, forward strand.
GCTCTACGAGGCGGGCTGCCGGTATCTTCAAGTCGATGATCCGCCAATGGCAACTCTGTGCGGCGAGAATTTTCAGGCGATGATGAAGGCCCGCGGTGACGATCCCATACACGCGCTGAATGTGCTGTATCCGGAGATGATCAATCGTGCGTTTGCCAATCGCCCGCCTTCGCTTCACTTGGCAATGCACCTATGCCGCGGAAACAATCAAAGCGGTTGGTTCGGCGAGGGTGGATACGATCCGGTTGCGGACGTTCTCTTCAACAAAATCAACGTCGATTCGTATTTCCTCGAATACGAAACAGACCGGGCAGGCACCTTCGAACCGTTGCGCTTCGTCCCAAAAAATAAGACCATCGTGCTCGGTTTGGTTTCGAGCAAGCTCCCCCGTCTGGAATCCAAGGATGTGCTGAAGCGCCGCATCGAGGAAGCCTCCAGGTACGTTGACATCGACCAACTCTCGCTCAGCCCGCAGTGCGGATTCGCAAGTTCGACGGAAGGTAACCGCCTCACCGAAGAGGAGCAGTTCGCAAAGTTGCGGTTGGTCGTCGAAGTTGCAAACGAGGTGTGGGGCCACAAAACAGGGTCTTCGTCGGGCCATACTGCTGCTTCGGCGAACACTTGACGTTCAGACGCAGTCCCGCGCGTTACTGAGCACGGTTTTTTCTTCGGGAGTGGCGGCGGGATGGGCATATTTTTCAGTTTCAATTTGTACTCGGGATACATCGTTTCCGCACCGCCGCGAGTCGCCTCAAAGGGAACCCCGTACCTTCGCGCAAACTCATCTAGAAATTTGTTCGTTCCCGGCAAGTGATGCGGTACGACCCCTGGCGGACGGTCTACCTCGTCCACGGGCTCACAAGGCCATGGCGCCAGCTCCTGTTGCGGGTTGTAGACGAAATCTGTCGTTCGAATGAGAGGCTCTGTTAGATACACGGGATCGTACGTGATTGCTGCGACTGTCAGGTAATTTCCGTGCTTCATGATGTGGGCGCTGGCCGTCGCAACGTCGCTGCGAGGAACGCCGTTGAGGCCCAGCCAGTTTTCTTTGAGGTGCGTGGTCTCGACAACGAGCGTGTCGCCCTCCCAATGCCCGGTCGAAAATCCCTCCCACGTGTGGCGCGCATAATCCGGAGGATGCGGGCGCCCATCCATCCAGATTGTTTGCTCGGCCCCGTAGGCCGAGAGGTGCGTGTGGTATGCGATTACCTTCTGCGATGCTTTGTCTACTTCCGTCCAGATGCTCAACACCGAGGGACCGCGCCATCCGTAGTCTGACCCGTGCTCCCTGCACTGATTCTCTGGCAACTCCACAAGCGTTGCGTCCCAGCTATCGACTCTTAGTCGCGCCGCCGCGTTGATAGGAAGGCCAAGGTAATCGCCGATCTCCGCTCCCGCCAGCCGCTCAGGTATGTCCTCGAAAAACAGCGGTGAATACACTCCCGATGGATCTGTCTGGGCAAACGCCGCGCGGCCAAATGCTATTCCCGAGAGCAGCAACAAAATTGGCAAGAAAGCAATTCGTGCTCGGATGATGACGGTCATTCCTGCTCCGGAGAACTTTGGTCTACGCGGTACAGCCCTCTCGCTTCGCGCTGCCGACCATATTAATTTTCTTTGCGGGTGTCAATGAATGTATGCAACCATCTTCTCTTCGCACGCTGGATTGCCTTGATCTCTCGAAAGTTCAGCTGTCGCGAGCCAATTTGTATGCACCTTGATGTTGACACCGAAAGGAAAGCTGTAGTAAGTAGCGCAACGCGCGGGGCCCCAAAACAGGACCATCTCACCGTGAATCCAATGAATCCCTTGGAACCCGCCATGTCTTATCGGCCAGCTAGGAGAACGCCATGAACTATCCCGCTACCGGATATCACCACATCACCGCCTGTGCCGGCGGCGCGCAAGAAGACGTGAATTTCTTTACCGGAATTGTAGGTCAGCGTCTAGCCAAGCAAACGATTCTGATGGATGGCCGATTCCCGCATTACCATTTGTACTACTCGAATGCCAACATCGAGCCCGGGTCGATCATGACCTCATTCCCCTACAATCGTCTCATGGGGCGTCGGGGATCAGGCCAGGTGCAATCGATTACGTACACCGTATCCAAAGGCGCGCTCCCGTTTTGGCAGGAGCACCTTAAGCGCCACAATGTCGAGCACGGCCCCGTCGAGGAACGCTTCGGACAACGCTTCATCCGGTTCAGCCACCCCGTCGGAATGACTTTCGAGGTCTTGGAGGACAAGGACGACCAAAGAATTGGCTGGTCGACGCCGGAAATCGGTCAGGCCGAGTCTGTGCGCGGGTTCCACGGGACTGTGCTGTCCGTTCGCGATGTGAGCGAACAGGAAAAATTCCTCATCGAAGCGCTCGGTTTCCGCAAGACGGGCGTGGATGGTCGCTATCATCGTTTCGAGATTGGCAGCGGCGGTGCCAATAAGACACTCGTTCTTTTGCATGAGCCGGATCGTGCTCCGGGCAGTTGGATCTCGAACCGGCCCTGCCATACGATCCTGCCGCCGAGCCGCTCGAACACCGGGCCGCTCTCGCGGCCATAGGCCGCATAGGCTTCCGCGCCGCTCGCCTTGCGGCCGTCGGGATAGGCCGCCTCTTTGCGCAGGCGCACCAGGTTGAGCATGTGGATCGGCCCCGGCCGGTCGTTGTCCCGGAATTGCGCAAAAACTTCCTTGGTCGGATCGATATGGCCCATGCGGCTCTCCCTGGTTCCGTCCGCCAGCTTTAGCACGGCCTGCCCCACCCCCTAATCACGAATTAACCTCTCCGTAACCGGCCCTTAAACCCTGCGGCGTTAGCGTGTGCGCGCAGCAGTGTGGGCGGCGTATCGCGTATGGCGTGGGGACGGAAAAAAAGCGGCGGACGCAAGGAGCCGCGGTTCGGGCTCGCGGCCGCGCTTGCCGATCTGCGCCTCGACCCCAAGGACCGCATTCCCGGCCGCCGGCGAGGACAAGCCGAAGAAGGCCGCCGCCAAGCGCAAAGTTGAAAGGTCGAAGACGACGAGGACGACGATTCCCCGCCGCCGCGCGAGCGCAAGCCGCGGGAAACCAGAGCCGCAGCGGCAGCAAGCGGCGTCCGAAATCGCGTTCGCGCTTCAGCCTCACGCGCCTGGTCTATTGGGGCGCGGTGCTCGGCCTGTGGGGCGTGATCGCGGTCGTCGGCGTCGTGGTCTGGGCCGGCGCGCATCTGCCGCCGATCCAGTCGCTCGAAATCCCCAAACGCCCGCCGACCATCGAGATCGTCGGCATCGACGGCAGCGTGCTCGCCCAGCGCGGCGAAATGGCCGGCGCCAATGTCGCGCTGAAGGACCTGCCGCCCTATCTGCCGAAGGCGTTCATCGCCATCGAGGACCGCCGCTTCTACTCGCATTTCGGCATCGACCCGTTCGGCATCTTCGCGCGCGGCCGTGACCAACCTGCTGCACCGCGGGCGTCTCGCAGGGCGGCTCGACGCTGACCCAGCAGCTCGCGAAGAACCTGTTCCTGACCCAGGAGCGCACGCTTGCGCGCAAGCTGCAGGAAGTCGAACTCGCGCTCTGGCTGGAGCGCAAATATTCCAAGGACGAGATCCTCGAGCTCTATCTCAACCGCGTCTATTTCGGCTCCGGCGCCTATGGCGTCGAGGCCGCGGCGCAGCGCTATTTCGGCAAGTCGGCGAAGAACGTGACGGTCGCCGGAAGCCGCGATGCTGGCGGGCCTGGTCAAGTCGCCGTCGCGGCTGGCGCCGAACCGCAATCCGGAAGGCGCCGAGAAGCGCGCGCAGACCGTGCTCGCCGCGATGGCGGACGCGAAGTTCATCACGCGAGGCGCAGGCGCAGGCCTCGATCGGCCATCCCGCGATCTCGGTGAAGCCGGCCGGCGCCGGCACCGTCAATTATGTCGCCGACTGGATCGGCGAAGTGCTCGACGACCTCGTCGGCCAGATCGACCAGAGCATCGTGGTCGAGACCACCATCGATCCCAGGCTGCAGAGCGTGGCCGAAGCCGCCGTGATCGACGAACTCGCGGCCAAGAGCGTGAAATTCAATGTCAGCCAGGGCGCGCTGGTGGCGATGACGCCCGACGGCGCCGTGCGCGCCATGGTCGGCGGCCGGAACTACGGCGAGAGCCAGTACAACCGCGCCGTCACCGCCAAGCGCCAGCCGGGCTCGGCGTTCAAGCCGTTCGTCTATCTCACCGCGATCGAAGCCGGGCTGACGCCGGACACGATCCGCCAGGACGCGCCGATCGACGTCAAGGGCTGGAAGCCCGAAAACTACACCCACGAATATTTCGGCGCGGTGACGCTGACGCAGGCGCTGGCGATGTCGCTCAACACGGTCGCGGTGCGGCTCGGCCTGGAGGTCGGGCCCAAGAACGTGGTGCGCACCGCGCACCGGCTCGGCATCTCCTCGAAGCTCGAGCCCAACGCCTCGATCGCGCTCGGCACCTCGGAAGTCTCGCATGCTCGAGCTGGTCGGCGCCTATGCGCCGTTCGCCAATGGCGGGCTCGCGCGTCTCGCCGCATGTCGTGACGCGGATCAAGACGCTGGACGGCAAGGTGCTCTACATGCGCCAGCCCGAGAAGCCAACCAGGTGATCGAGCCGCGCAATGTCGCGATGATGAACACGATGATGCAGCAGACGCTGATCTCCGGCACCGCGCGCAAGGCGGAGATTCCCGGCTGGCAGGCCGCCGGCAAGACCGGCACCAGCCAGGATTTCCGCGACGCCTGGTTCATCGGCTACACCGCCAATCTCGTCACCGGCGTCTGGCTCGGCAATGACGACAACTCGCCGACCAAGAAGGCGACCGGCGGCGGACTGCCGGTCGAGGTCTGGACCCGCTTCATGCGCGCCGCGCATCAGGGCGTGCCGGTCGCGGCCCTGCCGAACTCGCAATATGGCGGCGCGTGCCGACGCTCGCGCAGATCGCCTCGCAGATCACCGCGCCGACACCGCCTGCGCCGGTGCAGGCCGGTCCGGCTCGGCGGCCGCTCGCGCGCACCCGGCGCGGCCCGAACCCGCGGCGGGGCTCGATGGCTGGCTGATGGACGGCTGTTCGGGCGGGAACGAGGTAGCGCGCTAACGACCGCGCCTCATTTCCGCCGTCATACCCCGCGAAAGCGAGGTAATCCAGTACGCCGCGGCATCTCGGCTCATCCGCAATGTCTCTGGAATACTGGGTCGCCCTGTCAAGCGGCGATGACAGCAGCGCTCAATCCTCGATCCCGTAGCGGTGCAGATCGTTGCCATAGGTATCGAGCCACTTCTTGGCGCGCTCGACCGAGGGACAGATCCGCGCCGACCACCCGCCAGAACCGCGCCGAGTGGTTCATCTCGACGAGATGCGCCACTTCATGGGCGGCGAGATAGTCGAGCACGAAGGGCGGCGCCAGGATCAGCCGCCAGGAGAACGACAGCGAGCCCGCCGAGGTGCACGAACCCCAGCGGCTCGACTGGTCGCGGATCGACAGCCGCTTGACCCGGACGCCGAGCGCCTGCGGCATAGTCCTGCGCCGACTTCTGCAGATCGCGGCGCGCCTCGCGCTTGAGGAAATCGTGCACGCGGCGATCGATGATGTTCGAGCCGCCGGCGACGCAGATGATCTTGTCGCCGCTGTCGCGCGTTTCCGTCCACACCGTGCCGCGCTCGCCGGAGCGATGCACGATCCGGTGCGGAACGCCGCGCAACGGCACCACCGTGCCCGGCTGGAACGGCGCGGCCTTCGGCAAACGGCCGAGACGCGCGGCGATCCAGCCGCCATGAAGCTGCGCGAACTCCCGCGCTTCGGCGATCGTGCCGCGCGGCGGCATGGTCAGGATGGCTTCGCGGTCGGTCGGATGGATGCGCAAGCGTATAGCGGCGCGCGCGCCGGTGCCGGCGCAGTCGAATCGCAGAAGATTTGCGAGCCGTGCTTGACCAAAAGAGTCGAAGGTTCGGCGGGCCGCCGATAGAGGAGCGCGCGAGTGGCCATGTCTGTAAGTCCGGGGAGGAGCAGTTCGCCCGGATTCTGCCATATCCGCCGCCAGGGAAATCGCTCGGCGCAAAAACAAATCATTTGCCCAATATACAGGGGCCAGGCGCCCCGTCAGGCCCTACAGGATGGGGCTGGAACGTAAATTTTTCGACCGGGAATCGCCGCTTCCGAGCCCCCTCCAAGGGATGAGTTAACAATCATTCCTTCAGAGGACCCCGGAATCCGGGTTTTGGGCCGGGGATTCCAGCAGGGTTCAAGGGCAATGCGAATCGAGCCACCTCGGCGCGGCTTCGACGCGTGAATCGCGCGAGACGCTGATAATGCGCGCGTCTATTCGGCGGCGCAGCGCGAGCAACGACTTCGGATTCGCCGCCGACATCATGAAATCGGTGATGCGCGGCACGATCTCGGAGCGGAAGCGGGAACCGTTGAACACGCCGTAGTGCCCGACGCCCTTCTGCACGTAGTGCACGCGGCGATGATCGGGGATCGACGTGCAGAGTCCGTGCGTCGCTTCGGTCTGGCCGAGGCCGGAAATGTCGTCGTTCTCGCCTTCGACCGTCATCAGCGCGACGCGCGTGATCTTGGACGGGATCGACCGGCTTGCCGCGATGGGTCATCTCGCCCTTCGGCAGCGCGTGCTTGACGAACACGGTCTCGACCGTCTGCAGGTAATACTCCGCCGTGAGGTCCATCACCGCGAGATATTCGTCATAGAACTCGCGGTGCTTGTCGACGAGATCGCCGTCGCCCTTCACCAGGTTGGCTGAACAGCTGCTTGTGGGCGTCCACGTGGCGGTCGAGATTCATCGTGATGAAGCCCGTTGAGCTGCAGGAAGCCCGGATAGACGTCGCGCATCACGCCGGGATGCGGGAACGGCACCTTGGTGATGACGTTGTTGCGGAACCAGTCGATGCCGCGCTCTTCGGCGAGATTGTTGACCGCGGTCGGATTGCGGCGGGTGTCGATCGGGCCGCCCATCAGGGTCATCGACAGCGGCACGAAGGGATCGCGCTCGGCTTCCATGACGCGAGACCGCGGCCAGCACCGGCACCGAAGGCTGGCACACCGCGATGACATGCATGTTGCCGCCGAGCACGTGCAGCATCTCGATGACGTAATCGATGTAGTCGTCGAGATCGAAGCGGCCTTCGGCCAGCGGCACCATGCGCGCATCGGCCCAGTCGGTGATGTAGACCTCATGCGTCGGCAGGAAGGCCTCGACCGTGCCGCGCAGCAGCGTCGCGTAGTGGCCGGACATCGGCGCCACGATCAGCACGCGCGGCTGCGGGTTGCGCAGCGGCCGCGTCAGCTTGCGGTCGAAATGCAGCAGGCGGCAGAACGGCTTTTCCCAGACGCTCGTGACCTCGACCGGCGGTGCGGACGCCGTTGACCTCGGTGTCGTGGAGGCCCCATTCCGGCTTGCCGTAGCGGCGCGTGGTGCGCTCGAACAATTCGCAGGCCGCGGCGACCGATTTGCCGAATTCGGTGTGCGACCACGGGATTCAGCGGATTCTGGAACAGGATCTTGGTGGCATCGGTCACGGCGCGCGCCGGATTGAGCGAGGCCTGCGCCATCTCGTACATCCAGTACATCGGCGTCGTCAGCGCCGGACTGCCTTCGGCCGCCAGTGGCGGTGCGCCGCCAAACTCACCAATCGGCATTTGATTTCAGACCCCGTTTTGCGCCGCAGCATAGTGCCGAATGCGAAATAATGCGTCAATGCAGCAGATCGGTATATCTACGCGCGCCGAAGCCAGCGAATAGCCCGGAAATCCACGGGAAAGTCGACTTATTCGCCGCCCCCGAGCAGCGATCCGTGGCGCCTGGCGCTGCGCAAAAGGGCAAGAAATGCCGCAAACGACGCCACCAGCAGCACCGCGTTGATGGCGAGCGCCTCGAGCATCAGGTCGGTGCGGAACACATGGTCGATCAGGAGCGCCCGCATGCCCTCGAACACATAGGTCGGCGGCAGCGACCAGGCGACGATGTTGCAGCCAGTGCGGCAGCACCGCGACCGGATAATAGACGCAGGCGAGCGGCATCAGCGCGAACATCAGCGTCCAGACGATGCTCTCGGCGCCGAGGCCGTTGCGCAGCACCAGGCCCGAGACGAAGATGCCGACCGCCCAGCTGGTGAAGATCAGGTTGCAGAAGAACGCGATCAGCGGCAGGCCGATGCTGTAGAAATTGAAGTGGAAGAACAACAGCGCCAGCAGCGTCATCGGGATCACGCCGATCGCGAGCCGGATCAGGCTCATCGCCATCAGCGCGATCAGGAATTCGATCGGCTTCAGCGGGCTCATCATCAGGTTGCCGAGATTGCGCGCCCACATCTCCTCCAGGAACGAGATCGAAAAGCCGAGCTGGCCGCGGAACAGGATGTCCCACAGGATCACGGCGCCGATCAGCGTGCCGCCGGCGCGGGCGAAGAAGCCGGCATTCTGCGCGATGTAGCTCTGCAGGAAGCCCCAGGTGATGATCTGCAGCACCGGCCAGTACATCAGCTCCAGCAGCCGCGGCCACGACGACATCAGCAGATACCAGTAGCGCAGGATCATCGCGCCGATGCGATGCGGAGCGAGATGCCCGCGGTGGCCGGCCGACTGCTGATGGCTCGTCTCGCTCGATGCGCGCGCGCTTCCCTGCCGCGGCCGCGCGCGACATCGAGAAACACCTCCTCCAGCGTCGCGCGGTTATAGCGCGCCATGATGCCGTCCGGGCTGTCGTCGTCCTCGATCCGGCCGCGCTTCAGGATGATGACGCGGTCGCAGAGACGCTCGACCTCGAGCATGTTGTGCGAGGCCAGCAGGATGGTCGCGCCGTGGGTCTTGCGGTAGGTCTCGAGATGCTGCGCGCACCCAGTCGGCGGTATCGGGATCGAGCGAGGCGGTCGGCTCGTCGAGCAGCAACAGCTCCGGCTGGTTGATCAGCGCCTTCGCCAGCGCCACGCGCGTCTTCTGCCCGGCGGAGAGCTTGCCGTTGGGGCGGTCGAGGAAATCGT
>CAVRSO010000068.1:0-59690 GCA_963723845.1 uncultured Acidobacteriota bacterium
CTTCAATCCCGCTAAAGCCGGTAGAGCGCAGGGGACTCTATCCGTGACCGACGATGCAGGCAACGGCGTTGCGCGGGTCGCGAACTCATTGACCCCAAGTACATTAGGTGAGTTCGTTTTGCAATATTGCACTCCCCGGCTACGGGGAAGATCCGAAAGAGTCTTTCCCGCGACGTAGTTTAGGTGGTTTTTTGCTCTCATGGCCGTCGGCGGATCACTGATTCTCGTCCTTGGTTGCCGGTCTACGTTTCTGATCTGCTTCGTCTCGACGAGGTTCGTTGAGGATCACCTCCTGGGCGTGCCGGATGGCAGCCAGGGCGTGGTCAGCGAGGGTAGAATGCTTTTCCCGCATCCGCTGTATGAACTTCTGTCTCCCCCGCTACGACAATCTTTTGAACGATTCTCCGATCCTTCCTTCCACGCGCCCGATTTTCTGGTCCCGCAGACGCGCAAGGTGCTGCCACAGGCTGCGCGGATTGTGACCGATCGGCTTCACTATTGACTCTTTCATCGCTCTGATTCGACGCGTCGGAGGCAGGTCTCAAACCTCCTCGAAGTTATTCTATTTCGCCTCTACGTACGAGACAATTTGATCGTCGGAGGCATCGGCTGCCCGCGCCGCCGGCATTGAAGCCGTTCGAGCTGCTCGAGGGTGCGAGCGATCTGTCGTGCGATATGCGTTTCGTATCGCATGAGATGCTCCGAAACCTCCGCGGGCGGAACGACGATCGCTTCCAGCGTGCACTCAAGAAGCTGGGACTCCGCGTCCTCGATGGTGTCTTTCAACTTTGAAAGGCGCTTCATTTCGTCGTCAATTGCCTCGATGGCCTGCTGGCGAATTTGCTCCGGCTGCACCGAGCGATTTTTGCATTCATCAGGATCTCCCGTCAGCACGGCCCGAGAGATGTAGAGGGCGGGGAAGGCTTCGGTGAGGGCAAAGAAACCATAAATCTTATGCAGGGTCGTGAGATCCTCCCTCTTGTCGAATCCACGCTTTTCAAAATCTTCGCGAAGATATGTCAGAAGTTGAATGGCGTTCTCGAGGAAAAACGGATTCGCATTGCCCAGCAGGCCGTTGCTCACACTCGCCTCCATCAAGGCGTGCGGCGGAAAGGCCTGCCGCTGTGCAAACCGCAACGCCATGGCCTCGGTTGTTTTTTGAAGTTTCTGCAGTCTCAGCGTAGGTAGCGCGCCGGTCGCGTCAATACAACGAGGCTAACTTCTCAACGAGAAGGTCCTCCATCGATCCCTCAGGGCGGAAATATTGGCGCAAATCCTGCCTCAATGATCGGAATTCCGCGGCAGACTCGCATTCCAACAGAAAATGCTCGTCGGCTAGAATGCCGTATTTCGTGGAATTTCTCCGGCTGCGGCGCTTTCCCTCGGCAGTTCGCGGTCCGGTGGCCTTGGAGGTGACGGAGCTCGAAGTCAGTTGTTTTTCCATGGCACTCCTCGCAAACATTCGCAAATGTATGCCGGAGAAGGAGCTCTTGTCAGCACAACCGGAAATGAGCCGGTTCGTCGGGTAACGTGGTGACAAAAATACTGTAGGGCTTATTGCCAAATTCTGACGCCGACGGGTAAGAGAAATGAAATTAAGGGTAAGCTCAGGATGCTGCCTTGGCCTTGGAAATCATCTTCTGAACCAAATGCCGGCACCGCGAATCCTGGTATGCGGAGCTGAAAGTTTTGCAGCCGTATTTCTCCATCCACGCTTCGGGAAACCCCAAGTGCAGGGAGAACTCCGTCTCTCCTTGACTTTTACTTATCATGGATGTCCCCAGGTTTTCCTGATTCATTCGTTGTCTGAAAATGAAAAATATTTGTGTTGGCGCTAAACCGCCGCCATCAGTTCATCGATGGCAGCCGTGAAGAGCCGGTCGTGAAGGGTCACATCATCCAAGGTGGTCGTGGGCGGACATGAGCACCATGTTGTGGAACGGTGTGATCAATACGCCACGGTTAAGCAGGTATAGGTGCAAGTAAGACTCCAGTTCGCGATCGGCGGAAGCATGCGCTTCCGTACCGTTTTGAGCGGGCTTCGGTCGAAATCCGTACTCCACACGGCATCCGAGTTGGACCACGTTCCAGGGTAGCTGGTGCGATTCAATTAGTCGCTGGATCGAGCGATGCAACTCACTGGCAAGCGGAATCATCCGGTCAAAGGCTTCGGCCGTTAGTACCTGTTCGAGTGTTGCGCACATCGCCGCAGCCGAAATCGCGTTGCCGGCCAAGGTTCCGCCAATGCCGCCTGTATCTTCGTAGTCGACCCCTTGCTGCAAACTCAGATCCCGCACGACGCGGGCATTCATGCCGAGAGCGCCGCTTGGAATACCTCCACCAATGGATTTGCCGATGGTCACAATATCCGGATCCAAGCCCCAGGCCTGGGTGCAGCCACCAGCGCCCATTGAGAACGTGTGCGTCTCATCGATAATGAGCAGGGTTCCGTGCCGTCTGCTGATCGTTCTCAGCGCGTCGTGGTAGCCCGCTATCGGCAACACGATGCCCATATTGGTCATAGCGGGCTCGGCCAGGACGCAAGCAATCGACTCGTCGGCAAGCGCGTGCTCAAGTTGCATGACATCGTTGAATTCAATGGCGCGAGTGGTGGTGGCGGGATCAACCGCAGACCCGACATTGCCCTCGCGACGGCGTGTTTGCCCGTGGGGGTCGCGCACGGCGAATGCTTCATCGACAGTCCCATGATAACAGTAGCTAAATACCAGGATCTTCTTGCGTCCCGTAATTTGGCGCGCCAGGCGCAATGCGCAGCGGTTGGCGTCGGTCGCCGACAGCGTAAACTGCCAGTGGTCCACCCGAAACCGGCGGGCGAGTTCTTCCGCCGCCCGCATGCTGTCTTCTGTCGGTAGCATCATCGTGATGCCGCGACCGAGTTGCGATTGTACGGCGTGTACTACGGCGGGCGGGCTGTGACCACCCATCGCCCCCGTATCACCGAGACAGAGATCAACATAGGCATGATCGTCCACGTCGACTAAATGCGCGCCGGCGGCATGTTTAACATAGAGCGGAAATCCGCCCGGCCAGCGCGCCATCCAGGGCATGGGGACCCCCCCCACCATCGAGCCCGAAGCGCGTTCGTGTAATGCCCGCGACCTGGGATGAAGCGCTGCGAACTGTTCCAGTTCCCTCGCCGTGAGGCGCCGCAGCCGTGCCCTGTCCAATCGAGGGTGGGTATTCCCGTTGGCTGAAAATGACACGGCTGCGGTCGAATCGGCGATGAATGTCATGGGACTACTACCTTGCTCGGAACATTGAAAATGAAAGCGTTGACATCACTGTGTGTCGAGCCTACAGTACAACGGTATCAGTTGTTTAGAAAAGACGCAACAACGGATTCCGTATATTTTGTCGTAGTGATCTATGTACTCCATGGAAGAAGCGCCAAATTCAATGCTTTATCAGGTGCGCGGAACGAGATGGCGAGTATCGACGGGGTCGACAGTCAATGACGACAATGCAAAAACCCGATGGTGACCAGGTTATTCGCGGCAAGCGCGCACTCGATGCCACCGATATAGCGATCATTCGAGAGCTGCAGAAAGATGGTCGCCTGCCGTATAGCAAACTGGGACCGAAGGTGGGTCTTTCGGAAGCGGCGGCCCGGCAGCGAGTCCAGCGACTTTTGAAGCGTGGGGTCATGCAGATTGCCGCGGTGACGGATCCCATTCAACTCGGTTCGAAGTTCATGGCCATGGTGGGCATAAAAACCACCGCTGATTCACGCAAGGTGGCCAAGGCGATCAGTGCCCTTGCGGAATCGATTTACGTCGTCGCAACGGCGGGTGCGTTCGACGTGATCGCCGAACTGGTTTGCGACAGTCACGGGCATTTACTGCGGGTGACGAATGAAAAGATTCGCCTTCTTCACGGGGTGTCGGACACCGTGGTGCTCATGTATCTCGGCACCTATAAACACCTTTTTACGTATTCGGTAGGTTAACATCCGGTGATATTCCCGAGACGAATTTCCGAAAGGTCGCGGTATTCAAGCTGTCAGAGAAACTAACTTAGCATCATGAAACACGGCAAAACTGAACTGGCCCTTCTGCGAAGGTTTCGACTTTGATTGCCGCGCCGATGGATCCCGAGAGTTCCGCCACGGGCGGCCTCGACCATTGGCGTGACGGTCACCTTCCGGTGTTGAGGTAACGACATGACATCCGCTCCACATTGGGTCGCTTTGGCAGCAATCGAACTCCTGGGCGCGTTGGCCGCGGGACATGACCGCAGTTAGCGATGCGCTGATCACCGGCGCGGGCTCGCCTCACGGCATCGGGATCGCGATCGCCCGCTGCCTCGCCGCTTCCGGGCTGAAGCTCGCGATAACGAGCACGAGCGAGCGCGTCCACGAGCGCGCCTCGGAGATGCGCGAGAACGGGTATCAGGTGCGATCCTTCGTTGGTGATCTCACGGATTTCGCCGTGGCACAGAGGCTCGCCGCCGAGGTGGGCCCTGTTGCTGAATACTGATCAACAACGCGGGCATGGGATCGATCCGCGAACCGGCCGTCGCCAAAGCCTTTGTGGAGTACGAGGAGCGCGACTGGGACCGCATGATAGCCGTTACATTGAAGACAGCATTCTGCGCGACGCGCGCCTTCCTGCCTGGCATGATCGCGGCCCGCTATGGACGGATCATCAACGTCGCCTCCGTAACCGGACCGTATGTCGCCAATCCAAACGAGTCGGCGTATGCCACCGCAAAAGCCGGGATGATAGGACTGACTCGGGCGCTCGCGATGGAAGTCGCCCGACTCGGCATCACGGTGACCGCGGTAGCGCCGGGATGGATCGCGACGGCGGCCTCTACCGCGGGTGAGCTCGCCAGCGGCACTCACACGCCGACCGGCAGGCCGGGTACGCCCGAGGAGGTTGCGCACGCAGTCGCCTTCCTCGCCTCATCCAAAGCAAGCTACATCAACGGCGAGACCCTGGTTATCGACGGCGGCAACATCATCCAGGAATACAAGGGTCCGCCCTCGGATTACTACTGAGTCTACGACCACCTCAAGGACAGAGATGCGAACGGTATTGATTGACATCAATCCTTCAATAGCAAACACACCGTCTACCTTCGAGCTTTTAACCCAGTGACTTCGGCGGCAGTCTGTTCGAGAACCGTCTCTTGCTCTTCGGCCAGTGCGGAGGAAACGGGTTCCGGCCAGGCACTCGTTTGTACGATCACGACTCGCTTAGTGGGATTAACGTAGATGCATTGGCCGTAAATTCCTTCGGCCTCGAAAGCCCGGTCATTTCCCGGAGGAATCCACCACTGATAGGCATAGCCGTAACCACCTTCAGGACCACCTGGTTTAGGTTTGAGGTATGGCGCGTCGGGCGTAGTCGAATCGTGCACCCATTGCGTTGAAATTATGCGCTTGCCTGTGAGGGCCCCTCCTTGAAGCATCATGAGTCCAACCCTCGCGTAATCCCGTGCAGTGGCATTGAAGCAAGCGAATGCACATGTGTCGGGTTGGTTCTCAGATTCGTAGAAGAACGCATCACTCTGTGCGCCGATCTTTTTCCATAGTCTCTCTTGGGTGTATTCGTTTAGCCTTTTGCCCGTTACCTTCTCAAGAAGGAGACCTAGCACCTGGCTGTTGACGCTCTGATATTCAAACTTCGTACCTGGGCGCGTGGTCGTTGGTTGAATTGATTCCACATAACTCTTGAATGAAGGTTTACCTGTAAGCAGCGCCGCGCCGATCAACGCGGCTCCTGATTTCGGATCTTTGTAATCCTCGCTGTAATTGACACCGGTGGACATTTGAAGCAGGTTCTTGACAGTGACGTCGTGATAACCGCCGCTGGAGAGGTACGGCAAGTAGGTCGTGACGCGATCATCGACACCCTTGATCGTGCCATCCCCGACAGCGGCGCCGATCAGAATCGAGATGATGGATTTGGATATGGACTGAGATACGAACCTCGAGTTCCGATCTGCCCCATGAAAATACCTTTCGACGATGATCTGATTGCCGTGGAGCACGAGAAACCCGGTGACGAAGTTTCTCTCGAAGTAGTCCTTTAGCGAATATTGGCGGCCGTGAAAGTTGTACTGCAGCACGAAATCGTTCGTGGGTTCCGTCAGTGCATAGACTTCGCCGCCTTGCCGTATCCAGTCCGTGCGCAGGCCGAGTTGATCCATGTGATGGAAGTAATAGAAACTGTAGGGCTGCGACATGTAGCTGTACTTGTCCACCAAAAGACCGGCCGGATTCATCTTGCTGATATCGATCTTGCCCGGAGACTGCGCGAACACACCGAAGCAGAGCGTCAGACCTACAACCACCACAGGAAGCACCCGAAGCTTCCAAGGCCTGATCATTCGACCTCCTTTGGATCTCGTTTTCTGGCTTCCTGTTCAGGCGTTTCCCTGGGATCCAGAATCAAGTTTCTTCCGCAGCGCGGTACGGCCGACCCAACAATCGTTGGACAAACCGCCTTGGCACTCATCGGGGCGGCCCCCAATGAGATACGGCAGTGAAGAAACGGAGTGCTTCCTGTTCATTAGCTTGAGCCGCGGGACCAACAGGCCCATGGCTCATCTTGACGACCACCGTCTTGCTCGCAGGATCGACGTAGATGAATTGCCCCTCACCCCCGAGCGCGGTGAATGCTTGCGAGTTGAGGATCGTCCACCAGAAGTACGCGTAACCGAGAGAAGGTTCCTTAGTCTCGGTGTCACTTGCGGTGGAAGACCGCGTTGACTCCAGAACGTAAGATGCGGGCAAAATCTGACGTCCATTTGCGCGGCCTTGACTTAGCATCAGGAGACCGATGCGTCCGTAATCTCGCAACACCGCGTCGAATCCACCACCGGTGAACTCACGACCAATACCCGGCGGACCATCGAGAACATAAAAGCCATATGATTCCATACCGGCCGGCTTCCAGAGCCGCTCGCTCAGATACTGGCTAACAGGCATTTTGACAGCGCGCTCAATTACCAAGCCGATGATCGCGGCATCCATGGTGTTGTAATTGAAAGTTGTCCCCGGCGGATGCGCTCGCCGAGTGGTGACGGCCGCATCCGTATAGCGCGCCGAGTTCTCGACCCACGCTGCCACGTGCGCTTTTCGCGCAGCCGAGCCTTCGGCGAAGAAATTGTCGTCCCAGTCGACGCCCGACCGCATCTCGAGCAAGTCCTTGATGATGGTTCCGTCGTAACCTGAATTTTTCAGATCGGGGACATACTTCACTACCGGATCGAGCACAGATTGAATATGGCCATCGGCGATTGCCAAGCCCACCATGATTGAGTTCAGGGACTTGGCCATCGAGTAGGAGTTAAAGTGCGTCGCGGCGTCTGCGCGGTTGAGGTATCGCTCGTAAACAATCCTGCCGCCTCTTGATGATCAGCAAGGCGTCCGTATCCGTATCCTCGAGGACATCCTCTGCCCGATGCCGAATCCCGTTGAATTCATAACTGAAGTCCAGATCCACGGCAGCCTTCGGCAAAGACCATTGGGACTTGGCCTTATCGACGCGAGCGGTATCGAACATCAATTCGATGGTACGGTTGGCCAAGCTACGAAAAGGGGCATCGAACATGTGTAGACGATAATTCTCGACCGTCTTCGACGTTTCTGCCTGCGCGACAACCGCTGCAATCACACAACCAAGACAAAGCAAACTCAGCACTCTGGGGAGACGTAATGCAAAACCGTTCATGTTTTCCTCGATCCTAGAAAACCTGGACAGACGCGCTGTTTCTGGTGAAAATACGGCGTCATTGCGTGTAGCGGTCGCTTTGGACTACGCATTTGAGAACGTCCCAGCCTTTCGTCCTGTGACGGCCGCCAGCGCAGCTTCGATTGTGTCCAGTCCCTCATCCAACTCCTCATCAGTGACGACCAGCGGAACGAGTATGCGAATTACGTTATTGAATGTACCCGCGGTGACTGTGATCAGGCCGTGCTCGTAGCAATATTTTGCGATCGCCTTCGTTTCCGTGTCGGCAGGCTCCCGCGTTTGCGGATCGCGGACGATCTCGATGGCGCACATCGCGCCGAGGCCGCGCGCTTCACCGACGAGTGGCCACTTTTTCTGCCATGCGCTGGCTCGCCGTTGAAAGCGCTCCCCGATTGCCGTGGAACGTGCCAGCAAGCCCTCTTTCTCGATCGTCTCTATCGCAGCCAGTGCAGCCGCGCAGGAAAGAGGATTACCGGCGAACGTGCTGCCAAGGCCGCCGACCTCTGGCGCGTCCATGATTTCGGCACGGCCGGTGACTGCCCCGATTGGCAAGCCCCCGCCCAAAGATTTTGCCGTTGCGAGTAGATCTGGTTCGAGGCCGAAGTGCTCCGACGCAAACCACTTTCCTGTGCGAGCGATCCCCGACTGGACTTCATCGGCGATAAACAGGATGGCGTGCTTCCGGCAAATTTCATGAAGCAACTGGAAGTAATCCCGCGGCGGCACGACAAAGCCGCCTTCGCCCAGAATTGGTTCCGCAATCACCGCGGCGACAGACTCCGGCGCGACAGCTCGCTTGAATAGGTCCTCCAGGTGCCGCGCGAAATTCTCGCTGGTCGAGTCTTTTTCCGCGCGATAAGGATAAGCGTAAGGAATGCGATAAATGTCGCTTACGAACGGCCCGAAGCCTGCTTTGTAAGGATGAGTCTTGCTTGTCAGCGACATCGTTAGCAGGGTGCGGCCGTGGAAAGCATCGTTAAAACAAATAATGGCAGGACGTTTTGTGTAAGCACGCGCAATCTTGACAGCGTTTTCAACGGCCTCTGCGCCCGTATTGACGATAAGTGTCTTCTTGGCGAAATTTCCGGGAGCGAGTTCATTCAGCTTTTCGGCCAGCGCCACGTAACTCTCATATGGAGTCACCATGAAGCAGAGATGAAGATGCCTATCCAGTTGCTTGCGGATTGCGTCCATTACGCAGGGCGAGCGGTGCCCGACATTGAGGCAGCCAATCCCGCCCGCGAAATCGAGGAATCGGTTGCCATCAACGTCCTCGATCACAGCAGCTTCCGCCTTGGCTGCAAAAACCGGCGTGGCATGATAAAGCCCGCGAGGAACTGCGGTCTCTCGCCGCAACATCAGTGCCCGCGAACGCGGCCCGGGAATTTGAGTGCGAATCTGGATTACAGTCATGCCTAATACCATCCGATCGGCGCCTCGTCGAGATTGACGAAAACGTGCTTGGCCTCGAGATATTCGTCAATCCCCGAAGGCCCCAGTTCACGGCCATAGCCAGACTGTTTGAAGCCACCCCACGGTCCCTCGACATAAGTTGGCTGCATGTGATTGACCCACACGATACCGGCGCGAAGCGCCTTGACCACGCGAAAAGCTTTGTAAACGTCCCGAGTCCAGACTGCTGCGGCTAGTCCATAAAGCGTGTCATTGGCGATACGAATCGCTTCAGCCTCGCCCTCGAAGGGAATGACGCAAGCTACGGGACCAAAGATTTCTTCCCGAGCAATGCGAGCGTTATTATCAAGATCACAAAAAATCGTCGGCTCGACGTAGTAGCCCTTACCGAATTGCCGCGGCCGGCCGCCGCCCGTGGCTACTCTGGCTTCTTTTTTGCCGAGTTCAAGATAGCCGCTCACACGCTCGTAGTGTTCTTTACTTACCAGCGGTCCCATTTTGGTTTCCCTCTCCAACGGCGGCCCGAGCCGAATGCGTTTTGCTTTTTCGGTCATGGCTTCCACGAATTTGGAGTAGATTTTCTTCTCTACCAAAATGCGGCTGCCAGCGGAACAAACCTCTCCCTGATTAATAAAGATGCCAAAAAGTGCGCCATCGATTGACGCCTCCCAGTCTGCACTCTCAAAGAAAATATTGGGAGACTTACCACCGAGCTCCAATGTGACGCGTTTTAGTGAATCCGCCGCCGTCTTGGCGATGCTCTTGCCGACCGCGGCGCTGCCGGTGAAAGCGATCTTATCAACGTCGGGATGGGAGACTAGCGCGGCCCCGGCGATTTCGCCGTAGCCATTGACAATGTTGACGACTCCGGGAGGCAAACCTGCCTCCTCAAACCAATTGGCAAGTTCTAGGGCGGTGATAGGAGTTTGTTCCGCCGGCTTCAGAACGCAGGTGCAACCGCCAGCAATGGCGGGGGCCAGCTTCCATGCAGCCATGAGCAGCGGGTAATTCCAGGGGATAATTTGTCCCGCCACACCAACGGGCTCCCGCATAGTGAGACTCAACGCGTTAGCAGGCACCGGATTGACTTGTCCCACGACTTTCGTGGCGAGGCCGCCGTAGTATTCGAAGCAGGTTGCGACGTCGGCGATATCAAATTCTGCTTCGACGATCGGCTTCCCCGAATTGCGGCATTCGATCTTGCTGAGATACTCAGAATTCTGCCGAATCTTCTCCGCAAGTTTGAACAGGACACGCCCGCGATCCTGCGCGGTGGTAGTGCCCCATGGACCAGAATCGAATGCAGCCCGCGCAGCCTGCACGGCGAGATCGACGTCAGCCGGTCCTGACGAGGCAGCACGGGCAATCTCTACTTCGGTAGATGGGTCATAAACCGGAAGAGTGTCTCCCGAAAGCGTGCTGACCCATTTGCCATTAATATAATTCTTCGAAGTGTCCACGCTACTCTTCGCAGCACCATCCACAGCATCCTCCATGTAGATGCTTCAAATTGCTGAAGCAGTCGTTGGCACCTTTCTGCCCATCTTGCGCCTACCGTAAACAAAAAAGAAAAATGCCGCCATGCCGACGAAACAGAGCGTACCGCCAAACATCCACACTTCATACGACCAGAGCGAGTTAATCTGCTGAGCGGGAAAGAACACGAGCACAATCCCTAAAATCGTCGTGAGTAACCCGCTGAAACCCGCACATATCAACGTGACGCGACTATGCGAACTTCGTACAAAGGGTTGGCGAAACGCGATCTTAAGCAGCGCACCGAACATATAAACAAAAGGCACCAGCTGCAGCACGACGGAGAGGGATAGTAAACGTTGAAATGATTCCTGCACAGTGGCGCCGGTGAGGACAAAGTTCAGCACCACCAAAATCAGAGAGACTATGGCATGCACGATAAGCGCAGCGAAAGGAGTGCCGTATTTCGGATGAACCCTTCCGAGCCACGCAGGCATATAAGAATCAAGGCCTGCTACGAAGGGTATACGAGCGGAGCCGCCTAGCCATGCGGAACCAATACCGGCAATTGCAAGACTAAGAAGAAACGCGAATGGAATCACGATCCAGCCGATCCCCACGCGCGCCGCCATGTTGTAGACCGCCTGAACGATGCCCTGCAGAACGTTGAGATCGTCTTTCTTGACCGCGATCAAAAGCGTGAGAGTCGCGCCCACGTAGAGTAATCCCGATAGGATTCCACCCCAAGCGACGGCTACTGGAAGATTTTTCTGAGGATTTTGAATTTCGTCACCCATAACCGAGGCAAGCTCTAAGCCGACGAGCGCATAGCAAATCACACCGAAGGAATTCAGAACGAAACGGGGGTTAGGGGGCAAGGCGAAGTCAGAGACGGAGATTCTGGTTCCGAACCGTATGGTGACAAAAATTCCCAGACCGATCAGCATGGCCGCCGCGATTACCGTGCCGGCTCCGCCAAGATTGTTAATCCACTTGCCCACGCGGAGACCAATGATATTGAGGACGACCAACACCGCCAAGAGAACCACGGAAACTGCCAGGGCAAACGACTTATTGTCAGCCAGGGACTGGTGACTGGGGCCGAGCACAAACACGGAAACCCCGACAAAGTACAACATCACGGTCGGAACATACATCATGTTGTTCGTCCAATAACACCAGCCGGAGAGAAAACCGTGGAAATCGCCGAACACTTCCTTGGCCCAAAGATACACCCCGCCTTCGCCAGGAAATCTATGCGCAAGCTCGATAACGGCTATGCCTTGAGGCCAGAAGAATAGACAAAGGGCGATGATCCACAACCAAATCGTTACGCCGCCATTCGCCGCTATGGACGGCAGAACGTTGAGGTTAAAAACGGCTACGACAAAAAGAAGAACGAGGTCGCCCCGGTGCAAGGCGCGCCGAAGGCTTGGCACAGATTGTTCCGCCGTCGCGTTTGCTGGTTTGGGGCCTCCGTTAGACACAACGATCCCTTTGTCTGCCAACGACGAACTGGGTCTAGTGCGCGGCACCCAGAAACTGCGCCCCTCGCTCCCGTTGAACGTTAGCAAGCTCAAGCCCAATATCCTCGAATGCCTCTAGATGTTTATCGATATCTGCATCCGTGTGTTGCACAGACAAAGTCCACTGCTCATCCCACCAGAAAGGCTGAGGCAACACACCACGGTTCACCATTCCAAACCAGTATTGACGCCAGAGATCTTGGTCGATCTCCAGCCAGTCACGGTAGTTTCGAACTTCTTTTGGATAAAGCATGAAGGCGCCGTTCGCGCCGACGGTGGCAACATATGCGGCAAGCTCGAATTTGTTGATGATCTTGCGGTACCCATCCGACAACTTCTTTGAAAGGCGCGCTATGTGCGCGTAATTCTCCGCGGTGAGGACTTCACGAAACATCGCGAGCCCAGCCGACATGGAGGCCCGATTGGCGTTGTAAGTCCCGCCGTGGAATACCTTATGATCGCCAATCAGATCCATAATGTCGCGGCGAGCGCCGAATGCTCCCAACGGCATGCCTCCGCCGATAGCTTTGGCTAAGGCGATAATGTCGGGTTTCACGCCGAAGTATTCGCTGGCGCCGCCCGGCGCAAGTTTCGCACCTGTCTTAACTTCATCGAAGATCAGGAGTGCCCCGTTTCGATTCGTGATGTCTCGAAGGCCCTGGAGAAAACCCTCCTGAGGCATGCAGATTCCCACGTTCATCATGATCGGTTCCAGGATCACAGCCGCAATCTGGTTTGGGTGCTCTTTGAATCGGCGTTGGACGCTATCGAGATTATTAAATGAGGCAACGACCACGTTTTCCAGGGTGCTCTTGGGAATCCCGAGCCCGCCTGGAACCGAATTGGGAGATACCGGGTCGCCGATTTCCGATGCCAGTGGTTTTACGCTGACCAGTGCCGTATCGTGCAGACCGTGGTAGCCGCCCTCAAATTTCAGGATTTTGTCGCGCTTCGTCGCAGCGCGTGCCAAGCGGCACGCATGCATCGTGACTTCGGTGCCGGTGGAACCGAAGCGGACCATGTCGACAGGATAACGTTCACAGATTTCCTGTGCGAGTTCCCATTCCATGTCATGCGGCATCCCAAACGTTGAGCCCATCTCTAAGGCTTTTGTTACGGCCGAGACAATTGCAGGATGGGCATGGCCGGCCATCAGTACTCCAAAACAGAGGTTGTGGTCGACATATTCGTTGCCGTCAAGGTCCCAAATCCTGCCGGCTTTTCCCTGGCGGACGAAAATGGGATAGGGGTCGTAGCCGCGGTAGTTACTTGCAACGCCCAGAGGCACCTTCTTCAAAGCTCGCTTGTGCGCCTGAGCGGATTTCGGTGTGCGGCGTTCGTAAACATCGATTTCCTTTTTTAGAGCGTCGTGCATTTCCCACCCCTATTAATTAGACAGTTTCTCTAGCTGCCATTGGAATCTCGGCCGGCGCGCACAAATCAACCAGATGGGAATTCAAATGCGCGGTAGATGCGGGCGAACCCCAAAAGCGAAAGAGAAGGTTCGTTTCAGTTTCCAGCCGATGGCTTGCCACCTTCCCACGACGGGTCGTGATACACCACTTTTCCTCCTACCATTGTCATCATAACCTTGGTTTTTCCGATTTGATTCGGAGCTACTTTGAACAGATCCTGCGAAATGATGATCAAGTCCGCCAGTTTGCCCGCTTCGAGCGAACCTTCCGTTTTTTCTCGGTGCGCGGCATATGCTGCGCCGGCCGTGTATCCTTCGATAGCCTGCGGCAATGTAAGCCTTTCGTTCGGATGCCAGCCGCCAGGCGGAGTGCCTTCGGGCGTTTCGCGCGTCAAGAGGATCTGAACGCCGGGCCAAGGGTTCAGCGTCACCACCGGCCAGTCGCTGCCAAAACTCATGTGCGCTCCCCCGGCCAGAATGTCGTGCCACGGCCAGGCTCGTTGAGCCCGCTGAGGACCTACGTTCACAGCCCAGACATCCAAGATGTCGTGATTCGGCGTAGCATGCAAGGGCTGCATGCTGGCAATCACACCGAGTTTTCCAAATCGCGGAATATCCTGCGCGCTGGGATCCTCGATGTGTTCGATTTTGTCTCGCGCGTCGGTATGGCCATTGGCTTTATTAGCTTCTTCATACGCATCGAGTGCCAACCGAATGGCGCGATCTCCGATGGCGTGGGTGAAAATCTGATAACCAAGGTGATCAAGCCCCATGACGCCCTTCTTGTAGTTTTCGGGTGTGAAATAAAGATGCCCTGTGGTAGAGGCGTTCGCATACGGTTCCAGCATGGCGGCGGTATGCGCTTCGATTACTCCATCGAGCAGGAACTTCACGGCGCTGACATCGATCCACTCGTCATGATACTTCTCGCGCTTTTGATTTAGCGCTTCGATAAATTGGGGGGTTACCGCCGGAGTAGGTGCGAAAGGCGCCATATAAAAGCGCAGGGTTCGATCTCCTCTTTTGCGAAGCTCGTCAAAGAGTTCGACATTCTCCGCATCTCCGCCGCAACTGATAATGCGAGTTAGCCCGAGCGAATTTGCATAATGGATCGCCTTCGCCAATAGGTCTAATTGCTCTTCGTGGGTGGGTTTCGGGATGAATTTTTCCACCATATTGCCGGCGGCTTCCTTTAGTACACCCGTTGGCTCGCCAGTTGTGGGATCGCGGACGATAATGCCGTTTGGCGGGTCGGGAGTCTTCCGCGCGATCCCAGCAATCTGAAGCGCTTTACTGTTAGCAAGGGAGCTATGACCATCATAGGCCCGCAAAAAGACCGGCCGATCGGAAACCACCGCATCGACGAGTTTCTTATCGGGTAAGCCGCTCTTCCCAAATATGTCGTAATACCAACCCATTCCCTGAATCCACTTCTTGTTGGGATGGGACGCGGCGTAGTCCGCGATCATCTTTTGAAACTGAGCAACGGTCTTTGCATCATCCAATGCGACGTTCGGGAGGCTGGCGGAGCCAGCCATAAAGTGACCGTGAGTGTCCATGAACCCGGGAAGCATCATGTGGCCCTTCGCATCGACGATTTCCGTCGATGCGCCGCGATACTTGGCGATCTCCTGATCGGAACCCACGGCAACGATCTTTCCGCCGCGAATCGCCACGGCTTGTGCCCAAGGTTGATGGGGGTCAACGGTATAGGCTCTCGCGTGGATCACAACAAGATCCGCGGAAGAAGACTGCTGCTGAGCGTTAGCGGCTGAGATCGTCAAAATACCGGCGAATAAAAAGATAGCGATAGCCGCTTTTGTACGCATGACTGAAAACCCTTTCTTGTTTCTTTGCATAACAATAGGCGCTGCGATTTCAATCCACCAGAAAGCTCGATCCAATCAGGTGCTAACAGCAGCTGCATGGCACGGGAAAGTGCAGGCACGAGATTGTCTGAAGCACTTCGCAATCTATTGCTTCGGTGCCGTATAGACCTTTTTTCCCATAAACCAAGTCTCTAGTATCTTTGTATCGCCAATCTTTTCTGGATGCCCTTCGTCCGCCAGCTCGAGAATATTCTGATCGACAATAATGAAATCCCCCGATTTGCCAACCTCGAGAGATCCAATTTCAGATTGGCGGTTCAGAGCGCGGGCTCCATTAATCGTGTACGCGTCGACCATGTCCCGGACATTTAGTCTTTGTTGCGGGGCAACAGGCGGAAGTCCATGCCTTGCCCGCGTGATCCCAAACTCCATGTTCACGAAGGGTTGAGGGTCTTTAGTGAGGACCGGGGCGTCCGATCCCGCCGCAACGATGGCCCCTGCCTCCTTCGCAGATTTTGCCGGATAGTTGTTTCTCTCGTAGTAGCTGTTGGGATTGTGGAACGCTTCGTAGGTGTTCCCGAGTACCTTGTCGAAGAAAGGAACGACGCTCAAGTCGTAACCAACGGGCTCGGCATAGATCCAGCTGTAGGTAAAAGCCAAATACAGGTGGTCGCGTCCCATACGTGCGACATCCTCGGGGGTCGCGAACTGAATGTGCGCCAGCGTGTCGGGATGCGAGGTGACGCCGTCCGCCGCTCGGGCAGCTTCGATCGCATCGATCGCCATGTGAACGGCTTCGTCGCTAATGCTGTGAATGTGAATCGTATAACCTGCGAGGTGAGCGCGTTTTATGTACTCGTTGAATATCGCTGGCGCGTGCTCAGGGATACCGTATGAAATCGCGCACTGGCCCGGGTGATATCCGTATGTTTTGATGAACTGTGATATTTGATCTTCTGTGGAATATTCCTCCGGTTTCGCGCGAACATAGGCGCAAACGGGCGATGCGACGTCGACATAGCCTTTCACCGAGAGGTTTCCGTGCGCATCTTTTTCGAAGATTGGCTGAAGGTAGGGAACCGGCCGCGGTGAGTTTCCGAGTGTTGGGGGAATATTGTTCGGATTCGCTTCAGGAACGCCGTCGGCGAAAACTTTTACAGCATCCGCCCGCGTGAGCGGATTCGAAGCGTACTTCTGGCGCACACGATTCGCTTCGTCAAAAAGCTTGTCCCAATCGATGTGCCCCTGAGGATCTCGGAAATTTTCGGGCAGCCAGTACTGCGCCATATTCAGACGAAAGGTTAGCTGGTCCCTCTGAATGAGTTTGTCGTAGACATCGTAACCGCTGCCGCCGCTGATGCTCTTTCCCGCGCTCCCGGCCGCTGCATCCTGCACGGCTGTGATGCCCGCGCTGTTCAGCCGCTGTGCGAGTTTTTCGGGCTGCTGCACCAGCTTCTCGTAATTGTCGCGAAGAGTCTCGCTTGAGTCGATCGGGAGCTTTCCCTGATCGGTAATATCGCCAGTCGGCTCGCCGTTCGCGTCAACACCCACGTACGTCTTGTTTTGGACAAAATCCGTCGCGAGGGTCTTCTTCGAATATCCGACGACCTCGCCTTTGGCATTCTTCGCTAATGCTAGAGCCGCACTGTTATATGCCCCATGATGGCCGTCCCATCCCGTCATGACGATCGGGTTCTGTGTGGAGGCAGCGTCGAGGGCTGCGCGCAGGGTTGGGTGTGCCGGATCTGCTTGGTTTCCGCCGCCATATTCCCAGTCGGAGACGGCCACCCA
Organism: uncultured Acidobacteriota bacterium; assembly: GCA_963723845.1. Classification (GTDB taxonomy): domain Bacteria; phylum Acidobacteriota; class Terriglobia; order Acidiferrales; family UBA7541; genus Palsa-295. The sequence goes on from CAVRSO010000068.1 coordinate 17,171, forward strand.
CTTACCGGGCGGAACCCGCATTCTCTCGATGCAACTGCGAACGAACTCGGCGATTTCCGCCAGCGTTCTCGCTTTGGATTGCAGGTCGCATCCCCCAAAGTCGACGATGCCCATCGGATGGATGTGGATGTCGATTAGGCCAGGCAGAACGAGCTTGTCGCCGGCGTCTTCGACTTGTGTTTTAGGTCCGATGAAACTGGCCGCCTCTGCGTCGCTTCCAGTGAAGATGATCTTGCCGTCGCGCACGGCAAGGGCCTCGACTGTCTCGTGGAAGCTATCCTCCGTGTAAATCTTTCCATTGGTGAGCACGAAGTCTGCTGACTTTGGTTTGGGGGCAGATTTCCGCTCAGCCTGAGCGGGGGCTGCCACGCCTGCATCACTTCCTTTTGGCGAAGCCTGCAGATTCATCGAAGGCGCGCCGGCAATCGTTGTAAGGAGCCAAAGAACCGCAGCCGCGCGGAGGGTAGTCTTGGCGCTTTCCGTGGCATTTCTCATTCCGGTAGCTCCTCTTTCCCGGCATTTCAAATCCGAAAAGTGCGCGGCATCGTAGTCAGTTCGCTTAACCCGGGAGTGATCGTGCGCAGTGATCAGCAAATGGCCATCGTCGGACGCTGGAATTCAGAAAGTGAATTTCACAACAAAATCCATATTGCGCGCCGCCCCCTGCCCGAGCACAGGGTTCCCCAACGCAACATCCGGTGTGCCAGTAATCGTGCCGAAGATCCCCGGAATCAGGAAAGCCGTGACGCCACCAAAATTAGCGCGATTAAGTACGTTGTAGACCTCCCAGCGGAACTGCAAGGAAGTACTTTCTGTGATTTTCGTGTTCTTGACCAGGGACATGTCCAATTGGCTCAAGCCGGGCCCAATCAATTGATTGCGTCGGGAGGTGCCCACAGTTCCTGGACAAGGCAAGTAGAAAGGCGACAGCGGAAACAGTCCGCCCACAGGATCTACGTTGCCACATGGATCCGCTTGACCGAGTGCCGTGTACGTCTCTACCACGTAAGCGGCTGGATTTCGTGAATTGATGTGAACCGGAGTTCCGTCCCAAGCCGCTCGTACGGCCCCGAAAGGCAAGCCTTGTCCAGAAGGATCGAACGGGGTGACGACACTGAACGGACGCCCGCTCTCGGCGGTGAATACAGAGCTAACTGCCCACCCTGATCCAAATCGTCCGAGATGTGGAAGAGCAGGGAAATCGTACATACCCGCGAGATTGAAGTTCAGACGCACGTCCGCATCGCACAAACCGCGCTGGCCCTTAATGTCCAAAGGATTGTTGAGCTGTGGTCCTGCCACTCGGTCGCTGGAGTTGTAGTCGAAACATTTACCCCAAGTGAAGTTGTACTGCGTGTTCAGGCCATGCCAGCGCCGCTGGCGTAAGGAGGCTTGCAGGCTGTCGTACCGGGACCAGCCGAGATTCGTGTCTTCGACGATGTCCGAGAGATTGGGAGCCACGCTGGCAAATGGTCGGTTGCACACAAGAATGGTTATGCCGCAGCCAAGAGGAAAGGCATTGATGTCGATCGGAAATATCAGGTCGTAACCGCGCTGGCCGGAATAGCTAACGGTCACCACGTTCTCACGCCAAAATTCCTGTTGGATGCCTACGTTAAACTGATGGTATTTCGGCGTTTTCAGGTTTCGCTGAATAGCAAAGGCGGTGAAGGGCGGTGCCCCGCCTGGATTGGTGCCGAAAAGAGGGCCTGCCGTAGCGCCGTCGAAGCAGACGTAATCGCCGCCACTAGCCGGGTTATTCGGGTCGATACATGAACCTGTTAAAGGTGGATTGACCGTCGACCCGGCAAGTATCCCCTGTGTTACGCCTAGATTGGGTTGAAGAAAGGCACCGGGATTGTTATTGAAAACGAGGAATGGCAGCGCGAAAGTGGCGATCTCAGGAGTGTCGTACGAAAGAGTATACCCACCTCGAACCGCAGTCCTGCCGTTGCCGAAAACATCCCAGGCAAAACCGACACGCGGGCCGAAATTCCATGGATCGACGTTGTAGAGACTGTTGATTCCATGGCCGATCTGAACTAGTCCAATGCCCGGCAAAAAATTGGCAGCTATATTGGCTTTTTCTTTGACCACGCCATTGATGTCGTAACGCAAGCCAAGCGTGAGCGTGATCCTCGGCCGAATCTTCCATGCATCTTGAACGTACAACCCGTACGTGTTCTGCGTGAAGTGCCTGTGTGTATTTCCAAAATATCGGGACGCTATGTCGGCTTTACCGAGCAAGAGTTCCTCGATTTCGTCGACTGGGTTGGGGTCGGCGGAAATCTGGAACTGAACTCGAGTCTGATCGTGGCTGAAATTCGTATAGGCATGCTGGAAATTGCCGCCTATTTCAATGCTATGGTTTCCTCGAACCCACGACAAATGTTCAGACCAATCGACGGTTTCGTCTGGACGCGTAACAATCGGATAATTGAGCGCCCCGCCCCCTCCGATGCTGGAGAAAAACGCGGCCATATGCACGTAAGGCATCCCCAAACCCTGTGTCGCTGGGATCGGCCCTGTATCAACACCCAGGCTCTTGGGATCGATGCTGTTGTTCGTTTTGATGATCTGAGAGAATCGGGTCCATCCAAGTCGGCTCTCGAGAGACTTGTTGTTGCTGATCGCCCAGGTCTCGCTCAGGCCGACGAGTTGTCCCCGCGTAGGCGCCACAGAGTTGAAAAGAGCTGGATTGTATTGGGACGCGGGTTGCACAGCAGTGCTGTTGATCTCCGTTGGCGGCGCAGACTGAGTGCTATCGCCAAAAACGTATCGGCCAGTGACTGTATGGTTCTGACCGATTTTCTGATCCACTACGATCCCAAAATTCCTCATGTTGACCAGCGCGGGAATCCGAACGCTGATCGATCCACTGGGTGTCGTCGGATAAAACGACAGAAGGTTTTGACCCGCTACCGTCGGTGTCAGCCCCGCTGTTGTGATGGCATTCTCCGCTGCCATGATCTCAGTCGGAGTGGGCACCGTGGCTAAATGCGGGATAATCGCGGAATAACCTTGCCCGTCGTAGTAGCCAAAGAAGAAAGTTTTGTCCTTAACGATCGGTCCCCCAATTGTCGCGGTGCCTTGCATGTCCCGAAAAGGAGTCGAGCAAAATGGCTGACAGGGCTGCACTACCTTCGAAAAGTAGTTATCAGCATCCGCGAAGGAAGTGTGTCGCAAGAACAAACCGGAACCATGCCATTCGTTTGTCCCATTCTTGAGAACCAGACTGATCGGAGCGCCCCCTTTGACTGCGAATTGGGCTGACGGGGTTTGCTGTACATTCACTTCCTGTAGCGCTTCCATCGGTACCAGCGTGGCGGGAACACCCAATACTCCTGTCTGGCCAATAACCGGCTGTCCATAGAACCGATCGTTATTATAGAGCCCGTCGATCAGATTGTTCTGCGAAGTCGCGCGGGTGCCATTGATGTTTATAGCGAGAAATCCGCCTCCGGGGGCTCTCTGCACGCCCGGTGTTAATGCGACCAGCGAACTGAAATCGCGACCATCGAGGGGAATGTTTTCAATCGTTTGGTTTTCGAGAGTGGTATTTTGCGTGACAGAAAGGTCGGTGAGCGGTGCCTCTGCTGTCACCGTCACCTTCTCCGTCGCCTCGCCGACCTCCATCGTGAAACTCAGAGTGGCCACGCCGTTCGATCTGACTTGCACTTGACGCACCTGCGTCTTAAACCCTGTCGCGGTAACCGTCACCTCGTATGCGCCAACATCCAGATCGGGTACACGATATGCGCCGATGTCGCTCGTTTTTGTCGCGCGTATCGCGCCTGTCCCGAGGCTCCGTACCGTGACACTTGCCCCTGGCAACGACGCGCCGGACGAGTCCGTGACGTTGCCTTCGATGTCTCCGGTAAACTTTTGAGCCGCAGCGGGAGTGGCCGACAGGACCGTCAGTAGGAACAGTGCCATAACCGGACGGCTGCAAAGGTTCCACATAGTCGCCTCCTGTTCAGGTGCTCTGTCCAAACTCCGGGCCGACCAGCCATATGTGCCTGCCACTGCCACACGGGAAAGTCGTTCTGTATATAGTTCTATCGTTCTGCGCTGTCAAGTGGAAATCATTTATGATCGCCATACGAAAGACGAATGCACGGCCGCGAAGCGTCCGAAGCAGCAGTACTCAGATCCATGGGGCGGAAATTAGGACTGGAGGGACTTACTTGCTGGGCGAGGCTAAATGTTCCGCAATACATGTCACTTACATCGATTGATCTCTGAAGACTATTTTGCCGCCAACCATGGTCAGAAGAACTTTTGTCTTGTCGATCTGAAGGGGCGGAACCTCAAATAAGTTCTGACTGATTACAATCAAATCGGCGAACTTACCCTTCTCGAGCGAGCCAATGTCTTTCTCACTATGAAGTGCATAGGCGCCATTCATCGTAAAAGCACGGATAGCATCTTTAACAGGTACGAGTGGCACAGCACCAAGCGGTCCGGTATACTTACCCCCAAGGTCACCCTGGCGCGTGACCAAGACTTTCATGGCGTAAAAACTGTCGAACTTGTCGACGGGCCAGTCGGAGCCCCACGCAATTGGTACACCGAGATCGTTCAGGTACCCCTCGGGCTCCACCCGGTTCCACCGCTCGAGGCCAATGTAGTTCTTTTCTTGATCAATTGAATCGGGCCCGGGCTTTGCCCATACAAATCCCATATCCGGTATGACGTTGAGTGTCTTAAATCGAATGTAGTCCGACGGATCAACCATCTCCGCGTGTGCGATCTCGAGGCGAACGTCTTTGCCGTCCAAATGCTCACGAACATACGCGTAGGCGTCGAGGGTATGCCGAACAGCCCGATCACCAATCGCATGCACCTCAGGTTCGATCCCGGCTTGAGCAAGTGCTAGTAGCAGCTTTTCTAATTTGTCAAGCGAAGCGTAAGGATCAGGACCCCTGTTCGTTCCGGGCACCCAGTTGGGATCCTCAGCCGTTCCCTTGTTGACGAGATAAGGCGTCAACACGCTGGCCGTCTGTTCTGGCCACTGTTGTACACCGTCCTGAAAAATCTCGCCAGAGTTGCGCACCCAGAGGTTGGGATTTGGTCCCATCGGGCCCGTATCAAACTCGTGCTTGAGCTCCAGAATATCCTGGACGGCGTTGGGCTTTGGTTCTCCGCCAACAACGGAATCAGGCGCCATATAGGCGCGGGCGGTCAGGAGACCTTGTTTACGGAGCGTTGACCAGGCCTGGATGTCAGGCTTCGGGGCGATCTGCATCATGAACGCGGTCGTACCCTGCTCGCCTAATACTTTGAGAGCTGCTTTGGCCGCATTGACGATATCAACCTCGGTTTGCACCTTTGGTACAGGCTTGCTAACGAGCCCCTCTGCTGCGTCCTCAAAGAGTCCTATCGGCTCACCGGATGCGTCGCGGTCTATGCGCCCGCCATGCGGATCTGGCGTATTGCGCGTGATCCCCGCGAGGGACATTGCACGAGAATTCGCAAAGACAGAGTGCCCGAATGACGAACTCACGATGATCGGGCGTTTCGTATTTAGCGCATCAAGAACGGCCTTTGTAATCACAAAGTCTGGCGGCAACCTTGAATGCATTGCCTCCATATACCAATCCACGACCATAAGATAGGTGTTCGGCTCTTTTGCCTTTGTCTTGTCCAGGCAGGCTTGGATTCTTTCCTGGAATTCCTTTATGTCCAGGGGCTGGTAATCGAGACTGCAGTCAAGTTGCCTGGAACCTGCGGCAATCGGATGCGTGTGTGCGTCGATCAATCCTGGCATTACCATCTTGCCGTGCAGGTCGATAACCTTTGTCTGTTTACCGATATAGGTACCGACGCCACTGTCTGTGCCAACATATACAATGCGCCCATCCCGAATTGCGACCGCCTGCTGGACACTGTTGACGGGATCAACAGTGGCGATGAAACCGTGATCAAGCACCGTATCCGCAGGTGCTATTCCGCTCCCAGATCGAGCGTCCGCAGCTATCGCTGCGCCCGAAGCTGATACAGCAAGCCCAAATGCGACACACAAACCAAGATATTCAACACGTCTCATGCAATCCCCTTGGTATTTCCATTATTAGGTTCATTCCGCGAAAAGCAATCTCACACTTCCATTGCGACCTTGCCCGTCAGGCATACGACACCCACAAGAAGGCTAAGCGAACATTCCATCAAAAACAAATAGAACGCCAAACCGATCAACCGATTAGCTCAGAGTGGCCACGCCGTTCGATCTGACTTGCACTTGACGCACCTGCGTCTTAAACCCTGTCGCGGTAACCGTCACCTCGTACGCGCCAACATCCAGGTCGGGTACACGATATGCGCCGATGTCGCTCGTTTTTGTCGCGCGTATCGCGCCTGTCCCGAGGCTCCGTACCGTGACACTTGCCCCTGGCAACGACGCGCCGGACGAGTCCGTGACGTTGCCTTCGACATCCCCCGTAAACTTTTGAGCCACAGCGGGAGTGGCCGACAGGACCGTCAGTAGGAACAGTGCCATAACCGGACGGCTGCAAAGATTCCACATAGTCGCCTCCTGTTCAGGGGCTCTGTCCAAACTTCGGGCCGACCAGCCATATGTGCCTGCCACTGCCACACGGGAAAGCCGTTCTGTATATAGGCCTACCGTTCTGCGCTGTCAAGTGGAAATCATTTATGATCGCCATACGAAAGACGAATGCACGGCCGCGAAGCGTCCGAAGCAGCAGTACTCAGATCCATGGGGCGGAAATTAGGACTGGAGGGACTTACTTGCTGGGCGAGGCTAAATGTTCCGCCTTTTCTCGCTGCGCTTTAGCGCCGGCTTGATTCCCCAGTTGGACATCGGCGTCCGCGAGAAAAAGATGGGCTTCCCGCGATGAGGGTTGAGACTTGATCGCCTGTTCGAGATATGGAAGGGCGTCTTTGGGATTGCCCTGAAGAGACAAGATACGGCCCATCAGGAGGTTCGCTCGATAGTGCGCCGGAGCAATATTAAGGGCGGAGTGCAGCTCGCGAATTGCATCGGGTATCCGATCGATTCGAGCGTACACGGAACCGAGAGAAAAGTGCGCATCGGCCGCCTCCGGCATGAGCGCCACGGCCCTTTCAAGGTGCGCGGCCGCGCCCTTTCCGTCACCGGTTTCGAACAGAACTACGCCCAACTCATATTGAGCTAAGCCTGAATCTGCCATCAGTTCAGCGGCGCGATTGAGAGGTCCAACAGCCTCGGAGTACCTCTTCCGATTCGTTTCCGCGAGTCCGAGCTCCAATTGCGCGAAATAGATGCCTGGATCGCTGCCGACGACCTTCTGAAGCAGCGGAATTGCTTCCCTGGGGCGTCCGCTGTCGACCATTAGGGTCGCGTCTTGCAGTTCGTTCGCGACGGTGATTTTATCCTTCGGATCGGCAAGCGCTGCGCTCGAAGCCTGGTTTTCGCGGCCGTGGGCGACGTACCCCAAACTCGACAACGCCGCCACGGCCGCCCTCTGACTGGCAGTCATGTTGGATGCCGAGTTCGTGGCATTCGAGCTGCTGTACTGACTTTGGATACCTACCAGCCGGGCGGCCAAGGCGTTGGTGAGGGCGACGTTCTTATCGGCGATGTTATGGCTTTCCGAAGCATCAGCTCGGATATCGTAAAGTTCGCGGCGCGGTGCTTGAACATAAAGGTAACTACCTTGGCGGAGGGAGCTGATTGCGCTCCATCCAAAACCTTGCCTTGGATAGTCTGTTTCCGAATAGATAGGGCGCTCCTGCGCCCTTTGAGCGAGAGTCAGAAGCAGTGATTCGCCTTGCATCTCTTCCGGTACTGAAATTCCAACGGCCTGAACGATTGTGGGAGCCACATCCACGAGACGCACGGGTGAACTGATGCGCGATCCGGCGTGGAGTTCCTCCGGCAGCTTTATGAACAAGGGCACATGAACGGTCTCGTCGTATAGAAAGATGCCATGGCTCTCCTCTCCATGCTGGCCCAGGGCCTCACCGTGGTCCGCCATGACGGCGATCAACGATCCGCGGTAAAGCGACCGTTTTCGCAAATAGGAAAACAGCTTCCCCAACGCTCCGTCCATCGAGGCAATCTCTCCATCGTATGGGGCGGACGCGAATCTGGCGGCGTATGGCGCGGGTGGATCGTAGGGCTGATGCGGATCATAGAGATGAACCCACAAGAAGAAGGGGTGCGCTGAATTCTCATCGAGCCATCTTACCGCCCGCGCGACGACCCCATCTGCTCTGCGCTCGACCGTCTCGAAACGATCCTTGCCGTCTTGCTCTAACGTGTAGCCCGCATCATAAAAATCAAAACCACGGTCGAATCCCGGAGCGAGGCCGTTACGAGGATCCAGGATAATCGAGCCTACAAATGCGGCTGTGCGGTAACCGTGCTGTCGAAGCAGATCCGGCAAAAACGGAATATGGGAAGGCAAACGCGAGCCAAAATCGTTGACACGGTGGAACTGTGGATACGTTCCCGTCAAGATCGTAGCGTGCGAGACGGTCGTGAGAGGCGCTTGAGTATAAGCTCTCTCAAAGACGATAGCCTGTTGCGCGACCTGATCGAGATTCGGCGTGAGGCCTCGTTTAGAGCCAAGGAATCCCATGCGATCGGCCCGCGTGGTATCGAGCGTGATTAGGATGACGCTTGGAGCCTGGCCCGACGCCGAGAGCGAAGGCGGCAACCACCACACAAATAACACCAGAAGCAGCGCGATCAGCACCACAACGCGATTGGATACGCACTTCGGCCTGCTCCACGGTGAGCTCATGATTCTTGAAGGACAGGCACCGGTTCACTTGGCGCTATAGTCCAAGCTTTTCCGTCTATATGCGACGGAATCTTTATGCCAAAAATGCTCAGCAATGTTGGAGCGATATCTATAATCGCATGCCGCTCGCCGGAGATCTTCCAATTCGAAAAAAGAATGCCGGGAACAAGTGCAGGATCGATGCAATGATCTCCGCTCCAAGCCTTCGAATTGACCTCGAAAACGGCGGAAGTAACCCGGCCCTGCGCAGAGGCCCAAGACGCCCGGTAACCCTCCCCAAAGCCCACGATCACGTCGGGAGCATTCTCGCGATAAGGTCCGTGGTAGGCTTTCATGGCATCGAAGGCCTTTGAGATGGCTACGCGTGAGTTCTCAGGATCGGTGAGCCCCTCGAGTCTTTCGCACAGCTCGACGCGCAGCGCAGTAGCTTCACTTTTGGCCTCGACGATACCCATGCTCTCCCGGCCCTTCACATTGAGATAGATCCCGTTAAGCCCCAAAGAGTACGCACGCGTTCTTGTCCAATCAACATCCTGAAACCAATCTCCGGAGGGGACTCCTTGCTGTAATACCAAGTAACCATGATGATGCAACCAGGTGTTCAGGTTGACCCCGCGTTCGAATCCTTTGAAACCGTGATCAGAAACGATCAGAAGCAAGTCTTCGCAGGACATCGCTTCCATGGTTCGACCGATCAATTGATCCATTCGAGTGTAGAGGGTCTCGATCGTATTGGGCGTCGTAGCCTTGGTTTCCACGTGCCGATCATCGGGCTTGGGCAGATGGCGCCAGAACATATGCTGTACCCGATCTGTAATATCGAAAACACATACGCAGACACCTTGCGAAGTTTTCTCCAACGCGTCAAGAAACATACGCTCGCGTTCCTCGTGAATCAGGTAACACTGTTCAAGAAATGCGTCTTCCGCCAAAAAGCCGTCATTCAAAGCCCATGTATCTTCGGCGAGGCCGAGCGTGGCGTAGAGACCATTCAGCTTGGCCAAGTAAACTGAATATGTTAGAGGATGGGAAATCGGTAAGGCGGGATGCACAGGATGAATATTCACGGGCGTTACGTACAGTTCCAAATTAGACTCAACCGACTTGAGATAGAAACGGCAGATTCCTTTGATGCTTGAGCCAATGCCAGGGCGAAAGCTTAATTCCACCCATTCCGAGTATTTGCCCTCAGACACCGTTATTTTTTGCCCGTCGATACGGATCACCGCGTTCCGTCTGGAAACATTGGGCCTCACACGGAACGGCGCTTGCAGTCCTGCCACTGAGTCGGTTCGCAAAGGGTCTGGCGGACCCGGAATGTAAGAGTGAAACCAGTCTTGGTGTTGCTCAAAGGGCACCACAACCCGGTTGCTTCCAAATTCTCCTTTCGAGCTGCGGGTCGTATGAAAAGAGAATGTGCCTTGAGTTCCCTGTATGTCCGGAACGCACATTCCCGATAACAACACTCCCGGAAATTTCTCCGGGGGAAACGTGACGGGCACGCGAATGATTGAACACGAGACACCCGCTTTCGCTAGATAGTGCCAGAAAGGCGTGCTCTTTCGAAGCAGTGAAATCCGTGGACGACCCAGCGGAATCTTGTAGCGTCCGATCCTCAAGGAGCGTCTGGGACCGTGTATTCGCGCCGAGGAGAGCTCGGGAAGGTAGCGCCGGCGATCTGGCATCACGAAGTCGTAGATGTTGTGTTTGCCCGGGTTCACGCCTGTCAAGAACGAAGACCAAGCGACGGGGGAAATCGGGGGCAGGGTTGTCGCTAGAGTTTGGAATGTGCCGTTTTCGCGGAGTCGCGCCAAGTTCGGCAGCTTACCCTGTTCAATAAATCTCTTTGTGACCACGGGATCCATCCCGTCGAATCCGAGAATGACGGTTCGCTTCGTCTGGGCCTTGCGATACGCGCGCCTGTGTCGCAAGAAGCGAAAGAACTGCCGGATGGGCCACGTCAGAAAGGCGAAAATCGCTTGCAGCGTGGCCAGGAGCCACGTAAGAAGTGACGAAACGACCGCGAACCCCGCGCCCGGTCCAACGTAGGCATGCGCAGGTGGGGCAAAGATTAGGATCGAGAGAACCGCAGCGGACATGCGGACGAAAAGCTTTCGCGCTCGCTGCGAACTACGGTGATTTCTATGCCGCGCTTGCATCATATCTCTGCGTGCAAAGTTTTTCTAAGGAGCAACGCCGCAATGATCGTTAAAACGATGTAAGGCGCAATCCAGCCGAGGCTCCATGGACCCACATCAAATCGTCTCGCCGGGTATTGGATTTGAATCTGTTGCACCCATCCGCCGTGCGGAAGTGGAGGTTCGGACGGACTCATGATTTGCTGCAAAACGTTGCCGACTCCGCGCCTCGGCGCAATACTGCTCGCATCCGATCCGACCACCACGCGTTTCGATACTTCCTCCCCTTGCAACACAAGGTAAATATCGAAAACTCCCGAACGCTTTGCTTGGATCCTCCAATCGATCTCGCGTTCGTGCGCCATACGCACGGCCGGCGCCGTCTGATACAAGTCGGGAGGCAGACGAAGTGCAACGTCAGGGAGTGAATCCTCGCTACCCAGGCTGGCGCTTACCAGAAAATCTAACCTCGGCGTCACGGGACTGTTTTCAAAGCGGTCTTCCAGTTGGCCAAAAATCAGCAGCAACGGCAACGTGAGAACCAGCGCCGACGGCAGAGCGCAGAGAAGGTAGCCGGACAAACTGCGCAGAAGGCCAACATACGCGCGAAGAACTACGCGCGGTTGATCGGAAAACAAGCGCACTTCGAGGACATGCGCTCCGATTGAGTCTTTAATTTTCCGAATCGCTTTCTGATTGGACGTCCATCGGACGGTGACGAGCGAAAATGCCGCGGTTAGAATCGCGAATACCATCAACACCGCCAGCGCAGGAAGCGGTTTCATCAGCCGGAAGAAAAGATCAAAAAACCGGTCAATCCCATGCAACAAGCTCGTCATATAGTTCAACACGCCGAATACACGTTGGGCCAACATAGGATGAAGCGCGCCAAACCCTTTCACTCGATGTAGCCCAGGCCCTGTAAACGCTTCTTGATCTCTTCCGGCGTAGAATCCTTCGTCGAATCGCCTCCCAAGATTTGGCGGATTTCTTTCTCCACAATGTGTTGAACGAACTCATCGACAGACGAATAACCTGCGAGTTCAGCACACTCCTTCGCTTTGGCGTACAGCTCATCGTCAATCTTGACGCGATTCTTGAACATGTTCTGTCTCCGGCAGTGAGGGCACCTTACGAAAGACGTCCGAGACTCTAGTTTTCCACGCTTTAATCCCGTAGAGTATAGCGCACTCGCGCGAACTGGAATTCGGCAGCCGTATGCGTCAAGCGAATACCAATTCCTCGGATCTTCCGCACAAGAGCCGCAAGACAGAATGAGACGCTTACCCAGATGGGTGTTGGTCGTCGTGCCAATAGTCCTGCTCGCTAGCGGTGCCTTGCTATCGCGGCCCTTCTTGCGCTCAACCCGGTCTTCCGCGCGCCAACACAAGCTCATTGTCCTCGGAATCGACGGCATGGACCCATCGCTGCTGCGGCAGTTCATTGCCACCGGCAAGATGCCGCACTTCGCCTTACTCGCTGCGCAAGGGAGCTTTCTGCCGCTTCAGACGAGTATTCCGCCGCAGAGCCCGGTTGCCTGGTCGAATCTGATCACGGGAATGAATCCGGGAGGTCACGGTATCTTTGATTTCATTCATCGTGACCCTTCTACTCTAACGCCTTATTTCTCGACCGCTCGAGTCCAACCTCCCGCACACAACCTTCGGCTCGGCAGCTGGGTCATACCGATCTCTGCGGGCGAAGTAACGCTTCTGCGCGGAGGCAAGGCATTCTGGCAATACCTCGATGAACGCCACATTCACGCGGTTGTCTTGCGAATGCCCGCCAACTTTCCACCCGCGGTCTCGAAAGGAAAGAGCTTGGCTGGCCTAGGAACGCCGGATCTTCTTGGCGGGTACGGGACGTTTTCGTTCTACACGGACAACCCTGCTTTTCTTCCAGGCCCTATCGACGGCGGCGTGATCTATCCATTGCAGGTTTTCGGGAATCATATCGAAGTGCTGCTGCACGGACCCTCAAATTCGTTCCGGCGCGGCAATCCTGAGCTGACGATTCCGCTCACAATCGACCGAGATGCGAACCAGCCTGTCGCGCGATTCGTCATTCAGGACCAGCGGTTCATTCTAAAGGAGGGCGAGTGGAGCTCTTGGGTTCGCATAAAATTCACGTTTGTGCCTGGCCTTGAAGAGGTCAGCGGCATTTGCCGCTTTTATCTGAAACAGGTGCATCCGAAATTTGAACTGTACGCTTCACCGATCAATATCGATCCTGCCGAACCAGCTTTGCCCCTTTCGACTCCCAAAGACTATTCTCCAGACTTGGTCGAAGATCTGGGCCTCTTCTACACTCAGGGTATTGCGGAAGACACGAAGGCTCTTACCAGCGCTGTTTTTACGGACAGCGAATACCTAGCGCAAGCGCGTTCGGTTTTTGAAGATCAACGCCGGATTTTTTTGCACGAGATTGCTCGCTTCCGTGAGGGACTTTTCTTCTACTACTTTTCAAGCGTGGACCTGAATAGTCATATGTTTTGGCGGGCGGATGATCTCCAGTCTCCCAGCTACAGCAAGGGCCTTGCGGAAAGGTACGGCCACGTTATCGAGGACTACTACCAGGAGATGGATGAGATGCTTGGAGAAGTCCTGAAAGTCGCCGACGCGGACACAACCGTGCTCGTGGTTTCCGACCATGGCTTTGCGCCATTCCGCCGGTCGTTTAACCTCAACACATGGCTCGTGGAAAAAGGCTACCTCGTTTTGAATGAAGAAGCTCAACCCGGTCCCGAGACGAACATCTTTGCCGACGCAGACTGGTCAAAGACTCGCGCCTACGGACTCGGTCTAAATGGTCTATACCTGAACCTAAGCGGACGAGAGAAGAACGGCATCGTCCGCCCAGGCGAGCCAGCCGAAGCCCTTGAAAGAGAAATCATCAGCCAATTGGAATCCGAGCGCGATCCCCGCGACGGAAAGCAGGTGATCTCCCGCGTGGACCGCGCTGCCGATGTTTACTCTGGCCCCGAATCCTCGCACGCGCCGGACATGATTGTTGGTTACAACACCGGCTATCGTGTCGGCTGGAGCAGCGTTCTTGGCGAGATTCCAGTTCCAACTGTGGAGGACAACAGCGATCCGTGGAGTGGGGATCACTGCATCGACCATACCCAAGTTCCGGGCGTGATCTTGAGCAATCGGATGATTTCCTACCGTGAACCAGCGCTTATCGATGTCGCGCCCACCATACTTGCGGAATTCAACATACAGCAACCTCGCACGATGCAGGGCCATAACATCTTCGCCGCTTCCGCCCCACCTGCCATCGCGAAGGAAATCAAGAGACCATGAGTGAGTATCGCAGGCTCCTTGTGACTTAGTACGAAACAAGCGTGCGACGGTCTCGATCAGCGCCCACGCAGCGACCGGCCTTGCATAGTCGCAACCATTGGATATCGAGCAACGTCGAGCAGAGTCGGGGAAACGTCCAGCAGATGTGCTCCTTGGTATTCGCCCGCTGGGGCCAAGCCAGGAGCACATAGGATGAAGGAGCCGAACTGAGCGTGGTTGCACGCGTCAGGTCCCGTGTCGTTCTCGTCCAGGTAAAGAGCGCCATGTCCGACGCTTCCGATCGATCGCCAGAGGAGACCGCCGAAAAGTGCGATGAGATCCGGTGCGACGTTGCGAACCTTTCGATAGATCTCTTCCGGCTTGAAGACCTGCGAATTGAGGGGACGCCCTTGCGGATCGCTGAGAGCTTCGATTTTCCGCTTGATTTCGTCGCGGAACTGCTCGTATTCGTTGGCGGGAATCACACCTCGCGGCTCTCGACCTTGTACATTAAGGAAAATCCGAGCGTAGTAACCGCCTTCGCTCCAGACTTGTGTTTTAGCCCAGTTCACTTTCAGCTTGGAAAACGGAGTGGCCTCATCGGGCAATTCATTCAGGACCAGCAAGCCTTCGTGCAGGAGCCATTCATTGATTGCAAAACCTCCATCGAGGCGCTGGGCGCCGTGGTCGGAGACAACAAGCAGCACTACATCGTCTCCTAAAGTGTCGGCGACGGCCCCGATCTGCTGATCGAGCCACGAGTAGTAATCGGGGATGACGTTCTCATAAGCATTTCCAGGTTTGTAGTGGACGTGCTGCCGATCGAAGCAGTCCCAAAACCCGTGATGTACGCGGTCCAACCCGATATCGACGTAGTGAAAGTAATCCCACTCCTTTTCGGCTAATAGCCAATGAACAACCTTCCATTGTTTGCGACTCATTTCGAAGATCTGGTCTCGAAGCCACGCCTTGTCGTCTGTCCGAAAGCCGGGGACATCGACGGGATAATTGCCGACAAGATCTCTTATCTCGCGTCCGATTTCCGGCGGATACGCAAACTCGTATCTCGAAGTATCAGGCGTCAGAAAACAACCGACGCGTATACCGTCAATGGGCCGCAATGGGTAACCCGGGGGCAGTCCGACAACGATGGATCGCTTGCCCTGATTGGCTAAGTAATCCCAGATGGCCGGCTCTGTAATGGAAAGCGAATCGACGAAACTCAACCCGCCGTACGTGTGGTTGGCCCGGTTCCGAAAACCGTATATGCCCAGGGAACCTGGATCTTGGCTTGTCGCCATGCACATCCAAGCCGGCACCGTAATCGGCGGAATGATGCTCTCCAAACGACCCCAGATGCCTCTCGTCATGAGCCGGCGAACATTTTTTCAAACGCGGATCGTTGAACAAAATCTCTGGGGCGGCACAATCAAGGCCCAATACGCAGATTTTCGGATGCGGGACGCCAACCATTTCCTGGGTTCGGCCCTTTCTCCAAACGTCCAATCCTGGTGGACAACGATAAAGTTCGGGATATCATACCCGCACTGCGCTTGCTCGTTTGGGAATTGTCTATAGAATTGACCACAAGTCTGAGCTGAAACTGGCAAAAGCTACAGGAAAATGAACAAGAAAGAAAAGGGGTTCACAGTTTGGTTCACGGGCTTGCCCTGCGCAGGAAAGACTACGCTGGCAATGCTGCTGGCGGCCGAGTTGGAAAGTCGCGGTTACGGCGTTGAAGTATTGGACGGAGACACGGTGCGCCGGCATCTTTCCGAAGAACTGGGTTTTAGCAAGAAGGACCGTGATGAAAACATCCGGAGAATTGGTTACGTGTGTGGCCTGCTCACGACTCACGGCGTGGTCGCAATCGTTGCCGCTATTTCGCCATATCGCGTGACTCGTAAAGAAGTGCGCGAGAGGCTAGGTAACTTTGTCGAAGTATATGTGAAGGCCTCAGTCCAAACATGCATTGATCGAGACGCCAGAGGGCTCTACAAGAAGGCCCTCGATGGGCAAATCCAGGACTTCACCGGCGTAGACAGTCCGTACGAACCCCCGCTGAAGGCGGAACTGACGGTTGACACTGAGACCGAGACCCCACAGACTTCGCTGGCACGAATTCTGCGAACCCTTGAGGATCTGGGACGTGTTAGAGCCGACGCATCAAGTGGGTCAAACGCGGGGGCTGCCCAACCCGTCAATATTTGATGGCGCCCTTAAACTCTTGAAGGGAGTTCGTGATGGACAATAAAGAGCTGGGGCGACGGCTGCGACAGCTTCGCCAGCGTAAGGGCCTATCCTTGCGCGCGCTGAGCCGCTCGGCGAAGGTAGCCGTGAGTTTTCTTTCCACCGTCGAACAGGGCCGGTACAACGTTTCAGTGGCCAAGCTGAAAACCATTCTAGACGCATTGGGCACAGGCCTAAGCGAGTTCTTTAGTCAAAGCGTTCAACAAACCAAAGTCGTTTATAGAAAAGGAGAGCTTATCGAGATTTCAGGGCACGGAACTGGAATCTCCTTCCGCGAAGTGGCCGCCGGTCGGCCTGGACGAGCGCTCCAATTCCTTGTTGAGAGGTATGAGCGTCGGGCCGAAACTGGCCCCGGATTGCTTCAATACAACGCCGAGGAAGCCGGTGTTGTATTGAAGGGGAAGTTAGAGCTGACTGTAGATTCCGAAGTGTATGTGTTGGGTCCGGGCGATGCATATTACATTGATAACAGCCGCCCCCACCGTTTTCGTAATGTCGGCAAAGGTGAGCTATTGGCTGTTTCTACAAACACACCGCCGACCTTCTAACGCCCAATCCTCAACAGGGCGAGGCCGCGAATGCGCAAACTGGATAATTCCCGGGCCCAGTCCTGAACGCTGGACCGAACGTCATCCTCGCTGCATCCCGCCCCGGATCATCATCAGGCCGACGCGAGATCATCACGAATCGTGGCATTGAAACATGCGAACGCACAGGTATCCGGCTGCTCTTGCGCCCGATAGAAGAAGGCGTCGCTTTGCGCTCCGATCTTCCTCCATAACTTCTCCTCTGCGTATTGGTTCAGCCGTCTACGCGTGAGCTGCTCCAGAAGCAATCCCAACACTTGAGTATTCACGCTCTGATGAATTGGGTGCAGGGTTTAATGGTCGTGGATTTGATCGAAGCGGCAAAACCCTTGAATCTGGGATCCCCGGTGAGTAAAGCGGCGCCCATGAGAGCCGCTCCGGATTTCGGATCGGTATAGTCTTCGCTATAGTCGACTCCCGAAGACATTTGAAGGAGATTCTTGACGGTGACGTCACGATATCCGCTGTTAGATAGAATAGGGCAGATACTTCACGACAAGATCGTCAATGCTCTTGATCGCGCCGTCGCTTACGGCTGCACCGACCAAGATCGAGACGATCGATTTTGCGACAGACTATGACGACCAACACACGCCGAAAGCATCGACAAAGAACAGCCAGTAGATCAGGATTTCTTCGTTCCCCGAACTCGCCGCTAACGGCGGAACCTGTCTCGAGGAGCTCCGGACGAACGGTTACACGTTTGGAATTGACGTTGCAGCGGTTTGCGACGAGCCCTATTCTTCCGGGTCACGTCCTCTCGCGAGGCTGCAGCCGTAGTGCCTAGCCACATCGGCCCGTCCCATAAGGGCGCGCGCGGCGCGTGCGATTCTAAAGGGCGTTTAGGAGATATTGGCAATGAACCAAGAACGGTCGCCTGAGAGCGACGCGGCTCAGCTTCAGGCGCTGGGCTATACCTCCAAATTCGATAGAACGATGACTCTTTGGGAGAACTTTTCTCTGGGCTTCACTTATCTATCCCCGGTAGTCGGCGTTTACAGCGTTTTTGCTCTTGGCCTCACCAGCGGCGGACCTCCGATGTTTTGGAACTACATCCTGGTTGGACTGGGACAGTTGCTGGTGTGCTTAATTTTTGGCGAAATTGTTTCGCAATTTCCGATATCAGGAGGCATCTATCCGTGGGGCCGCCGTTTGGTCGGCAAGGGTTGGGCATGGATGGCTGGATGGGTCTATCTGTGGGCCCTCTGTACGACGATCGCCGCTGTCGCCGTCGGAGGCGCCCCGTTCCTGTCGGACTGTTTGAGATTGGGTGCAAGCCGCCCGGTGGAGACCGGGCTGGGCGTTTGTATGATCTGCGCGACGACATTGTTGAACGTCAGCGGAACGCGTCTGCTCGCACGCGTCGCGATGGTCGGTTTCGTGTGCGAAATCGTCGGCGCCATCGTAGTTGGCTCTTATCTTCTGCTCTTTTCCCGTCACCAGGACTTTCACATTTTGTTTCAAACATTCCACGTCACGTCGGCGGGTTCATATTTGCCGGCATTTCTCGCTTCGGCTGTTGCCCCTATCTTTCTGTATTACGGTTTTGAAGCGTGCGGCGACGTAGCGGAAGAAACCCCTAGTCCCAGCACGACCGTACCGAAAGCGATGCGAATAACTCTTTATATTGGCGGCGCGGCGGCCATTTTGATTTGTCTTGCCCTTTTGCTCGCAGTACCGGATATGCGCGCCGCTGTGTCGGGGATAGACGTTGATCCCGTGGTGACTGCCCTGCAAACCGCGGTGGGACGGAACGGTGTTCGCATGATCATCGCCGTGATCCTAATTTCTTTTTTTTCCTGCCTGGTGAGTCTGCAGGCCGCCACCAGCCGACTGCTCTTTTCGTTTGCGCGTGATCGTATGATTCCCGGCAGCGCGTATCTCAGCAAGTTATCGCCGCGGACGCATGTACCGGTTGCGGCGCTGATCGTTGCCGGATTTATTCCAGTCGTGATTGTGGTGATTGGGCTGTTCTTGGAAAACGCAGTTAGAACGATAATTGTTTTTGGCTCCGCAGGTATTTACGTTGCGTTCCAGATGATCGTGCTTGGGGCCCTGATCGCTCGGGCTAGGGGATGGCGGCCTTCGGGCCCATTCCGCTTGAATGCATGGGCTTGGCCTATAAACATCGCGGCTTTTGCCTACGGTATTGCCGCCATCGCCGATATGTTCTGGCCGCGCACTCCGTCCGAATCTTGGTACTTGAACTACGGAATGATCTTCACCTGCGCGATCGTGATCGCCTCTGGTATAGCCTATATGGTTATCGCGTCACCCCATCAACGTGGTGATGCCCCTGCCGGAGACGCGCATTTGCTGACTTCGCGGGTTGTTAAAGCGAAGATCAGCACAATCCTGGAATAAACGCGATTCGCGCTGCGAGGCCAGACGCACATGGTAAAAGCCAAAGTGCTCGCCCCCGTAGTCGTAGAGTTCTTCGGCGCTCCCGCTGCGGAAAAACACTTAGGCCTCGCCCATGCCGTCTAAGCACAAGCTCGATCTGCCGATTCGGGAAGTGATTAACAAAGAGCAAGGGCCCAATTGGCTCGGGCGCGAGAATCTCAGCTGCAAGTGTTGAACAGGGGAATCCAGCCGTTCTCGGATTGACGTTCAGGTCCAGCTCGCGTACTTCACCGACCTCCCATGAGTTACGTAAAGGTTGTGGCCGCGAATTGCGAAATTGGTTGCGGTCTTGCTTGCCTCGGCCGGCAATTGAATGCTACCCCATCAGTCGGCCGTCGGGTGTGAAGTAGTGCGAGCAATAGCGTGCTTATGGCTTGCTTCAGCGCGGTTTACGGCACTGATGATGGCGTTCAGCGACGCGGTCACGATATTAGGATGCATCCCGACTCCGAAGACTGATCGTGCGTTCTTCGTGTGCATTTCCACGAAGCATACTGCTACCGCGTCGGCGCCGCTGCCGATCGCATGCTCTTCGTAGTCAGCTACGCGGACCTCGATGCCAAACTCGCGGCGAAAGCCGTCGATGAACGCTTCGATTGGACCATTCCCCACGCCTGAGATCACGTGATCTTCATCGTGTTTGCTCACCGTGGCCGTTAGCTTGTCGCGGTCCTCAGTCGAGTCGTCGTGATGATCGCGACTGACAAACGGTGACTGCCGGTCAATGTACTCAGCTTTAAAGGCAGACCAAATTTCATCTGAACTCACTTCGCCGCCCGATGCTTCGCTCATCCGTTGAATGACGCGGCTGAATTCGACTTGCAAAGAGCGCGGGAGCTTGATGCCGTGGTCTCTCTCGATTAAGTAGGCGACGCCGCCCTTCCCGGATTGGCTATTCACTCGAATCACAGCTTCATAGGTGCGTCCGAGATCTTTCGGATCGATCGGGAGATATGGCACTTCCCAAAGACCGCCCTCGGAGCGAGCGGCGAAACCTTTCTTGATAGCGTCCTGGTGCGAACCAGAAAAGGCGGTGAAGACCATTTCACCCGCGTAAGGGTGCCGCGGATGCACCGGAAGCCCGGTGCAGAACTCTGCACATTCAATCACCCCGTTGATATTCGAAAAATCGAGGTTCGGATGAATCCCCTGGGTATAGAGGTTCAGCGCGAGCGTGACAATATCAACATTGCCGGTCCGTTCGCCATTCCCAAAGAGAGTTCCTTCGACGCGCTCGGCGATGCAGGTAATATAGACCGGAGTGTGTGGACGCCGCAATACTCTTGTAGCGAGCCCGTGGGAAGTAATATTGTTCGGCAACGCTCGTGCCCACGAAACCAACTACCCCAAGATTGAAGAACAGAACGCAGCCGAGTTACGCCTCAGGCGTCGGCCTAACGCCGCTGCTCAACTCCTGCATCGGCGAAGCGCTGGATGAGGCGGCCCACGCATGGCCCGAATCGCTCGCCTTGATCTCTTGCCATCAGAATCGGCGGTACACGTATGCACAACTACATGCTGACGTGGAGCGCTTCGCGCTTGGGCTTCTTCGGTTAGGGGTGCGCAAGGGTGATCGTGTGGGTATCTGGGCCACGAACTGTTCCGAGTGGGTCATCACACAATTTGCGACAGCTAAAGTCGGCGGGCTGCTCGTCAACCTGAACCCAGCATACCGAGCATACGAGCTGAAGTATGCGCTGGCGCAGTCGGAATGTCAGACCCTGATTATGGCTTCGCAGTTTAACAAGGCAAACTTCTTGTCCATTTTTTTCGAAACCTGCCCGGAGGCAAAAAACAGCAAACCTGGCGCATTGTCGCCTCAGGAGTTGCCGCACTTGAGGAATCTCATTTTGATCGGCGAGACGCACCCTGAGAGCTTTTTCGGCTGGAGCCAAGTCGATGCCATGGGCGACGCTTCAAGCCGCGCCGAATTGAAGAAGAGGGCAGCCGATCTCTCCTGCGATGACCCGATCAATATTCAATACACCTCGGGAACAACAGGCAGGCCCAAGGGCGCGGTATTGAGCCATCACAATATCGTGAACAATGCACTCCTCGTAACCGATAGTATGCGGATGATGCCGGGCGAACGCCTCTGCGTTCCCGTGCCGTTCTATCACTGCTTCGGCATGGTGATGGGCAATATGGGAGCGGTCGTGAAGGGATGCACGATTGTGATTCCCACAGAACATTTCGATGCTCTGAAAACTCTTGAAGCAGTATCGGGCGAGAAATGCAATGCGCTGTACGGTGTGCCGACGATGTTCCGGGCGGAACTTGAGCATCCCGATTTCCATCGCTTTGACCTTCGCTCGCTGCGCACCGGCATCATGGCGGGCTCGCCTTGTCCGATCCACCTGATGAAGCAAGTTGTGACGGAAATGCATTGCTCGGGCATCACCATTGCGTACGGTCAGACGGAGTCGTCGCCGGTAATCACGCAAACTACCACAGACGATTCAGTCGAGCTGCGGGTCACCACCATCGGCAGGGCATTACCTCATACTGAAGTGAAAATCATCGATCCGCTGACTGGCAATATCGTGGCGCGTGGCGAACAAGGAGAACTCTGCGCGCGCGGCTATTGCGTCATGAAGGGCTATTACAAGAACGACGAAGCCACACGAAAGGCAATCGATGCCGACGGCTGGTTGCATACGGGCGACCTTGCCGTAATGCGGGAAGACGGGTACTGCCGAATCGTCGGGCGCGTGAAAGACATGATCATTCGCGGAGGCGAAAATATCTACCCTCGGGAGGTTGAAGAGTTCCTCTATACGTGTCCGGGAGTTAGTGACGCCCAAGTTATCGGGATTCCCAGCGCAAGATATGGCGAAGAAGTGGCGGCGTGGATTAAGCCTCAGGCGGGCGCGAATCTTTCAGCGGAAGAAATTCAAGCATTTTGCAAGGGGAAGATCGCGTCCTTCAAAATTCCCTGTTACATCAAGATCGTGGACGAATTTCCGATGACAGTTACGGGCAAAGTGCAGAAATTCCGGATGAGAGAAGCGATGATCGAAGAACTCCATTTGCATGATTCCGCCCGTCTCGAAACTGCCTGATTTCTCACCGAGATTAGCCGCGCGAAACGGCGTCGCCCGCCGCTTCAAGGATTTCAGAGCGAACGCCCGAAGCAGAGCTTCGGTCTCCGATGGGAGTGAAATCAGCTCGCGGATCGTTTCGACCTTGGGATCATTGCGCCGCATTTGGTACAACGCGGGCCGTCCAGCCGGAAAGCAAGAACGTGGCCCAACGCGAGGCGGGATTGCGCCTTGCGCCAACCAGCACCCGGGCTCGCCACAATGAAGCGGCTCGCAGCGGAGCTCGTGGATTATGTGGAAGGCACATGCGCCGTTTCTCCCGGAGTTTCATCCATACCTGTACGAATCCCACGTGACCGAGGGCCCGAAGGGACGGTTTATCGAGATGATTTTTCGGAGCGGAATAGCGGATGGCCGGAACATCCGGATTCGCACTACATCTCTGGAGGATGCGAACTCTCGACGCTCGAGCGCGATGCAGATACCAACAACAATATGGCTGCGAGCGGATCGGACGTAACGGATCGGCCGGCGGGAGATGCCGCAAGTATTTGAACTTACAAGGTTGGAACTGGGCTGTGCTGGCGTTCCGAAAAACAGATGATCCTTTAGCATCAGAAACAGCATCCATCTGTCTCCGATAAGAGACTGCCTCTTGCTTGTCGCAACTCCGCAGTTATCTGCTTGTCATGAGTTTTCAATTAGATGGCAATCCTCGGTAGTGGTGTGACTGCGCTGGCGGCCCTGGACTCCGGTTTGCTTGAGAAGTCGCGGAGGTCCCGTCCAGTGCCGTCAGCCAATCGATTCGATGGCGGGAACGAGGATTTGGGGGACGTTCGCGCCCTGGTTCGTCTGATTATTTGGACCGTGGTTCTGCTGGGGGCTATCGGGGTTGTTTTGTATGGCTTAGGTCACTTCGTCTTTAGAATGTAGTGACTGCCGCCGGTGTAAACTAGCCGTTCCCCACGGTATAACTTCCGAGTGCCAGGGGATAGGCCGTGCCAGGTCCCGAAAAACCCATCCCGAAATGTTCGTCGATTATGAAACCATCCAGGCCACCATTGCGCGCGCTCAAGCTACTCGTTCCGTCGTCCACGCTTGGATCGGCGGTCGGGCTTATCGCGTCTATCCTGAACGTTATGAACGTCGGCCCCACGAAGACAAAATTCTCCTCGCAGAGCCACAAAAAATTGTGCTTCGTATTTCCGATTCCGAGCGCGCGACGTCAGCGCCCCTACGTCTGATCGGGCGCGCTTCGAGGAAACTGGGGTCACCCCCTTAACCGGGCCGAGGCCCCAGTTATATCCCCATCTACGAAAGAAGACCGCCTATGACCGAAATCAGAGAGTCGGAAAAAATCAAAGAACAGCGAACCCACCAACAAATCGAGAGACGAGCTTATGAAATTTACCTGCAACGCGGCGGTGAAGAGGGACGCGCCCTGGAGGATTGGCTTATTGCCGAAAAAGAACTGAGTCAAAAGACCTCCAAGCGCGAGCCCGCCCCACGGAAGAGTAGAACTGCGGTTGCGGTTAAGCCATCTCGCTGATCGAAGGACGGCCTGTCACAATCCCTTTGCGGTTGGCCGTCTTTGCATCGAAATGCGTTCCAGCTGGCTTGGCAATTAGCCTCTCCGAGATTCTATTCAAATCAGGTTGGCACGATTCGAGCGGCTTAACGGCCCGTCAAACCTGGTTTAGATTTTGCGCTGTTTGTCTTCGCAATTACAGTTTTATCAGGCAGATGAAGTAGCTGAAATTCACACGCTTCCAATAGTGCTAGCTGTTCGAGCTTGTCCATGGCCGCCCGGTGTCCAGCGACCGTGTCCCGCCACAGCAGCGTTCCATCAGCCAGTACCTGAAAGATATCGTATTGGCGATCCACGGGGTCCTCTCGGAAAACAATTGCCCCGACCCCAGAGCGTAGAAATTCGGACGGGGCGTACATGTTACGGGTGTGGTATCTCTTGTGAAACCATGAACTGCAGGCTCTGTGTCGATTCCATGACCCACGATTCGTAGGATGCCGAACAATGCTGGAATCAGAGTGTCCCTGAGCGGGTTCACTAAATGGGTAGCGACATGTGTCGTTTTGGCACAGTGGCGTTGCCTCTTGAAATAGAATTCCGAGAGAAAGAGAGGTATTTTCCAATTCCCCCCAAACGCCATCGCGCCCAGCGTTTTCCATTCGTTGCCGGCATTCAAATCACCGCTCTCGACACGCAAGCTCACCTTGCGGCGCACACGGAGGATTTGAATATGTCTGGGTGTTTTGTGGAGACGATGAATCCGTTCACAGGTGGAACGAAAGTCGGACTCACAGTCTCGCACGATGGCGTGGCTTTCGTAGCACAAGGCACTGTCGCCTATTCACTCAGTGGCAAGGGAATGGGAATCCAATTCACTTTTATTGATCCGAGTAGCGTTGCCATCTTGGATAGCTGGTTGACGGCGCAGAACGTGACTGATTAGCGCCGCAGGTTTTCTCAGGCTCGTTCAGCTTTGCCATGCACATTCGACAAAAGAAGCGGCTATCGAGCGCCGCGTGACCTACTCCACCACCGATATTCGGCTTGGTTTTCGTTGCGTATTTCGTTTGGGAAACTGATTGGTCTCGCCTTTCAGCTCGACAGCCATGTAATCAGGAAGCTACGAGCTTCCACTTGGATGGTTAGTCTGATCTGCTTCATTACCCGGGGGGGCGGAGTCTAGCCGGAACTAGTCTTTCGCTTTCCGCTCAGGCGGGCGCAGAGTCAGCAATTGTGAATTGGGCGGCCCGCCAGTACTGCGTTCGAGAACCGTGCGGAACAAATAGACAGCGCCTTCGCCGCGAGGGATCGCAACGAAAGGTCCGTCGCCCTCAATTTTGTACAGTGGCCAACGCTCCCGTGCGATAGCACGCCAATCAACTTCGGCGTTTTCAGACATTGGTCTTACCTTGTGGGTGGGGCGTTTCGGGCGGGCAGTGTTAGCTTAGCACTTCGACGCGAACTGTGGATGAACTGTCGCCAAGGTTTTGGACGGGCTGCGCGGGTTTGGGGAGGTAATCTTCAAGTGGGCATGTGAATCCGCCATCGACTTGTGTATAAAGGTAGGAACGAGCGGCAGGGGTGGCGTTCGAGTCCCATGATCATGAGTATTGAGCTCGTAACCGTAGGCACCCGCCGGAAGGATAGGTTTCCCGTGCGGTCCTTCTCACAGTGTCTTGGCTTGGAAGCTATCGAGATCCGCACCTTCTAGAGTAAAGCTGATCTCAATTGGTTTGCAGCAGACTTCACAATCTTCAACGTAGGTTTGGCGGCTAACGGATAAGTCCAGAACCATCGAAATTTCTTGCCCGCAGTATGGGCAGGCGAATTCGTATTCCACTGCCGAAGAAGATACAGCAATCGGTCTGGCATGACAAAATAGGCATGTTACAATCGCCCCGCATTTGTCGCTCTTGTGAACCCTTAAGATTTCGATCCGAGGGCAAGTTTAACCTTGCAGCTTTAGTCTCGTGGGGACAGTCGAGAAGCACAAATAGCTCAAAACAAAAGGGAAGTAAATCAATGAGAGAGCAAGGAACAGTCAAGTGGTTCAATGCCAGCAAGGGTTTTGGTTTCATCCAGCGCCAGTCCGGCGAAGACGTTTTCGTCCATTTCTCCGCCATTCAAGGAGATGGATACAAGTCGCTGAACGAAGGACAAGCGGTTGAATTTGAAGTAACGAAAGGTCCGAAGGGCTTACAGGCCTCGAACGTTTCAGGCCTATAGTCATTGAGCGTGGGTCTCTCGCGACTGGCGGGGGGCTCACGCTTCGGCCGAGTCGAGTTCGGGAAATGAAGACACCGAACGCAAACTCTTCGGAAGAGAACCAGATGTCCTAAAAGGGGCGCCTTTTCATATTGCGTCGACTTGTCAGGACTTACGACCGCCTCGTCCGATTCTGCTGGCTTGATTCGGCGACATTATGATACCTGCCCGACTGAGCCTGCTACAGGGACTGCTATCTTCTGCCTCCGGAGGGTGCGGATCGTTCTGGCCTAAATGATTGCCACTCGCGGATTTGTTCAGACAGCTCGCTCTTCTCGCGTTCGTCTGTAGCATTTTCCCACCGACGCCGAAGCTCGTCGAGTCGGCCTTCAACAAATCCGGCTCGTCCCGATTTGCGTTCTGGTTTGTCGCGGTTACCGTAACCCATGTTCAGATTGCTCCTCTATTCTTGATTTGAGAATCTCGCCACCGGACGGCTGGGGCGGGAGCGCTCAGGACTCGCCCAATCATTTAGAAGGGCAGCTAGAGAGCAAGTCTCGCGCGCCGAGCTCGAGGAAGCCGCGAAGTCGGTTCAAGCGCGACGGATGCCTCAGCTTGCGCAGTGCCTTGGCTTCGATCTGGCGGATACGCTCGCGAGTGACGGCGAATGTTTGGCCCACTTGTTCGAGTGTGTGCTCGCTGCCGTCCTCAAGACCGAACCGCATCTTGATGACTCTCTCTTCGCGTGGCGTAAGCGTCTTCAGCACCGACGATGTCTGCTCCACGAGGCTCAGGTGAATCACCACATCCGAGGGTGACACGGCAGTCTTGTCTTCAAGAAAGTCTCCGAGGTGCGCATCTTCCTCCTCACCAATAGGAGCTTCAAGCGAGATCGGTTGCTGCGCGATCTTTTTGGTCTTGCGCACCTTCTCAACGTTGACATCCATGCGCTTGGCGATTTCTTCGGAAGTAGGCTCATGGCCTAATTCCTGTACGA
Source organism: uncultured Acidobacteriota bacterium (assembly GCA_963723845.1). Taxonomy (GTDB): domain Bacteria; phylum Acidobacteriota; class Terriglobia; order Acidiferrales; family UBA7541; genus Palsa-295. Next base: position 44,354 of record CAVRSO010000068.1, read on the forward strand.
GTTGCCGCTGGACCCGCACTAGCTTGTTGATTGTCTCGATCATGTGTACCGGAACGCGGATTGTACGAGCCTGATCGGCGAGGGCGCGGGTGACCGCCTGGCGGATCCACCAAGTCGCATAAGTCGAGAACTTGTATCCACGCCGCCACTCGAACTTATCCACTCCCTTCATCAGACCGATATTGCCTTCCTGAATCAGGTCGAGAAACTGCAGGCCGCGGTTGTTGTACTTTTTCGCGATGGAAACGACAAGGCGGAGGTTTGCTTCGACCAATTCCTTTTTGGCCTGCTCGGCTTGCGCTTCGCCCCGCAGGATGATCTGGAGCGTCCGCTTCAGCTCCGTCGGATCGACCTCACTCGCGGCTTCAATCTCGTTCAACTCCTGCCGGCGGGCTTTCAGCTCCTTGCGCGCCTCGGCCTGGATATCGGCTTTCGATGCATCGACGCGGCGCTCGAGCTTTCCGATTTCTCGCTCTAGGAATTGAACGTGCTCGACCGTGTTGCGAATCTTGTCGATCAGCCGCTTCTTCTCGGACAGCTTCAAGGCGATTTCTCGGACGCGTCTCGACATCTCGACGCGGGTTCGGGCGAGAGCGTAGCGAGCACGTAGGTAGGACCGTTTCTTGGAGCGCGGAACAGATAGCAGCTTCGCAGCTTGCTTCCTTGCCAACAGATAGAGCGCGGCGACCTTATCGATCTGCCTGAGCGTCTCCTTTGTCTTCGCTTCGATCTTTTCTTCGGACAGCTCCTCGTCGTCAAGCTGGACGATTTCCTTGATCGACCGCGAGCCGTTCCGCAAGTCCTCCCCAACGTGCAACAGTTCCTTCAGAATGAGGGGCGTGCGTGTAATGGTTTTCAGAACGAGCAAATGACCGCGCTCGAAGCGCTTCGCAATCACCACTTCACTTTCGCGAGTCAGCAGTGGAACGATACCCATTTCGCGAAGGTACAATCGAACCGGATCACTCGTCTTCTCCGCTGTTCCTGGTGTCAGATCAAGTTCGCTGTCCTCGGTTGGAAGTTCCTCTTTTGGCTCTACGGCACCGAAATCGGTAGCTTCCGCGGCATCACGAGCGGCCTCCGCACTGGTGGCATCTTCGTAGATATTGAGGCCGTAGCGCTCAAAGGCGGAAAGCAGTTCGTCAATCTCCTCTGAGGAATGCACGTCGGGCGGAAGAATTTCGTTCACTTCGTCATGGAGCAAATAGCCGCGCTCCTTTCCGATACTGATGAGATGACGTACTTGGTCGTACTTTTCCTCAATCACTAGTGCCAAGGTTTCCTCCGTCCGTCTATCGTCTGAGTGGCCAGGACTGCCCCAGCGCAATCGTGCGGTCTAGAAAACTCCCGGACGCTCGTGCTGACGAATGCCAGAGAAACTGTGGGATTCCGGCTGTGGGTAAGAGCCCGCTGCTATGCCTTTGCTCTTCTAGTGTACTCCAACCAACGTCCGCTCGCTTAACTAATCCAAATACGAAATTCCCCGCCGGAGCGGCCCCATGCTTGAAGTGCTATCATCGCGTTGAAAGGAGCAGTGGCAATGAAGAGCCACGAAGAATTTGAGCATTACCTTTTGACCAATGCTCCCGAGACAGTTTCGCCGAGCGGAAATCTGGGCCTGAGACCTGTGGCCGAGGTTAATCGTTTTCACATCTCTGAAGGCCACATCGTGCAACTTACAGTCGAAATGTGGCACAGCGGCTTGCTTTCGTTGCATATCTGGGATGGACAGAGGGAGTGTTCACTTCAAGATTAGCTACGTCGCGGTGGGAACGAGCATGATTTCTTCTGCAACACAACCGACGGTGGGTACGTGAGAGTGCGGTTGCTGGCGGCGGGAGCAGCGGCAAAAAATAGACCTAGGCAAGGGCCGATAGGTTTTGCGGCACACCGGTGAGAACCGGCGCGTGAACCAAATCCACGGGTTCAGGGAGGGCGCAGGTTCATGACCGAAGGGCCAAGTTTTATAGGTGTCAGAATCGCCATGGCGGCCGCGTTGGCACGAACCGCGACGTATGATTAGTTCCTTGCGCCTGAAAAGGAACCAATGAAAATCCTACTGTACAATCCAGACAACGGCGTGACCCGCAACTTCATGCCGCATCTTTGGATGTTTCTGCTGCAAGCGCTGACTCCGCCCGGCCACGAAGTGGTTCTGATTGACGGCAACGCACAGCCCATGGATGAAGCAAGTATCGCGCGCTACGTGCGTGAACAAAATATCGGGCTGGTCGGCATCGGTGCGATGACCAGGATGATCGCCAAGGCTTATCGCATGGCGGACGCAGTGCGCGCCGAGGGAGTAAAGGTCGTAATGGGCGGCCCTCACGTCACGGAAATGGCCGATGAGGCTCTCGGGCGTGACGGCGGCTCGCGCCATGCCGACGCGGTTGCTCTTGGCGAAGCCGATGAGACATGGCCCAAAATCGTTGAAGATGCCGCGCGCGGCAGGCTCAAGGATGTCTACGCGCCAGTGGACGATTTCGGTCAAGAGCGCAAGCCCACCCTGCGCCCGTATCCGTTGATTCCCTGGGACAAACTCAAGCTGGAACAATTCAATTTGCTCCCGGGCATGCTGCATCCGCTGCTGAAGCGCGTGGGCGCTGGTTGGGGTACCTTTCGAATTATCCCAGTGGAGTCCGGGCGCGGTTGTCCTTACGGATGCGAGTTTTGCACGGTGACGGGATTTTTTGGCGACTCCATCCGCTTTCGCACGAATGAAAGTGTGGTCAACGAACTGTTGCTGCTGAAAGCTCGCGCGCGAGCAGAAGGCGGCCAGATTGCTGTCTTTTTCATCGACGACAACTTTGCCATCAACGTAAAGCGCACGAAGTCACTGCTGCGAGACATCATTGCCGCCAACGCGCAAGTGCATTGGGTCGCGCAGATCAGCGCCAATCTGCTGCGCGATGAGGAACTCGTTGATCTGATCGCGGCCGCGGGAGGCAAGTGGATCTTCATCGGAATGGAATCCATTGATCCGGCCAACCTCGCTGACGTGAACAAGGGATTCAACAAGCCCAGCGAATATGCCGTGGTGCTCGAACGGCTCGCCCGAGCGCAACGTTTATGCCATCACTTCTTTTATCTTCGGCATGGACAACGACACGCCCGGCGTGGCGGAGCGGACTCTTGAGCAGATTCGGACCTGGCCGCCGGGGCTGCCGATTTTTGGCTTGCTCACACCCTTTCCCGCGACGCCGCTGTACAAGAGGCTTGAGGTTGCGGGCCGGCTCACGCGCCCCAAGCACTGGCAGGAGTTCATACCGTTTGAGATGGCGCACACGCCGCTGAAGATGACGATTCCGGAGGCTCACGCGGAGGTGAAATACGGCTGGGCCCAGTCCTACAGCCCGGCGGCAATCGCCAAGGCGGTGGATGCGCTTGGCCACAAGCCGCTCGGTTATCGCATCAACATACTTATTGCTCGGCTGTGTTTCCGAGGAATTTATTTCCCGCAAATGGGCCGCTTCGCATGGGTGAAAACGATTCTCGAAAGTCGGCACACAATTCTCAAGCTGATAAAGCAGGGGTTGTTCGGAGGAGGGTTGCACGTTGCGGTGCCGCCTGTCGCAGCCGCTCACAAGGAGGCTGAGTCGCCTTACATCCCCGAATTGTATTAGGCTGGATGACGTCCAGATGGAAACTTGCTGCCCACGCTGCGGAAGGGCGATGACCTGTACATCAGCAAACGACTGCTGGTGTGCTCAACTTGCCCATATTCCAGTTCCGACCCAGTCTGCCCACTGCTTATGTCCAAATTGCCTTAGGGCAGAAACAGACATTCGAGCTGGAACGTGCGCGTGGAAGGGTCGGTCCTCAGAACTAGCAGGCGGACGCGACCCCGAAACCTTCCGTCAAGCGTCGCGCAACTATTTCGCCCCTGCTTATGTGTTCCTTCTCGACGTCAGTGTGCCATTCGGCCAGCTTTTTAGGGGATCGAGAACAGAACGATTCCAGCCAGACGACGAGCAGTCCGGAATGTGCTTCTCAACGCATTCTGCGCGGTAGCCCACGAGGGGATAGTGGGGATATTCCGTGGCTTTTCGATAGGGTGTGCCGCAACCTGGGCAGATCGGAGCAGCTTCTCCTCGTGCGATCCAAACGTGAGGAATATAGACCACGCGGAATAGGATGCCGTCGTCCCCTTCTACCCACGGGTTTGCCCTTGGCACGTCGGGAGGATCCGGGCCTTCGCCACGCCAAGGCCCTCGAATGCCATGGGAGAATTGCAGACACGTCAGTTTGCTCCGCCTCTGAACTAGGAGAACCCGAGCTGCTGCACGAGATTCCAGCGAGCCTATTGGAAAGTCGCCAACCTTGAGCAGACCATTCATCGATTCTCGCGCTTGCTTGGCATGTAGACCTCGAAAGTGCGATCGGCCTCTTCACTGGCGATGTGCACAACCGTGACGCGAATGACGTTCTTCATTCGGTCTACTTGGATGCGTTCCAACTTCGCTCTCGCAGCGGCGCGTGACTCGGGCGACCCGAGAGGAAAGTCCTCCGGGCGTAGCGCGATACCGGACTGCTGATCGTTCGAGGTCCTAAACAAGACGGGGTCTCGGTGAGTCGCCGAGGCCGAACTCAAATTCTGGTTTCGGACGGCGTTCGAGCATTGCCCGAGCTGCGGCACGGGATTTCAATGAATTTATTACGAACGCGGCCGGGTGTACCCTGTCACCGCTGGGCGACAAAAGCCGGTCGTCGCTTCCATCATTCGTTTGTCGAGTTTCCGCCACGGTTATCAACTCCTCTGGCTTTGGGTTCGTGGGAACCATGCGGGCAATGAACCATCATGGGCATAGGCCTCCAGTTCCTGGGTCGTCATTCGTTCAAATGCCTTGGCCATCGTCGTATCTTCGAACTCGATAGCCTGCCGTGCTCGGCCTTCAGTTCGATCCGCGATCTCCCTGGCGGCCTGGACGTTGCCGCGGACCGCGTCTCGCACCTGTGCCTCGGCTATTAGTTCAGCCCACGTGCGGCCTTCCGGGTCGTTCGGGACTCGCTCTTCGAGCTTGTTTCTGTACGCGTCAGAAAGTGTCTTGCTCTTGGGTCTTCCGGCCGGATTTCCGCTCTCACCTTTCTTCCATTGAGTTGGCTTCCCGACGTCCGGGCTCGGTCCGCGAAAGCCTGTTTTACGCTTGTTCTGAGGTATCGTCGGCACTATCCCTCTCACCTCAAACTAGACTTGGCTTCAGGCCCATCTCGGATAGCCGTTCGAGAGCAACTGCCACGAAGGCTGGTTCAATCTCCATTGCGAAGCAGCGTCTGGCCGTGTTCTCAGCGGCGCACAAATGCGTTCCAGATCCTGAGAATGGCTCGTAGCACAACTCTCCGGGTTGAGTGTGCAGGAGAATAGGAGTGGCAAACAGTTCCAAGGGCTTTTCCGTGGGATGCCGCGATTCGACGCCAGGGAGGACAGGAACGTCGATCTGCCAGACCGTCGTTGGAAAGCTGCCTGAATTGCGCTTCGGTTTGTGCCCTTGCTTCCAACCGAAGAAACAGGGTTCGTGCTGCCACATATAGAACGAGTGGGTCAGGACGGGCTTGTTCTTGACCCAGATAATCTGCTGGTGAACGAGAATCCCACAGTCACGCATGGCCTTCTCAACTTCGATCTGCCGCTGCGAGGCGTGCCAGACGTAAATTCCGGCATCGTCCTCGCAAACGGCCAGCGCCTGCCTCAGAAAGGCTTCGTAGAAGGGGCCTAGAGGTTCGGTCTTCTGCTTATCGGCGTAGCGGCCTTTCCAGTCCTTGTTCTTGCCGTCGGAAAAGTCTTTCGATGGGTGATTCTTCGCGTCGTAGGAGACCAGATACGGAGGGTCGGTAGCGCAGAGCTTTGCGGTCTTGCCGGCCATGAGGGCGGTGACATCGGAAGCGCTCCCACTGTCCCCGCACATCAGCCGGTGCTGCCCGATCTCCCAGATCTGCCCTCGCTTGGTGTTCCACTTCTTTTGGAGCTCCGCGGCCTGGTCGATCTTTGGCTCGGGTGCAGAAAGTTCATTGCTGCGAAAATCCTTGAGCAGTGCGTTGAGTTCGTTTTCATTCCAGAACTGCTGAAGGTCGCGACGACGAGGGCAACTACCGGATCCTCGGCCGGCTCAAGGACATGATCGTCTCGGGCGGCGAGAACGTCTATCCCGCCGAGATCGAGGCTGTCCTCCACGATCACCCTGCTGTCGCGGACGCCGCCGTCGTGGGCGTGGCCGACGAGCGCTGGGGTGAGGCATGCGCCGCGTTCGTCGTCGCCGAGTCGCCCGTCTCCGACGACGAGCTGCGGGAGCACTGCCGTCGAACGCCTCGCCCGCTTCAAGGTGCCGAAGTCGTTTACGTTCATGGACGAGCTGCCCCGCAACTCCATGGGCAAGATCCAGAAGTCCGAGCTGAAGGTGCACGCGTGACGGACGTCGTGACCAACGTCGAGGGACGGCCGCTCTCCCAGCGCGGGCTCGATACGCGCCGCCGCCTGCTCGACGCGGCCGAGGCGGTGTTCGGCGAGCTCGGCTTCCCGGAGGCCTCGGTCGTCAAGGTGGCCGACGCCGCCGGCGTCGCCACGGGCACCTTCTATCTCTACTTCGACTCGAAGCGCGCGATCTTCGTCGAGCTGATGACCGACCTGAACAGCCGCATCCGTCACGCGATGAGCGAGGGTGCGGCGCAGGGCACGACCCGGCTCGAGAAGGAGCTCCTCGGCTTCCAGGCGTACTTCCGCTTCACCTCCGAGCACCCGGCCCTCTACCGGATCATCAGGCAGTCCGAGTTCGTCGCGCCCGAGATGCTCCGCTACCACTACGGCCGCGTCGCCGAGGGCTACGTGACGGCGCTCGACGAGGCGATGGAGTCCGGCGAGATCGGCCAGATCGACGCCGAGGTGACGGCCTATGCCCTGATGGGCCTGGGCGAGCTCGTCGGGATGCGCTGGATTCTCTGGGGCGACGGCAACCCGATGCCCGAGCGCGTCACCAACGAGCTCGCGCGAATCATCCGCTGCATCCTCGAGGCCAAGGAGTGAGGCCGGCTGGGCTGCTTGCGACCGCTTCGTACCTGCCGGAGCGGTGGATGACCGCTGCGGAGATTGCGGAGCACTCCGGCATTCCGGAGCAGGTGATCGTGGAGAAGTTCGGGCTGCGCGGCAAGCACATCGCGGCACCCGACGAGCACGTGAGCGACCTCTCGGTCAAGGCGATCGAGCGCCTGCTCGACGAGACCGGCTTCGATCCGAAGCAGATCGACGTCGTCATGTACTACGGCTCGATGTGGCGCGACCACGCCGTCTGGCAGGTGGCGCCGCACATCGCCCATCGGATCGGCGCCACGAATGCCTTTGCGATGGAGTACGACAACGTCTCGCACGGCACGCCGATCGCATTGCGCGTCGCGCGCGACCTGCTGCGCGCGGAGCCGGAGCTCGCGAACGTCCTCGTCGTCGCCGCGTGCCGCGAGTCGTATCTCCTCGACTACGAGAACGCGAAGTCACGCTTCATGTTCAACTTCGGCGACGGCGCCGTCGCGGGGCTCCTCGTCGGCGGCGCCGAGCGCAACCAGGTGCTCGGCTCGCACGCGATCACGAACGGGGCGTACTCCCTGCAGGTGAAGATCGCCGCGGCGGCTCGGTCGAGCCCGACGGCTACCGGTTTCTCGACGTCCAGGATCCGGCAGAGATGAAGGGCGGGCTCGACCAGGAGTCCCTGCCGAACTTCCTCGCCGTGGCCCGCGGTGCGGCGGAGCGCTCCGGCCTGACGCTCGGCCGACCTCGACTTCGTCTGTCTCCTCCACACGAAGCGTTCGATGTTCGAGGCGGTGCTGGCCGCGCTCGAGATGACGCGAGGAGCAGGCCGTCTACCTCGACGACACCGGCCATATGAGCGGCGTCGACTCCCTCCTCGGCCTCGACCGCGCCGTGCGCGAGGGCCGCGTCGTCGACGGCGACAACGTGTTGCTCCTCTCGGCCGGCACCGGCTACACGTGGGCCGCCACCGTGGTCCGCTGGGGTGCCGCGCCCTGAGCGCGACCGACCGGTTCGTCGAGACGAACGGGATCCGGCTGCACTATCTCGACCATTCTGGCACCGGGCCGACCCTCGTGCTCGCGCCGGGTCTGACGGCGAACGCGCACTCCTTCGGCGGGCTGATGCGCGCGGGTCTGGGGGATGTCGCTCACGTCCTCGCGCTCGACATGCGTGGACGCGGCGAGAGCGACGCGCCTGCGAACGGCTACACGATGGAGGATCACGCCCGGGACGTCCTCGGGCTGCTCGATGCGCTCGAGCTCGAGAGCGTCGTGATGGGCGGCCACTCGTTCGGTGGGCTGCTCACCTACTGGCTGGCTGCGAACTATCCCGAGCGAGTCCAGCGATGCGTCGTGATCGATGCTCCGGCCGCGATCGATCCGGCGATGGTCGTCCAGGTTCAGCCCTCGCTCGACCGGCTCGGCCGTGTCTACCCGTCCTGGGACGCGTACATCGCGCTCGTCCGGTCGATGCCGTACTTCGCCGAAGGCGGCTGGGACGCCGACCTCGAGCAGTACTTCCGCGCCGACGTGCGTCGTGCAGCCCGACGGGACCGTGCAGGCGCGCTGCCGCCCCGAGCACATCGAGCAGGTGATCGAGGGAGAGATCGCCGTCGACTGGCCGGCGCTCGTCCGCGCGGATCGACGCAGCCGACCCTGCTCCTGCGTGCGCCGGGGAGCTTCGGCCGCCCGGGCTCGCCGCCGCTCCTCTCCGCGGGAGGACGCCGAGGCGACGGCGGCGAGGATGGCCGACTGCACGGTCGTCGACGGGATCGGCAACCACATCACGTTCGTGTTCGGCGAGGGGCGCAGGTGCTGACGGGTGCGATCGCGGAGTTCCTGGCCGGCGAGCCGTCGTGAGCGGTACGCGCGCCGCACACCGGGACAGCCGGCGTCGTACGATGGAGGTGGAGATGAGCGAGCTACGCGATCTGATCGGCAAGGAGCTCGAGCCGTCCGAATGGCTCGAGGTGACGCAGGAGCGCATCGACGCGTTCGCGGACGCGACCGATGACCATCAGTGGATCCACGTCGATCCGGTGCGCGCGGCCGAGGGGCCGTTCGGCACCACGATCGCGCACGGGTTCCTGACGCTCTCGCTCTGCGCGCCGCTCCTCTCGAAGGCGCTCGCGGGGCTCTCGGCGTCCGGGATGAGCATCAACTACGGCACCAACAAGGTGCGGTTCCCGGCGCCCGTGCCGGTGGGATCGCGGATCCGGGCGCGGGTCACCGTCGCCTCGGTCGAGGACGTGCCGGGCGCCGAGCAGATGGTTGCCGTGACGACGATCGAGCGCGAGGGCGGCGACAAGCCCGTCTGCGTGGCCGAGCTCGTGATCAGGAGGTACGCATGACCGTTGCAGACCGCTTCACCGGCCAGGTGGCCCTCATCACCGGCGGTGCGCGCGGGATCGGCGCCGCCACCGCGGCCCGGCTCGCCGCAGAGGGCGCCGACGTCGTCATCGCGGACTTCGATCTCGCCGCCGCGCAGGAGACGGCCGCTGCGATCGGCGGCCGCGCCGTGCAGTGCGACGTGACCTCGCGCGAGCAGGTCGAGGCGGCAGTGGCCGAGGCGGCCGCGCCGACGGGACGGCTCGACATCCTCGTCACGTGCGCCGGGATCATCCGCGACAACCTGCTCCACAAGATGACGGACGACGACTGGGATGCGGTGATCAACACGCACCTGCGCGGGACGTTCCTCTCCGTGCAGTCCGCCCAGAAGCTGATGGTGGCGCAGAAGAGCGGCTCGATGGTGCTGATCTCGTCCACCTCGGCGCTCGGGAACCGCGGCCAGGCGAACTACTCCGCGGCGAAGGCCGGGCTCCAGGGCCTCGCGAAGACGCTCGCGATCGAGCTCGGGCCGTTCGGGATCACCGTCAACTGCGTCGCGCCGGGCTTCATCGCCACGGCGATGACCGAGCAGACCGCGGCGCGGATGGGCGTGCCGTTCGAGGAGTTCACGGCCGCGGTGGCGGCGCAGACGCCCGTGCGGCGCGTCGGCGAGCCCGACGACGTCGCGGGCGTGATCGCGTTCCTCTGCTCGGCCGACGCCTCGTACGTGAGCGGCCAGGTCATCTACGTCCGCGGAGGCCCGTGACGGCGCGGCGCGCGCTCATCACCGGTGCCGCGAGCGGCATCGGCCGCGCGATCGCGCAGCGCCTGGTCGACGACGGCTGGCAGGTGCTGGCCGTCGACCGCGAGCCCGATCCGGCGGGCCCGGCGAGCCGTTCGCCGCCGACCTGGCGACGCGGGAGGGGAACCGGGCTGCGGTCGCAGCCGCGGTCGAGCAGTTCGGGGGCATCGACGCTCTCGTCGCGAACGCGGGCTTCCAGCACGTCTCGCCGTTCGACGCGTTCGACGAGGACCGCTGGGACGCGCTGCTGGCGGTGCTGCTGACGAGCCCGTTCCTGCTCGCGCGCTACGCCTGGCCGCACCTGCAGGCGAGTGGGGAGGGGCGGGTCCTGGTCGTCGCCTCCGTGCACGGCATCGTTGCGTCACCGTTCAAGGCGGGCTACGTGGCGGCGAAGCACGGCGCCGTCGGGCTCGTCAAGTCGCTCGCGCTCGAGGGAGCGGAGCACGGGATCCGGGCGACGGCGCTGTGCCCGGGGTTCGTGCGCACGCCGCTCGTGCAGGCGCAGGTGACGGCGCTCGCCGCGCACCGCGGGCATCACCGAGGAGGCGGCGCTCCACGACGTGCTGCTCGAGCCGCAGGCGCTCAAGGAGCTGATCGAGCCGGAGGAGGTCGCGAACGTGGCCGCCTTCCTGCTCGGCCCGGGCGGGCGCGCGTTCACCGGCTCGCCCGTCGTGATGGACAACGGCTGGATCGCCCGCTAGCGCGACAGCGTCTAGAAGCCGTAGTCGATCGTGATCCGCTCGCCTGCCCGCGGCAGCCGGTACTCCTGGCTCAGCCGCACGCACTCGGCGACGAAGCGCGAGGTGCTGGCGGTGTTGTGCCGGAACATCTCGTAGTGGCACGGGATCGCGATCATCGCGCCGGCCTCGTAGGCGAGCCGCGCGGCGTCGGTGCCGTCCATGTTCCCGTGCTTGCCGTTGATCGGCAGGAACGCGACGTCGACGCCGTACTCGGCCACGGCCTCGGCGATTCCCTGCACCCGTCGCGTGTCGCCCGCGTGGTAGAAGGCGTAGGTCCCGTTGCGGACGACGTAGCCGACGGCCTCGGGCGCGTCGTCGTGGTAGGCGGGCACCGCCTCGATCTGGAAGCCGGCGAAGGTCGCGAGCTCGCCGACCTGGAGCGCGATGTCGGGCGGCCTGCCCGCGCGCTCGGTGGCGACGATCTCGCTGCCCGCGGCGCAGACGAACGCGGCCTCGCCCGAGAGCACGTCGGGGAGCGTCCCCGGGTCGAGGTGGTCGAGGTGCGCGTGGCTCGAGGTGACGACGTCGACGAAGGAGAGCGTGTCCGGCTCGACGACGAGCCCGGTGATCCGCTCGTGCAGCACGCCCGGTGCTCGTCGCTCGTCTCGCTCAGCGAGTCCGAGAGATACGGGTCGAGCAGGATGTTCTCCTTCGACATCTGCACGAGGAAGCCGCTCTGCCCGAGCCACCAGATGTGCATGCCGCGATCGTCGGTCGAGGCCTTGATCTCGGCGACGAGATCGTCGCCGGCGAGAACGGGTCGATCCAGTCGGGTGGCTCCTCGTGGAAGTAGTCCTTCGGCGGCCGCGGTGGAGCCGTCCGGGACGCCGGGGAGGTCGGGCAGATCGGGCAGCGCCTCGGCGGCCCTGCGGCTGAACGCGGAGAGCAGCCCGCGACGGGTCGTCGGGCCGGATGGAAAGAGCGCGTCGGGATCGTTGGCCATGGTGTTTTGGGCGCAGGTTCGAGGGTGCGCGGAGATCGGTCCCAGCGCAGCGATCGTAGCAATGGGGCTACAGCGCCCCTCTCGGGCGTGTCGGCCACGCGCGTAGGGAGGACCTCTATGCGCGCCTGGACGCGTCCGCTGTCGTCCCCCGCGAGAGGCACCTGGATGGGGGGGCGGAAACCCCCTATTCAGTGACGCGAAGCGCTCCTGCCGTAGCGAGAATGATCCGTCGATGCCCCTGATACTCCGGCATCTCGCCGCCGCCGTCTTGCCGCTCTCTGCCACTGCCGCCGGAATCCTGGCGGTTGGCATCGCCGTGCAGTTGCCCGGGGCCCCCGCCCCCGTCATCGTCGGCTGCCTTCTGTCGTCAGCCCGCTCGAGCCTGCTGTGCCCGGCGTCGTCGCTCGGCTCCCGCCCCTGGTGCGAGTGCCTGCTCAACCGGTCGCACAGGCGGCGGCCGCGCCGGAAGTCTCCAGTGCAGCCGGAAGCGTCAACTCGTCGTCGGTGGCACCTGTCGCGCCAGCGAGCTCCCGAGAGCCGGGAACGACGGAGGACAGTCAGAGCCCGGCTCCTCCGAGCTCGACCGCGAAGCCACCGGCGTCCGAAGATGCAGCCCCGACAACGCCGCCGGTGGCCGCCCCGACAACGCCGCCGGTCGCAGCCCCTTCAACGCCGCCGGTTGCGGGCCCGACAACGCCGCCGGGTGCTGCCTCCTCGCCGAGTCCCACCCCCGTCGCCGCGCAGCCTTCCACGCCCGCGGGCTCGTCTACACCGGGTAGATCGGGGTCGCCCGGCCTCGCGACGCTTGCCAGTGTGTCGACCGCGCAGCCGGCAGCCGTCGTCTCCCGCCCGAGGCACCGAGCGAAGAAAGCGGAGAAGGCTGCCAGGCAGGCCGAGAAGGATGCGAGGACACCAGCCAAGGATTCGAAGGAGCCCAGCGATGGAGAGAAGAAGGAGCGGCCCAATCCGCCCGGCAAGAAGAACGGAGGCGCGGTAGCCGTTCCCGCCCCCCAACCGCCGATCGCGGCCGGCAGTCCTACGGCCGATCCCGCCGCCGACGGGACGGTACAGGGCAAGAGTGGGAAGCACGGCAAGGATGCGAAGGGAGCCAACGACCAGTCAGGCGACGATCCGTCGCAGCCCGGCGGCGGCGAGTGGCACGACGACCGAGGGCACGACGACGGAGGGCACTACGATCAGGGCGACAACGGTCACAACGGTGATGACCACGACGGCCATGGTCACGGCAACGACAAGGACGAAGGGAAGCACGGGCCATGACCGGGTCGCAGCGGCGGGTCGAGCGCGTCGGCGCGCTGCGAGGGCGGCTGATCGCCTCGATCCTCGTCGCGAGCCTGATGCCGTTCTTCGCCGCGTGGTGGATCGCCAACGCCTACGTCGCCGATCAGGCCCGCTCGAACGCCGAGGTGCGGCTGACCGTTCTCGGCCCGCTCGGCGTCCCGCGAGGCCACGGCCTTCTCGCGACGACGCGCTCCCGGGCGCTCGAGCTCGCCGGATGCCAGAAGCTGCAGCGTGCCGCGCGGCGCGGTGACCGGCCGGCCCTGGTACGGCTGCTCGGCCGGGCGAGGCGGTGTATCTCCCGCCGCGACGGCGGAGCGGCAAGACGATCCCTGCCGCCTGGATGGGGCAGCGATCAGCGGGTGCTCCCGCAGTTCGCGTCGGCGTCACGGCGGCAGGACGACGCCTGGCGACGGTTTCGGTCTCAACACCCGTCGGGCAGGCCCTTCTCGACCGGGTGCGTCGAGGACGGCGCTCGCGGTCACGGGTGACGATCTCGCGCTGACCCGGGGAGGCGTCGTCGTGGCCGGGCCGGCCGAGCCTGCAGGGCGCTAGGCTCGGGCCCGATGGCGGCTTGCAGAAGGGCGGCAGACGCCTTTCGCGCCGAGTCCGTCGCGCTGCCGGGCTACGACCCGCCGGTGCGCGATCGTCGCTGCGGCCGACGGCTCGGTCGCCGGCGACGATTCGGAGCGCTGCGACGGCGGCTGACGATCGCCGCGCTCGTCTCGCTGCTCGCGATCGGCCTCTACGCAGCCGCTCTCGCGAGGCCGCTGCTGCGGAGCCTCAACCGGGTCGCGTCCGTCGCCGAGCAGGCGATGCTCGATCCGCTCACGGGTACCGCCAACCGGCGCGGCTTCGAGCGTGCGCTCGAGGTCGAGCTCGAACGGTCGGCGCGGCGTGGCCATCCCTGCGCTCTCGTGATCGTCGACCTCGACAACTTCAAGCTCGTCAACGATCGTCACGGGCACGGGGTGGGGGACGAGGTGCTCGTGATGTTGGCCGAGCGGCTCCGGGACTCGGTGCGCTCGGCGGACACGGTCGCCCGGCTCGGAGGCGAGGAGTTCGCGTTGTTGTTCCCGGAGACGGGCCTCGCCGGCGCGCTCGCGGTCGCCGAGCGCGCGCGGAGCGCGTTCGCCGCGAGCGGCATGCGACTCAAGGGCGGGGGGAGGCTCACGGTGACGGCGAGCTTCGGCGCGGCGGACTTCCCGGCTTCGCCCGACCGGACGATCGCTGATGCGGGACGCCGACAAGGCGCTCTATACTGCCAAGCGGCTCGGCAAGAATCGGGTCGTCCCGGTGACGCGGGCGGTCGAAGCCGCCTAGCGAGGCTCGTCGGAGGCGGGGCGGTCGCCCCGTGTCAGCGCGTGCTCGCGGCAGGGTTCCTCTACCGGTGTGACTCTGCCGGCTTCGCAGTAGATGAGGCTCGCGTTAAGGGAGCCTGGCGGCGGAGATCGGCAGGCTGGCTGTTCTACGATCGAGACCCCGACCGAAGGAGACGCGAGATGGCTGTTGCCTACGTTCAGGAATTCGCGATCGTCGACGGCGACACGAGCACTGCGAACTACGACGCGGTCGTTGCGGCGCTCGGGCATGAAGGAAGCGCCGGACGGGTCTGGTCGTACACACGTCCGGCTTCGACCACGAGAAGGGCGTGTTCCGGATCTTCGACGTGTGGGAGAGCCGCGAGGCAGGGCAACAGTGGATGGAGGCCGAGCTCAACCCGGTGCTCGAGCGAGTGATGTCGCAGGTCGCCGACCCGAGCAGCTTCGAGCCGCCGGCCGCGGACTACTGGTACGACCTGCACGACTCGGTCGAGCTGACCGTCGTGGTGCGGGCCGCGCGGTACGCCCGCACGCGAACCTGAATGACCGAGGGGGCCGCCTGCGCGGCCCCCTCGGTCATTCGACCTCGCCGCCTTGGGCTAGGTGGCGGGGGCGGGTGTGTCGCTCTTCGACGACATGCTCAGGACGGCGTCCGACCCGAGTGACGCCCTCGGCAACCATCAGGCCGCCTGGACCAGCGTCAACGTCCCGAAGACCGGCACGGGACGACTGTAAATCGGTTTGGACCTCGTCGTGCGGGAGAAAGTGAGAGGGAAGGCCAACACCCCAAAGGGAGGAGCCGAACCCATGAACGACCGAGCCACCATTCGACTAGTGCCTGCGCCGCGGGCGTCGGCGCGCTCGATTGCCCGCGACAGAGCGCCTGAAT
>CAVRSO010000069.1:0-7172 GCA_963723845.1 uncultured Acidobacteriota bacterium
GCAAGCCATCGCCGCAGCTAGATGCTCTAGTTTGCAACTCGCATCGCGTCTCGATTGCCGGCCAGCGAATGCCGTTCGGTTGTACTGTCTCTTGATTGACGGCCCTAGACTACTTGTCCACGGGATCCCACGAGTCATCCGGATTGAACTCGGTCATCGCTGCGGCGACTGACGAAGTCTCGGGCCCGAGATCCTTCTGATAGACGACGCCGTCCTGGTTCACGATGAAAGTCATCACGCCGGAAACTCGGTACTGCGCGGGAGACGCGAGGAAAGCGAAGCCACGCATCAGCTGGCCGTTCACGAGATAGTTCTGAGCGCCGCCCTTCGCAGCGGGTCCTGTTTGGTAAGTATGCGGTAGTTGTAGCCATGAAACGGAGCGCCGCGCTGCCCGTTATAGCCTTCCGAAGAAGCGTCGGCCACCAGAGGGCCGATCGGGCTGGCCGGTTCGTTTCCGGAGATCTTCCAGTAGAGCCCGTTCTGCTTGCCTTCATCGCTGATGAACTTCAAGGCGTAGTGCTTTGCAGACTCGCCACTGCGAGCCTCGGAGAAATAATCAAGCTGGGCATCCACCAGCGTAGAGCAGACCTCGATCGCGTCATTCTCGTTCGTGCCGATGCGCCGACTGAGGATTTCGGTTTTACCGGTCTCGACATCGAAATACCACTGGCCCGCATCGTTCTTGGCGATCGGGATCGGCAGGGGCCAATTCTCCGCGCCGATGTACAGGCTTGCCGTGCCATCCGGCTCGATAACGACTCGACGCATTTGTTCGTAGCGACGGATAAAATCGTTGCCCGCGTTCTTGTCGGCCACATCGTCGCCGGTATGCAGCATCTCGTTCCCGGACTTCCCGAACATGACGGAAAGCGCCGCTTGATCGCCCGCCTTGACGGCGTTGTAGAGGGCTGCGGCGGCTTCGCCCGGCGTGGCGAACGTCTTCTCATTCCCCTCCTGCGCGCGAAGCTCCGTCAAATGGAACATCGAGGAGATTGCCGTCAGTAGAAGCGCGAAGGAAATGATGGTGAGGGGAATCCCGCCGAACCAATCGAGTCTGGAGTCGTGTGCTGCCTTCATCGACGTCTCTCCTTTGTTTGCCCTCATTTGTTGCGCTCATCGCAGAGTCGCGTCTAACGACGCCGGCCGGCCTTGGCGTTTGATGTGCGAGCGCCGCCGGATCTGGCCCCGCTGGACCCGGTCCCGCTGGACCGGTTCCCGCTGAGGCTCTGCTGTCCCCGGGCGCTGTTCACGCGAGCATTCCCGCCAGAGCTGTAGTTGCCGAACGCGCCGGAGTTCGCATTGCGAGCTTGCTGGTCGCCGTATCCGCGCGCGTTGTCGCGCTGGGGCTGGCTAACGTTGGGCCGATTTTGCTGACTCGCCTGGGGACGCGCTTCATTTTGGCCAAGTCCTGCTCGATTCTGGGTATTGGCATTCGAGCGATTCGCCGCGCCGAGTTGCTGGTTGCGCTGCTCCGGCGCCGTTGCGCGCGTATTTTGAAATTGCGCTTGATTCCGCTGGGTCCCGAAGTTGGGCGTTGTGAAATTTGAGTTGTGAGCCGTGTTGTTAAAATTGTTCGCCCGGTAGTTGTTGTTCACGTTGTTTCGATTGACGTTGTTCCGATTGACGTTGTTCCGGTTCACGTTGTTGACGTTCACGTTGTTCATATTCACGTTGTTCCGATTGATGTTGTTGATGTTGTTTCGGTTGTAGTAGTTGTTGCGGTTCACGAAGGTCGTGGAATTGGACACGTAGACGTTGCGGTTGTATACCACGGTGGACGAGTGCCATCCGCATCCCCACGAATTCCATCCCCATCCACAACAGCTGTTGTTGTTTGCAATCGCTGCGCCGACGGCCATGCCGACGCCGAAAGTAATCAGACCGGCGGCAACCACTTCGCCCGTCGAGGGCGGTGGTGGCGGCGGAACGTACCCCGGATACACGGCTACCGGCGCCCCATAAACAACGGTCGGGTTGTAGCTCGGCACATAAACCACTTGAGGCTGCGCCGGCTGGATCACGATGGTTTGCGGGGGCGCTTGCACGACGGTGGGTTGCGGCGACCCGGACTGAGCGGCCGGTGGAGGCGCCTTCTCCGTGCTGACGGATTGCTGCTGGTTCGACTTCAGATTTCCGGCCTCAGAGGCGCGCTGCCGCATCACTTGCACTGCGTTCATCACGTCTTGCGGAATGTTGAAGTAGGCGTCGCCCAGAGCCGAAGTCCAGGTAAGGTTGGAGGCCATTTGATTCAACACGTCCGGAAACTGTGTAAGCGCCTTGACGCTGACGTCCCATGGTTCCTTGTCCGCGGCTTGCATCAGATCGTCGCCCTTCAGGCTTACATTTTGTTTCAGCCAGGCGCCCGCACTGTTGATCTGATCGGGATACGTGGAACCCGCAAGGACTTGCCCGACCAGGTTGTCCGGGAATAGCGCGATCGGCGCGACCAGTTGATACAACTCGTCGGGCGAGGGTTTCGCATAAGTTGTGGTTGGCACTGATTCTTGCGGCTGCGCGGTCGCGACCGCGTTTGGCCCTTTCTCCGATTTGCATCCCTCCAGGAAGGGCAGGCCCACTCCCAGGTTCGCTGTGAGCATCAGCGCGAGGACTTTCTCTAGTTTTGGCATTTCAGGGACTCCAGAGCACGAAGATTTGCAATAGCTCTGCTGGCGCGAAGCTGAGCGGAGTCTAGCGCGCTCGCAAATGAGGGAACCTGACAGTATTTACAGGTCTTGCATCGAGCCTCGAACACACGGCCAGCCGCCTGATCAAATCGCAGATGTCCAAAGGACGAAGACAACGCCGCAAGGCCATCGTCCGCTCAAACCGAAGTATGTGTGTGCAAGAGAATTAGTACACGTTTCAGCAGGCCGAGCGTAACGACGTGGGAATGACGAACTCTTTTTGTGGCCTAAGCGAAGCTCCGCCAAACGGTGCCGAAGGTCAATGCCTGAGTAGCGGCGAAGTCTCGGTGAAAGCCCAGGATTTCATATGGCGCGGCTAAATAGGGGGCGAAAGCAAATGGAAGCGGGGACAAGTCCAGACAATTCAGTGCTGCAAACCCTGTCTGAGAGTTGCGATCAGTCTGTGCCGTCTCATTTGCTCTGTATAGGATTCCGGTCCCGTAGGCGCTTCTAGCTTCCTGAGCCTGTAGCGGAAAAAAGGCCTCAGCAGCCACAAAATTATGCGTCTCATCAGTTCTTTCCTTCGAATCCAGAAACCATGCGCTCAAGTTCGGGGATCAGGTCCAGCTGGGTACTCAAGCCGCCCAGGCGTGTAGAGCCTGTCTCGCTCGCCACCTCGCATTGGGAATCGCTGCTCAGGCTGTAGCGGCTATCGAAGGGACTCCAAAGCTTTTGACCGCGTCGGCCTCAGTATCGTAAACGCTGAACACCGTCAGCAATCTCGTCAATTGCAAGACGTCGTGAAACTTGGTGCCCAGATTGGACAGGCGCAGCGCCGCACCCTGGGTTTTGGCGCTGACGTGGGCGGCCACCAGAATGCCGAGTCCCGCACTGTCGATATATTTGACGTTTGCCATGTTCAGGACAATTTTCTTCTTTCCCTCGGCAATCAAACTTTTCACCTTCTCACGAAGGGAATTACTTTCCTCGCCGAGGACTATGCGACCATCCAAAGCGACCACGGAAACATCGCTTATTTCTTTATTCGTAATGTTTACGGTCATGTTTAGACCTCTCCTTTGACTATACGCTCTTTATCCGTAATCTGCCGTCTATTCACCATCACGAGCCAGAGGCGCGATCGCATCCGCCTTCATACGCGCCGCTTGCCGCACCATCGGGCACGCGACGCTGCAACGTGCTACCCTCCAAAGTAGTACCAAGAGGGATTCGCTCTATGCCACAACCGTTCCGGGCTCTCGACTATGTTTTGTGTGTAATGGCATTTTTTCTCGTGGGCATCGCCACGGTTCCGCTAATGACTGCCTGGATCCGCTGATCGGGTTAAGTCTCGTCGGTCCTGACGGTTGAAGCTTCCCACATCTCTTCCTGCTGCCGATTGTTACAACGCGTTCGCTCATCTGCTAGTTCGTGATCGTGACCAACGGCCCGTATTCCGGAGTGGTCGCATGTACTGCCTCTGGGACCTTGAGGTCCGGCATGGGACGCGCCGCGAACAACCGCTGACAAGGCTTTGCCAGCCAGCGTGCCCAGCGCGCCGACCGGGAAACTCGCGCGCTGTCCGTGGCCATACCGGTATCCGCATACATCTGCCGGTAGATTTTAGAAATCAGAACGAACGCCAGGCGGGCGCGCAAGGATTTGATGAAGCCCGACCGCGTCCAAATGGACTTCAGGCTGTAAAAAGTGTCCCAGACAGATTGTGTGTGCTCGCGAATTTCCTCGGCAGACATGGTCGGATGTGGCCAGTAGAGCTTCGGGCGCAGCGCTCGAGGAATCAGCCAGCGCCGCGTAATCGGAATGCCACCAACTAGGACGGGCGAAGCCTCCATCTTCTTTTCCCACCGCATGAAGTCCACCGTGCCGGGATACGGCGTCAACATTACAAACTGCGCGAAAGCAACCTCCGCCCGGGCGGCGGCAGTGGCAGTGGCATCGAATGTTTGGGGACGATCGCTTGGCAAGCCAAAAATGAATGAGCCCAGCACGTACACGCCGTGGCGGCGGAACGTTTTCAGCCGTTCAACCAGGTCTTCTCCCGCGGCGTTGAACTCCTTGTAAACGTCTTTCAGACCTTCGGGCGTCACCGCCTCCACTCCAATCAGCGCGCCTTTAATGTTCGCCGCCCTCATCGCATCGATGAAAGCGGTATCTTCGGCAGCTTCCATCGTGATCTGAGTGAAAAAGATCATGTCTGGCGGGAGCTGCGCCAGCCGCGACATCAGTTCGAATCGCTGCGCGCGGATGGCTTTGAGCTCGTTGAGCCTCTGGATGTTGTGTTGCTCCTCTGCCAGACGCAGGTCGGTCAGCGTCACCGGGTAGAAATTGTCGTCAGCGAGTGCGATGAAGCGAAAACCGAGCCGCCGCAATTCAACGATTTCTTCAATCACCACATCTGAGCCACGTTGCCTCGGTCGCTGGCCGTCGGTCCGCCATACCGAGCAGAAGGAACAATGCTTAGGACACCCCCTCACCGTTTGCACCGAAGCCCACATGTAGCTTTGCCGCGGCACCAGGTCCCACCGCGCCGGGCGGAACTCCGATGCCTCAATCCGGCCGCCCTCATACACAGGCTGCGGACTATGGCGAGAGCAATCCGACAATACTTTGGCCCAGACGACATCTCCGTCACCTCGAACCACCGCGTGCGCCCCGCCAAGCTCATGCGCTTCGCTTGGATAGAGGGTCGCATGGATGCCTCCGAAGACCACGCTGGCGCCGCGATCGCGAGCCAGTTTGCCAATTTCGTAACCCCGAAGCGCATTCGCTGTGTGAATACCGATGCCCACAATATCGCCACGCTGAATACTGTCCAGGTCCACCTCGGCAAGCGTTTCATCGACCAACAAGGGAGTGCCGAAACTTTCCGGCGTCGCCGCCGCCAGCACGTACAGCCAACGCGGAGTAATAACCGCGGTACAAAGAAATTTCACTCGGATTGATGAGATGAACGCGCACGCGGTCTCGCCTCCTTCAGTGGCACTTCCAAGCCCGGGACTGGCGAGATTGATTTCTGGTAGGGACTGTCGTCAAGAAATACCAGTTTTCGAATCAGAGCTGCACCCTCGCAATGAAAAAGCGAGCGGGTACAGCCAACGCGGAGTAATAACCGCGGTACCGAAAGAAACTTCACTCGGATTGATGAGATGAACGCGCACGCGGTCTCGCCTCCTTCAGTGGCACTTCCAAGCCCGGGACTGGCGAGATTCATTTCTGGTAGGGACTGTCGTCAAGAAATACCAGTTTTCGAATCAGAGCTGCACCCTCGCAATGAAAAAGCGAGCGGCAAGCCGGCCGGTGGGATTATCGGCTTTGCGACCAGCCCGCGGCTGGTCGAGAATTGAACACGTTTAAACTTATTTAACTATCGTATTAGTAAACAGTCTAGGTAGGTGACCAATTGCTGGCTGTCCCGTTTATCTGACTGCTCCAATCGTTCAAAGCACGGGTTCGGCTGATTCGACGCAGCCGCATTTCGTTTCTCAGGTAGTGCTTGGAATTGAAAATTTACCGTAGATTATCTTTGAGAGCCCCGTCGCTCCGCCGAGCCTTCTGGTTCCCGTCTAGCATCGAAGTCTCCTCCGCCTGCAACTGAAAACTTGCCACGATCTTCTCCAGCTGCCCTACAATCTTCTTTTGATTCACCCGCTTCGCATGATCCGAATCGCCAGTAACCTGCCGACCCAACGCGCACAAAGAACTCATAGCAAGTCCCATTAGCAAATCCCGCATAATCTCGCTCGAGAAATTCCGTATCTCCCTCACCAGCATCGGTGTCCGCCCATGCAAACGCCACACCCTGAATCGTCTCGGTCCCCAGTCGCCCGCCAGGCATCGCCCAGCCGCTTCGCCGGAAGCTCCTGGCAGCCCTCGCTCGCCAGATACCGGTGCACGGCGAACTGCGCCGACCCGCCCGCAAACGTGGTATTTGGGAACGCATCGTCGGGCACGATAATCGTGGCCGCCAGCACTCCCCCCGGCTGTTCGCTCTCCAATTCCTCCTGGCTCCGCAAGCCCGCTATGTTCTCCACGGTCTCCTGATCCAGCGGCCCCTCGTCCAAAGGATAGTTCCGTGGATACTTAAAGCTCGCCCGGTACTCCGCATTGGAGTACGTGGACAACACGGACAGTCCCGGCGCAGGCCTCGCCACCGGCTTTGTCGCCAAAGGCCGCTGCGGCCCTACCCGGCCAGCATCGCCACCGTCCTTTTCTCCGGCATTCGGTGCCGCCTTGCTCGACCACCCAGCCACGACCACCCCGCCGATAGCCAACCCGGCGATCACCACCAGCCATATCCATGCCTTCCCGCCCACCATGTTCTCCTCCTGCGTCCGCGTCCGCAGCCCTACCACCTGTTAGCGTAAGTGCAAATCGGTGGCCGTCCGTATCTGTTGTAAACAGAAGGCTTAGTGGTTCTCGGAAGGTGGCGGTGTGTGGGCCTTCCGACACATTTGACCCACAGCCGCCACGCCGACTTTTTGACCCCTTACCCGATTAGGGACTTGACAAATCGCTATAGGCTGCTAT
>CAVRSO010000070.1:0-17008 GCA_963723845.1 uncultured Acidobacteriota bacterium
AGCGCCGCATCCCACGATTCCTGCGCAGCGTGGAGCAGCGACGGTTGGACGTTTTCCTCTTTGATCGGCCGCAGCGAATCGCGATGCATCCGAATCACATCCAGCATGGATTCGCGGTTGCGCGGATAGCCGCCAAACGGGCCCATGCGCTCGGCGATGCGCGCCGACTGCGCATAGGATTCGCCCGTCATCAGCGCCGTAATCACGCCGCAGACATCGCGGCCGCCATCGGAATCGTAAGGCAGCGCCATGGACATCAACAGCGCCCCCAAATTCGCATAGCCAATGCCCAGCGGACGGTAATCGTGTGAATTGCGCCCGATTTTCTCCGTGGGATAGCTCGCGTTGTCCACGAGAATTTCCTGCGCGGTAATCGTCACGTCCACCGCGTGGCGAAATCCTTCGGTATCGAATTGCCCGTTCGCCCCAAGGAACTTCAAAAGATTTAAGGAAGCCAAGTTGCAGGCAGTGTCGTCGAGGAACATGTATTCCGAGCACGGGTTCGAGGCGTAAATGCGGTCGGTTGCCTTAGAGGTGTGCCAGCGGTTGATCGTCGTATCGTACTGCATGCCCGGATCGCCGCAACGCCAGGCGGATTCGGCCATCATTTTCATCAAATCGCGGGCGCGGTACTGCTCCACCGGCTCGCCGTCGTTCACGTTGCGCGTCCACCAATCGCGGTCTTCCTCCACGGCGCGCATGTAGTCGTCCGTAACGCGCACCGAATGATTCGCATTCTGAAAGAAGACGGACGAATATGCATCGCCGTCGATTGCCGAATCGTATCCCTGCTCGATCAGGACATGGGCCTTGCGCTCTTCTTTCGTTTTCGATTCGATGAACTCCACGATATCGGGATGGTCCACATTCAAGATCACCATCTTCGCCGCGCGGCGCGTCTTCCCGCCGCTCTTGATCACGCCCGCGAATGCGTCGAAGCCCTTCATGAAGCTCACCGGCCCCGAGGCAATCCCGCCTCCCGAAAGTGATTCTCTACTCCCGCGCAGCGACGAGAAATTCGTTCCCGTCCCGGAGCCCCACTTGAAGAGCATCCCTTCCGTCTTCGCCAGGTTCATGATCGATTCCATGTTGTCCTGGACGGAATTGATGAAACACGCGGAGCACTGCGGCTTGGCTTGCACGCCCACGTTGAACCACACCGGCGAATTGAACGCCATTTTCTGTTCGACCAGTAAATGCGTTAGCTCATCTCGAAACGCATCCTTGGATTCCGCAGTCGCGAAATAGCCGCCCTCTTGTCCCCATCGCACGATCGTGTCTGCCACGCGGCCGATGAGCTGCCGCACCGAGGTCTCGCGCTCGGGCGAGTTCGGCTTCCCATGAAAATATTTAGACGTAACAATATTTGTCGCCGTCTGCGACCAGGACTTGGGAACTTCGACGTTCTCCTGCCGGAAAATCACCTGCCCTTTGTCATTTCCGATGAGGGCTGTGCGCCGCTCCCATTCGACCTTGTCGAATGGAGACACCTTGCCGTCTGTAAACCGGCGATGGAATTCCAGTCCACTAGCTCGTCGTGCGATCTTTTCGGTTTGCATGGGGATATTCAAAGCCGTTCGTGTGTCTGCCATCTCTGCCTCCGCGCCGGCAGTCTTGCCGCCGAATAGTTGGCCGGGGTCCCGGCTGAGAGGACCTATCTATTTTACTCCTCTCAAACGGAACCCGGAATGTTTTGCGTGTATCGCGTAGATACACGACCATAGAAGGAGAATTTTAGAACGAGCCCAACAGTATCGCCCTACCCCGGAGCGAAACTGCTGAATAAAAAAACGAAAAGCACTGCTAAGCGCGCCCTAACCCAGCGCGGTGCAGTTTCCCCCGTGTCGCTTTGGTGTTTCGAACTCGGTTCGGTGTGGCGTGACGACCGTCAGCGCTGGGTGGGACGATCAATTTCACGTTTGCCGAATCTGGGTGCGAAGTATCGTGGGTTGCGGAAATGTTGTCAAGAAAAATTCGCAACCGAACCACAAAATCTTTGGCTCCCTGTGTCGAAGCTGTCTATGTATAGTGGTGTCATCGCCAAGCAGCCCTACGCCGAAATCCTTGCGAATCATTCGGAGGGGCGCGCACAGGAGAGATCCAGGTCGACTGGGCGTAGTCCGAGGATACGAGGAAAATCTTTACACCGGGGGGTGGTCTCGCGCAAGTACCTGTTGGTGTAAAGAAAAATCGTCTACGGTGACTTGGGGTTGGGAGCGTTATTTCCGTCCCTACGATGCGAGCCGCGAACTCTTGCGGTACCATCCCCAACCTATGTAAGGTAGCGCACGGGGGGTGGCCATGAAATTGAGATTTGCAGCTCTGCTTTGCGTTGCGACGATTGTTGCGCCGGCGTTCGCCCAAAATGAAAAGCCTTCCGCGAAAAGCCCGCTCATCGCGCGTGCAGGCGACACCGGCTTTATCGTCGTAAAGGCCGACAGTTTCCGATCGCTCTCCCCGAAGCAACAATCGCTCGCCTACTGGCTCACGCAAGCCTCCATCGCCATTGATCCCATCATTTACGACCAGCTTTCGGCCCGCGGCTTGCGGGAAAAGCGCCTGCTCGAGGAGATCGTCGCGCACCCAAGTGGGATCGATCCGCATTCGCTGGCTAAGATAACCGAGTTCACGGAGCTTTTCTGGGCCGACCGCGGAAACCACAATCTGCAAACTTCACGGAAGTTCTTGCCTGCCTTCACAGCCGAGGAATTGAAAGCAGCGGCGCTGACCGCCCAAAAGAACGGCGCGTTCAAGTCGCGTTATGCCGATTTGCCAGCGATTGCTGCAAGCACTCAACTCGAGAAGGAACTGAGTGAATTGCGGGCGTCGCTTTTCGATCCCAATTTCGAACCTATGATCACCGCGAAGAGTCCCAAGCCGGGCATGGATATTGTGCAAGCCAGCTCCAACACCTTTTATCCCGGCCTTTCGCTCGCGGACCTCAAAAATTTCCACGACGAACACCCGCTGAATTCGCGCGTGGTTAGGGATGCCAAGGGCAGCCTTCACGAAGAGGTTTACCGCGCCGGCACGCCGGACCACTCCGTTCCTCCGGGTCTTTATGCCACGTTTCTAAAGAAAGCAAACGATTGCCTCGAGAAAGCCGGCGCATTTGCCGATCCGCAGCAGGCTCAGGTAATCGCCGACTTGATCCGCTACTATCAAACCGGCGATCCCAACGACTGGCTGAAATTCGACGCCGACTGGGTGCAGGACAACGCCACCGTCGATTTTTCAAACGGGTTTGTCGAAATATACCGCGACGCGCGCGGCGCGAAAGGCAGCTCGCAAGGTTTCGTGACGATCACCGACCAGCCCGTCACGGATACCATGCTCAAACTCGCCAACAACGCGAACTACTTCGAGCAAAAGGCTCCCTGGGACGCCAAGTACAAGAAAACCTCCTTCAAACCTCCGGTCGTAAAGGCCGTTGAAACGCTGATCGAGACCGGCGACTTTGAAGTGAACACCATCGGCGACAATCTGCCTAACGAAAATCAAATTCACGAAAAGTATGGCACCAAGAATTTTCTTTTTACAGGCAGCAGCCGCACTCTAGACGCGGCCAGCGGCGATGCCATCCTCAACGAGTTCGCCAGTTCGCCCGAAGAAATCGCCCGCGACAAAAAGTATGGCGACAAAGCCGATGAGATGATGACCGCGCTCCACGAAGTCATCGGCCACGGCTCCGGCAAGCTGAGCAGCAGGCTCACCCACGGAGCCGAACCCGAGCTGAAGGAATATTTTTCCACCCTCGAAGAGGGACGCGCCGATTTGATGGCGTTGTGGAATGTGTGGGACCCGAAATTGAAGGAACTCGGCCTCGTCACCGATCAGGACGAAGTTGGCAAGGCCATGTACGACTCCGCAGCCCGCGTTGCCCTGACGCAATTGCGACGCATCCCCGCGGGCGACACACTCGAGGAAGACCACGATCGCGACCGCGCGCTCATTGCCCACTACATCATGGACAAAACCGGCGGCATCGAGCAGTTTCAACGCAACGGCAAAACCTACATTCGCGTGAAGGACTACGCCAAGATGCGCAAGGGCGTCGGCATGTTGCTCGCAGAATTAATGCGCATTAAGGCCGAAGGCGATTACGCCGCGATCAAGGCTCTGGTGGATAAGTACGGCTCGCACTTCGATCCCGCTCTGCGCGATCAGGTACGCGCTCGCTTCCAAAAGCTCGGCCTGCCAAGCTACTGGGCGGGCATCAATTCCAGCCTCACGGCCCGCTTCAGCAAAACGGGCGCCATCGAGAAAGTTGAGATCAGTTATCCACACGACCCCGCGAGCCAGTATTTAAATTACGGCGCAATGTACGACAAAGGGCTGCTCGCGGCTCGCCCCGAGCATCACTGATCGCTCCGCAAGCCCGTCTCACTGTCGCTGGCGCGGCAGTTGAACGAACTTCAGCGAGTGATATACTCCGCGACGACGATAATAACGATTGGGAGGCAATAAAATGAGCGAAGCAAGCCCTGCCAAGAGTGGTCTATTCGACCCCTCGGTATTCAAACCCCAGGCAATCTCCGCGGAAACCCTTGCGGCGAATGAAGCCTTCCGTAAAGCGATGTCGACTGGTCCCGATTGGTGGGACATCGGCGCGCCGGCCTTTCGCGCCGCCACCGCCGCGGGCAGGGGCCCATTTCCGCCGCCCGAAAAGTCCGCTCGCGCGCGCACCATCCAAATCGATGGCAAAGGCGGCCACAAAGTTCCGGTCCGCGTGATCGCACCCGAACGCGCGAAGGGCGTCTACATCCATATTCATGGCGGTGGGTTGGTCTTTGGCTCAGCCGAAGGCCAGGATCCCATGCTTGAACGCATCGTGCAGAGTACCGGCATGGCCTGCGCCAGCGTCGAGTATCGTCTTGCTCCCGAAAATCCTTATCCCGCGCCATGGGACGACTGCGAGTCCGTCGCGGTCTGGCTCACGAAGAACGCCAAGTCGGAGTTCGGCACGGACGCGCTTTCGATCGGCGGCGAATCGGCTGGCGCCACTCTCACAGCGGCCACGCTGCTTCGCATGCGCGATCGCCATGGCTATACCGGCTTCCGCGCCGCTGTTCTTTCATACGGCAATTTCGATTCCTCGATGACTCCCAGCCAAACGCTCTCTCCCGACAAAGGCATTCTCGTCGGAAGGGTAAGCATACATAAATTCCGCGAGGCCTATCTTCCGGCCGGCGTAAACCCGCGCGATCCGGATGTGTCACCACTCTACGCGGACCTGAAAAATATGCCCCCGGCGATTTTCACTGTCGGAACAATTGATCCGCTGCTGGACGACACGCTCTTCCTATATGCGCGCTGGATCGCCGCGGGAAATCAAGCGGACTTGGACGTGTATCCAGGCGCTCCGCATGCGTTCAATATTTTCCCCCTGCCGCTGGGGACTCCGGCCAACGCTCGCATCGACGATTTCTTGAAGCGCGCCATTTCCTGATTCGGGGACAGCGCGCTTGTTGCGCAATCGGATACACCGGGCGGCGGTTTTTCTGCGCCGCCGCTTTCTTTCGCGTGATATGATCCGCACGTTCCACTGGGAATTTCCGCAGCGCAAAACGGACCAGTGATTCACATATGCTCGAAGTGTGGCGCTCTCCTACTCGACGACAGGGAGAGTTGCTCTTTCTGCACCAACTCCGCAGCTGAAAACGAGGAAGCCTACGAATCCGTGGTGGCCGGCACGGGCCACCTCGCCGAAGGCGCCGAGCCGGAATGGCGCACCGAGGTATCGCGGCGCCTCGAGCAATATCGCGCGCGCCGCGGCCACTTGAGTCCCCATTCCGAGGAATCGCAATCGGGCCTTCCCTTTAAGGCCTCGCCCACCCATGCCACCTTGGATCTGGGTGACGATGTGCGCGAGCGCCCCGCGCCTCGCCCGCGCCCAAAACCAGCCCCCACAGAACGCGTCGAAATCCGCGTCCAGCCGGAACTGGATTTCTCCAGTTCGCCTTACGATCGCGCGCGCCCACAAACCGCTCTCGTACCTGTGGCCACCTTGGCCTATCGCCGCTCAGCGTGTTACATCGACATGTGTTTCCTGGCCATTACCTGCGCTGGATTCGTGGGCTTGTTTCTGTTTGCCAGCCGGTCGGCCGGAGGCGAACTTACTCTCGGCAGAAGCGATGCAATCATATATGTGTCGATTGCGTATCTCTTCTACGCACTGTACTTTTCTCTTTTTGTCATCCTAGCCGGATCGACGCCCGGGATGCAGTTGCGCGGCCTTTCCATCGTTCGCCTTGACGGCAGCCTTCCCGATACCCGCCAGCTTCTGTGGCGGGTCTTCGGCTACTTGCTTTCCGGAGCCACGTTGACGATTGGCTTCTTGTGGGCGCTATGGGACGAGGATCACTTCACCTGGCACGACCGTATCTCCCAAACCTACATCACCGCCGCCGTGCCTCTCGCCAACGCCGATTCGTGCGGCATCCCCGGCAGCCGCCGAACCTTGGCGCACAAGTAGCAGCGCTCGCGGACCCGATGCTATAATGAACGTCTCTAAGGAGACGGCGCGTCCAATCCCGGATGTGGGATTGCTCCGAAGCGCATTCCTCAGAGGCATCGTTCGGCGCGTCAACACTGTGCGCAGGGGTAAAAGGATACGGGAATGAGTTCTCTCACCAAGAAAATCGTGATCGCGATGTCGGCCGTCGTATTCCTTTATGTTACTGCAGGCTATGTGATGGGCCGTTCCTCGGATGACAAGGCCTTCCGCGCGCTTACCGTTTACAGCGAAGTGCTTGAGCACGTCCAGCGCGATTACGTCGACGACCCGAACATGCATCAGGTGACCAGCGGCGCTCTCCACGGACTCCTCGATTCACTCGATTCCCAATCCAGTTATCTCAGTCCTCTCGAATACAAAGACTTCGAAGAACGCAGCGCGGCCAACTCCAAGGCTGGCGCCGGCTTGGCTCTCACCAAGCGTTTCGGATACATCAGCGTCATTTCCGCTCTGCCGGATAGCCCGGCCAAGAAGGCTGGTTTGGGGTTGGGCGACGTCTTGGAAAAGATCGCTGGCTTCACAACGGGCCAGATGGCCGTCGAGCAAGCGCAACTCTTGCTAACTGGTGATCCGGGCGCAGTCGTGAAACTCTCGGTCATCCGCCGCGGCAAAGCCGAGCCGGAAGATGTAGATCTTACTTTGGAGAAGCTTTCCGCTCCCAAGCTTGTGGAGGACAAGCTCGAGGGCGACATCGCCTATCTGCATGTTCCTGAATTCGATTCTGGCGAGACAAAGCGCATTCGGGACGAGCTCGGCCAATTCCAGCGCCAAGGCGCCCACAAGCTAATCCTCGATTTGCGCGATTGTGCAGTTGGTGAAGATCAAGAGGGCATCTCCACTGCTCAGCTATTCCTTTCCTCCGGCACCATCGCTACCCTTAAGGGACAGACGGTTACTCCGGTGGTCTCCACTGCCGATCCGTCCAAGGTCGCGTGGAATCAGCCCGTCACCGTGCTGATTGGCAATGGCACCGCTGGTCCAGCTGAAATCGTCGCCGCGGCCATCGCTGATAATCACCGCGGCGAAACCATCGGCGATCGCACTTACGGTATCGCCTCTGAGCAGAAACTTATTCCACTCGACGACGGATCAGCTCTCATTCTTACCGTCGCAACGTACTACACGCCGTCGGGCAAAGAGATTCCAGTGGATGGCGTTGTGCCTACTCGCCCAGTTCGTCCCGTGCTAGATGACGTCGCTGAAATCGCCGATCAGAATCTGGGCGCGCCATCCAGCTCCCCCACGGACCCAGTCGTAAAGAAGGCCATCGAGGTCTTGCAAACTGCATCTGCAGCTCGCAAAGCCGCCTAGAGCAACCGGGGTTCGTTCGCTCGAAGACTCCTCGGTATTCTGCTCACCTGCAGCCATTTCTTCGCCTGTCACTTAGTACAGGCGGAAGGACTGGAACGAAATCTGGTCCCACGACCTATTTATCTCCTGTCGCGATCGCGTTAGCGTTACTTCCGGCCCTGCAACCGCTTTTCTGTGGGGCAAGGAAGAAACCCATGTCTCATTGGATCGGAACCACTTCCCCCGCTGATGCCGGCATGTCGGATTTCAAGGAATGCCTGAAGCACCTACGTGATGGGGACGCCAGCGAAGCTCTGCTTCACGCCCGTCGCGCCCTGGGCATAGCCCCCAAAAACCCATTCTATCTTTCCTACACAGGACTCCTTGCAGCCGTTGCCGAAAAGCGCTTCGGCGATGGGGAAGTGTTGTGCCAGGAAGCGCTGGGGATGAGACACAATCACGCCCAGCTCTATCTGAATCTCGCCGAAGTCTACCAACAGAGCGGCCGGACGCAGGATGCAATCGAAACGCTTGAAAAAGGACTGGTGTCCGCGGGCCGCGACTTTCGCATTCGTCGCGCGCTGCAAAAGATCGGTACACGCCGCGAGCCTCTGCTCGCGTTCCTGCACCGCAGCCATCCCTTGAACCGGACATTAGGTAAATGGAGGCATCGCATCACCGGCCCTTCGCAAGCAGCCTAAGCGAGGCCGCCTCCACCGACAGGCTTCCCTCGTGGACAAAGCCCGGGACGCGTTACCAACTCGCTGCCACTCCCAACGGCGGGTGGTGACCGTCCCGGACTCCCCATCACGTCACACCCCTGCACAATTACTGAAGTTTCCGACTAGGACTTAGGGAAGAAGACTAAGGCGTGCTAATAGCTCTCATTTTTGCTGCCACATAGCTCTCCAGAAGACTGCCCAACTCCTGGGGGCGAATGGGCTTGGTGAGGTAGCCGTCCATGCCCGCTGCCTTGCAGCGCTCCTCATCTCCCTTCATCGCATGTGCGGTCAGAGCGACGATTGCTTGGTGACTTCCGTCCCCTCGTACTTTCTCTTTTTCTCGGATGGCTAGCGTTGCCTCGATCCCATCCATTTCGGGCATCTGCACGTCCATCAGGACCAAGTCGTAATCTCCTTTGTCAATTTCCACCAGGGCCTCGCGACCGTTGTTGGCAACAACCACTCGATGTCCTCTCTTCTCCAGCATCCGGCGGACCAAAAGCTGATTCACAGCGTTGTCCTCTGCAACCAGGATTTGCAGCGACGCGCCCGGTTCGTGAGCGTCTGCTAGGGAATAGCGGGTGACCAGAGGAATTGCTCCGGTTTGTTCCCGCGCTCCCAACACTCGCGCGATCGCCTCGCGCAATTCCGACTGCCTGATGGGTTTCAATAAGTACGCGGATACTCCCAATTCCTTGCATCGTTCTCCATCGCCCCTATGCCCTGCCGACGTAAGCATCATGATCGTGGCAGTGGATAGCTCTGGCCGCTGGCGAATGCGTTCCACGAGGCCGAACCCATCCATTTCTGGCATGTGCATGTCCATCAGGATCAGCCCAAACGGCTCCGTCGCCTTCCACGCTGTGGATAGCTGCTCAAGAGCCTCTTCTCCGCCCGCCACCGACGTGCTCTTCATCTCCCAGCGCTTCAGCATCCCCTCGAGTATCCGCCGGTTGGTTCTGTTGTCGTCCACGATCAACACTTTTACGCCGCGCAAAATTTCCGGCGGAGCAATCGTCCCTATAACGATTCCCGCCGCATCCACCGTTCCTAGCCGAATTGTGAAGTGAAACTGAGTGCCCCGTCCGGCTTCGCTTTCCACCCAGACAATTCCCCCCATCTTCTCGACCAACCGCGTCGAGATCGTCAGTCCCAAACCCGTGCCGCCATAATGCCGCGTGGTTGAGCTGTCCGCCTGCGAAAACGGGTCGAAGATTAGCTTCAGCTTTTCGGCAGGAATCCCAATCCCCGTATCCGAAACCGTGAAGTCCAGCAGACAATCATCCTTCTCCTTGCTTTCCAGCTGGACTTTCAGCGCCACTTCGCCTTCGTGTCGTGAACTTAATGGCGTTGCCTAAGAGGTTCACGATCACTTGGCGCAAACGACTAGCATCGCCACGCACCGCCTCCGGAACTTCAGGCGCGATCTCGCAGACGAGTTCAAGACCTTTCTCATGGGCCCGGAGGGCTAGCGTCTTCAGCGTCGTTTCCAGCGTGTCGTGCAGGTTGAAATCCAGCGACTCGATGTCGATTTTCCCGGCTTCAATCTTGGAGAAGTCCAGAATGTCGTTGATCACCGTTAACAGGGAATCTGCCGACGTTTTCACTGTGGCCAGATACTCGCGCTGTTCTTCATTGAGCTCGGAATCGAGTACGAGGTCTGTCATCCCCATTATCCCGTTCATCGGGGTGCGAATTTCATGGCTCATGTTGGCCAGGAACTCGCTCTTGGCGCGATTGGCCGCTTCGGCATCTTCTTTGGCCCGTTGCAAATCCGTCTCCGCCTGTTTGCGATCGGTAATATCGATGTTTATGCCGATGATCCGGCTGACATTTGTATTTTCATCGAGGACCACTCCCTCCGCGGCAGCCAGGTGCCGGATCGCGCCATCGGGCCGAATGATGCGGAACTCAACCGACGCCCTCCCCTTGGTCTCCATAACCCTCTTCAGAGCCCCCTCGGCCGCCGGCAAATCATCCGGAAAAACCGCGGAACTCCACTGCTTGTAGGGATCCGTCGGATCGAGTGCAAAACCGTAAATTTGAGCCATCGTGGCGTCCCAGGTCATCCCGCTGTTCGCCACGTCCCATTCCCACACGCCCAACGCCGCAACATCGGTTGCCAGCGACAGGCGTTCGGTCAGTAACAGCAGCTTGGATTCGGCCTCTCGACGCTGCGTGATGTCCTGGGCCACGCCTAGGAACCCCGTGATTTTTCCTTTGGCATCCTGGACAGCAGTAACCACGATGCTGACGATCAGACGCCCACCGTCCTTCCGCACATACGTCCACTCTCGCTCCTCGTACTCGCCTTCTCGCGCAAGCCCTACGAACACGTCAACGCCCGTGACAGGCCGCCCGAAGTGTCCGCTCAACGCGCGGGCTCGCTCTTCCACTTCGGATGCCAAATGAAAAACCGCCGGAGTTTCTTTCCCGACCATTTCGCTCGCCGAATAGCCCAGCATTCGTTCCGCGCCCGAGTTAAAGACGGTGATAATGCCCTCTAAGTCGACGGAAATAATGGAGGTCAACCTTGCCGCACTAATCACATTCTCGAGCTGGTTGTAAGCGGCGCGAAGCTCGGCGGTGCGGCGCCCGACCCGCGCCTCGATTTCCGCTTCTACGTCACGGAAACCTTCATGGACAGCCATTTCACGATCTCTCGAGCCTATACCTGCCACGGACTTGGCCCTTTCCTGGTTCCGGTTCGCATCGGCGCTATTCCATTTGCTGACACCCACCCACACGCCTTTGAAACTCGTGCCGTTTTGGCACACTCGCCCGCATGACCCGCCATATCCTGAATATCGGCGTTGCACAGCGATTGGTTTATTTCGATTCAGCCCAGCGTCAGCAATCAGCCAAACATTTCACCCAATGAGAGAAACGGTTCAGTGAGGGCACGTGCGTGTGATCGATTTGCAGCGGAGTGATTGAGACGGCGCCGTCGCGAATAGCGGCGTGGTCGGTGTCGGGTTCAATTCCATTGATGAATTGCTGTTCGCTCAGCCAGTAGTAGTGTCGCCCGCGAGGATCGGTGCCCGGCTGGAGCAGATTGCGTGTAATCTTCGAGGATTGCCGTGTGAAGCGTACTTCGCCCGTCCAGTCCTGCGGCACGTTCACATTAAGCATCACGCCGGCCGGCAATCCTTCCCGGAGAATCAGAGGCGCAAGCCTCCGCGCGAAGCGAGAGGTGGGCGCGAAATCGAAATCCCTTCCTTTGTACACCACAGAAATGGCGATCGCTGGTGTGCGATTGATCGCCGCTTCCATCGCGGCTCCCACCGTGCCGGAATAGTAGATATTTTCGCCCAGATTCGCGCCTCGATTGATCCCCGAAAGCACCAAGTCCGGCTTTTCCTTCAAGAGCGTGTGAAACGCAAGAATCATCGCGTCGGCGGGGGTGCCTTCGACAGCGTACTCGCGTTCGGCGATCTGATCACAGTAAATCGGCTGCCGCAGCGTGAGCGCCTGAGCCGAAGCGCTGCGCTCCGTTGACGGCGCGACAATAGTGATTGTTCCCAGATCCCGCATACCCTCGGCGAGCACGCGCAGGCCCGGTGCGTGGATGCCATCGTCATTCGTGATCAGAATATTTGGCATGGAAACTTGCCTGTGGAACAAACGAGCCGCTGCGCGCCGCTCACTTCCTGCAGAGGAGAGATGGTCGGGACGACTGGATTTGAACCAGCGACCTCACGCACCCCAAGCGTGCGCGCTACCAGGCTGCGCCACGTCCCGACCGCACAGACACCACAAAGCTCAATTTTAAAGAGCCTTTGCGAGCGTATCACTCGCGTTCGAGGAGGGTCAAGATGGCGCGAAGCTCTTCGTGAAGATCGAGCAGCAATTTCCGGTCCATGCGCGAGGCGGGTTTTGCCTTGGCTGGCCGCTCGGGAGCTTCGGCGCCGACTATGGCGGCCGCAGCCGAATGCTCGACATGATGGGAAGCAACGCCGCCATTCTGTCCAGCTTGCGCGGCCAGGTGCTTGCGGGCACCCGCAATCGTAAAGCCCTGCTCGTAGAGCAACCGCTTAATCTCAAAGACGGTATCGATGTCCTCGCGCCGGTACAGCCGGTGCCCACTGGGACTTTTTACAGGCTGAAGCGTGGGGAACTCCGATTCCCAGTAGCGAAGGACAAACGTTTTCGTTGCTGTTAGCCGGCTCACCTCACCGATGCGGAAAAGCGGCTTCTCCGGTAGATTCTGCGTTGCGTGGACCGCACTTGCCATGTCTTTTACGTATCCTAGGCCATTTTTTGCCCGTGTCAACGAATTGCTATCGGTGCTGCCGTGACCGATCCACATGAAACCTAATCGCGGACCATGAGCTGCAGGAAGCGATGTTCCCTGCGACGCGGGAAAACGCGGGTTGGAATGCGCAGATGATTGCATACGGGGTAACCAGAAGGCAAACAATGGCTCGGCGGAATATAACGCTAATTAGCTCATTATCTGTCGCTTAGCGTAGGGCCTGCACCCCAGATAGCTGCGGCATCAGAAATGCCTGTTTCCTAAGGCGTAAAAGCATTTTCGGTGGGTTGAATGCGACGACCCATTTTGACGCATGGCTGACTTACGGTCAGGAGGCTTCAAAAATGGCGTGCGAGGCGTCGCTTCTCAATCCATCCAGGGAGGAACAATGAAGTTCGTACGCTTGGCAGCACTGAGCATCATCGTGTTCGGGGTAATGGCAACGGCGGCGAGCGCGGAGCAGGAGAATTCGTGGTGCGATTCGCGCCCGCCAATTCACGCTCCGGAGCCGTCCAGCCTGATTCTCCTCGGATCCGGGTTGATCGGTCTGGTTGGAGTAGCGAAGCGCAAGCTATTCATCAGATAAGACCAACGACAGCTTGAAACAACTTCAAGGGGGACAATCCCGTCCCGATTCCGCCCCCTTCTTGTTTCAATTCCTTCCTGCGTGCTCTGCGCAAACCTTTCCACCCGAACCTCAAAATCCTTCGCGCAAGGATCAATCGGACTGACGCTTCCAACCCGGGCGCGTCTTCTGCCTGCGATACTTTTCGCTTCCGCGTTTTTCGCTGTGACGTGGGATACGCCTCTCGCCATGCTGCCGATCGTCGCCATCACTATGGCCTCGCTCCCGCTTTTTCAGACGCAGCGTAAACCGGATGGGGCTCCCGGTGAAATCGAAGGCCGCGCGGAGCCGATTTTCCAGGAAACGCTGGTAGCTGAAGTGCAGCGGCTTGGTTTGATTGGTGAAGAGCACGAAGGTGGGCGGGGCGATGGCGGCCTGCGTCACGTAGTAGATTTTCACCTTGCGGCTGGCGGGTGACGTTCCCCGATCAAGGTCCACACTCGAAAGCCAGCGATTCAGCTCGCCGGTTGAAATTCGCCGCCGCCTGGCCTCGGCCACGCGATCAATCGTCGAATAGAGTTTTTCCACGCGCTCGCCAGTAAGCGCGGAGAGAAAAACGATCGGCGCAAAGGAGAGAAACTTGAACTTCTCCCGGACCATCGGCTCATAATCCGCGAGCAGCTTGCTGGGATTCGCGCCGCTGCTTCTGCCGCTATGCTTGTTCTCGCGTTCGGCTTTTTCCCTCGCTGCCTCCAGCGCCAGGTCCCACTTGTTCATCGCGATGACCACGGAGCGCCCAGACTGCTCCGCGTAGCTTGCAATCGTCGCGTCGTGCGAGGTAACGCCCACTGACGCATCCACCACGATCACGGCGATGTCGGCGCGCTCCAGATGCCTCCGCGCCATGATCACGCTCAACTTTTCAGCGACAAGCTTGGTTTTCCCCTTCCGCCGGATTCCCGCCGTATCGAGAAAGCGATAGGACTTTCCATGTCGCTCGACCACCGTGTCCACAGCGTCTCGCGTCGTCCCCGGTTCGGGCGAAACGATCGATCGCTCGGCGCCGACGAGCTGGTTCAGTAGCGTCGATTTGCCCACATTCGGTCGCCCGATGATGGCGACGTTGATGTCCGGCGTGCCTTCGGCTTGCTCCCCGTGCGGAAAATCCTGAGTCAAGGAATCGAGCATCGTGTCGATGCCGAAGCCATGTTCTGCCGAAATCGGAAAAATCTCATCGCTCAACTCGTAGAATTGCGCAGCGATGTCTGCCTGCTTCGGCGAATCCACTTTATTCACTGCCAGCACGGGCGGTTTCCCCGCGCGCCGGAGAAGTTGCGCCAACTCCGCGTCCAACGGCAGAGGGCCCGCGCGACCGTCCACCACCTGCACCACCCGCGTGGCGTTTTCAATCGCCATGTGCGCCTGCCGCAGAATTTCGCCGGGAATGCCGGCTTTTTCCTCCGGCACGATTCCGCCCGTATCCACCACTTCGAACGCGCGCCCCTCCCAGTCCGCCGTCCCGTAAATTCGGTCGCGCGTGATTCCCGGCTCATTGGTAACAATCGAGCGTCGCGTCCCCGTCAGGCGATTGAAGAGCGTGGACTTGCCCACGTTCGGGCGTCCCACGATAACAATGGAGGGAAGCTTTTGGCTCATTTCAGCGACGCGCCAGCTTCCGCTGGAGGTCCAGCCGCCGGCTGAGCAATCCATTCAATTCCTCGGGCGGAGCCTTCGCTTCGATTTTTTTCTGCAATTCGGCAAGTTCCTGTTCGTCGCGGCGGCCCCGCAGAACGCTGAGGCAGCTTTCCGCAGCTTCCCACGTCGCCTCACCTGCCGCCTCGAAGAGAACCTCGAATAGCAATCGACCGTCTTTTGCTTCTAGGGACGCGGCCAGCGCGGCGGGATCGGGTTCCTCGCCCACTCTTGAAATCAGAAGCTCCAATATTTTTTCGCTCGCAAGGCCGCGGTGCAACGCGCCGGAAATAATTTCGCCCGCCAGCTTTTCCCGGAATCCCTCGCCTTCCACAAGCATGCGAATCAATTGCCGCTCCGCCGGCTTCACGGCGGGCGCCAGCAGTTCCACCTTCGGTTGCACTTCGGCGCGCCGCTCGACAGCCGCCCGGCGAAGGGCCTCGCGCAGCACCGGCTCGTCCACGCGCAATTCGGAAGCGATTCGTGTGGCCCATTCCGAACGCAATAGCCGGTTTGGGAGCCGCTGCACGTAGGGCATCAGGTAGTTCATCGCGGCAACCTTGCCGGAGGCCGTCGCAAGATCCATTCGCCGCGCGCGCCCGATGAGATAATCGAGATAGGCGAGGCGATTGCGCCAGCAATTTCTTGTAGGCATCCGCGCCTTGTTCGCGCAGGAATTTGTCGGGATCGGCAGCGCCAGGAAGTGCCAGCACCCGAACGTCAAACTCCCTTTCGAGCAACAAGCCAATCGAGCGCTCCGTGGCCGCTTGTCCCGCGGCATCTGGATCGTAATTCACTACCACTCGCCGCGTGGCCCGCGACAGAAGCTTGATCTGCGGTTCCGCGAGACTGGTCCCGCAGCTTGCCACCACATTCGCGAAACCCGCGCGCGCCACGGCGATCGCGTCCATGTAGCCTTCCACGAGAATTGCGAAATCGTTTTTCCGCAGCGATTCCTTGGCGCGGTCCAGATGATAGAGCACACCGCTCTTCGAGTAGATGGGCGTTTCAGGCGAGTTCATATACTTCGGCATATC
Source organism: uncultured Acidobacteriota bacterium (assembly GCA_963723845.1). Taxonomy (GTDB): domain Bacteria; phylum Acidobacteriota; class Terriglobia; order Acidiferrales; family UBA7541; genus Palsa-295. The sequence continues at coordinate 16,079 of CAVRSO010000070.1, forward strand.
TTCACCCATTGCGCGCCCGCCAAATGCGATCACCTTGCCACCCTCGTTCGCGATGGGAAACATGATGCGCCGTCGAAAACGGTCGTAGAGCCGGCCGCCCTGGTCCCGCGAGAAAAGCCCCGATACCTCGAGCAGCTTTTCCGAGTATTTGGATTTCAGCCGCCGCAGCAGCGCGTCCCCCGACGAGGGCGCCCATCCCAGACCGAATCGTTCTATCGCTTCGCGATTCAGCCCGCGATCCTCAAGATACGCCGCCGCTACCTTTCCTTCCGGAGCGTCGTGCAGTTGCCGTGCGAAAAATGCCGCAGCCTCGCGGTGCGTTTCCACCAGCGCGCCGCGTTGTTGATTTTCCATGCGCTCTTCAGGCGAACGCTCGCGCGGCTTCGGAATCGCTATCCCACATTTTTCCGCCACGGTTCGCACCGCTTCCGGGAATGCACACTTGTCCATCTCCATCACGAACTTGAAAACGTCGCCGCCCGCACCGCAGCCGAAGCAATGGTAGATCTGCCGCACAGGATGCACCGCGAATGAGGGCGTCTTTTCCTGGTGAAACGGGCACAGCCCCGTGAAATTCTGTCCCGTCTTTTTCAGGCGTACATATTCGCCGATCACGCGGACAATATCCGCCTGTTGCTTCACCTTCTCCGCAAATGATCCCGCCTCAGCCATTACGCCTTTCTCTTAGCATCGCGAGGTCACGATTGTAACTCAACGACCGTTATCGCAGTTCCACCACGATCTTCCGCTTCCGGGTGAATCCCTTCGACCAGGGGATGTGTCGCGAGAAACTCCGCGAGACCGCGCCGCAACGCGCCTGTCCCGTGTCCATGAATAATTCGCACGCTGGCCTTTCCCGCAAGAGCCGCTTCATCCAGGAACTTATCAACACGGCCCGAGGCTTCCTCAACCGTGCATCCGATCACGTTG
>CAVRSO010000071.1:0-79158 GCA_963723845.1 uncultured Acidobacteriota bacterium
TATTTGCCGGAGGCAACATGCGCCGCTTGCCCGAAAGCGGACGCGACATCCCCTTTTTGCAAGACCACGCGATCGTTGGTTTTTTCCGCGCGCATCGCGTCGTACACGCCGTCGCTGCCGGGCAAGGTGGCGGGAACGTCCCAGCTGATTTTCAGTTGCTGGGCCGCGCGAACGGCGTCCCATTCGCGATCGGCCACCACACCGACGAAATCACCTTTGCGCACCACGCGCGCGCCAGGGATATGGGCGATGGAGGCTTCATCGATGGTCGAAACTTTGGCGCCCGCGCCGTACGGGCCCTGGCCTCGCGGACGGACGATGCGTCCGTGCAGCATTCCTGGCAGGCGGACGTGCTGGAGATAAACGTATTTGCCGCTGACCTTGTCCGGGATGTCGTTTCGAGTGGGGCTCGCGCCGACCAATTTGTAATCAGCCACTGGCTTCAAGGGCGCGGTGCCGCTGAAGGCCAAGTTAAAGCGCCTATCGCCAATCAATTCACCGTAGGTGACTGACTTCTGCGAACTGCTGCCGTTTGCCGCCGCAGCCGAGACCACGCCCTTCGACACACTGAACTTCTCGATCGGGATGTCTAATTTCTGCGAGGCCATCTGCAGAAGCGCATGCCGCGCTTCGGCTGCGGCCGTGCGAATCGCCGGGCTGCCGCGTGCGATAGAAGAGCTGGAGGACGTGCCGCCTTGATTAGGAGTCAGGTTCGTGTCGAGGCGGACAGTGCTGACTTGCTTCATGTCCAGGTCCAGCTCTTCGGCCGCGACTTGCAGCAGCGACGTGGTGGCCCTTGCCGAGTTCGACGTAGCCGATGAAAATGGTAGCGGTATTGTCGGAATGGATGGCGAGCCAAGTGTCGATTTGCTTGGGATCGGGTGGACCGGCAACCGAGCCGCGTGCCGCCGCGACCTCCTGTGCGGAAAGGGCTCGCCGATAAAGCCTGCGCTGCTGAATCCGATGATGAGCGCGCCACCTGCTTTCAGAAATTCGCGACGGTCGAACAAAGGGTGCGGAATTGAGGCTGGTTTCATGGCACCGGCTCCCCGGCCACCTCTGCAACCAAGTTTCCGTGAATGGCTTTCGATGCGCGCTGGATCGCTTTGATCACCCGTGGATAACTTCCGCAGCGGCAAAGATGGCCGTTCATCGCGGTGCGGATTTCCGCTTCGGTGGGCTGCGGTGTTTTTGAAAGCAGTTCAGCGGCCTGGATAATCATGCCATTGAAGCAATAGCCGCACTGGACGGCCTGTTCGTCGATCATGGCTTGCTGCACGGGGTGCAAAGCGGGGGGCTTCGCGAGCTTCTTTTGCTTCGCATACCATGCCGGCAGGCCTTCGAGCGTGGTGATGGATTTGCCGCGGACAGCGGATACAGGCGTAACGCAGGAGCGCGTTTCCTCGCCATTCACGAGAACCGAGCACGAGCCGCACTGGGCGAGGCCGCAGCCAAAACGTGGCCCTTGCAGGTGCAAATCGCCGGATAGGACGTATAGCAGAGGAGTATCCGGATCGGCGACCACGCCATGGGTCCGCCCATTGACTCGTAACTTGATCTCATTCGCCATCCAAACCTCCGATTGCGATGAGGTTACCACGGAAATGCCGGTGGCAAGGACTTGCGGCCTGTGTATGAAAAGTGGCGGCTAGCGGGACGTTGCAGTTCCGGCGCCAATAGCTGACAATGGCGCGATCCGGCTTCCTGCATCGGGGGCGCAACATGAAAATTGATATTTACGACCAGAGTTACAGCGTCAGTACAGACCAAAACGAGGAATACCTGCGCGAACTGGCGGCTTACGTGGACGGCAAGATGCGCGAGGTTGCCGAGGCAACGCGCATCGTAGACTCGTTGAAAGTATCGGTGTTGGCGGCGCTGAACATCGCCGATGAGCTATTTGCGTCGAGGGCGCGGCAGCAGGAGATTGATGGGCCGCTGCGCGAGCGCGTCCAGAAATGCGTCGCGCTGGTGGAGGAAGCGCTGGAGCATTCTAATTGATCCGTGCGTTTTTTGGGCTGGGAATTCTTCGAGTTTGCCGCACGCAATCCTTCTAACTAGAAACAATTCGGTGTCTAAAATGGCTCGCTGGCGGCCCCCTCATGAGCCAAACGGGTAGATCGCGTGGAGCCGCCTAGCCGGGAGACACGTCCAAGCGATTTTAGCCCGTTGTGTGATTGGGCAAGAAAAATCGAACGATTGGCACGTCTGGCGCATCAGAGTTAAGATCGATTTCTAGGGTGCTGCTTTCAAGCGGCGATGCAGAAGCCAAAACAAGTCCGGTATCTGATTCTTCCGATAGTACTGCTCGCACTGCTCTTGGTCGCGATGACCACGGGGAGCGTCTGGCATCATCACACAGGCTCCTCGGAGTCGACCTGCCCCATTTGTCATCTGAGCCACCAGCCGATCGACCGTCCGCTCGCAACGAATGAAGCCCCGGCTTTTGCCTTGATAACCCCTACATCCGAGCCTAGAGTCTTCGGTTTGGCACCGAATCCCGCCATACAGTCGTGTGCCTGCTCGGGCCCCTCCCATCTCTCGTAAGTCCTCCATTTTGTCGACGTGCCGATCGGCGGCACACCCATCCACGTTTCCATTCGGCTACTGAGGGCTGAAGACTATGCGTACAGAACGTGTGCGATTTGCAATTGCGGCATTTGTGGTGTGCCTGGGCGCGACCGCTGTTGCAGCTCCAATCTCCGCCCAAGCGCCGTCCGCCGTTCAAGGTCCGGTGAAAATCACGCTCGACGACGCAATCCAAATGGCGCTGAGACACAACCACAATTTGCTCGCCGCGCGCACAACGATCCAGCAGAGCGAGGATGAGGAAATTACGGCGAACCTCCGTCCTAATCCGGTGCTGATCGGGGACGCGCAGTTTATCCCCATTTTCCAGCCGGATCAGTTCAGCTCGGCTTATCTGGACAATTCGGCACAGTTTGACCTTGGCATCAGCTATTTGTTCGAGCGGGGACGGAAGCGGCAGCACCGGTTGCAAGCCGCGAAAGACCAGACAGCGGTGACGCGATCGCAGGTGACGGACAACGAACGCACGCTTACGTTTCAGGTGGCGACGCAGTTCATCGGCGTGCAGCTCGCCGAATCGGCGCTCGGTCTGGCGCAGGATGATCTGAAGAGCTTTCAGAACACGGTGGACATCAGCCAGGAGAGATACAGGGCCGGCGATATCAGCGAAGACGACTTCTTGAAGATCAAGTTGCAGTTGTTGCAGTTCCAGACGGATGCCTCTCAGGCGCAACTTGCGAAGGTGCAGGCGCTTTCGGACTTGCGCCAACTGTTGGGGTACGAATCGGTTTCCCCGGATTACGATGTCGCGGGTTCGCTCGATTATCAGCCGCTCAATACGCATCTCGAGGACTTGCAAGCCAAAGCGCTGGCGACGCGCCCAGACCTTCGAGCAGCACAGCAGGGTGTAACGGCCGCGACCAGTCAATACGAGCTGGCGAAGGCACAAGGCAAACACGACGTGACCGCTCAGGTGAATTACACCCACGTAGCCGACGTCAGTACAGCGTCGCTCTTCGGTCAGATACAGCTTCCGATTTTCGATCGCAACCAGGGGGAAATCGCGCGCGCGCAAGTAGCGATCACGCAGGCGCAGGAGCAGGAAAAGGCAACGAGCGATCAGGTGATGACGGATGTGGAAGATGCCTATGAGGGCCTGCATACGAACGACAAGATCATTCAGATTTACCGTTCCGGTTATCTGGACGAGGCGAAGCAAGACCGCGACATCAGCGAGTACTCATACCGGCGCGGCGCAGCAAGCCTGCTGGATTTCTTGGATGCGGAGCGGAGTTACCGTGCTACGCAACTCGCGTATCGCCAATCGTTGGCTGCCTATCTGCAGGCTCTCGAGCAACTTCGTGAAGCCGTGGGGACGAGGAGTTTGCCATGACCCGTTCAATGACTTCAGGGCATAAGAGGTGGTTGGGACTTGCAGCGACCCTGGCTTGCACAGGGCTGCTGGCAGGATGCGGACATCGCGAGAGCGCCAACCAGATGACTTCCTTCTCTTCGAAAGAGTCTAAAGCCGCCACACCGGAACTTTTCACGATTTCGCCGGATCAGATGTCCCACGTGCAGGTAGTCACCGTTGAACCTGTGAAGCTGACGCGAACGCTGCGTCTAACGGGCGCGGTGGCATACAACGCCTTCAAAACAACGCCCGTGATTACCCAAGTGGGAGGACCCGTGAGCAGGATTCTTGCCGTGCCGGGTCAGCATGTGCGCGCGGGCCAGCCTCTGCTGGAGGTTACAAGCCCGGACTACTCGCAATTGCTCGATACATATATCAAGGCGCGCGAAGGGTTTCGCGTGGCGGACAAGAACTACGCGCGCGCGCAGGATTTGTACCAGCACCAGGCGATTGCCGAGCGGGATTTGTTGCAAGCGGAATCGGACCGCAACCAGGCGCAGGCAGATCTGAATGCCTCCGAGCAGAGCATGAAAATTCTGGGGATCAAGAATCCGGAGGACGTGGCGAAAGCTGCTTCGTCAGCCGAAATTCCCGTGATCGCGCCCATCGGCGGCGAGGTGGTCGAACGGCTCGTGTCGCCGGGACAAGTAATGCAGGCCGGGCAGACGCAGGCGTTTACGATTTCGGATATGAGTTCGGTGTGGGTGCTGGCCAACGTGTATCAGGGCGATCTGGCATATATCAAGACGGGCGACGATGTGGTGGTACAGACAGACGCTTACCCGCAAAGCTTCCACGGAAGAATTTCTTACGTGTCAGCGGCCCTCGATCCTAATACTCGAACATTGCAGGCACGCGTTGTCGTGGATAACCCCGGGGAAAAGCTAAAGAAGGACATGTATTGCACCGTTACGGTGACGGCCGGCGCGATTCAAAAAGCGATTGCCGTGCCCGACGCTGCCGTGCTGCGGGACGATGAGAACCAGCCGTTTGTGTATGTAGCGAGCGGGGCGAATCAATTCGGGCGGCGGGGGGTCGAAATCGGGCAGAGCGAGAATGGGCGAACGCAAATTCTGCAGGGCCTTTCCGCAGGGGAGAAAGTGGTGGGAAACGGCAGCCTATTTTTGCAATTCGCGAACTCGATTCAGCACTAAGGGCGCTTTCGGAAGTCGTTAGGAACAAGAATGATCCATCGCATCGTGCGATTCGCCTTACGGCAGCGGTTCCTCATTCTGATGCTAGTGGTGTTTCTGGCCATTGGAGGAGCCGTCTCGTTCGCCCACATGCCAGTGGACGCTTACCCCGACGTTTCTCCGCCAATGGTGGAAATCATCACGCAGTGGCCGGGGCACGCGGCGGAAGAGGTGGAGCGGCTCATTACTCTGCCAACCGAAGTGGAAATGAATGGCGTGCCGAAGCTAGACGTGATGCGGTCGATTTCTCTCTACAGCTTGTCGGACGTAATCCTCACCTTTGACGAAGACACGGATTCTTATTTTTCGAGGCAACTCGTTTTTCAAAGATTGAGCGACGTCATGTACCCGTCCGGCGTAACGCCAACGCTCTCGCCTCTGTCGAGCCCTTCGGGTCTAGTTTATCGATACGTGCTCGAAAGTCCGGACCGCTCTGCCCAGGAGCTGAAGACCTACGAGGATTGGGTCGTCGAACGCGAGTACAAGCAGGTGCGCGGAGTGGCGGATGACTCCGGATTCGGCGGCACGGTGATGCAGTATCAAGTGCTGCTCGATCCGGCGCGGCTCTATGGGTATCACATCACCGTGCCACAGGTGATCCAGCAGCTCTCGGCGAATAATGCCAACGCCGGCGGCGGCTTCTACTCGCAAGGTGGCCAGTTTTATTACGTGCGCGGGATCGGCTTGCTGCGCGATGAAGCGGATATCGGCGACGTGATCGTGGGGTCGCAGAACGGCGTGCCCGTGCGCGTCCGCGACATGGGCGAGGTGACGATCGGCCATGCTCCGCGCCTTGGCGAGTTCGGCTTCAACAAGGACGACGATGCGGTCGAGGGCGTCATCCTGATGCTGCGGGGAGACCAGACGCAGAACGTGCTGAAAGGCGTGGAGGCCAAGACCAAGGAGCTGAACGAAAGCATCCTGCCGCCGGATGTGAAAGTGCATCCGTTTTATGATCGCAGCGATTTGGTGAGGCTGACCACGGATACCGTCGAGAACAACTTGCTGCGGGGGATGGTGCTTGTTCTGGTGGTGCTGGTTTTCTTTCTTGTGAGCTTTCGCGCCGCTGTCATAGTAGCGTTCACGATTCCGCTGGCCCTGCTCTTTGCGTTCATTTTTATGCATGCCCGAGGATCCGCAGCCAACCTGCTTTCGATCGGAGCAATTGATTTCGGGATTATCATCGACGGCACGCTGGTGATGGTCGAGAACATTTTTCGTGAACTCGGCCTGCGCCACGGCCAAGAATACGACTTGGACGACGTAATACTCGCGGCGGCGAAGGACGTCGATCGTCCGATTTTTTACTCCGTCGCCGTGATTATCGCCGGCTACATTCCGATTTACGCGTTGACCGGGCCGTCGGGGAAGCTCTTTCATCCGATGGCGGACACGATGGCGATCGCGCTGGTAGGCGCGTTGCTCCTCACACTCACCCTTGTACCCGTTCTGTGCTCCTACTGGTTCCGCAGCGGAGTGCAGGAGCGTCTGAACAGGCCGTTTGAATGGGTTCGCCGAAAATACGCGGCGCAACTCGATCGCTGCCTCGATCACCCGAAAACCACCATTGTGGTGGCTCTCTGTATTTTCGGTGGTGCACTACTGCTTGTCCCATTTATCGGCGCTGAATTCATGCCCCATCTCGATGAAGGCGCGCTATGGGTTCGCGCCACAATGCCGTATACGATTTCGTACGAGGAAGCGGCGAAATTCAGCCCGCAGGTCCGCAATATCCTGATGAAGTATCCCATGGTTACGGATGTGGGCTCCGAATTGGGAAGGCCCGATGACGGCACTGATCCCACAGGATTCTTCAATGATGAGTTTTATGTTGGTCTGAAGCCCTATGGCGACTCCTCGTGGAAATCGAGTTCGATTCACAACAAAGCAGAGCTTACCGAGGATATTCAGAAGCAGCTTCAGGCTTTCCCTGGAGTGATTTTTAATTACACGCAGCCCGCCGAAGATGCCGTGGACGAAGCCCTGACGGGCCTTAAGAGCGCCTTAGCTGTGAAAGTGTACGGACCTGACTTGAAAGTGCTGCAGGAGAAGGCGCTCGAGATCAAGCGCCGCCTCTCGCAGGTCCCTGGCTTCACGGAGCTGACCGTGGTACGCGAACTCGGGCAGCCCAGCCTTCTGGTTGATACGGACCGCGACAAGATCGCGCGCTACGGGGTCAACGTGGCGGATGTGGAAGCCGTGATCGGAGCGGCGGTGGGAGGTCAGGCGGCCACGCAGGTAATTCAGGGCGAGAAGTTATTCGATTTGGTGGTGCGCATGAAGCCGCAGTTCCGCGAGAGCGCGCAGCAGATCGGCGCTTTGCTCGTCGGAACTCCTTCGGGCCAGCAAATTCCGTTGAGTGAACTCGCGAATATCCACGAGGCGAGCGGGGCTTCCTTCATTTATCGTGAGAATAATTCGCGCTACATCGGTGTGCAGTACAGCGTGGAAGGGCGCGACCTCCAGGGGGCTGTTGCGGACGGCCAGCGCGCGATCGCCGACATCCAAAAATCACTGCCGGCCGGGTACCGGCTTACCTGGGGCGGCGAGTACAGCGAGTTGCTTGAAGCCAAGCACCAGATGGAAATCATCGGTCCGCTCGCGCTGCTTCTGATTTTCATGATCCTTTTCGCTCTGTACGGGAATTTCAAATTTCCCGTCGCAATTGCTTTCGGTGTCCTAATTACCGAACCTGTCGGTGCGCTGATCGCCTTGAAACTCACTGGCACTCCCTTCAGCGTTTCTTCCGTTCTCGGGCTGCTCGCACTAATGGGCGTTTCGGTTGAAACCGCGGTGATTCTCGTGTCATTCATCAACAAGTTGAGGCAGGAAGGTAAGGACATCCGCACCGCGACACGTGAGGCGGCCCTCATGAGGTTGCGTCCAATCATGATGACGGCTCTTGTCGCGTGCCTGGGGTTGCTGCCGGCTGCGCTCTCGACTGGCATCGGTTCCGACACACAAAAGCCATTCGCGATCGTGATTGTGGCAGGTCTAATTTCGCGGCTGTTCATCGCGATATTTGTCGATCCGGTCTTATACCGTACGGTTGCCCGCGAGGGTGATTTCTTGCAAGTCTGAGGTGCGGCATCCTCTGCGCTGAGTTGGATATGGCAAAACGAATAACAACACGGCTGCTGGCGGCGACGCTGATCCTGATGGTGGCTCTATTGGGCCTCCACGCGGCCTATCACTGGCAAACCCATGCGTCCGACGATCAGCAGTGCCAGGCGTGCCACATCGGCCACGCCGCGATTCCTCAGCCGGCGGCACAAGGTGCCGAATTAGCGCCCGTGCCAGTAGCAAGATTTGCTGCCGCCGAAAGCTCCCGGCCCGATTTCGACGCAGTTCGCACTCCTAGCGTCCCTCGAGCTCCCCCGGCTTAAATCAATCCGTTACAAGTAGCTCTTCTCCGACGACGCGCGGCTTGTCGCGCTGCGCGCCGGCATTTCCACACCCATTCATTCTTCGCCGCAGCGCAGGGATGCGCAGCGGCCGCACTCCTATGGGGAGAAGACACATGAGATCTTTGTACATTTGGTTCGGAATCGTAGTTGCGGTGTGCGGAATTCTTGTGCTCGGATCGAGTGCGCTGGCCCAAAACGCCGGGAGTTCCACGGGCATTTCGGGAACAGTGATGGATCCGACTGGGGCGGTGGTGGTGGACGCAACCGTCACCATTCACAATCCTGTGAGCGGGTTTGAGCGATCCGCTACCACGGATTCATCGGGCAACTTCAGCATCGCCAACGTGCCGTTCAACCCATATCACATGACGGTGACGGCTACGGGATTCGCTCCTTACGTGCAGGACGTAGAGGTGCGGTCGATTGTCCCGCTGAATCTGAAGATCGGGCTGCAAGTGGCGAGCGCGACGAGTACCGTAACGGTGGAATCAGCCGGGGACCTGATCGAAAACGACTCGACGGCGCACACGGACATCGACCGGCAGGTTTTTCGAGACGCTTCCGCTTGAGAGCGCGTCATCGTCGGTGAGCTCGCTGGTTACGCTGGCATCGCCGGGAGTCGCGGCGGATTCGAACGGGCTTTTCCACGGGCTCGGGGATCACGCGGAAAATTCCTTTTCGGTTGATGGCCAGCCAATTACTGATCAGCAGAGCAAGGTGTTCTCGAATCAGATACCGGTGGATTCGATTCAATCGCTCGAGGTGATTGATGGGGCGCCGCCGGCCGAATACGGAGACAAGACGAGTCTAGTGATCGACGTGACGACGCGGTCGGGCCAAGGCATGAACACGCCGCATGGCGCCGTGACAGCCGATTACGGGACGTTTGGGACGGCCAACGGCGGCTTCAACTTGGGATACGGAGGCACGAATTGGGGAAACTTCATTTCTGTAAGCGGGCTGAATACCGGGCGATTCCTCGATCCGCCGGAGTTTACGGTGAGCCACGACAAGGGGAATGAAGAGAATGTGTTTGACCGCGCGGACTTTCAGCTTTCCAGCGTGGATTCCCTGCATATGAACGCAGGATTTACGCGCTCGTGGTTCCAGACGCCGAATTCCTTCGATTCCGAATTCGCGACGCCATGGTCGGGAGTGGTGGTGAATAACGGTGGGCTCGATCCAAACGGGATGGTCGTTGGTCCGACGGATCAGCGGGCACAGATCAGGACTTTCAATTTTGCTCCCACGTGGACGCGGCTGTTCGGCACGAATGCCGTTCTTTCGACCGGCGTTTGGGTGCGACACGATCAGTTCAACTACTATCCGAGTGGCAATGCGTTCGCGGATCTCGGTCCATCGGATCTTCAAAGAGAGAGTGTTTCCCAGCTTCGCTTCCTGACAAGCGCGGGGATACGGTCGAGCCTCTCGTACGTGAAAGGGATTCACAACATCAAGGCGGGCATCCAGTACGAGCAGACGTTCGTAACAGAGAATGACCATCTTGGAATCGTCGATCCGACGCTGAATCCGGTGTGCCTGAATGCGGATGGGAGCCCCGACACCAGCCCCTCGCTGACCGATCCCGCGGATTGCGGCGGCGCGTTGAATCCGGGCGGGAGTCAGAATGCGAATTTCATTCCGATTCTGGGTTGCTTTGACCTCACTCGGACGGCGGGCTTGCCGGCGTCCGATGGATGCTCGGCCGGGCTCGCAACGAGCACGAGATTTTTCTTCCACGGACACACGGATGTGAAGGAACTCGCGCTCTACGTGCAAGACACGATCACGAAGGGGAGCTGGAACTTCAACGTGGGTATTCGAGGCGATTTATATAACGGCCTTTCGACCGCTCGCCAGGCGGAGCCACGGCTTGGCGTGGCGTACAACTTCAAGCAGACCAATACCGTGCTGCGTCTTTCTTACGCGCGAACGCTGGAAACGCCCTTCAATGAGAACCTGGTTCTTTCAAGCATCGGATGCTTGAACGACGTGATCAATCCTCTGCTCGGATGTTCGTCTCCGAGTTCGACGGTTCTCGCGCCCGGGTTTCGCAATGAATTTCACGCGGGGCTACAACAGGCATTCGGGCGCCACGTGGTTTTCGACGGCGAGTACATTTGGAAATACACCCACGGCGCCTACGACTTCAGCGTGCTGGGGAACACGCCGATCACGTTCCCGATCGAATGGCATAATTCCAAGATTCCCGGATTCACGGCGCGCGTGAACCTGACGAATCTGCACGGATTCACGGCATATGTGGTGATGTCCAGCGTGGCCGCGCGCTTCTTTACCCCCCAAATCAGCGGGGCTGGCGCGGTTCCTGTTGTTTCGGCGCCGGGAGAATTCACGCCATTCCGAATCGACCACGACGAAAAATTCAACCAGACGACGCATCTGCAGTACCAACCGTGGAAGCGCGGGCCGTGGCTGGGCTTCAATTGGCGCTACGACAGCGGTCTCGTGGCAGGCGCGGTGCCGTTTTCAGCGGATGGGTCGCCGGTGGACGCTTCCGGCCTGAGCCCGGATCAGCAATTCGAGGCTGGGTTTTTTTGCGGAGCGGTTCATGCGACTCCGACAACGCCGATCAGTCCTAATTCGATCTGTCCCGCAGCGCAGTTCGGGTCCACTCTTATACACGTGCCGACGCCGGGAACGGAAAACGACGACACGAACCCGCCACGAATCTCTCCACGGAACTTGTTCGATCTAGCGATCGGGGATGACGATCTTTTCCATGGCGATCGATTCAAGTGGAGCGCTCGCCTGACGGTGATCAATCTTGCGAATAAATACGCCCTCTACAACTTCCTTTCAACATTTAGCGGGACTCACTACGTCACGCCGCGCACGGTGACGGGGGAGATCGGTTTCCACTTCTAATTCTGAAACGGTTGTAAAATCGTCTGCAGTCGGAACGAGGAAGGCCATCTGAAATCGGTTGCCTTCCCGTTCCGGTGCAATTCGAGCCTAACCTTATTGTCTCGGTGCCTGCACTGGTTCCAGTTGACATCTAGTATCAACTATAATAGCCTCGGTACCTTGTTGATATTCATTATCAACTGAACAAAGGGTGAGGTGTTCGTGTTAGTGAATGGGCGTCGCGGGATTCGCCGCGTTGCGGCGTGGGCAGCAGCGTGGCTCTGCCTGGGTGGCGCGATGCTAGCGATTTCTTCCAGCGCGGCGGCCCAGGAGACTCCCTATTTCGTGGCTTATTCCCATCACTTGGAGGAGCCGGGCAATCTGGAGATCGAGGCCTACTCGGTTTACGGAACCCAGAAGAGCGCGGGCGATTTCATCGCACCTTGGATGGAATTCGAGTATGGAGTAACTGCTTGGTGGACGACCGAGTTGTATATCGACTCACAGCACACGTTCGGCGACAGCAGCGTTTTCACCGGAACGCGCTGGGAGAACCGCTTCCGGCCGCTGATGCGCGAGCACTGGATCAACCCGGTGCTCTACGTTGAATTCGAAAACACCACTGATGCGGATAAGACGCTAAAGGAAGTCGTAGGCTTCGACTCGCAGTTCGACGCTGCCGAGCCGAACTTCGCAGGGAACGCCTCGCACGCGCACGAAATCGAAACCAAACTGATCCTATCGAGCGATTACAAGGGCTGGAACTTCTCCGAGAATTTCATCGGCGAAAAAAATCTTGGCCACGAGCCATGGGAATTCGGTTATGCACTCGGCGTGGACCGGCCGTTGCGCCTTGCGGCTACACCGCGGCCCTGCAACTTCTGCCGCGAGAACATGATCCTTGGCGCCGAAATGTATGGCGGACTTGGCACGGTGAAAACGTTCACGCTGTCTGGCACATCGCACTATCTGGCTCCGTTGGTCGCCTGGCAACTTCCCAATGGCGTCACATTTTCGCTCTCACCGGGCTTCGGTTTGAATGACAACAGCCATCGCTTCTTGCTGCGTTGGGGGATGTCGTACGAAATTGGCGGCTTTTTTCGCAAGCTAAGGAGTGCGTTCTAATGAAGTCGCTGCTGATTGCGGCGGCGCTCGCGCTCATTTCGCTGGCGGCGGGAGCCGCAGCTCGCAACCGAGGCGTTGATCGCCGTGGTGTTCTGAAGGCAATCGCGCAGGCGCCCGCAATGGCTCGGACACGGAAGAATCCTTACGACAATCAACCGGGCGCTATCGACGCAGGTGCCAAACTCTACCGGCAGCATTGCGCAGAGTGCCATGGCGACGATGCGCGGGGTATTGGCCATGCTGCGGATTTGCACTCAACAGGGGTGCAGAATGCCACGCCAGGCGAGCTTGCGTGGTTCCTAAGGAATGGAAACCTTGCTTCGGGGATGCCCTCATGGTCAGGGCTGCCCGAACAACGCCGCTGGCAGATTATCTCGTACCTTAGAACGCTGAACTAGCCATCAAGTCTCAAAGCCAGCCTTGAGACGATGCAGCGTCTACGCGACAGCTACGGGGGAGCGCTCGCGGGACCGACGCGCGTGGTAATGCATAGCGACATTCAGATAGACATTTCCATTGGCAGTTTCAAAGCAGAGTATCGTGGCTTCCGAGTCTTGACCTGCCTTGGCGCACTGCTCTTCGGTGAGGACCGCAGGAGGGAAGACTTTAAACTGGAACCCGCGATCATTGAGCTGCGTGACGGCGTTGCCGATCACCATGTTTGCCAGTTCGCAGACGGCTTCCGAAACGATCGGTTCAGTAACATCCACTTCAGCTCCTGCGAGGCAGCTGGCGACTTTGGCGGCGGCTTGCGGGTCCATGTCCAGGACGATTCGGCCTTCGATCTGTCCTTTGAAAGTGACCACCGCGGCGACGCCTTTCTTGCGGTAGCCATCTTCTTCCATCGCGAGGTCCGCGATGGTAGCCGGAGCTTTCATCATTTCCGCAAGGACCGTGTCTAGTGAGCCGATGAACGGTTGGATCAAGTCCATTTTCATCGTGCACTCTCCCCTGCCGCGCCGACGGGAGCGGCGACGCTATCGTCATTGAGCACGTAACGGATGATTTCATAGAGCGCGTCCGGCTTAACTGGCTTTTGTACGAAGTGGCGCGCGCCCTTTTGAAGCGCGGCCAGAATATTATCTTGGTAGCCGACCGAAGAGACCATGACGACGCGTGCTTCCGGATGCTCCTGAACGATTCGCTCGACGGCTTCAATGCCTTCCATCTGCGGCATGGTGATATCCATCAGGACGATGTCGGGTTTTGTGCGGGCGTATTCAGTAATGGCGGTGCAGCCATCGCCTGCTTCGCCGGCGAGATGGCCGCCGAAAGACTCGATCATTTTGGCCAAACTCTTCCGTGCGAAGACCGAGTCGTCCACAATGAGGTAACGAACCGGCTGACTGTCTTTTCGCGTCAATGCTTCAAATTGCTTCATAGTGATCTCCTTCGGGAAGCTCCTACGCCGGACGGCTGATCCGCGGATGAAGCGACTGGGTCCGGCTCGGTAGATGGTCCTTGAGGTATGCACTTCGACTGCAACGCGCTGGCAAGACCTGGAAGCGAAATAATTCGACTCACGAAACCTCGCTCAATAGCCGCGCGAGGCATGCTATCGACGATGCAGGTATCAGGGCTTTGGGCGATCGTAAAACCACCAGCAGAATGGATGGCACCAAGTCCCGCGGCGCCGTCTTCGCCCATTCCGGTCATCAACACGGCCAGGGCCTTGGGGCCAAACTCCGTGGCGACAGAATGGAAGAGGACGTCTACGGAGGGCCGGTGCCCGTTGACGCGCGGCTGATCCACAAGAATCGCGATGTCTCCATGATCCATGCGGCGTACTTTCATGTGGCGATTGCCAGGGCAGATCAAGGCGCGTCCAGCCAGGAGCAAATCACCTGATTGCGCCTCCTTGACCTCGAGAGCCGAGGATTCATTCAAGCGCCGGGCAAACATTTCGGTGAAGCCTTCGGGCATATGCTGGACGACTAGAAGACAACCCGGGAAATCCTCGGGGAGCTGTGAAAAGAGATATTGCAGCGCGTTCGGACCTCCGGTGGAAATGCCGATGGCCGCCACACGCGAGGGCCAGCGCGGCTGCATGGAGACCGCACGGTTCTCTTTCCGACGCGCGGTGGGAAGCGTGATGATCATTTTCGGAGCGCCGGATGCCGCGGCGACCTTGATTTTGAGCGCCAGTTCGGAGGCGATTTGAGCTAAGCGGCCCGAAGCGGCGTCCTGCGGCTTGGTAACGAAGTCGAACGCGCCGAGAGACAGCGCTTTGATCGTAAGAGAGGCGCCTTCTTCAGTGTGAGCACTGACGACTATTACCGGGACGCGATGCTTGCGCGTGATCTGGCGGAGCATTTCGATGCCGTCCATGCGCGGCATTTCGAGATCCAGAGTAACCACGTGAGGACGCAGTTCCTCGATCTTGCGCAGGCCAATCAAGCCGTCCATGGCGGTGCCTACGACTTCTATTTTCGGATCGTTGAGAAGTGTCTGGGGAATCAATTTGCGCATGAGCGCCGAATCGTCCACCACAAGTACGCGGATTTTTTCGCTCATGCCGTAGCTCCCAGCGCCGGGATGCGGGAGAGATGCGAGACAACGGCGGGAACATTAAGGATCAGCACGACGGTTCCATCTCCCAGAATCGAAGCGCCGCTCACAAGGGGAGAAGTGACTAATTCGTCTTCCAAGGCCTTGATGACCAGCTCTTCTTCGCCCATGAGGCTATCGACAGCAAGACCGAACCTACGCCCACCGGTGCCGATCACGATTACGAAAAGGCGTTTGGACTTTTCGTCGGTATTCCGCGCGACGAGGCGGTCCAGGCGCACGAGCGTCAACACCTGTTGACGCAGTTGGAAAACCTCATGACCGTCCACGCTGTGAATATCTTCGTCGGTGATCCTGGTGATTTCTGCAACAGAGGCCAGCGGAACGGCGTAGAGCCGGCCATGAATCCGGAACAGAAGCGCTTGGATACTAGCAAGCGTGAGCGGGACCATCAGGCGAAATGTGGTGCCTTCACCGACTTTGCTTTGGAGTTCGATAGAACCCTTCAGCGTTTCGAGCGCCGATTTGACTACGTCGAGCCCGACGCCCCGGCCAGAAATCTCGGTTACCTCGTCTGCCGTGCTCAATCCGGGCGAGAAAATAAGTTGAAGCGATTCGGATTCGTTTAGTTGGGGTGCCGCTTCCGGTGAAATGATCCCGCTTTCAATGGCTCGCCGGACGATCTTTTCGCGATCAAGTCCGTGGCCGTCATCGGAGATCTCGATGACAACCTGATCGCCGTCATGGTAGGCATTCAGCCGAATCGCTCCGCGTGGGGGCTTGCCCGCCGCCTGTCGCTGTGCGGCCGTTTCGATGCCATGGTCGGCGGCGTTGCGAACAAGGTGTGCTAGGGGGTCGGCTAGAGCGTCCAAAATGCCCTTATCCAAATCAGTGTTTTCTCCGGTGATCTCGAGATTGATGTCTTTCCCACGCAACCGGGCCACGTCGCGGACGATCCGGGGGAAGCGACGGAAAAGTTGCTCGACGGGGACCATGCGAATTTTCATTACCGATTTCTGTAATTCACCGAGCACGCGAGACTGAAATCCAAGCGCGTCCGCCAGCTTTCCGCGCAGAGGGTCCTTTTCATGGCGACGTTCCAATTCGGTGATGGCCCGCTGCAGCATGGATTTGCCGATGATCAACTCACCCACGAGATTCATTACGGTGTCGATGCGCCCGGCCTCCACACGGAGTGTGCCTTCCGCTGCACGCGCAAGGTGCGCCGACGCTTTGGGTTCCGGGCCATCTTCGTCGTCGTCCATTACATTCTCGGCGGGCGCGGATTTCACACCGGCAGAGACCGCAGCTGCCTCAGACTCGATCAATATTTCGAGGAGGTCACGAGGGGACGATTGAGGCACTGGCACCGCGTCAATCGATATTTTTTTCACGATGGATGGAATGTGGCAGCGCTGCCGAATCCAATCGGGCGACTTCGCACTCGACAAAGCGGTCTGAATCAAGCGGAGCTCGTCTATGGGCGCGCTCATATCGGGGCGGAAGGCGAGTATCCTGCCGGCGCCCTCAAGCCCTTTCCTGACGAGTTCCAGCGCGGCCGCAGGCAGAAGCGCTTCGGCATCGAGCTGAAGCGCGATGTTATAGACGGCCTCGCTGCGCCCGAAGGCTTCCGCGATCACGAGCCGCTCATATTCTGTCCACTCAAACTTCGCCTCAAATGAAGGATCTTGTGTCTCCGTTTCGGGCTTGTTCAGAAGTCTCCGAATATGTTCGCGAAGGGCACCCCCAGCCGGTGGCTGCAGGTTGCTCCGATAGGCTGCAAGCATTTCGTGAAATGTGTCAGCGGCTGTGAGGACGACTTCGGCCATTAGACCCGCATTTTGCTCGGCCAATTCCGGCGTCAGCACATCTTCCAAATCATGTGCGAGCTCGCTCAGCTGACGGTAGCCGCAGGCAGCGGAGTCGCCCTTGAGCGTGTGCACCGCTCGACGAACATGGCGAAGCTGCTCGGCGTCGCCGGGCCGCTCTTCGAGGGCCAGACCGGCATCATTCATGCCTTGCAGAATCTCCGCCGCGCTCTCAAAAAAGAGATCGCGGAGCTCCGAGGACTGTTCGTCGGAAGGGAAAGTCACTGTGCTGCCTCGATCTTTTGATATACGGTGGCGTTGTTCTGGTGGATCATGTGAAATTTTGTGGTCAGGCCGAAGAGACTCTCGGCATGACCGACGAAGAGATAGCCTTCCGGGTTAAGGCAGCTATGGAATTTATCGATCAGGCGCTTCTGTTCGGCCTCATCGAAATAGATCATCACGTTGCGGCAGAAGATCACGTCGTTGTGCTTCGGAAGGAATTCGGTCTTCAGGTTGTGGAAATCAAACTGGACTAGATTCCTCAGCGCCGGCTTGATTGCGTACTTATCACCAACCTTATCGAAATAACGCAGGCGGCAGGTATAGTCCACCGCTTCCATATGAGGTTCCGTGTAGGTGCCCTGCTGGGCGGCAAGCAATGCTGAGTAATTGATATCCGAAGCCACGATTTCGATCTTCCAGGGAGGAGGGATCAGCGGTTTGGGAGTCGGCATATCGAAAGGCAAAGGATTGCGAAGGTAGTAGTACGCAAGTGCATCGCAGATGAGGATGGCCAAACTATACGGTTCCTGACCCGTTGAGCAGCCTGCGCTCCAGACGCGAATCGACCAATCGCGCCGTTCCTGTTTCCTGTGCAAGATCTGTTCGAGAATCACCTTTTGGAACAGTTCCAGTTGGGGCCGGATACGAAAGAAGCTGGTTTCATTTACGGTGAGATTCTCAAGTAGCGCCGAGAGCTCCTGCTTGCCTTCCCTACTGGTGAGCAGCCGGTAATAGCTGTAAAACGAGTCCATCTGGCAGGCTTTTAAGCGACGCTGCAGACGGTCACGTAGGAAGTGTGTGCGGCGCTCATCGAAATACATGCCGCACTCTTGATATACGAGAGTCTGCAATAGCTTTAACTCGGGTTCGGTTAATGGGACCGGAGTGGTAAGTGTGGTGGACATTCGTCCCTCTGGGAGTAACCCATGAACTGCTTCAGTACCCTCGCCGCCCACTGCCAACCGGAACCGCTGCAGTGGATTCGCTTATTTCCTCGAGATTCTCGAGTTCACCAGGCTGCAAGATTCGGCTCAAATCCAAAAGAATGACGAGGCGGCCGTTCAGCTTTCCGACTCCGGTGATGTAACTGACTTCACCTTCCCTGAAGACATTGTGAGGTTCTTCGATGTCGGAGGGAGGGATTCGGAGGACCTCCGATGCAGAATTCACGATCAGGCCGATGCAGCGAGTCTCCAGTTCGACAACGACGATGCGGTTCTTCTTATTTGGCTCGAATGCTTTATCGCCGAAGCGTTTTCGCAAGTCCACGATGGGGATGATTCGGCCGCGAAGGTTGATGACTCCTTCGATGTAGTCAGGCGCGTTGGGCACCGAGGTGATTTCCGGCACGCGAACGATCTCGCGGACGATTGAAATCGGCAAGCCGAACGTTTCGCGACCGATCCGAAAGCCGACTACTTGGAGTTCTTTGTCCATGGAGATTGTGCGCTTTGTCAGGATCGAACCATTTCGGCGTATTCCGCTGGCGCATGACGTTCCACCGGCGCGGGGTGACGGCGCGCCGCAGACCGTTTTTGGTCCGGATGCGTTTCTTCGGTGGCAAAGCGATCCATTGAATCCAGCAGTGCGCGCGAGAGTTTGGACATTTGTTCGGCAGTGGCGGCAAGTTCCGTTGAACTGGACGAGGACTGCTGAACCAGCTCTCGCATCCGTTCCATCGAGCGCACGACGGCTTGCGCGCCCGAGGCTTGCTCTTCAACCGAGGAATTGATCTCCTGCGTGATTTCGGTTAACCGATTCGTGGCCTTCGCGATTTGGGCTGAACCGCTAGACTGTTCCGTGGTGGCCGCGCCGATCTCTTGCGAGAATTTGTAAACCTCGGACACGACATCTGAAATCTTGTCGAGAGCGACGCTGAGATCCTTGTTAAGAACCAAGCCCTCCTGAACCATCGCGGTGCTCTTTTCCATGTTCTCGACGGCTTCGCGGGCTTCCTTCTGAATTCCCTCAATAAGGTCAGATATCTCCTTGGTCGATTGAGTTGATTTTTCCGCGAGTTTGCGAACTTCCTCCGCGACCACCGCAAAACCGAGGCCATGTTCGCCGGCGCGCGCGGCTTCAATCGCCGCATTGAGTGCAAGCAGATTTGTTTGTTCGGCGAGGTCGTCGATTACCTCAATGATCTTGCCGATATCATCGGCGCGGCGCCCGAGCACGTCGATGATCTCAGAAGAAGACTGGATGGCCTGGCTGGTGCGATTGAGACCCTCGGTGGCTTTGTCCATCGTAACCATCCCGGTGCGGGCTTCCTCCCGAGAGCGATGCGAGATGTCGACTAACAGCTTGGCGGTATCAGCGACACGTTGAATTGAGGTGACCATCTGATCGATCGAGGCAGAGGTCTCGGCAACGCTCGAAGCTTGGACCTGGGTGTTTTTGACGACGTTTTGCACGTTGACGCTCATCTCGTGCATCGTGCTGGTTACTTCGTCGATCGCGGAGGCAGCTTGCACGCTAACTTTGGCCGACTCGTCAGAGGCGCTGGCCATTTGTCCCGCGCCGCTCGCCACCTGGGAAGCGCTGTCGCGCACTTGACGGACCATCTGGCGCAGACCGTGGGTCATTTGTGCGAAGGCTCTGGCCATCGTGTCCTGATGCGAACGCGGTTGCACGGCAACGGATAGCTCGCCTTCGGCAATTGCCGCGGAGACGGAGGCCATCTCTTTGAGATGAACGACCATTTGATTGAAGTTCTCGGCGAGTGCGCCTAGCTCGTCACTGCGATGGATGTCGATTGTTTGGTCCAAATCGCCGGTATTGCTGATTCGCTGCGCCACTTCGATCAGGTGGTACAACGGATCTTTGATTGATTTCGCGGTGTAGTAGGCGATTAATACGCCGAGTACGACGGCAATCAAGGTGCCGACAGTAGTTATAATCGCGCTTAAGAGAGTGGCGAAAGCAGAGGATGCATTCGAACGGTCTTGGGCCTTTCGTACAGCATCATTGGCCTGGTCGAGAACCACGGTGGACTTATTAATCCATGCCGTCGGATCGTGCTGAAGGTAAAAAATCTGAAGGTCCGAAACGGTAGCGTCTCCAGAATCTACTTGATGCCGTTTCGCGATCATTTGCTTCGCGAAGTTGTCCGCCCAATCTCGTTCGTTGCCTTGTACCTGCACGAGGGAGGAGCGAAGTCCTGCATCATTCGCTTTGTCCTCTCCGTCGTTCAACATATTCTGAAGCTCGCTTATGCCCTTATTGGTTTTGTCTTCATCGCGGAGATCGCCGCTTAGAAGGTAGTTGCCGAGAGACAGGCGATTTTCGATGATTTTGTAGCGGACGCCCTCGATCGATTGCACGTCCGCCAGAGTGCTCTTCACGGCGTCACGTGCGCTGTACTGCCGCATGACTGTTAGGATATTGATCACGAGCAGAAACGCCATGATCGCCAAAACCGCCCCGAACCCCCAATAGAGCCTCTTACCGATCGTCATTTTTCCCAACCTCCGCTCCCCGCCCACTAAGCACGTTCCTGAAATGCTATTACTGGCCGCTAAACGTAAACTCCACCACCTCAGTGGTGTCCTTCGGAGCCGGTTCGAAACGCCATCGCTTGATGGCATCGAGTGCGGCATTTACAAGCAACGGGCTGCCGCCAACGACTCGTGTGTTCACCACATGCCCGTCAGCGGCGATAGTGGCCTCAATCTTTACCTTGCCGGTAACGTTCATCTGCTTTGCTAATTGCGGATACTCCGGGACCACTTTGCTCCGGACCTTTCGTTTGGCAGCATCCGTGGAAGCATCATCTTGCGCGAGCACGTTGGGAGGCAGAACTGCTGAGCCTGCCAATAAGAGTGCCAACCCTAATGTTGCGAATGTCAGCGTGTATTTCATGACCTGCTCCTCCCCAGAGAGAAAGACCCCGCACCCGAAAATGCACGGGCGATGCCATCGGCGGGCAGATTGATCCCTCTGATGAAGAATTCACTGCGCCCCAGTAACTCGATGATATGGAGCCGTTTAACTGAAGCGGTGTTGCGATGAGTCGAAAGTTCCCGTGGCTCAGACGTCTCAACTAGCCGGTCAAAGGCGTTCAGCCCTCTCAAATTGCGACAGAGTTCGCGTTACCCCTACAGCACGGCGAGGGTCCGGATTTCTTGACTCAAAATGAGATGCGGTCGTAACGTTCTACTGCGTAGGCGAAGCGCGCAAGCCCCGACCTCCATGCGTGCGCTAAAGCGTATTCCAGAAGTTCCATTCCATCTCGATGGCTCCTTCGAGAGCCTGCTGGCGCAGTTTTCCGCCACAACGCTGGAGCTCAATCCCTCACTCGGCACGTCCGAGTTTGCGCGACGACTAACCGCGCGCACTGCCGAAATGACTGGGGCCCGCGCGGTAATACTGGTGCTGGGGCGGGGGTCTGATTGGGAAATCGCCGGTTTCAGCGGTCGCGGTCATCACTGGGAACTCGGAATTCAAAGGCGACTTGCGACCGCCTTGGCGCGGAACGCGACCGGGCCGGGGCCCGGTTTGCGCTCAGAAACCGCAGCAAGTGTTTTGGGCCGCGAGTTGGCCGAAACGCTGGGATGGAGCAATCTGGTGTCAGCTCGCTTGACCGAAAGCGAAGGCGCGCCGCTGGGCATCCTTTGCTTGGTAGATGTGGGCCGTGAGTTATCCGACGTTGAAAAACACCTCCTTGAGGCGCTGGCGGGGCACGCGTCAGTGGCGCTCGAAAACGTTCGTCTTTTTTCGCGAATTGAGCGCTCGCGAAAGCAGTGGGTCGAGGATGTCGATGCGATTTCCGATTTTATTGTGGTGCACGACCGCGCAGGGTGCGTGCTGCGTTTAAACCGTGCTCTTGCGGACTTGCTGAAGGTACCGCCAACACAAGCGGTGGGAATGGATATTGGCAAACTACGCCTCTTGGCCACGCCGGAGCAGCCGGGGAAATGTCCTTTTTGCCGCAATGCCGAGTTAACGCAAGAAGATTTCATTCACGCCACCGCGGGCCGAACTTTTCTGGTCTCCAGTTCGCGAATTCATTCCGGTGACGAGGACGAACTCCGTACGGTCCACGTCCTAAAAGACATCACCGACCGGCGCGAGGCAGAGCGCCGCTACCGTCGTGAACGCGATTTCAATCGGAATATTCTCAATAACACCCAGAGCATGATTATGGTTCTCGATACGGCTGGCCTGGTGAGTTATGCGAACAAGCGCTGTTTTGAATCGGGTTACCGTGAGGCCGATCTGTTGGGTCATCCGCTTGTGAATATGGTGCCTTCAGGACGGCGCCGACTTCTCTCCGAGACACTTGACCGCACGCTGCAAGGAATTGCAATCGACAATCTGGAGATACCGCTTCTTCGCGGGAATGGCACAGCTGGTCACTTTTCGATAAGCCTCAGTCCCATGCGGGACGAGCAAGGCCATATCAATAGTATCGTCGTTGTTATGACCGATATCACTGACTCCGCCAGTCTTCAGGCTAAGCTGATGCACACCGAAAAAATGGCGGCGTTAGGCCAACTTGTCTCTGGAGTTGCGCATGAGGTGAACAATCCGCTGGCTGCCATCGTGGGTTTCACCGATCTATTGTTGGAGAACCCGGCGGTTCCCAGCGAGGCGAAAGACGAACTTTTAGTGATTTTGCAGGAGGCTCAGCGGACACGAGTGATCGTGCAGAACTTGCTGAGCTTTGCGCGGCAAATGCCAGCGCAACGAGAACCGGTGCGCCTGAATTCTCTAGTGCAGCAAACATTGAAACTCCGTTCGTACGACTTTTCGAATCACGGAGTGGAGGTAGCCGAACATTACGACGCGGACCTGCCGCTCATCATTGGAGATCCGCACCAGCTTCAGCAGGTCTTTCTCAATATTCTGAACAACGCCTATGATGCGATCCAGGAGGTTCGACGTCCGGGCCGGATGTCGATCTCGACGAAGTTGCAGGACGGTCAGATCGAGATCTCTTTCCGGGACAATGGCCCCGGCATTTTGCATCCCGAACGTATTTTTGATCCTTTTTTCACCACCAAAGAAGTCGGCAAAGGCACAGGCCTAGGGCTGAGCATCTGCTACGGAATAATTCGCGCTCATCACGGGGAAATTCTTGCCAGGAACAGCTCTGACGGCAAAGGCTGCACGTTCTTGGTGCGACTGCCCGTTGTGGCGCCCAATTCAGAGGCAGAGGCAGCCGGGAGCGCACGATGACGTTGTCGCCGGCAACCCCATCTTTGGATCCACTAAGGATATTGGTGATTGAGGACGAGCCCTCGGTGGCCTCCTTTCTGCGCACGGCGCTGGAGCGCCGGGGATATAACGTGGTGTCCTCTCCATCAGCGGTCGAAGGGTTGCAATTGCTAGCGTCGAAGGATTTTTCGGGTGTGATCTCGGATTTTCGGACACCGGGAGGCATTAGCGGAACGGACGTACGTGATTGGCTCTTGCGTCACCGTCCTAAACTAGCGGAAAGGGTGATATTTATTACCGGTGACACTGCGAGCTCGGAAACCATCGCGCTTCTAGCCCAGGCGCGAACCCCCTGCGTCGAGAAGCCTTTTCGCGTGCACGATCTCTTGGCGGTGGTCGAGAAGACGATAGGGAGACCATGAAACACGATTCTCGGCTTAGTTTTCTGATTGTGGATGATGAGCAGAGTATTCGACGCCTCTGCATGACGGTCGGACAAGGCTTGAATTTTGTGTGCGTCGAAGCGGAAACGGCCGAGGCGGCGCTGGACTTACTGGAAACGGCCGCGCCCGATATTGTCGTTACAGATCTGAAACTGCCGAACCTTTCCGGTACAGACTTGCTGCGAAAAATCAAGACGCTCCTACCGCGCAGCGAAGTAGCTATCATGACGGGACACGGCTCGATTGAAACCGCCGTCGAGGCCATGCGGCAAGGCGCCTACGACTATATCGAGAAGCCCTTTCGGGTCGAGCGACTGCGCCAACTTTTGCAGCGCATGGCCGAGAAAGTTCGCTTGGTCACCGAAAACCAGTTTCTGCGGGAGCGCGTAACCGCGGAAACTCAACTCGATGGAATCGTCGGTTCATCCGCGAAGATCCAGGATGTGCTCCGAATGGTTTCGCGCCTGAAAGACATCCGCACGCCTGTCCTGGTCGCCGGCGAAAGTGGAACGGGCAAGGAGCTTGTGGCCCGCGCCATCCACTTTCGAGGTCCTTTGGCGCCGATGCCATTCATCGCCGTGGACTGTGGCGCGCTAGTGCCGACCCTGATGGAAAGCGAGCTCTTTGGTCACGAAAAAGGAGCGTTCACCGGGGCCCTGAAGTCCAAAGCCGGACTCTTCGAGGCAGCCAATGGTGGCACGATCTTCCTGGACGAAATCGGCGAATTACCGCTGGAAATGCAAGCAAAACTGTTGCGCGTTTTGCAGGAGAAGGAAGTGAGGCCCGTAGGAAGCAATGAAAAGAAGGCTGTGGATGTGCGTGTAATCGCTGCTACGAATCGCGATTTGGAGGCGGCCTATCGTTCAGGTACCTTTCGGAAGGACTTGTACTTCCGCCTGAATGTCGTGACTGTTCATCTTCCAAGCCTGCGCGAGCGGCGCTCCGATATCCCTCAGCTCGTCCATTCATTTCTGGACCGTTATGCGCCTGGAGAAAATATTCAAGTCACACCGTTGGCTATGAAATGCTTTCTACAATATGAGTGGCCCGGGAACGTTCGTGAACTCGAGAACTGCATCGCGCGCGCCGTTGCCCTGGGCAATCACCGCACCATTGATGTCGAAGACCTGCCCCCTGGGATTCGTGGGCCGCAAGATGCCCGGCCAGCGAGCGAAGATGGCGTGGATCTTTCCACTACTGCCCTCGCCGATCTTGAGCGGATTACCATCCTCAGAGTTTTCGAACAAGCGGGAGGCGATAAGAATGTTGCGGGAAAAATGCTGGGGATTAGCCGCGCCACTCTTTATCGCAAACTAAAGCGTTACAACATCCCTCTCCGACCAGGAGCAAGGGAACTGGTTGGCCCTACAACGTCCTCGCGTTAGGTTGTTATCCAAGCGCCAAGATATCTTTCCGAAATTCTCGAACTACACCGATGAGACCGTCTGTGTCAGTGTGAGACGATTCCAAGAAACTAGCGTCCGCCCCGTTCTCCGAAGTGCTTGATGCATAGCGGCTTACGACTCGTAAACCGTCGGATTCTTTGGCCGCGCTCGTGCTGTTAACTTGAAAGGAGTATTGCCTGTCCCTTCATTCTCGTCTCTGATCGCGGCACGGGAGGGGGGCCGAAAGGAAGCGAGCGCGTGCCGATCAAGGCAGAAGCAGCGACCTCTTTGGAAGAGCAAACGTGCGTGGAGAAGCTAGCCCATCTTTTTCCTCACGCATCTCCTGTGCGAATAGCTGTCCGCGTATCGACTGTTGCCGCAGAGTCCCGTCGATTGCAGGAACAGACGGTAGTCGAGTTTGGCACCGCACGGGAAGTCCTCTTCAGTTCCGCGTTGCCTCTGGAATTTGAGGATCGAGTGCGGCTTGTGAATTCTGACGGCTCGTTCGATGCCCAAGCTACCGTAGTTGCCGTTCGCTACCACGGAGGCCGGAAAGCTGTGGCCGCACGATTCGTAAGTGACGTGGAAAATTGGATCGTCAAACCATGACTCCCAACACTTCTAGCAGCACGATGAATATCGCCGATGGTTCCCATCAGCTCACGAGCGGTCCAGCGGATTTGGCGTCACAGTGGAAGGAAGCCCGACTTGTTTACCCGCTGTACGCCGCGTTCGCATCGCACTTCGATCTCTCGCCGCTGCCGTATCCGCCCGGTGAATTGCCGCCTGCTAGGCCCACGCGCAGCGTCTTCGATTCCGGTCTGAAATGGCTGGACGTAGTAGACGAGAAGATATTGGCCTACCAGATGCGGCAGATCCCATCTGACATTCTCAATGCGAGTGAGGAAAGTCTTCGGGCCCTCATTCATCGGCAGCTACGAAAGGTGAATAAATCTGATACGGACCGCGATAAGATCGATTTGCTGCTCGTGCAGTACTTTGTACTTTGTGCTTCCGCTGACCTTGTCCACAATGAGGTCACCCTTAGGGATGTAGGCCGACTTCTACAGCCGGTTCTCGGCGATGCCGATGTCATACCTCTTGAGTGGTGCGAACCCCTAGAGCAGATCCTCGAAAAGATAGGGAATTGCGCTAGCCTGCGCGACCTGCTGGAGGAAGGCCTCGTCGAACAGGGACGAATGTTGAAGGAGTCGGCTGGACATCTGTTCTACGATCCAGCTGCGCTCGTCTCTTTCTGCCGCTTCAATTTCTTGGTCCGGCGGGGGTTCATTCGAGTATTGCATGCTGATTTGGGCGCGATGCGGCAAGCCATCGCTGCTCTTGAAGCTAAAGGCGTGAAAACGGTGGATTGTCGCAGCGCGGGTTTCTCAGCGGCGGAGACCACCGCTAAACTCCAGCACTTTTGTGAAAATTGGCGCCAGCCATTCCAGAAAGACTACACGGAGAGTTCGGTCCGCCGCGCGTTCGAGCAGCTTCTGGCGCTCCGCGCCGACCTCGAAGACGCGCTCGGCATCAGACATTCGACGACCAACTCAGTTTTATCGGTTGCCTCGGTGGACGGAATAGAGGTCCTTGGTGCGGTTAGTTCGAATGAAGCACAGGGGATCCCCGCGTTGTCGAAATCCCCAGAGAAAGAGATTGCGTTCGAGAGTCGGCCGGAGCTCAAGCAGGCGCGGCCAGAAGTATCCCCGTCCATAGCAGCAGCTGTTTCGCTGCCGGAGCGCGATGCCGTAGGAATCTCGCCAAAGGCATCCACTGCTCCAGTCGGCGTCGCCGACCCAGGGAAATGCCTCGAAGCAATCTGGGAACAATTGATCGCCGCACCTCCGTCGCGCGGCCGCTCCATGTCGACTGTTGTGCTCCAGGATACGAAAGTGCTCCTCTCGTCCTGGGAAGTAACGGCATTTGTTAACGAAGGCGGCCAAGAAGCTGAGGACCTGCGCCGAGCTGTCGTCGCGAGGGCATTGCTCGCGCTGGCTTCCGAACGAAGGAAAAGGTCGGGTGACGAAGACGCACTCGCTTCGGCGCTGGTTCTCGCGCAAGCCGAAGTTTCCTATTTTCAAGGTCGTGTCGAGCAGGCGAAGCGTGCGAAGAATACTGAGGCGGCTGTAAACCTAGGCATTAGCACCAAGCGGCTGCTCTCGTTCATCGAAGAAGCCGAAAAACTCAGGTCGTAAGCGGCGGAAGGGATAGGCCCACTTTGAATCAGCCGAGCGTCCTGATTATTTCGGATGACACCGATTTCGCACGTACCGTTGCAGCGCGCTGGCAGTCAGAACGACACGTCCCTGAAGTCACCCTTGCAACGAGCGACGTCTGTCATTCCACTGGCCTCTTCGCTTGTGATCTAGTGATTGTTGGCCCCGTTCAAATGGGCAAGCTGCGTTCGATCCTCTCTGCTGTTGGCACGTCGTGTACTGCGGTTGTACACGTTCCGGACGGCCGCGACAATGTCTCGGATTTACAAGCGCGACATCCTCATTTACTGATCGTGCCTAAGCGTGACGGATGGGCGGAAACGCTGATCCTCGTTTCGATTGAAGCACTGCGGCGCGTCGAAGCAAGCAATCGTGCACAACGTGCTGAACACTACTCCCAGGCTTGCCAGCGGCACGCAATCCTCGGCCGTTACATGCTTGAGATGCGGCCGAGCGTAAATAACGCCCTAACATCCGTTCTCGGTAATGCCGATCTCTTGCTCCTCGAGCCAGGCCAGAACTCCGGAGAAAGCCGCGAGCAAATTCGTGCGATTCAAGCCATGGCATTGCGACTCAATGAAATCATGCAGCGATTCTCATCGCTAGCTAGCGAGATGCGGAGCGATGAGAAAGAATCTCAGGCTGAGACTGAAACGACTGCCAGCGGGTTTGTCGCTACGCCGTGACTTGCTGGGCTGCCTATCTAAACAGCTGCAACTAGGATGTTTAACGAGAGCAAGTCTGCAGCGATTCCTGTTGGAAGGGTGGCCGTGGACTTGCAATCCTTCTCTCGGGGAACTAACTCTGGAGGTGCGACGTGATTAAGAAAGTTCTAGTGGTTGATGATTCGCAAGCCGAAATCCGATTATTGCAATCTGTTCTACAGCAGGCGGGATTTCACTCCGTTGGAATTTCCGATCCTACGCGGATTGAGGAGACCATCGAGGAAGAACGTCCTAACCTGATCCTGCTCGACGTGGTAATGCCGCAGCGTAATGGTTTTCAGGCCTGTCGCGATTTGAAGAACCAGGAACCTTATTCGAGAATCCCCGTCATTCTCGTCACGTCAAAGACGGCGCCAAGCGACCGCTATTGGGGCGAGCAACAAGGCGCCAACGGCTTCGTGGCAAAGCCTTTCACTCCGGACGAATTGATCAGCACCGTGAAGAGGTTTGCTTGATGCCGAGTGAGCCGGAAAATGTAGCGGTGGCACCCGGCCTTGAACCGGGCGCCTTTCTGGAGGGCGAAACAGCTCAGGAAGAGCGGCGCCAGGAACGGCAATACTGCATTTTCCGCGCTGGTCGCGAGCGATTTTGCCTTTCGGTGCTCGAGGTTGAGGAGGTCGTGGACTGGCCAATCGTTACCCGCATTCCGCTCGCGCCGGCGTTTCTGATGGGCGTCTTCAATCTTCGCGGCACGATCGTGCCATTGATGGATATCGCCTTCACCGAGGGTCGTCGACCGGGATTGTTGCCCAAACATGTCGTTGTTGCTGCACTCAACGGTGATGCGGTTCGCGAGGATCTCCGTGTCGGCATCGCCGCAGATGAGGTGATCGGAACCTATTCAGCAACCGAGGATTCTCTGCTCGATCAGGCCCCGGCGGAAGTACCGCACTGCCGCGGGATGTTGCGGCATGAGGATCGCCTGGCACTGGTCGTCGACCTGCGGCGTTTGACGGAGGTTTTTCCAGTTCCGGTAATTTGAAAAGTCTCGAATGTTTCTTAGGGTCCTTTAGCAAGCGATTTTTGGAAGCGGTTCGGCTGAAATCCGGCTACGGCATGCCGTGCACGACGATAGCCGCGTAAGTTCTTGGGAGGCAGTCATGAAAGCTCGTTTGAGTTCGACACTTTGGTTTCTCGTGCTGTGGGCCGGAGTAGCCCTCTTTGGCGTACTCGCCCTCGCCTATCACGCCGGGAAAGAATCCGGGGGCGTAGCTTTACTTGACGCGTCAGCCCTTACCGGAGCCGCCAGCGGAGCTTTGCTTGGCGCGTTCGCCCTGGCGCTGATTGCAGCGCTGTCGCTCGCTTTTGTGCTGAGCAAGCGCGTCATCAAGCCGGTTGGCGAACTCGCAAAATTCTCCGAAAGGCTCGCGGCCGGTGACAGCAGGGCGCGGAGTGAGCTTACCAGCAATGACGAATTCGGATTAATCGTAGAGAATTTCAACCGCACTGCCGCCAAAGTCGCGCACGCGGCCACCAACCAGCAAGCCCAGGACTCGCTCCAGCGCAGCATCACCGATTTGCTCAATACCATCAATCAAGTCGCTCGCGGCGACCTCACCATCCGCGGCAGGGTAACTAGTGACGCCCTCGGCAACGTCGTGGACTCCGTCAACTTCATGCTCGACAACTTCACCAAGGTTCTCGAACGCGTCCGCAAGGCCGCAATCGACGTCAGCGCCAGCGCCAACCAGATTCTCGATGCTACGGACGATATGACCGCTGGCGCCACTCAGCAGGACCAGGAAATCACCAACACCTCGTCCGCCGTTGAAGAATTGACGGTTTCGATGAAGCAAGTTTCCAACAACGCTGAAGCCAGTGCGGAAGCCGCGCGCCGCGCCCTCGATGCCGCGGAACAGGGAAATCGCGCCGTGAGTGACACGCTCGAAGGAATGCAGCGCATCCGTGCTTCCGTGCAAGCCACCGCCAAGAAAATCAAGTCTCTCGGCGACCGCTCGCTCGAAATCTCCGAAATCATTAACGTTATTAATGACATCACTGAACAAACGAACTTGCTCGCACTGAATGCCGCTATCGAAGCCGCCCGCGCAGGAGAAGCTGGGCGCGGTTTCGCCGTGGTCGCTGACGAGGTTCGCAAGTTGGCCGAACACTCCCGCAGCGCCACAAAGGACATCGCCGCGCTCATCAAGGCTATTCAGGCGGAAACGAACGAGGCCGTGGTCGTCATGGAAGAGGGTACTCGGGAAGTCGAAGTGGGAGCCGGTCTTGCCGATCAAGCCGGCAAAGCGCTGGAAGCGATTTCGAGCGTCGTCCGGCAATCCGCCGAACTCGTCCAGGAAATTTCCCTCGCTTCGAAGCAGCAAGTACGCGGTACGGAAGGTGTGGCCAACGCCATGCAAATCATTTCGGGCATCACCCGCCAGACCACCCAAGGCGCTCGTCAAACCGCTTCGACCGTCGGAAACATGGTCAAACTTTCCGAACAGCTGAATGAGGCGCTGGCGCAGTTCCGTTCGCAATCCGCTCGAGCCGCTGAATCCTCTCCGGCTGCGGACGAGGCCCGGCCCGTCGTGCCAGTGGGGGCGCATCGCTGACGGCACATTCCGCCCACCGGTGCCATTGCAGCCGGAGCTGAACGCCGAACATGAAATCTCACCCAGTCACGACTGCCAGGCTCACCGAGCCCGAACTCGATCAGATTCGCACGCTGATCGAGCATCGCTCGGCAATCTTGCTCGATTCCTCTCGCGAGCGTTTCTTTTCTACTCGTCTGCGTGAGTATCTCGAGGAAAAAGGCTTGGCCAGCGGGACCGATCTCCTCGCGCACGTCCGCGGCTCAAGCATCGAATACGAAGCGCTGCTCGAGAGGCTGCTTACCCAGGAGACCTCCTTTTTCCGTTATCCAGCCGTCTTTGAAGCGCTCGAGAAACGCATCCTCCCTGAAGTGCAGGAAAGAAAGTTCTGGGAAAATCCCAGGACGCTGCGCATTTGGAGTGCAGGCTGTTCCACCGGCGAGGAACCCTATTCCGTGGCGATCACCGTCGTGGAGGCGCTCAAATTCGCGGAAGCCTGGGAAATCGAAATTCTGGCCACGGATATTAGTCGCCGCGCTTTGCGGCACGCCGAACGCGGCGTCTATTCCAAGCGAAGCCTCCAGAATGTCTCGCTCGGCCAGATCGAGTCCCATTTCACCAATACCAAGAGTGGATTTCAGGTGAAGCCGCGCATTCGCCGGATGATCTCCTTCGCGCAGATGAATCTTGTCGAGTCGGTGTATGTCGGCAAAATCGACTGCATCTTTTGCATGAACGTGCTGATGTACTTTTCCGAAGAACGTCGCCTCGGAATTCTCCGCCGCTTCTATGACGCGCTGGAGCCCGGCGGATATTTCCTGCTGGGCCATTCCGAAACCCTCACTAACGTACCCGTTAAATTCGAGCCGATGGTCCTCGGCGATTGCCGGATTTATCGCAAGCCGCGTCCGGTGGAAGCGCGCCGCGCGCCTGCTTTGGCGGAGGGGGTACAGTGAACACGCCTGGCCAAGAATCCACCGAGCTGTTCCTGCAGGAAGCTTCCGAAAACCTACAGTATCTAAGGGAGTATTCCGGGCTCTTGCAGGAGCCTCAGACGAAAGTCGAGGACCTTGAGCGGCTATATATCGCGGCGCACACGCTGGCCGGCACCTCCGCAAGCTACGGCTTCCCGCAATTCTCAGAAGTTGCGGCCAAGATGGCGCACATATTCCATTACGCCATGAATGCGGTGCTCACTCCGGATATGCATGGCCCGCTCACTGAATTTATTTCGGACGCGATCTCCGTCCTCGAATTCGATCTCTTGCAGATCAGTTCCAGCGGTACAGAGACTTCGAGCGACATCGCTGCCTTCAAACAGCGCTACGCTTTTGCGTTTCCGGCCGCGCCTCCTGCTGATTCATCCGCCGTCGGCGAATCCGTCGGCGAGGGCGAGCCCGTCCCGGCGATTTTTCCCGGCGCTTCGCTCGCGGACGCGCTGCCTCAAGACGGTGAAGTGCCCGACGAGGTCCTTGAGTTTTTCATTCCCGAAGCCGAAGAGCATTTGCAGTCCGTAACCGAATGCCTGCTCGCCCTCGAAGGACATCCCAACGCGGACGACATTAATCGCCTCTTCCGTTCGATGCACACCGTAAAAGGTTCGGCCGCGCAGGTGGGTCTGCATCGGCTTTCCGCCGTGGCCCATCGCGTGGAGGACTTAATCGGACGCCTGCGCGATGGCGCGCTCCAGCCCAGTGCTGAGATCGTCGATTTGTTTCTCCAGTCCGTCGACGTTCTGAAAAAATTTCTCCATCGCGAGTGGGAAAGCGACGCCGAAATGGTGGCGGCGGTTGATCCGCTACTCGTGCGCATCGCCGAACTTGCGCCCGAGGACGTAGCTGAGGAATTGGGCAATGACTCGTCGGTACTCGAAGCAACGCCATCCTCTGAAGTCAGGGATGTAGCTCCTCCACCGTCTTCTTCGGCCTCTCGTCCCGTTGCGGTTCAGGCCCTTCCGCAGGCAAAGTCAGTGCGCATTTCGCTCGAATGGCTCGACCGTATGATGAACGCGGTCGGCGAATTGGTGATCAACCGGACCCGTATGCTAGGCCGCCTGTCCGAGCTTTCAAAACTCGTCGAAGTTCTGCAGTTCTCGAAGGCTCGCCTAACCGGGAAAGTTTCTGACTTCCAGGAAAAGCACGAATTCAGTCGCGTTCGGCCTACGCTCGTGCCCGGCAGTCAAGTACCGCAAATGGATACGTTCGGCGGGCATCGCGCGCTGCCAGGGGTCACTTCCAACGACCTTCTCGATTTCAGCGAACTCGAAATGGATCGTTACGACGACTTCAACATTTTGTCGAGATCTCTAACTGAAATTTCCGCGGACGTCACCGAAGTGCTCACTCAGCTCGAAGGCTTCATGGGTCGCGTCGATTCCGATATAGATGAATTCACCAAGCTCGCGCACCACTTGCAGGATGAAATCACGGCTGCGCGCATGGTCCCGATCGGTAATCTCTACACGCGTCTTTCGCGAACTGTTCGCGACGCCGCAAAGGCTTCCGGCAAGCCCGTCGACCTTTCTCTCCAAG
Source organism: uncultured Acidobacteriota bacterium (assembly GCA_963723845.1). GTDB lineage: Bacteria > Acidobacteriota > Terriglobia > Acidiferrales > UBA7541 > Palsa-295. The sequence continues at coordinate 33,131 of CAVRSO010000071.1, forward strand.
GTGCGGATACCGAACTCGACAATAATATCGTTCAGCACATCTCCGATCCTCTGATTCACCTTGTCCGCAATGCGATTGCCCACGGAATCGAGGACGCAGAAGTGCGCCGCCGCGCCGGCAAACCCGAAAAAGGCCGCATCACCGTACGCGCCTACCACCGCGGCAATCACATCTTCATCGAGGTGGAAGACGATGGCCGCGGTATCGACTACGAAGCGATCCGTCGCAGTCTGGTCGAATCCACGACTATATCGTCCGATAGCCGCCGCCGAGCTTTCCGAGCGGGAACTTCGCGAATTCCTGTTCCGCCCCGGCTTCTCAACGGCCTCCTCCACATCGGAGCTTGCTGGCCGCGGAGTCGGCCTCGACGTCGTGCGCGCCAACGTCCACGCCCTCAATGGTGAAATTGAAGTTCGCTCGGAGGTGGGCCTCGGCGCCTGCTTCACGGTCAAGGTCCCTCTGACGCTTATCATTTCCCAAGCTTTGTTTGTTCGCTGCGGCACTTCGGTTTTCGCGTTCCCGCTCGCTTTTGTCGAGGAAATTCGGCGCCTTCGCCCCGCCGAAATCGAAGACGTGGGAGGCAAGCTTCTTACCCGTGTTCGCGACGTGGTCACCGAACTTGTGCGGCTCGATCTCCAGCTTGCATTGCCACCGCTCGAACCGCTGAACGGCTACTTTCACATGGTGATCGTTAAAGTGGCGGGCAGACAAGTGGGCGTCGTTGTGGAGGAAGTTCTCGGTAAGGATGAAATCGTCATCAAAAACCTCGGCGATTACTTGCGTCGCGTCAAACTCTTTCCGGGCACGACCATCGCTCCCGACGGCAGCTTGATCCTTCTGATTGACTTGAATCGCCTGACTTCCGCCGACACGGCCGAACGCCACGCCCTGCCTGCATCTTCTCCGGCGGCCCGCGTCTTCGCGCCCGGCGCCGAAGCGGTCGCTTCCGGCAGCATCCCGTCTGAAGCAGTCGATGCGATCGAGAACGACCGCGTGGTGGTCGTCGCCGATGATTCCATTAGCGTTCGCAAATTTGTCGGGCGCATGCTCGAAAAGGCCGGCTATCGCGTGAAACTCGCCTCGGATGGGCTCGAAGCGTCTGAAATCGTTGCGCAGGTCGGCTGCCATCTTCTTATAACAGACCTCGAAATGCCGCGCATGAACGGCTACGAACTGATGGCCCACTTGCGGCAGGATCCTGTTACGCGGCGCATTCCCGTTCTCGTTGTAACTTCCCGTGCTGGCGCAAAGCACCGCGACCGCGCAATGAAGGAAGGTGCTCTGGGCTTTCTCACTAAGCCTGTGCAAGAGGATCAGCTGGTTGCCACCGTCGAAAAGTTGATTGGCTCGGAGGCACCGCAGGGGCGGCCATTAATCGGCGTCCCATCGCGGCAGGATTGAGATGAACGCGGTCATCGGAAAAAAAATACGCGTCCTTGTCGTGGATGATTCCCCCTTCATGTGCAAAGTCCTGAAGGAAATCATCAACTCCGATCCGCAGCTCGAGGTCGTCGGACAGGGCCGTGACGGCCGGGATGGCGTTGCGCTCGCGGAATCGTTGCGTCCCGATGTCATCACCATGGATATCAATATGCCGCACATTGATGGCCTGCAAGCCACCGAGCTCATCATGTCCCAGCATCCGCGCCCCATCGTCATCGTCAGTTCTGAATCTCGCGAGGGCGCCGCGAGTACCCTGAAGGCCCTCGAATTGGGCGCCATTGATTTCGTCCCCAAGCCGTCGAACGGCATTGACCTGGATATGAAGACCGTCCGTGAGGAATTGACTCGCAAACTAAAATTGGCCGCCAAAGTCCGAGTTGTCCGCACGGCAACGCGCTCCAAGGTCACGATCGCGCAGACGCCAGCGCCCAATGGCGAGGAATCCGCCAGCCACCGTGCAGCGGCCGTCTCCGCTCAATCGGGCGGAAAATTTCCCATGATTGTTATCGCCGCCTCCACGGGCGGCCCGGCGGCGGTCACGCGTGTGGTCAACACTTTGCCGAAGGAGTTTCCCGCTGCCGTTTTCCTGGTGCTTCATATGCCCGCGGCTTTTACGTCGCAGTTCACTGTTCAACTTGCCGAAATCTCCGCCCTTCCGGTGAAGGAAGCAGAACACAACGAGGCTCCCCAACCGGGAACCATTTACTTGTGTCCCGGCTCTCACCACCTGCGGCTTTCCATAGGAGGAAAAATTTCGCTCGATCCCGGACCCAGAATCGATGGGTACCGCCCATGCGCGGACGTAGCTCTCGAATCTGTCGCCGCTTATGCGCGTGCGTTCGCCGTGGCCGTTGTTCTCACTGGGATGGGCAGCGATGCCGCGAAGGGCGTGACAGCCGTGAAGGCTGCTGGCGGATACGTAGTTGCGCAGGACGAAGCCACATCAGTCATCTTCGGAATGCCCGCTGAAGCTATACAGACGGGCGCGGTAGACGAAATCCTTCCGCTCGATAATATTGGCGCCGCTCTCGATAAGCGCATCGCAAAACTGTGCCGCTTAATTCCGGCGGGGGCCCGATGACGTCAACACTACTCGAACCGGGCGGAAAACCGCGCCCATCGAGCCGGCGCGAAACCGTGATCTTGTTTTTCGTCGCTAGGCAGATGTTCGCCATCGCAGCGGACTCTGTGCAGGAAATTCGGAGCACGGACAGCCTTTCCGGCGCCGCAAATGAAATGGAGCAATCGGCGGTGCCTAAAGTCCGCCACACCATTGAACGCAACCGCCGAACATATTTTGTAGTGAATGCGGGAACGCATTTCAATCTTCCGGCCACGCGCCCCGCACTCGTGCTGATCTTGCGGGAATTGCGCGTCGCTGTGTTGGTCGATCGTATCGAGCGCATGGCGGAAATTCCCGCTGTGTACGCACTGCCTCAGGCGTTCAGCGGTCCCGAGCGCCGCTGGTATCGCGGGTTGGCTTTTGTGGATGACGTTGTTATCCCTGTAATTCAGCCTGCGGGATTTCTCACCCTTGAGGAGTTCCAGCAACTCGATCGCATGGAAAATGCGATTGCTGCCGAGCGCCAAGCGCAGGAGGCGGCCCAGGCATGAGCGAACTTCGCCAGGCTGGCTCCGGCGCATTCGTCTTGCTACAGGTCGGTGACAGGCGTGTGGCTCTGCCAGCACACCTTGTTTCCGAACTGGCGCCTCCCGTGAGGCTGCACGTGTTTCCTCACTCGTCTCGTTTCATCACAGGCGTGATTGTTCGCCGGGGTCGAATCGTTCCCGTATATGACGCGAATTCCGTCTTCACCCCACAGAACTCGTCAGCCCAGCGATTCTATCTAATCACGAACCGCCGCCTCGGCACGGTAGCGGAGCTGGGCGCAATCCCGGTAAATGGCGAATGCGAACTCATTTCCGCCGAAATGCAGCCGCCTGCCGCGGAGCGCCCCGCTTACGTTGCCGGAACAATTGCCGTCGGCGAAGAATTGCTAGACGTGTTGGACCTCGAAGCCTTCATCGCGTCGAACTCATCGGCAGAAAATAGTTCGCCTGCCGCGCAGGTGCAATCGTGAATGCGTCGCCGAGCCTCCCGCGCATCCTGCTGATCGATAGCAACGTGTACTTCGCAAAAAGGCTGGGAGACGCCCTGAAGCAGCAAGGTTTCGAAGTCGTTCCCTGCGCGCAATCCGCCTATGCGCTCACCATGCTTGAGTGGAACACCCCCGCGGCGATTATTTGCGCCACGAACCTTCGCGAAATGGGCGCATTTGAGATGGCGCCGATTCTCCGAGCCGATCCCAAGACGGCTGGCATTCCCGTGATTGCGGTAGGTGGCGCAGGCGATCGAAATCTGTTTGAGGCCCTTCGCGCCGGATGCGACGATTATATAGATCGTCGCCGGCCGCCTGGTGAGCTTGCCGCGCATATCAGGACTTTTCTTGTAAGCCGTCAGGACGGTTTTCAGCCCACGCAGATGCTCTCGACTGCGGAGACGGCACTCAGCGGAAGTCTTTCCCACCTCGATTTACCTGGGGTGATCCAAATGCTCGGGCAATCCCATCAAACCGGCGCGTTGCACATTAACGCGGTTGATGCCGACGGGATCGTCTTTTTCGAAGGCGGCGAAATTTTCCACGCCGAGTGCGGCGTGTACTTCGGAGATGAAGCCGTCACCCAACTCGTAAAGACCTGCCATGAGACTTCGGTAGGAGTCTACAAATTTGTCTACGGCGCCACTGCCTCGCAGCGGACCGTGCTGCGGTCGGCCACCGATCTGCTTCTGGATGCCATGCGCATCTTTGATGAAGAGCAAAATGCGGCCGAGGAACACGCCGAGAAGGAATCGTCATGAGCGAAACGGAGACACTCACCGCTGCCCGCGTCCCCACCGTCTACTTTATAGACGATAGCGCTACCATGCGCGAAGTAATCAAGATTGCCTTCCGCAAAGAGAATATTCACGTCATCACTTGCTCCGATGCCGCCGCCGCACTGGCTCAGTTTGACGAGAAGGCGCCGGATGCCGTCATCACCGACGTCATCATGCCGGATAAGGACGGATACGAAGTTTGCGATTTCATCAAGCAGCACGATCGCTTCGGTCGAACGCCCGTAATTCTGATGTCCGGCGTGGTAAACAAGGCCGTCGCTGAAAAGGCGATGGCAGTCAAAGCCGATGAGTTGGTCCGAAAGCCCTTTCAGCCTCAGGATTTGATCGTACGAGTCAAAAACCTGCTGAACCCGAAGCGGACGGGCGCGCCTCTGGATGCTCCGGTCGGCGATATCGTGTCGCGTCCGCCTTCGCAGGTGTTGACCAGCCTGTTTTCCGCGCAGCCGGTGGCTCGCGAACTATCACAGCCCCTGCCACGGCCCGCCCCAGCCATCCGTCTGCCATCGCGGCGCCGCGTCCGGCTGCGGCTTCCGTTTCCAGCAGCGGGCCTGAAACCCAAAAATTGCGAAGCGAAATCCTTCGCCTCGAACTTCTCGTCAAGAAGTTGCAGGCCGAACTCGAAGCCCAGCGTCAGTATTCCGCCGCCCTCGAAGCTCATTTCAAGTCTCTCCAAGAACGCGCATAACCCGACCGGATTGTGGCTGGATTTGTGGACGGGGTCGCACAACGGCTTGCGATTAGGGGTCTCGCAAAAGTTGCGAGTAGAGTGTGCACCGATCCTTTGTTTTGTGTAAGTTACATCACATTCTAATCGCCAGCTGTTGCGATTAGACCGCCCAGAGAGACCTCTCGGTTCATGAAATTCAAGGGCAGCGGCCCCCGATATGATCATTCTAGTTGGAAAGGTTGCCAGCTGCGGGGCGGCTGGCGACGCGCCTCTCCCTGCCCTCGTTAGGGCTCTGGACTGCGCGCGAACTGCGATCTTGTGGACCATGCGTCCATAGTTTCAGATGGGGCAGCAGGAGTCGAAGGCCGGTGCCTGTGGACTATTCTGGAGGCTCGAAGCTGGAAGCTAGAGGCTTGAAAAAGCGGACCGAGGCCCCACAACTGCAAAAACAAATCGCTGTGACACACGTGTGCGAATTTAGTCGAGGGCGTGGGAGTGGAGAAAGTCGCGGGCTACGTCGCTGACGTCTCGGGACTGGCCTACCACCTCGTAATTCATTTTTCGCATTTCGTCGTCGGAAATCTTTCCGGCTAGTTCGGCGATGGCGGTGCGCGCTTCGGGATAGCGAGCGAAGAAATCCTGGCGCGCGATGGGGACAGCTTCATAAGGAGGGAAATAGTTTTTGTCGTCTTGTAGGACCACCAAATCGCGCGCCGAAAGCAATCCGTCTGTGGAATTACCCGCGATGAGATCGACTTGCTTCGAGAGTAATGCGCGGTAAAGCAGGCCCAGATCCATGATTTGAGGCTGGGCAGCAAACCGCAATTCGTATGTGCGCGTCAAGCCCGTGTATCCGTCAGGCCGTTCCATGAACTCGTATCCAAATCCAGCGCGCCATTGTGGAGTGTATTGAGCTGCTTGCGACAGGGCCGTGAGATGCAGGCGGCGCGCATCTTCACCGCGAATTACAATTGCGAAAGTATTATTGAAGCCGAGCGACGGCAGAACCTCAAATCCGAATCGTCGTTTGTAGTCCGCTTTCACTTTATCGAATACAGCAGAGGGGCTGCTTTCGATTGGGTCGTGCAGAATCGCTGTGAGTGCGGTTCCCGTGTACTCGACGTAGGTATCGATACGCCCCGCGAGCAAGGCCTGCTGGCAGATGAAACTACCTGCAAGATAAAAACGCCGCTCGACGTGCAGGTGAGTGCGAGCTTCGAGATGCTGAGCAAGAATTTCGCCGAGCAGAGCTTGTTCGGGGAAATTTTTCGATCCGACAACGATGGTGTCTTTCGGCCGCATCGTGCAGCCTGCAAGCAGGCCAATTATGGCGGCAATGAGCGGAACGGCGGCGCTCCGGCAGAATCCAGAAGGGAATACTTTCACTTGAACCTCATCGCGCGGGCCGCAACCAGTGTTCCAACAGGCCCAGCAAGAAATCCGCTGCAAGGGCAAGCAAAGCTGCTGGAACCGCTCCGGCAAGAATCAACTGATTATTCACCATCGCGAGGCCCCGGAAAATAAACTCACCGAGGCCGCCCGCTCCCACGGCTGCCGCGATGGTGGCAATGCCGATCGTGAGCACGGTTGCCACGCGAATGCCGGCGAGCATGGTGGAGACGGAGAGAGGCAGTTCCACGTGAAACAGAATTTGCCCGTTGGTCATTCCCATGCCTCGCGCTGCTTCTCGAACCGCCGGGTCAACACCGGCGATTCCTGTGGCCGTATTGCGAATGATCGGGAGAAGGGCGTAGAGAGTAAGCGCCGCGATCGTTAGCCGGTCTGCGCGCTCGCCGAGCCACGGAACGGTAAGGAAGAAGCCCAGCAACGCGAGGCTGGGAATAGTTTCCGCAACGTTGGCGCTTCCCAGGATAGGTTTGGAAAGCCAGGGACGGCGTGCGACCAAAATACCGAGCGGCACGCCGATAGCGATCGACAAAAGCATGGTCGCGCCTACCAACCAGACGTGTTCGAGGGTCGCCTGCAGGATTTCGGCGCCGTGCCGTGAGAGAAAGTCGATCAGACTCATGTATCCCTCTCAAACTCGGATAGAACGCGCAGTTGGGCAGCGTAAGCGGCGGCCACGGGCTCGTTTGATCGCATGAAATCGTGCGGAGAATACATTCCCTTGAGCTCTCCGGCCTCGACCAGTCCAATACGCGTGCCGAGCAGGAGTGCTTCGTTCGTGTCATGCGTCACAATCACGATCGTTTTGCCGAGGCGGCGTTGGAGCTCTTGAAATTCGCCGCGAATCTCCGCGCGCGTCAGTGGATCGAGGGCGCCAAAAGGCTCGTCCATGAGCAGAATTGGAGGATCAGCGGCCAGAGCACGCGCCACGCCCACTCTCTGGCGCTGGCCGCCGGAAAGCTCGTGCGGATAGCGCGGGAGGAAAAGATTCGGATCAAGGCCAGTCAAAGATAGTAATTCCGCGGCACGAGAACGAGCGCGCTCGCGCGGCCACCCTTCTAAGCGCGGAACCACGCAGATGTTTTGCTCGACCGTGTAGTGAGGAAACAGTCCCGTTTCCTGGATGACGTAACCGATGTGCCGCCGGAGATCGAAGGGATTCCACTCGGTGGTCCGCCGGTCTTCCACGCGCACTTCGCCTTCGGTGGGATCGAGGAGGCGGTTGATGAGCTTCAGCGCGGTGGTCTTTCCGGCGCCGCTACGGCCCAGAAGCACGAGAGTTTCGCCTCGACGTACCGTGAAACTGATGCGACTCAGTAACGATTGTCCATTTGCGAGCCGGTAGGCTGCATCGCGAAATTCAATGATCGCTTCTGGCTGAGGATTCACTTCGGAAAGGGCGCTCATATCGGTGATTTCTTTTCCAGGAATTTCCGGATATCTCGGAAGACTTTCGCGAGCATGGCCTCGGTGAGCTTTCCTGTAAACGTATTCTGCTGGCTGGGATGGTACGAGACGAACAATCGCGGCAGATTTCGTCCGAGATCGTAGCTTGCACCGTGCCGGAAAGCGAACGCGCTGGGGCGCTCAATCGCGCCCTGCTGCTTCAAAATATCCAGATACGCGCGCATAGCAATCGCACCTAGAGCGAGCAGGGCGGACGGCCGGATCAGCTTCAGTTCCCTCTCGAAATACGGTTTGCAATTTGCGAGTTCCGACGGAAGCGGCTTGTTCGCGGGCGGCGAGCACCGGAGAGTGGCCGAAATGTAAGCATTGTTGAGCGCCAGCCCATCGTCGCGGTTAATAGAAGTTGGTTGGTTCGCGAAGCCCGCGACGTGTAGGGCTTTGTAGAGGAAATCTCCCGAGCGATCGCCAGTGAACATCCTTCCGGTGCGATTGGCGCCGTGCGCGGCGGGAGCGAGTCCCAGGATCAGGAGGGCAGCGTGCGGGTCGCCGAAGCCCGGCACAGGTTTGCCCCAGTAGGTCCACTCGAGAAACGCGGAACGCTTCACGCGAGCAACGGCCTCCCGGTAATGCACGAGCCGCGGGCATTTGCGGCAACGGACGATTTCCGCGTTCAATTGCGCAAGTGTGGCGGCCATGGGCACATCGAAAGCTATCACGAATCGCGCGAATGCCCGATAGCAGAGCCGCTAGCGGCAAATTGACAGGGCATGGATGCGCAGATAGCATGATTGGAGCAGCCTCGCATGCAAATGAGCACGATGGCGTGACTCGCGTCACGCGAGATTGGCCTGTGTCCAAGCCCGTGGAAACCAGTTCACGCGAAAAGACGATTCTGGATCAGATCGTTGAAGCTCGCCGAGCGAGTATCGCGCACCGGAAACGCTCGCTTCCGGAAGCGGCATTGAAATTTGCGGTGGAAAAGGCCCAGCCGCCGTGCGATTTTTCGGCTGCGCTTGCGCGCGACGCCTTCAACGTGATCGCCGAATTGAAAAAGGCTTCGCCATCGCGGGGTGTGCTACGCGAGCACTATGCGCCCGCCACGCTGGCGATGAACCTGGAATTAGCCGGAGCCGCAGCACTATCCGTGCTGACGGAGGAGGAATTTTTCCGAGGCTCTCTTGGAGATTTGAAGGATGCCAAAAAGGCCACGCAAATTCCCATCCTGAGGAAAGATTTCATCATCGATCCGTGGCAGGTGTTGGAAGCGCGGGCTGCGGGCGCCGATGCGTTTCTGCTTATCGTGGCGATTCTGGACGACGCGACGTTGCGCGAATTGCTCGATCTCGGACGTTCGCTGAAAATGGAGCCGCTTGTGGAGGTCCATTCGCGCGAGGAGATAGGGCGCGCAGCGGCGGCGGGAGCGCGAATTATCGGAGTCAACAATCGCGATTTGCGAGACTTTTCCGTCCGGATCGAAACTTCGCTCGAACTGATCGAAGCGATTCCGGAAGATTGCATAGCGGTGAGCGAATCGGGCTTGCGGACACACGAGGATTTAGCACGGCTGCGGCGCGCGGGATTCGATGCGTTCCTCGTGGGCGAGCACCTTATGAAGGAGGCCGATCCGGCGACTCCTTTGCGCACGCTTCTGGAATCCGGCGGAACCGACGGGCGGGTAAGCGAGTAGCGATGGTGAAAGTGAAGATTTGCGGGATTACGAATTGGACGGATGCGAAGCGGGCCATCGATGGAGGCGCGGAGCTGCTCGGTTTCAACTTCTATGCGGGGAGCCCGCGTTACATCACGCCTGCGAAAGCGCGGCGGATCGTGCGGCGGCTGCCGAGAAGGGTCTCTTCCGTGGGAGTTTTTGTGAACGAGACGGAAGAAAAAATGCTGGAAATCGCGCGAGAGGTGGGGCTCGACCACCTTCAACTGCATGGCGACGAGCAGCCGGCGTTAGTGTTGCGGCTTGAGCGCACGCTGCCGGTGATCAAAGCGGTACAGGCCAGAAAATCATTTCGTCCGGCGCAACTCTCGCGATTCAAGCGAGCTAGCGCGATCCTGCTTGACGGCTTCGATAGCCACCGGCGCGGCGGAACAGGGCGGACGTTCGATTGGCAGCTCGCGCGGCGCGCGAAGTCGTACGGGCGGATTTTCTTGGCGGGAGGGTTGACGCCAGAGAACGTGCGCGAGGCAATTCGCATCGCCAAGCCGTATGCTATTGATGTGTGCAGCGGCGTGGAAAAGGCGCCCGGAAGGAAAGATCCGGCGCGCATGAGAGAGTTGATACGCGCGGTGAGAGCGGCAAACAGGCGGAAGGTGGGGAGATGAGTGACGTGGCGCATGTTGTCCGCGAACGCGGCCGGTATGGGCCGTATGGGGGACGCTACGTCCCGGAAACGCTGATGGCGCCGCTGGAAGAACTTGAGCGCGTTTTTAACGAAGCGCGCATCGACGCCGGTTTTCAGGCGGAATTGGGTGCGACGCTGCACAATTTCGCCGGGCGTCCCACGCCGTTGCAACTGGCGTCGCGGCTGACCGAGCACCTGGGAGGCGCGCGGATCTATTTGAAGCGCGAAGACCTGCTCCACACCGGCGCGCACAAAATCAATAACTGCGTCGGGCAAGGCTTGCTCGCCGTGCGCATGGGCAAGAAACGTGTTATCGCGGAGACCGGCGCGGGGCAGCACGGAGTGGCGACGGCTACGGTTGCCGCGCGACTCGGCCTTTCTTGCACGGTTTACATGGGCACCGAGGATATGGAGCGGCAGCGGTTGAACGTGATTCGCATGCGGCTGCTCGGGGCCGAGGTTATCGGCGTGGATGCGGGAAGCCGCACGCTGAAAGACGCGATCAATGAAGCGATGCGCGATTGGGTGACCAATGTGCGCACGTCGCATTATCTGCTGGGTTCGGTGCTCGGCGCGCATCCGTATCCGGAGATGGTCCGCGATTTTCAGAAGATCATCGGAGAAGAAGCGCGCGCGCAAATTCTGCAGGCGGAAAACCGGTTGCCGGATCATCTGTTCGCATGCGTGGGCGGCGGCTCGAATTCCATCGGGCTGTTTCATGCTTTTTTGGGCGATGCTGGGGTAAAGATGGTCGGCGTGGAGGCGGGCGGGCGCGGGAAATCGCTGGGGGATCATGCGGCGCGACTGGCTGCGGCTGATGGATTTGGCGGAGCGCGGCCCGGTGTTTTGCAGGGTACGTATACGTATGTCTTGCAGACCGAGGATGGGCAGATTGCGACTACCCATTCGATTTCCGCAGGGCTCGATTACGCGGCCGTTGGTCCCGAGCATGCGTGGCTAGCGGATCAGGGCCGCGCGGAATATACGGCGGTGACGGATGAAGATGCGATCGAAGCGGCGCGAACGCTGGCGCGCATCGAGGGCATTATTCCCGCGCTGGAATCGGCGCACGCGATTGCTGAGCTAATCCGCCGCGCTCCGAAAATGAAGAAAAGCGAAATTGTGATATTGAATGTTTCCGGACGCGGCGACAAAGATATGGAAACTCTCTCGCGCTATGTCTGAACCGGCCATTCCTGCTACTGCTGTCACTACGCGCGCCGAAGCGACCGCACGAAGAATTCCGCGACGTTTTGGAAAGTTAGCCGAAGTGGGCGAGATGGGGTTGGTTGCGTACATTACCGCAGGCGATCCTTCTCTTGCGGCCAGCGAGAAAATTGTTCTGGCGGCTGCCGAAGCCGGCGCGGATGTGATCGAACTGGGTGTGCCGTTCAGCGACCCGGTGGCCGATGGCCCGACGATTCAGCGCGCCAGCGAGAGAGCACTGCGCAGCGGAACAACGCTGGCGGGCGTGATCGAGCTCGTGAGGCGGCTGCGGTTGAAAACGGACGTGCCGCTGATATTTTTCAGCTACTTCAATCCAATCCTGCAAATGGGAGTGGAAAAATTTGCCGATGCGGCAGCGAACGCGGGTGCCGACGGCGTATTGGCGACCGATCTGACGCCGGAAGAGGGCGGCGAATATCGGGCGGTGATCCAAGCGCGCGGGCTGGACACGATTTTTTTGGCGGCGCCGACCTCGACGGACGAGCGTCTCGCGAAAATTGCAGAATATTCCAGCGGCTTCCTGTATCTGATTTCGCGCACGGGGGTAACAGGAGCACGCGAATCTCTTCCGGAGGACCTTCCGTCACTGGCCCGGCGCGCGCGGCAATTTACAAAGCTGCCGCTGGCCGTCGGCTTCGGGATTTCTCAACCCGAGCATGTAACTGTGCTGGGAGGGATTGCCGATGCGGCGGTTGTAGGTTCAGCGCTCGTGGCTGAAATTGAAAAGGCAGGTAGCGCGGACGCGGCTGCTGCTGGGGTCGGCGGGCTCGTGCGCGCGCTGAAAAACGCGGCGCGCAAGGGAATTAGCAGGCGAAGTGCGTGACAAATATGGATGCGCCGTGAGGCGACGCCGGCGAAGATAGTTTGTAGTAGACTGCTCCATTCCTCCTGGAACAAGTTTGAGGCTCTGACGATAGATGGACAAGCGCGTTGCAAATGCCGAAGCTGTGATCGGCCGCGTCAAGGAGGGCGCGACGATCCTGATGGGCGCGTTCGGCGTTTGCGGAGTGCCGGAGAACCTGATTAACGCGCTGCTGCGGCAAGGCACGAAGAATCTGACGGTCGTCTCGAACAATCCGGGAATCGATGGCTTCGGCATCGGACTACTGATCGAGAACAGACAAGTGAAGAAGATGGTTGCCAGTTATGTGGGCAGCAATCGCTTTTTCGAGAAACTCGTGCTCAGCGGAGAAATTGAGATGGATCTGAATCCGCAGGGCACGTTGGCGGAGCGCATTCGCGCGGCGGGAGCGGGGATTCCCGCGTTTTTCACGCCGACGGGATACGGCACGATGGCTGCGGAGGGCAAGGAAGTCCGCGAATTCAGCGGGCGGCAGCATATTCTGGTGCCCTCGCTGCGTGGCGATTTCGCATTCATCAAAGCGTGGAAAGGCGACCGATGGGGGAATCTTGTCTATCGGAAGACGGCACGTAATTTTAACGCGGTGATGGCTACGGCGGCGGATTTCGTGATCGCTGAGGTGGAAGAAATGGTTGATCTGGGCGGGCTCGACCCGGACGGCGTTCATACGCCGGGGATTTTCGTGGACGCAATCTTCCAGGGGACGAATTACGTGAAGCCGATGGAGCCGGGGCCTAGGCGGAAGCGGGACGAAGCATAGTGGCCGAGATGGATAAGCGTGAACTGATCGCTCGGCGCGTCGCTCAAGAATTGCGCGACGGATATTACGTGAATCTGGGTATCGGAATCCCTACGCTGGTGCCAAACTATCTGCCGCCGGGAATCGAAGTGATCATGCAATCGGAAAACGGCATGCTGGGTATTGGGCCATACCCTTATGAGGGTGAGGAAGATCCGGACCTCGTCAACGCGGGCAAAGAACCAGTAACCGAAATTCCCGGCTGCTGCTATTTCTCAAGCGCGGATTCTTTCGCTATGATCCGTGGCGGGCACATCGAGGTATGCGTGTTGGGAGCGCTGCAGGTGGATGAAAGAGGAAACCTCGCCAATTGGGCGGTTCCGGGAAAGATGCTGAAGGGAATGGGTGGTGCGATGGACTTGGTGGGGGGCGCAAAGCGCGTGATCATCGCCATGGAGCACGCGGCTAAAGACGGCACACCGAAAATAGTGAAGAAGTGCACGCTGCCCCTGACGGGCGTCGAAGTGGTGAACCTGATCGTGACGGATCTGGCGGTGATTGAGGTAACGCCGAAGGGTCTCCTTTTGCGAGAAGTCGCGCCGAGCGTTACGCCCGACGCGGTGCAGAAAGTTACCGAGCCGACGCTTTTGCGCGGGCCTGATCTGAAGACGATATCGATTGGATCATGATGGAACCGCACTCCATTGTCGTTTTGAGCCTGCACACTCCCAAGGAGAGGCTTTGGGGCGAGTTGCTCGACATATCCGGTGCCGGAGTCACGCTGCGCGGCATTGACTTGGCGTCCTTCGACGATTTTGTGAGCCAGGTGCTGCATCCGGAGGGCGACCGCATCGGACTGCCGACGTTGTTTTTCCCGATGCTGCGGATCGAGCGAATCGCGCTCGATGAGCCTCGCGGCTCCGTCCCTTCTCTCGCGGAGATGTTCGAAAAGAAGGTGGGCCGCTCGCTGGCAGAGTATCTCGCGCAGTTCGCTTAATCGACCATTCATAGGTTAGCTGGGCTGAACGCCGAGAAATTGATGCGCAGACAGATCCTGACGGTTCCAAATCAACTCACATTCCTGCGGCTGGCGTTTCTTCCCTTCTTCATTATTGCGATCAAATACAACCATTACGCGGTGGCTCTTGGCATCCTTGTGATTGCCGGCTTTACCGATGGCCTCGATGGCTTGCTGGCGCGCGGATTGAATCAGAGGACGCCGCTGGGCGCATATCTCGATCCCATTGCTGACAAGTTGCTGCTTTCTTCCTCTTATCTGGTTTTGGCGCTGAACGGAAAAATCGCCTGGTGGCTGGCGATCATGGTTCTCGGGCGCGACATTCTGCTACTGGTGGCGTGCGCGGTGATTCTCCTCACCGTTGGCTACCGGCCGTTTCCGCCCAGCATCTGGGGTAAAGCGACCACGTTTTTCGAGATATTCCTAATAGTGCTGGTTTTGGTGCTAGCGGTGTGGAGTAACGAAAGCCTACGGATCGTGCGAGAATTTAGCGGTTATATCGTCGGCGCGTTAGTGATTTTCTCCGGATTGCACTACAGCATCGTGGTTTCGCGCCAGCTACACACGGGGCAATAGGCCGAGCGGGCCTGAGCGGGGGCGCTGGCACGCACGTTGGCCAGAATCATCAGCCCGATGCTGACGACTACGACCAAGGCCGCGATCCAGCCGAGGGCGTACGCCCGCTTCTGTTCCTCGGGAGAGGCTGGCATCCGATCGGCCATGATTTTCCCTAGCAAGAAACCGCTGATTAGACCGCCAGCGTGCGCGTAATTATCGATTCCAGGAAATAATAGTCCCCAAACGGCGATGTAAATGAGCCATCTGATCATCTGATTTCGAATCATCTGCATCCCCGCCGTCTTGCGGCTGGTTGTGACGGCAAGCAGTATGCCGATCAGTCCGAGCAGGGCTCCCGATCCACCTACGCTCATGTGCCCAGTGGCGCTGCTCACCACGTATCCTCCAATGCCGGTGACAACGTAAATGAAAAGGTAGCGCGCCGATCCGTAAAGCTCTTCGATTTGCGGGCCGATATCCATCAGCACCCACATATTGAAAAAAATGTGAAGGATACTACCGTGAAGAAAAATGGCCATGACAAACCGCCACGGCTGCGCGAGGTTATACGGTAACGGTAGCGAAGCACCGAATCGTTCGAGCACACCGCCACTGATCGCGCCAAAATTGAAAAGACCGGAGAACCCACCGCTACCAGACGATGTGAAACCGGTCAGGCGAATCGTGGCCAGCAAACTGATGACGAAGAACAGACAGCTCAGCCCCAGAACGCCGTAAGTAACTGGAGACTGCGCCGGCATCAAGCCGCCGAGCGAACGACTAGCGGCCGCGAGAGAGATCTCAGATTCGCGCCGCATTGGTGGCAGTGCGTCGCCCCTACGCCGACGAGCGCGCGGCAAGACGGACAGAGTTTGGGGCGGGGCTCGCCGCCGCGCCCAAAAATTCCGCTCATCTTTTTAGAATCCGATCGAGCCACCAGCAAAGAGAAAAGGATGATATCAATGGCTTTCCTTGCGAGAATACAGATGCGTTCCTATAATACTCAACTTGCGTGCAAACAAGTGAACCAGATCGCCGCGTGAAGGTATTCTGCGGGACGGCGGCTTTCAGTCATAGCGACAAGCAAATTTGTATTAGCCGCCAAGCTTTGCGCTGCTTTGTGCTGCCGCCTTTAGGTCTTGCGTTGATGTTTGTGGCGGGGTGCGCACACCGTACCTACACAACGAGATCCCCGGCGCAACCACCGCCCTCGGCCCCCGGCGTGACCGTTCCTTCGCCTCCTTCCGGAGCTCCACCATCCGTCGAAAGGCAACCTGCGACTCCCGGCGAGTACGTCGAGGAAGGAACGGCCTCATGGTATGGAATGCCATTCGATGGCCGTCGCACTTCCGACGGCGAGATTTATCATATGCATCAGCTCACCGCCGCCCATCGCACGCTGCCATTTGGTTCAGTCGTGCGGGTCACAAACTTAGATAATGGAAAGCAAACCGAGGTCCGCATCAACGACCGAGGTCCGTTTGTCGCGGATCGAGTGATCGACTTGTCCCTTTCAGCGGCGGAGGCAATTGGCATGGTTGGACCTGGTACTGCGAAGGTTCGCCTGGAGATTGTGAGGGGCGCGCTAAATCCGCAGACGGGTTTTTTCGGCGTTCAGGTGGGAGCCTTTGAGACGCAGAGTAGCGCGGAGCGGCTACGCACGGAACTCGAAGCGCGCTATAGTCCAGTGATCATCGCAACATACGATTCGCCAAAGGGCATGTTTTATCGCGTGCGAGTGGGGCGCTTCGGCACGCAGGACGCCGCTCGCCAGCTTGCCGGGCAGTTACACTCCTCGGAAAGGTTTACGACTTTCGTGGTGCGTTTGGACGATTGATGGATCATGAGAATCGCGCTTGATCTCCCTACGCGTGCATTGTTTTCTTGCGTGCGCAATGTGGCTGTAGGCGCCATTTTTGTGCCGGCTCTACTCTACGGCGCTCTCTTCACCCACGTGCTCTCCTCGCAGGCGACGCCAAGCATTTCCAACACGTGGACGGTTACCATCGTGCTCCCGCCAAGACTTATGGCTGGCCATCCGGCCACCCTTGGAGTGCTGGGCGTGGATGGAAAATTGGCAGCTGGAGTCCAAGTCGACCTGGGGAACGGACTGCACGTCACAACTGACAGAAATGGCCGCGCGCTCTTTACCGTCCCGGTATCCGAAGACTATCTGTTGGCGAAAGCTTCCGGCGCCTCGGCTGCGGCGCTAATCGATCCGGCATCTGGAGCGAGCGAACCGAAGTCCGTCTCCTTGCCGCCGGTGGTTTCAGTGCGCGACCGTTTTTGGATTTGCGGAGCGGGACTGAGCGGCGAGGCCGATGCGAACAGTGTGCGCATAAACGGCAAAGCGGCCGTTGTTCTGGCCGCGTCGCCCGTCTGTGTGGTCGTGCTTGCAGAGTTAAACTCCGAAACGGGGCCTGCCTCCATTTCGGTTCATGCGCCTGGCGTAGAGTGGACCGCCGCAACCACGTTGGTGTCTCTCGAATTTGCGCCGCCGAGGCCAGCGCTTCAGCCTGGGCAGAAGGGGCAGATCACGGTTCGTGTGGATGGCACGAGTGAAAAGCTAAGGCTCGTTGTGGAAGATAGAAATCCTGGCGTTCTCCGATTCGAGGGCGGAGATGCGCGAGGGGACGCGCGGCGACTGACCACGTCCGGAGGGCCTACAAATAGCGCGGAAATAAAGGTACAAGCAATTACGTCTGGCGATTACTCGCTACGTGCGCGCCTAGTGCCGACGCCTGACGCACGCACCACGGAGCGATTCTTGGAGGCAGCGGGGTCTTTGGCGCCCGAGGATTTGCGACGCAGAGTATCCGAACTGGCATCCCATCTGGCGCACAAGCCCAGCGATTTGGAAAACGTTGAGGTTGCGCTCGATAAAATCGCCGCCCAAACAATGACGGGAGATTTCCGCACGCTGCTGGATGCAGCGCGAGGCGTTTTCTAAACAAGGATCAATCTTGCTCGGTCGACACGGGTTCAAGCGTCTTCGGCGGCGCTTCGGACAAAGCGCCCTGGGACATTTGCTCGAGTGAGTTCCGCAACCGATTCAATTTGCTATCGGCCTCCTCGTAGTTCTGCTGCACGTAGCGAAGATGCGTGCCGAGTTTTTCGTGGATGGCCGCAAATGTGTCCATTTGTTGCCTCAAGCCGGCCAGTGACGCGAGCAAATGCCGCGCGTTTTCCTCGAGTTTTTGGCCTTGCAGGCTCATCGCAACCGCACTCAAGAAGGCGCAGAAAGCATTCGGCGATACCGGGAACACATGTTTGCTGCGGCAGTATTCTTCTAGACGTCCATATTTAGAATCCTCGGCCATTACCAGTTCGTAGTAAACGCCCTCGGATGGCACGAACATCAGGGCGTAATCGAGTGTGTGCTCTTGCGGAAGGATATACTTTTCGGCAATGGAATCCGCGTGTTTGCGAACAGCGGCAGAAAAGTCGCGTCGCGCGTCGTCGCCCGTTTCAACCAGCCGACGGTACGCCTCGATTGGGAATTTGGAATCGATGCAAAGCATGCGTTCGCCGCTGCGCACGATTGCGTCCACAACGGAACCAGTGGACGCGAAACGATGCTGCATCGTATATGCGCTTTGCGGTAGGGAGTCCGCTAACAACGTCTCAAGTATGGCTTCGCCGAGTGCTCCGCGCGTTTTCACTCCACTGAGGATTCCTTGCAGCATGGAGGTGGCCTTCGAGAGATCCTGGCTCGTCTGGTGCATCTCGCCGATTTTTCGGCTCATCTCCACCAGAGCTTGCGTTGAGAATTCGAGTCGTTGCGCTACTTCCCTTTGCGCCTCGGTTGCGAGCTGGCCAGTGGAGGCGACTCCTGTTTGCACGTCCTGGCGGACTTGGCCAAGCTGTTGCGTCATGGCCTGCACGAGATGGTTGATCTGAGCCGACACGTTTTGGCCCTGCGTCGCGATCGAGTTTTGCATCTCCTGGCGAAGGGCGGATAGCTGCGCCTCCGACCGCCGGCTGGCGGACCAAAGCAACGTGGCGATCACGGTGCCAACCACTAAGCCGGCCAAAAGCCAGACGGTAAAAGTCATGCTCAACGCCTCAGAAAAAATGTGTCCGAATGGAGTTATCAAGCCCGCTCTAGCCTAAACTTGGCCTTAGGAGAAGCCGGCTTAATTTCCTATTTTGCCACTTTCAAACTTGTATTGGGGAATCGATTGCGGGCTGAAACGGCAATGAGTTTCGCTATACTGTGCGTCCGAGGCGCGGTACCCAAGAGGTAAGGGAGAGGTCTGCAAAACCTTTACGCGTGGGTTCGATTCCCACCCGCGCCTCCACAAAAGTTCCTTAGGTGAAGCGAGTTCAGCTGGAGTTCCAGGTGGACTCGCTTGATTCAGCCCAGGGCCGGTCCGTCAGTCCGCAGCCGTTTTTGCCTGCGGAGTGCTCTGCGTGGCGTAAGCAGCCATCATCTGGCGCATCGCTTCGCCGCTTCCTGGCGCACGCTTTTCACGCCAAGCCTCAAGGCGATTGACATGTTTTTCGAGGTTTCCGAATTGATGCGGGTTCTTGCTTCGCTCGCGCATCGCGGGAACGAGCGCCTTTATGCGCCCCCAAACAGCCCACTGCTCGCCCGTGTTCTCAAAAAAGAAGTCTTCGTCGATTAAGCCGCGATTCACCATGCTCGCGGCCATCTCCCAGTAGCTGAGGACCATTCGCACGGACGCATTGCCGGGACTGCCCGGAGGCGCTTGCTTGGTCTGATCTTCCAGTGAGTTTGGATGAAAATTCGCGAAATACCATTCGCGGGCCTCGCGCATGCGAGGTTCTCGCCGCAATTCGTACAGTCGAAGCAGAAGATTTGCCTGATCATGCGTCACATCTGCCATCTAAGCCTCCTTGGATAATTACTGCTGGATTGTCTCCGGCACTTCGCCGTTGAGCTGCACTTGGTGCGTGTGACGCAGCGGGATCCCTGATTCCTCGAAGGCCAGCTTGATTCGCCTGCGAAGTTCTCGTGCCACGTCATCTTTTCGGTTGAGTGCCGTTCGGACTTGAAGCCGTAATACCGTTCCATCCAGCGAGAGTGATTCTACGCCCAGCACCCGCGGGCCGTCCACCAGCGCCGCGGACCAGTCGGAGCTTTCGCGGAAATCTCCTGCCATTTTTTCCAGCGTGGCCAGGGCGCGTCCTACCATTTCTTCCGAGGGAACGGTCACGTCCACGAACACTTGTGACCAATCGCGGCTCATGTTGGCCACTTGTCCCACAAGTGAATTCGGTATGGTTACGATTGCGCCGCCGGCATTGCGCAATACGGTCCTCCGCAAGGTTAGATATTCCACCCGCCCGGTTTCACCGTTTACCTGGATCATATCGCCGACGACGTATTGATCCTCGAAGACGATGAAAAAGCCGTTGATCATGTCCTTCACTGAACTCTGAGCGCCAAAACCGAACGCCAGGCTGCCGACCGCTGCGGCGGCCGCGAACGGTGTAACGTCGAAGCCCAATTCCGGAAGGACCATCAGCGCTGCCACGGCCACAATCAGGATGGCGCCTATGCTGTAAAGCACGCCGGCCATGGTTCGCGTCTGCTGCTCGCGGATCAGTGCCACCCGGCTGGGACCTTTCGAAAGCTTAACGAGCCGGGAGGTCAAAGCCTTAAGCACGCGAGCCAGAACGATCGCGATTACCACGATCACCAGAATCCGCGTACCGCGCGTCCCGACGAGTTCCAGCCAATGGGTGCTAAGGGATTGAGTCATCAGCGGAGCCGAATTATAACGCATCATTGCTGCCTGGCCGTAACGATGGCGACCCACGCACCTGCCCCGGGAGCGCATCGCTCGGCTCCTTCCTCCGAGCCTTGGTCACCAAACCACAACCAAGTCTACTCGCCCGAAGGGAGCCGACGACGTTATCGAATCAACTTACCGGGCACTTGCAGACGCGCGTTTCCGCCAACTAACGCGTGCATCCTTGGGTCGGTTACGGCCCAGAAATTGTGCATTATACATCACGCAATTCGGCGCCGGCCCCTGGAGCTTCGACGCGCGGAAGCCATCATCGGAAAGCTACCCAGCGGGGAATTAGCTATCCTCCAAAGGATGGATTTCACCCGGGGGCGCTGCTGCCGGACAATTCGATTCCATTTGAATAAGCGGAGTACTGGCCGAGTATCTGTCCGATTAGCCGACTAACCGGGACCTGGACCGCCGCGCCAAGCGCAATCGGGGAACGAGTCTAGCTGGGCTTGCGCCTTCCCGGCTTCATGTCTTTGACAGACTTTCCCAAAAGGCCGTCTGCTGACCAGTGATATTGCATAATTGGTGCTAAGCCTGTCCTGCCGCCCGGCGTCAGGAATCCAATCGCCTCATCGACCGGGTTTCTCGAACTGACAACGTTTATTCGATGCCTCAACGGCATCTTGCTCCACGGGTGAGCGAAGCGTCCCAGTAACTTCGACGCCAAGGCTTTACGTCGCTGGATCACCAAATCGATGGTTTCGCCCTGAAGCCCGATTAAGCGACGCCTAACGCACGTCTTCAAACGTCGCGTAACAAGGTGGTGACAGGGCAGGCACATCGCGTTTGAATCGTATTGATCGAATTTGCCACAAACCATGCACCCGTAGTCGTCGAAGTAGGCACGCATCTTGTTCCGGTAGCTGGGAGGAATGAGACTATTGATGGCTAGACGGCTTGCCCGAGGCAAAAACCAAGGTTGAAACGCAAGCTCGTGAATGTTGAATCGAGGCGATCTATCGGACCGCGGCTCCTTAGAATGTTTAGGCATGGGATTAGGTCTCGTACGGCAGTGAAAGGGGATGGCTCTGGTCTATTGCTCTAGCCATACGTGATCGGCTAAGCCGCGTGTATCCCAAGGTCGTGCCTAAATAAACGTGCCCAAGAAGGGCTTGGATAATTTCTATACTCGCGCCGTGATCGTATAGGTGCGTCGCGAAACTCCGTCGAAGCGTATGTACGCCGACGTACTTGAAGCCAGCTCGATAGCCAACTGTGTTGACGACAATCAGAATCGAGGAGTTTGTCAGAGGACGATCCGGAACCGGCCTTGTTAGTTGCACTCCTACTAAGAGTTCCCTTAGCTTTTGCTCGGCGGCCTGGGGCGTCATTGATTCAACTCTTCCGATGGATTTCCTGGTTTGGCTATAATCGCCGCACGGAACACGCTTGCCGTAGTCGCGCCAACTAACGACCCAATTTCCCCCTGACAGCGCAAGGCTCGCCTTCTGTGGAGGCCTATCCTCCTGAATCACATACCCGCTAGTTCGATCTCCCAGATAATCCTTCAAAGCAACCACGGTGGCCCTGGGGAGAAAGACGATTCGGGTCTTTCCAAATTTTCCGTGAACGCGTGCAGTTCGACTTTCGAAATCGATGTCTTCGACGCGCAGATGTGTCGATTCTCCGAGACGACATCCCGTCCCGTATATGAATTGAATGATTGCTCTCTCCCGAGGCGTTCGCGTCGCAGCAAAAAGTCGCTTTATGTCTGATTCGCTCAAGACGGGCAGGTCGGTTCTCTTCACGGACTTCATCCGGACTAGTCGCGGAGGCACATAACTCACAACGCCGCCAAGATTCAGGAAATCATAAAATCGGCGGAGGACCCCTAGATGACGATAGGTCGTCTCAAGCGTTGCGCCGAAGCTCGAGATGTGTGTCAGAAACTCGCGGATCTCCAAGTGCGTCACAGCCGAAATGGATCGCTTCCCGAGAAACTTGTTGAAGCGACTAAGAACCTTCTGAGCGTATTTCCGAGTCGTGATTTGATATTGAAGCGCGACCATCCAGTCGTCATAGCGACGCGCGAGTCTTCCGTTGAATGCGGCGTAGGAACTCATAAAACCCACCTGGCATATCAGTCAGACGGAGAGGCCAAATAGAATTCGTGAGCGCACTTACTCCGTCTGAGACTGAAATGTAAGGGAGCCTCGCCTTCTAGGGAAGTGGACAATTGTCCCTAATGGTCTGGTACAAATGTCTCTAAAGTCCTGAGCGACAAAACTCCCGCTCGGAGATTGACTTCAACCCAGCGACGCTGTAAGAAACTGCTGACTTGCTCTAGGAGGGCACCATGTTCACTGATGGAAAAACTGGCAGGGTAGTGGCTTCATTTGAGGAAATGGCGCTGTACAACATGGTGCTCGTGGAGGCTCTGTCTGAACTGATGATTGAGAAGGGTGTTCTGGACAAAAGTGAAGTACTGAAGCGAGTCGAAAAGATAAAGAACGAGGTGAGCCTAGGAGAGCGTCGCCCGCAATGAATTCGATTCACACAAGAGAGGAAAGCTGAATCAACGCTTAGTGTGTCACGTCACTCCGGGATGCGGCGATTGTTTCAAACCGCATGTGCCCGGTCGAAAGCAGAGCATCCGTGTGCCACCCAGTAAGCGCGTTCAGGAGTCTTGCAACCGTTCTATTGGTAGGAGCACGGCAGATCAGAACCGCGTCGAATATCCCAGCTACTGCGAATATATCGAGTATCTGAACATCTGCGATTTCTGGTATCTGAGGTAAATGAGCCGCTTCTGCCGGCGTCTTTTCCGCGCGATTCTCGATTTCCCGCAACAGCACAACATAGGTGTTCATAATCAGTTGTCTGTAACGTCAATTGCGGTTACCAGTCAATCCGTAGTAACCGCAACGTAGTAACCGCAACGGCTGCTCGGCAAAGTAAGCAGAAACTTCCATTTCGGTGCGCTTTGAACTACCACGATAGCCTACCCCCGTCGTTCGGGAGGCATCAATGATCTTGCTGGCAGCCCAAATTTATCGTTGCCAAAACCAGCTGTGTCGCGCCGAAGTCCAAGTCACGAAAGACTCCATTGAGGGAGACGAGAATCCGCGATGCTGCTGCGGCGCGGAGATGAAGAAGCCTTGGAACACACCTGTTCTAAGAAGGCTCCAGGCTACGCCCGAATTACTGGGTCTCTTCAGCGTCAAAAGGTAGGCGCTCAGGTCAGCCTACGGCTGCGAACTTAAAAAAGGCAAAGGGAGTTTAGAAACGACGTGCTTACTGTTCCCGAACTAAACGCGGCTCTAGCTGAGGCAAAGCCAGTGATTGCTGCCGAGCAAGAGATTGTCGTCGAGAAAATACATCAGATTTTTGATGGAGATACTACCGGCAAGAACCCACGCGATCTTCTTAATGAACTGTTGACGAAGTTTGCTCGCTTCGTGGCGGTCGCGCTAACTAAGTAAAGACCTGCTAGCATCGCACGTTCTTCGTCGAACGGCTCGTTCGACGGGCCTCCTGATGTGGAGCACGGGAACCGTATGGCCATTCTCGACGTGTCACTTGTCCGGTTAGCCGGGTGAATTCAATGGGTCAACGCAACACTAGCTCGAAGGCTAGGTGCACCAGTTTCAAAGGCTGAATTCGTTCCCGAACGTTAATTCGAAGAAACAACTGCCCTGTCTAGGTATAAACAGAATCGAGTCCTAGAGATCGGTCATCTTTGAAAAGCCTGCGGAAGAATCAACTAGAGGGGCGTTGCATCGACCGGTTGAGCCGGCACGACTTATCGGGCACTACTACGACGTCTTTCCGGTACACATTGATAGCCTAGACCGAACTAGTCTGCGGTATGACGCGAGATCGCTATTTCAACTTGTATCCGGCCGGCAAAACCTTCTTGGAATCGACCCGCACGACCAGATAGACGATCTGATTTGACGTTACTTCGCTGAACCAGTGGGGAGTGTTCGGGGGAATGATGACCACATCACCAGGGCCTAGCTCGCGACTCACGCCGCCTTGAATCTTATCGCCCCGGGTGCTGGGGCCAACGAGGACTTTCACTACGTCGGTGTCAAGCTCGGTCGCTTTTGGATTTTCGATCACGCCGCCCGTCACGAGCGTCCCGTTGCCTGATATTACGTGATAGACCTCTGTGATTTCGCCGTGTTCGACTGCACTGCTAGAGGCCGGGCTGGTCGTCTTGTTTCGATGAACGACCCCGATGCCGACGTTGTATTCGCCGTTGATGTCAACTATCCGGAGTGCCTGGTCGCAGTTACTAGTTCGCAGTTTGCTTGGCGATCACCAAGCTCGCGATCTTCTTGTATGTTGCGGCTGGAATAATCTTCTTCTGCACGAGCTCACTCTTCGTTTTGTACGGTCTTCCGGCGATGATCTTTTGAGCGTAGGCATCCCCAACACCCGGTAGGGCGTCCAACTGGTCCTTCGTCGCGGTGTTCAGGTCCACAAGGGCGGCGCTCGAAGAAGCATGACTCGCCGCAGCCTTGCTGGCGGGTTTTGACTGCCCCCTGCCAACCGACACGAACAGTAGCAAGGTCAAAGCAACCAGTGCTGCCGCTGATAGAAGCTGTTTTCTTTTCATGAATATTCTCCTCTATTGTGGTTTCTTTTCGTTCTTGGCAGCGTGGTATCCAGCCTTCACTGCATCATCTTCAGACATGTACTTGCCATTCTTCGTTTTACCGTAGAACTGACTCCCAGAGTAATGGTAAACACCCGAACTCAGGTTCACCCATACCATTCCAGGCCCAGGGACACCCTGCGACGCAGAGGAAGAAGCTGCCTTGGCTGAGGAAGCGGGAACGGGCTGGCTTGGGACGGCAGGACTCGGTTGAGTAGCAGTTGGCGATGCTTTACCGCTCGCTGATGCAGCACCGCTACTCACCGTTACAAGAGGGGCGATCTTCTTTAGGGTGCTGGCGGAAATGCCCGCCCTTGACAGTTGATCGACCGAAGAATACGGCCGACCAGCCACTATTTTTTTTGCCGTCGCCGAACCGACGCCTGGCAAGCCATCCAAATCTTTTTCGCTCGCGGTATTCAGATCCACCTTCGCATTCGTATCGGCTGTCTTGACGGGTTTCGTCGCCGAGGAAGAGGCGGCAACCGTTGTTGCTGCAGCGCCACTACCGGCGGTAACGAGTGGGGCGATCTTCTTGATGGTGCTGGCCGAGAGACCTGCTTTTGATAAATCTCCAACGGAGGAATACGGTCTCCCCGCGATGATCTTTTTCGCGGACGCGGAGCCAACACCTGGCAGATTGTCCAACTCCTTCTCGCTCGCGGTATTCAGATCCACTTTCGCATTCGTATCGGTCGACTTAGAAGAACTCCCTGTCGTCGGACTCGCACTCCGTCTCTTTTTCGAAGTCTGGCGGCCATAAGTCGCCGTCGTGAAAACGCTGAATAACAACGCGGCCACGCTGAAACAGAGAAAAACCTTCACGGATACCTTACTCATTTCCCTCCTCCTTTTTGCGCAGTCCTGCTAGGTCGATTGCATGTCCATCGGGCCTCGCGTCTATCCCGAAAGCTATTCCGTCTTCGTGCCGAACATGCTACCAAGCCCTGAAGCCATTGACTTCGCTTTGTCGGCCAGGCTCTCACCCTCGACCGACCCACCAGCAAGGTAGCTATCGAGACCGCTCGCAAGAGGTGCGGGCAGCTTCTCTTTTAAGTGACCCACAATAACATTCACCACTTCCTGAGCCTTCTCAGGTGACAGCCCCGTCTTTTGACTTAACTTCTGAACCAATTCGTCTATCATTTGGTCTCCTTTTACCCTGAACAGCATTCTTCCGAGAGAAAGCGGCACCTACCTCAGCTAGAAGATTTTCGAATACCTAATCATGTCCGCCTCCGGTAATCACGCCTCTCAGATACTCTGTGACCGGGTTATTGCGCTGCTTTGCCGAACGTCAGCCGTAAGCCGGTAGAGAGAATTAAGTCGTTTCCTTTAATTCCAAAAGGGGGATTGCTGATGTAGTTGTCGGCGAAAGTGACCTGCCACCCCAGCCAGTCTTTAAGCTTCGTTGCAGCTGTGCTATTGAAAGTGACTCGGTACCCGCCCGGGCCCCCAATACCGGGAAAGAGAGTAAAATTCTCACTGAACGTTGTGCGATTGTTTACCTTCGTATCCAACTCCTCTCCGAGCACGAGCTCAGCACCCCTCTGCGTGACTGCAGCGAACGCCACGGTCGACGGGGGCGGTGTCGGATTCGCCAAAGAGTAGGATGAGAAGTATTCCTGGTTGTAGCCCGCTCCACCGAAAACATCGAATGCCGTGTTGCTTGTCTTAAGCAAGTGGTATCCAACGCCACCCGCAATCACGTTTTGAAGGTCAAGATGCTGGAGTTCGTTGTAATTAAAATCGGTAAAGCCAAATGCAAACAATCTCTCGTTAAGGTTGACGTCGCCTCGGACTCCGCCCTGAATTTGATGGGCGGTTGTCTGGCTTGGCGAGGTGTTATCGTTCTTCCCATAGATCGCGGTTGTGTAGACGGTAATTTTGTCGCTCTCGGTTTGGCGGACGGCCTTACCGGATAGCGTGTACGTCAACGTTGCCGAATTTCCACGAGTCAAGCTCAGTCCCGTATCGAGCAGTCCACTCCAGTAGTCGCCCAGGTGCGGGTGCTGCAATCGCTCCATGGCGGCGTCATAGGCAGCCTGCTCGGAATCCGATCGGATAACCTGGATTGAATCCTTTGAGGCTGTTACGACTCCCGCTGTTTGCGTCACAACCTGGATTTGCCCATCATTCGTCGTCACAACTCCGACGATCATCTGACCGCCGTTGAGGCCGACGTGAAGCGGCTGCGTGGAGGAGACAGTGTCGATGGCAGACCACTGCACCGTTACGTCGCCTGCGGACTCCGTCTTGATGAGCAGTGTTTTCGCATCGGATTTTACGATGGTGCCTGTCAGGCGATCCCCGTTCTTCAGCGTGATTTGGTCCGCGAAGACGCGCGGACACAAGAGTAGGGCGGCCATGAGCAATAGTGAACCTTTGGTGTGCATATTCTTCATTTCCCCGCGCGAGATGTCAGTCCAAAAGGATTGCAATTCTATGGGCTTCCCCGCACACGCCATCGGTAGAACTCCGATTTTTGCATAGGATTCGGAGTCCTCCACGTGTCAGCCTCTGTCCTACAACGGGGCCCACAGTAAGGAATTCTGAACGGGTCTCGCGACTCTGTGCTGTGCCGCGAGGCTTAAGGTGATATCGTCAGCGCGTGGCCTGCCAGAAAACGCTATTCGCGTCGAACCGATGGACATTAAAATGCTCGCGAACGTTAGATTTGTCAATCCTATTAGTGAAGCGTTTCGCTGCAAAATGAGAATGTCTGGTTTGTGCAAAGTAGAACGGTCTCCTCGGACACGTGGAATACTGGACCGGTACATGTCCGGTTTGCCGACTAATCAGGAGTCATCTCGAAGTCGCCGGTGTGGCTCTCGGTTACGACACTCGTTTGATCGCTGGAAAGTACCGCGCCACAATCGACGAACGCTCTCCACTCGATTGACACCTGATAGGAGCTACCGTCAGGTGAGACGACAAGGCGAACCATGTGGCCCGGAAAAGGGTCGGTTTCTGAACGCAGGTCGATCGGCACGATGGTAAAGTTAAACCCCTCTCCCCAACTGACCTGAATGCAGCAGAGCTAGATAATCGCCATACACCCCGTGGTCGAATTTGTATTGGAACTCAGACTGGTTGATGAGCACCGTCGTAGATTGTTCCGCCCAATCGTGGGCCGGGACTTTTTGTCGGTATTTGCTACTTTTCGCTCCTTCGCGTCGCAGCGGAATCGTTGGAGATAGCCCGCCTAATCCCCAATTATCAGCGAAAATTCGACTTGCCTCCTCTTGAGATATGGGAATATTTATGTAGGCTACGTCCGTTCCTTCAGCAACGAATTTCACATCGCCTCCGTGCATTGGCGGGTCGCCAATCCAATGAAACGAGAGACTGGAGTCTGAGATTCTCAAATCGGAAATCTGAGTGTCGGCATAGGGCAGAGGACGCCAAACGATACTCCTATCGCGAACGCCTCCCACCGTAAACGGGCTCACGGTGCCGGTCAGGGCGCCGCTAGCCTCCCTTAGCCTCAGAACCAAAAATGGAGCGCTCTCACCTGGATTCGTCGCTACCCATGTTCCGACATATGCCTTGAGCGGATCGAATGCAGTAACGCCATTCTTTTGCGACAAGGCAGCAGCCAGAGTGACGGACGTGGTCAGTACTGCGAAAGCGGTGCCCATCAAAAGCGCCGAGGGGATTTTTCGAACATTCATAAATCCTCTTCAATTCTGGCTAATATACCGCGACTGACGGGTTTGTGCTTAAAGCCGCTCAACGGGGTTACCGGAGAAGTGAAGCACTACTTCAAATGGACGGTTAGCCGACTTATCAGGAGTTTGGAAGATGCTTGGGGACGCTCTCTATTGCCCGGATTAGAGCTACTAATAGATGGTTCCGTCCTGGCCGCCCAACGGGATTTGCGGCCGCAAGAGGTGGTGCGCGATGTCGGCGGCCCCGACCCCGCCGCCCGAAGGCGTCGAGGAGCGCAGATCCGGGACAGTGTTGGAGAAGGCCACAATCGCGAGGCGCGTGTCCGGGTCGAACACCATCGACGCGGCCTGGCCCGCGGTCACGCCGTCCTTGCTTACGAACGCGCCGCCCGGGGCGTCCCGCACCTCCCAACCCAGGGCTTGCATCCCTCCGATCGGCGGCGCGGGCCGACGGACGGTGAGCAGAAGCTGCTCGTCGGGTGCGATGCGGGAGCCCGAGCCTGGCAGGATCGCGGCGGCGAAGCGCGACATGTCCCGCGGCGTGGAGCGAAGGGCACCCGCGGGGGCGAAGATGCCGATTTCGAACGGCGCTATGGGTTTCAAGGCCGCGTCGTGGCCCTCCGCCAGGCGCGACCCCATCGCCGGTGTCGGATGGAAGACGGTGTCGTGAAGGCCGAGTCGGTCGATCACCTGCGCCTGCACCAGGGTCTCGTATGGCCGACCACCGCGGTGGGCCAGCGCCAAGCCGAGCAGAGCGTAGCCGACGGCGTTGGAGTATTCCCACGCGGCGCCCGCCGGACGCTGCGGATGCAAGTCTGCGAGCCATGCCTTGAAGTCTTCGACGCTAAACCGCGCCATGGCTTTTATGATTTCGTCAAAGGAGGTGGAGGCCGAGAGCGGCAGACCGGGGAACGCCGGGAACCGGGGGAGGCCGGAGGTGTGGGTGGCTAGATCGGCGAGGGTGATCTGACGCCCTTCCACCACAGGCACATGGAAGTCGCCCGGCAGATGGCGAGCGACAGGATCGTCGAGCTGGACCTCACCGCGGCGCGCCATGTCGGCCAGCAGGAGCGCGGTGAACACCTTGGTGACCGAGCCGATCTCGAACACCGTTTCGGATGTGACCGGCCGAACATCTCCTAGGCGCTCGCGGCCGCATGCCACGAAGCGCTCGCGGTTCGGCGTCACCACGCACACCGCCAAGCCGACGGTGCGCTTCTCCACCTCGACGCGCCGCCTGAGGATGTCGCGTATCGCCTCATCCGAAAGGTTGATGGTTTTGGCCTCGACCCGATGGAGGGCCAGGAGACCAGCGCAGGAACTCAGGATAAAAGTCCGTCGATTCATCAAATCCCCCTTGCCCTATCGAGTTTCGTCACACACGCCGTAGTCCTCAGCACATCTTAGCCGAGGGTCTTAGCATAGAAGCTAGCGATTTCGTCATCTTCTACGGTAAAGCTGATCTCGATTGGCTTGCAGCATACTTCGCAGTCTTCAACGTAGGTTTGGCGGCCGACGGATAAGTCCAACACCATCGAAATTTCTTCTCCGCAATATGGACAGGGGAATTCGTGTTCCACTGGAGAATAAGATACCGCAATTGGTCTCACACGAGATCACGTTTTGCCAACTGGCTAACTCCTGATTAACGGGCTAACCGTCCAAGTGAAGTGCTACTTCATATCTCCGGTTAGCCGTGCCGGCTCAGACGGTCGACGCAACACTTGCGTGCAGTTTACTCGCGGGAGTCTGGAAGCCTAGCGTTTTTCTCGGGCGTTGATTTAGGCGCAACGCGACCTGGTTGAGCTGCGCTTGAGAATAGCCAGACAGGTCGGTTCCTCGCGGGAAGTATTGCCGCAAAAGTAGGTTGGTGTTTTCGTTCGTGCCACGCTGCCAGGGACTTTGCGGATCGCAGAAGTAGACTTGCACATCCGTAGCTACCGTAAAGTCCTTGTGTTTCGCCATCTCCAGTCCGCGATCCCACGTCAGCGAGCGCCGCAGGGCAGCGGGGAGTTTACGAATATGCCGACTCAATGCCGTCACCACCACTGCTGTGTCCTTGTTGGGCACTTTAATCAGCATGGCAAAACGTGAATGCCTTTCCACCAAGGTCACCATGTGACTGTTCTTCGAGCCGCTCAGGAGATCGCCCTCCCAATGACCAGGGACAGCGCGGTCCTCAACTTCAGCAGGTCTTTCCCTAATCGAGATGGCGTCTGCGATTTGACCGCGCGCATCTTTGAAGATACGAGAGTGCCGCGAGCGGCGCATGCGCCGCTTGGTTCGCAGGTGATCCATCAGCTCTTTCTTCAACACTCCACGCGCTTGGATGAACAGGCTGCGGTAAATGGTTTCGTGGGACACTCGCATGCTCGGGTCATCGGGATACCGGGTCTTCAGCCACCCGGATATCTGCTCAGGCGACCATTCCAGGACCAGTTTACTCGCAACGACCTCTCGCAACCTCCGGTGCAGGGCAAGAAGGCACCTCTTGGGCCGCAAGGCCGACTCCCAGGCTTGGTCATCGGCTTCATGGGCTCGATAGGCGGGACGGCCACCATGGCGTGTGACTTCTCGGCCCACCGTCGAAGCTGCTCGATCCAGATGTCTAGCTATCTCACGAATCGATGAACCGGATGCGATCCCTCGCGAGATGTCCTCTCGATCAGACCGCGTCAGGGCTAGTCGGGAGCGACGGCGCACTGCTGGAGGAATCCCTCCCCAGGCAACAATAGATGGCGAATGGAAGTATGCGGCTTGCCAAATACGCGACCGATCGCATGCAACGACTGCCCGGCCTTCCACCGCTTCCATACATCAGTTTCTTGCGTGGGAGAAAGCCTCGATCGTTTCCTCTGGGTCATAAACACCATCCTTAAACAGCAGACCTTTTAGATGGTGTTGCATCGACCTATCGAATTCACCGGGGCTAACCGGAGAAGTAAGCATCACTCCAAATGGACGGTTAGCCGACTTACCAGGCACTTGAAGGTGTACATGCAAAAAAATCCCGACTTGACTGCCAGACTATTACGCCATACGATATAGTACGTGAGACGTAGTACCTATGACTGATCCTTCACTTCTCGTACTGTCGAGTCTCGCCGGAGGCGACAAACACGGCTACGCCATGATGGAAGACATCGAGCGCTTTGCCGGCGTCTGCCTCGGCCCAGGAACCCTCTACGGTGCGATCACACGCCTCGAAGAACGGGGCTGGATTCGCCCGTTGGATTCAAAAGACCGCCGCCAGCCCTACGCGATCACCGGCGCCGGCCGTGAACACCTTCGCAAGCAACTCGCCAGTATTCGACGTGTCGTCCACGCCGGCCTGCGGAGGCTAGAGAACGCATGAAGCGCATAATGAGATTCCTCACGCGCCTCTATCCATCAAAGTGGCGCAAGCGCTACGGCGCCGAGTTCGATGCCCTTCTTGAAGACGCGATGCCATCCGCGCGCAACGCCTTCGACGTTTTTGGGGCCGCTTTGAAAATGCAAATGACAGCGTGGGGTTTTGGCAGGATCACGCTCGCATGTACGGTGGCCGGAACACTCATGGCAGCCGCGATCTCCTTCGCGTTTCCGGTCCACTATGCGTCGCAAACGATCGTCTGCCTGACACCCGCAGAACAATCGACCCTCGCCAGGGAATCTGCAGACCGTACGGTAAACAATTTGGAGTGGAACATCCTCAGCCGGGAATCCCTGACATCGATTATTCTCGAACACGACTTGTACCCGAGTGAACGCGCCCGCATACCGCTCGATGACGTAATCCGTGAGATGAAGAGAAACATCCGGGTCGCTCTCATCCCGACTGGCTCGCCTGAAAATGCGCGCGGCTTCGTGGTTCAGTTCGATTATCGAGACCCCCGCGTCGCCCAGCAGGTAGACACAGAACTGACGTCTCGCTTCATCGAGGGCACCTTGGAGATGTCTAGGTGGTCCAACTCCCACTGGATTTTTCGTGTGATGGATCCTCCGAGTCTTCCGCTACGGCCTGCCGGACCGAATCGAACGCGATTTGCCGCTGCGGGCCTTTTCGCCGGGCTATTAGCCAGCCTTACTCTGGCAATCGTGATGAAACCGCGCCACAGAACGACCAGTCAAAAAGGGTAACAGGAGGCTAGAACGAGATTCGCTATGAGGCGCACATGTTTTATCGAACTTGTTTGACGCTTGTTTTAGGACTGGCGACAGTGTGGGCGCAACAAACGGCCCCCCCTGCCCGAGTGGAGGTGCGGCCGACGATTCCCGATACTCCGGCGGGCCACACATTTAAGGCTTTTCTGGATGCGTTCAACAGCGGCGATCGTGCGCAGATCGAGTCTTATTGTCGCACCTACGGAGACCCTGCCGCTCCGGATGCGATGACGTCGCCGGATAACCTGATGGGATTTCACAACATTACGGGCGGATTCGATCTGCTGCAGGTCGTAAAGAGCGAACCTCTGCATCTGGAGGTCGTCGTCAAGGAGCGCAAGAGCGATAACAAGGGAGTAGCAACGCTTGACGTTAAAGCCGGCGACCCGGCGCTGGTGGTGGACATGGAGATCCGCCTGATTCCACCGGGATTATCCATTTCCGACCTCAACGTTACCCTAGACGAAGCGATGAAGGTACGCGTGATCGACGGAGCGCTCGCGAAGTTGAATGAATTTTACGTCTCGCCGGAACTCGCCAAGCAAATGGAAGATGCGATCCGCATGCGCCAGAAGAGGGGCGAGTTTGATTCCGTGACAGACGGAAGCGCTTTTGCGACGATGCTCACCGCCGATCTTCGCGCTGTGAGCCATGATAAGCACCTCGGCGTGAACTTCAGCCCGGTGCCTTTGCCAGAACGGCTGCCGGCGGCGACTCCGAGCCCGGAGGCTCTGGCTTCCATGCGCAAGCAAATGGAGCGTGAGAACTGCGGATTCCAAAGAGTCGAAATCTTACCGGGCAATGTCGGCTACGTGAAGTTCGACATGTTCGCCCCTCCGGACTTTTGCGCGCCGACGGCGATTGCCGCGATGAACTTTATCGGCACTGTGGATGCTGTTATCTTCGATCTGCGGGACAATGGCGGCGGTGATCCGAAGATGATCGCGCTGATGTGCACCTATTTATTCGCGCAGCCAACACATCTGAACGACGCCTGGGAGCGGAAGAGCGGCGAAACCCAGCAATATTGGACTCTTTCTTACGTGCCCGGCAAGCGATTGGATACCGAGCCCGCTTACGTCCTGACGTCAAGCCATACGTTTTCCGGTGCGGAGGAGTTTAGCTACGATCTCCAGAACTTGAAGCGAGCCACGATCGTCGGCGAGACAACCGGCGGCGGAGCACACATGGTTCGCGGTGAGCGTATTGACGCGCATTTCATGATCGGCGTCCCCTTTGCCAAGGCGGTCAACCCGATTTCGAAGACCAACTGGGAAGGAACCGGCGTGGTGCCAGACGTGAAAGTGCCAGCGTCGGACGCGCTCTCTACCGCTCAGAAGCTTGCAGCTGAAAAACTGGCTGCGAGCCACTAACACTCCCATCGCTTGCCAGTGCGCAAATTAGGGGACACCTGGGTATAACGCCGTACTCTGAAGTAATCCATGTGCCTGATTAACGCTGCTTAACGGAAAAGTCGGTACGGGACTAAGGTGTCCGGCTAGTTTCAGCCTGTGCACAAGGAGCAAAGAAAATGGGAGCGGCAGAGAACAAACAGCTGATGCACCAAATTTTTGAGGAACTGTCGAACGGCAACTCCGAGCCTTTCGTCGCAAGCATGGCCGACGATTTCCGCTGGACCGTTACGGGCACCACGAAATGGTCAAGAACATATGAGGGGAAGCAGTCCGTCCTTGTGGAATTATTCGGTCCACTTCGCGCCAGAATCAACGGCAGAATTAGAACCACGGCGCATCGTTTCATTGCAGAAGGAGACCACGTGGTGGTGGAAGCGCGGGGAAGCAACATGACAAAGAGCGGAATGCCTTACAACAATAACTATTGTTTTGTTTTTCGCCTTTCTGGCCACCAACTGAAAGAAGTCACTGAGTACTTCGACACGGAACTGGTCACTGCCGCACTCAGCCAACCGGAATCGTGACTTGCAGACGACGCCGAATACCCCGGCCCAAGTTTTCGAGGATGCGCGAAGTCCTGATTAACGGTGCCGGTAAAGTGGGTTCTGGTACCCAAGTTACCGGTAAGCTGACTAATCGGGAGTTAGCCACGATTGCGGCGGATTCAGTGATAGCATTGCGCCGACGCAAATGACGATCTTCGGCCTGATCAACACAATAAAGGGCGCACGTTCAACGTTGAGGGATTGGGGCGAGTACAAGCGTCAAACGGGACGATGGCCGCTCCTTTCGGTCACAGTTCATACGCTCTACTTTGTCTTGCTTCTTGCAATCATCACTTCACTAGTTTGGTTCAGTGCAACACATAGTTGGTCCGATTCCCGTCTCGGGTGGTTTGCATTACTTGCCCTCATTCCGTTTGTCTTCTTGTGGTCTTGGATCGAAGACAAGTGCAAGTTGAACGATCTCCGCAATCGAAGGCGTCTGGCCAAAACCGCCAAGTCCTGATTAACGGTGCCGGCTCAGACGGTCGACGCAACACTTGCGTGCAGTTTACTCGCGGGAGTCTGGAAGCCTAGCGTTTTTCTCGGGCGTTGATTTAGGCGCAACGCGACCTGGTTGAGCTGCGCTTGAGAATAGCCAGACAGGTCGGTTCCCCGCGGGAAGTATTGCCGCAAAAGTAGGTTGGTGTTTTCGTTCGTGCCACGCTGCCAGGGACTTTGCGGATCGCAGAAGTAGACTTGCACATCCGTAGCTACCGTAAAGTCCTTGTGTTTCGCCATCTCCAGTCCGCGATCCCACGTCAGCGAGCGCCGCAGGGCAGCGGGGAGTTTACGAATATGCCGACTCAATGCCGTCACCACCACTGCTGTGTCCTTGTTGGGCACTTTAATCAGCATGGCAAAACGTGAATGCCTTTCCACCAAGGTCACCATGTGACTGTTCTTCGAGCCGCTCAGGAGATCGCCCTCCCAATGACCAGGGACAGCGCGGTCCTCAACTTCAGCAGGTCTTTCCCTAATCGAGATGGCGTCTGCGATTTGACCGCGCGCATCTTTGAAGATACGAGAGTGCCGCGAGCGGCGCATGCGCCGCTTGGTTCGCAGGTGATCCATCAGCTCTTTCTTCAACACTCCACGCGCTTGGATGAACAGGCTGCGGTAAATGGTTTCGTGGGACACTCGCATGCTCGGGTCATCGGGATACCGGGTCTTCAGCCACCCGGATATCTGCTCAGGCGACCATTCCAGGACCAGTTTACTCGCAACGACCTCTCGCAACCTCCGGTGCAGGGCAAGAAGGCACCTCTTGGGCCGCAAGGCCGACTCCCAGGCTTGGTCATCGGCTTCATGGGTTCGATAGGCGGGACGGCCACCATGGCGTGTGACTTCTCGGCCCACCGTCGAAGCTGCTCGATCCAGATGTCTAGCTATCTCACGAATCGATGAACCGGATGCGATCCCTCGCGAGATGTCCTCTCGATCAGACCGCGTCAGGGCTAGTCGGGAGCGACGGCGCACTGCTGGAGGAATCCCTCCCCGAGGCAACAATAGATGGCGAATGGAAGTATGCGGCTTGCCAAATACGCGACCGATCGCATGCAACGACTGCCCGGCCTTCCACCGCTTCCATACATCAGTTTCTTGCGTGGGAGAAAGCCTCGATCGTTTCCTCTGGGTCATAAACACCATCCTTAAACAGCAGACCTTTTAGATGGTGTTGCATCGACCTATCGAATTCACCGGGGTTACCGGACAAGTGGAGTACCCGTATCCGCGACGGACGATTGTCTGTGTTCAGTCCCATCTCGGGTCCGGTTTAGAGGACCTGATCTTGGGTTATTCTCCACTGCCCTTTCGGGTCATTTTCCAGTAATCCGAGTTCATAGCCCTGCCCACCTTAGCGGGCATCTAATGGTTTTATGCAGAATGTCACTCGCCGCCAGCTATTGAAACTGGGTGCGGCAGCGGCTTTTGCAGATGTGGCGTCTTTGGGTTTATACGGTTGCGGAGGTTCTAGCGCTTCTCCGTCAAGTCCTTCCACTCCCGCCGCTTGCTCCAAATTAACCGACATCGAACATGTGGTCATTTTCATTCAAGAAAATCGCTCTTTTGATCACTACTTCGGAAGCTATCGCGGAGTGCGTGGATTCTCCGATCGAAGCACGGTATTCCAGCAATCCGATCCGGCGAACACCACGAGCCCACCCGTTGGGTCACTCTTGCCATTCCGTCTAGATACATCAACAACGAATGCAGCCTGCACGCACGACATCACCCACGATTGGGTGCCGCAACATCAGAGCTGGAACAACGGAGCAATGGACGGCTTTGTGACTTCGCGCCTGCCAATTAACGCCAACGATGCGGTGTTAAGCATGGGCTACTACACCCGCGCAGACCTTCCTTATTACTACGCCGTAGCGGATGCGTTCACGATCTGCGACAACTATTTTTGCTCCGTGATGGGGCCGACGGACCCGAACCGTCTGTACACGGTGGCGGCGTCGCTCGACCCAGATGGAAAAAACGGCGGACCGATTTTGCAGAGCATCGTCACAAACCGCACGTCCTTTTATGGCCGCCTGACATATACGACCATGCCCGAGCAGCTTCAGACTCGTGGGATTTCCTGGAAAATCTACTCGGTGCCTGATGAGACGGTTCTCGGCGGCGTTCTCTCGGACAATGTTCTCTCCTACTTCAAGAATTTCCAGGACCCCGCATCGGTTCTCCACCGGAATGCATTCGGGCCACAGTTTCCCGTAGACTTTTTGGCCGACGTGGCGTCCGGGAATTTGCCGCAAGTGTCTTGGCTAGTGGGGTCGGTGCTAACCTCAGATCACCCGCCTTCTCCTTCGATATTTGGCGAGAATATTCTTTCGTTTGTGGTCAGTGCTTTAATGGCGAACGCAGGACTGTGGGCGAAGACGGTTTTGTTTGTCACCTACGACGAGAACGGTGGATTCTTTGACCACGTTGCGCCAGTGACGGCGCCTGCCGGCACTCCTGGCGAATATGTGACAGCGCCCGCTGTGCCGGACCCGACGGTGATAGGCAGTCCGGCGATCACGGGCCCGATTGGATTGGGTTTTCGGGTCCCGATGCTGATCATCTCGCCGTTCAGCCGAGGCGGCTTGGTGTCGACGGACCTCTTCGATCACACTTCCGTGCTGAGATTTTTGGAGACTCGGTTCGGTGCCGAGGTGCCGAACTTGACTGCCTGGCGGCGCGCAACGGTCGGGGATCTAACCAGTGCGCTTAATTTCCAAAAGCCGGACCAGTCGATTCCGAATCTACCGGCTACACTCCCTGGTGTCTTGCAGGCGATCCAGCAGTGTGCCGCGAACCTGGCTGGCACAACACCCTACACAGTTCCGAGCACCCAGACAAGTCCGACGCAGGAATCCGGGACTGCGACGCGTCCCAGCGGGGTGTGCTAGTTAGGACGGCACTGCCCAGAGTCCACCGATACGACGATTCGGACCGCTACAATGTGACCCGTTTAGTTAGCCTAGCACGCCTGAAATCGGTAAAAAAGTCCTGGGAAGTTGATGCTCAACCGAAATCATTTTGAGCAACTGGAACTTACCATCTTGAGAGCTGTGACGGTCAGATGACCGTGTTCGGTAGAGTCTTTGTCAACTCCGTGTTCCCGAGCCTCGGTTTTCGAGTCTTCTTTCAGCCCGTGTAGTGTCGCGTTAGGCTCAACGCCGGTCACCGTAACAGTATGGCCGTCGTGCGGCGCCAATTTTACAGAATCACTTTTGATCTCCCAGGTGGCCCCAGCTTTCGTCGTCAGTCGATATTCATCGGCATCGTCAGTCTTTTGCAGACATCCAGTAACAGTTCGAACTTTCTGGTGGGTAGTCTTCTTAGTTGTGTCTTGCGCTGACGTCAATTGGCCTGCGACCGTTAGCGCGACGATCAATCCAATCCACAAACCGACAAGTTTGAGTTTCACGGACGCCTCCTCTATGAGTTGGTCTGAGCCCTGGTCGGATTGTGAACTCCAACAAAACCTGAACAATACAGCGTTCCACCCAAATAGAGCGGTTTTTACACCGATTACGGAACTGCTGTTTTCCGCTCAACCTACTCTTAGCACATCGACTAGGATGGAAGTCGAACCGGCCATTTATTGGGGATAACAGCGGTCTCGCAAGTCAGACCCGCGGAGAGGTCCACGTTACTGTTTCAAATTGGCCCCATACATGGAATTAGACAGACTGAAATGGCACACGCCTGGTAAACCGGGTAGCCGGAGAAGTAGTGCATTACTTCAAATGGGCGGTTAGCCGACTATACGTCCAAGTGGAATCGATAATACGCGCGACACGTAACGGGGCCAGCGGGAAGGCGGCAAGTGTGAGTTACGGGGCCTGCCAGTCGAGGGCGTAGATCTCCTGGGTGCCCGTGTCGCGAAGCAGAAGAGGCGAATCGTCGGGACCCATGCCTAACCAGATACCGAAGACGCCCGTTTGCCGGAAGTTTTTCAAATCGGCCACGCGCTCAACCTTCCGGTCGCGAATGCGGACTCGCATTACGGACGGCCGGTCCTCCCAATGCAAGAAGTAAACAGAGTCTCCGGTCTTCGACCAAATGGGGAAAGCCGCTGTGATCTTCGCAATTTCCTCCCACCTTTGGGCGGCGAAATCGAAAAGCATCAGGCTATGCGAATCGACAGGCAGGGCGACGACATAGCGTCCGTCGGGCGACCAGCGGGGCGAGTAAAAACCTTTCGAGCCAGGCAGCAGCGAAATTTGATGAGACTTAAAGTCGAGGATCCGGATAGCAGTGTTGAGATCAGCTAGAACGCCGGAGAAGACAATTCTTGTTCCGTCGGGCGACCAGGTAGCGTCGGTTTCTTCCTGGGCGTCTTCAGGTATCAGTTGGCGCGGTGTTCCGCCATCAGTCGAAACCATATACAACTTCGACTTCTGGCCGGGCGAAAGGGCATAGAAAACGATCTGCTTGTTATCGGGCGACCAACTCGGCAGCAAGGAGTAAAGTGGCGGGTAGCTGAGCTGGAGTCGCTGGCTTCCATCCAACTTGCTTGTCCAGAGCGTACCCTCCGGGAAGTTGACATAAGCCACCCGCTGGCCATCCCTAGACAAGCTGACGCTATCCGCCGAGATTCCGGAAAGAAATGGAACGAACTCCGCGGACTGTGCGTCGTAGCGGGCCAGCTCCCCGCGCGCCAGTCTTCCTACCACGAACAGCTTTTTGCCATCCTTGCTGGGAAGAGGGGAGGAGAAAGTCATCGGCCCCGAGGTCAACTGGAAGGGTTGGTGATCTGCTCTTCCAAATAAATTTCCCTTTTCGGTGACGGCCCAGATGTTGCCTTGTGACTGGAAAACGAAATATTTCCCGTCTGGAGTCCATCTGCCGCAACATTCGTCGGGAGGAGTGTGCCAAGAGGGGAACAGGGGATGCAGGCTCGTCCCGTTGATCGAAACCTGCCAAAGCGACACTTGAGACGACGGAAGGCCTTCTCTAACACTGAATCGAATCACTTTACCGTCGGGCGACCAGGCGAGATCACCAGCTTGATCGGGCGCGGAGACAAGCTTGTGGGTTTCGCCGCCATCACTGTTCGTCAGGAATAAGTCGTGTCCGTCGGCGTAAACAATCTTTTGCCCGTCAGGAGACCAGGCGGCGGCCTGTCCAACTGCCTCTCCAACTCTGCGAGGTGAGCCACCGAGCACAGGCACTGTCCAAAGCGGTCCCTTGAATGTCGTACCCAGCATGTCCGCGACGAGCAGCGTTGCCCCGTCGGGAGAAACGGCCAGCAGTGACTCGGTCGGGGCGGGAACCGGGACGCGCGCCACTTCACCGCCGGAGCCGGACACCTGCGCGCTGCCAGGTCCGGCGGAGGCGAAGTCGTTAAAGTAGAGTCGTGCCCCGTCCGTCCCGACGAGGATCTTTAGATTACCGTCGTGAGTGACCGGGACATAGCCGGATACTTTAGGTAGAGGGAGAGGGCGAGATTGAAAATAAACGAGCAGCGCGGTGACAACGAGAGCGAAGCCGCCGACACCGATTGTCCACCTTTTCCATCTAGGCCAGGCGGGTTTGGATACGACCGTCGCAGCCGGAAGGCCGAATGTCCCTGCCGCTGATGATGAAAGTTCAGCACTCCCCACAGATACTGCGGTGGCGGACCTTCCCGAATCCGTGTCGCGCTTAAGGCGCTTGAGGTCGGCGCGCAATTCACTGGCGGACTGGTAGCGCAGTTCTCGGTCCTTCTCCAAGGCCTTGTGGATGATCCGCTCCAGCTCGGGTGACAGGTCCGGGTTCAACCGAACCGGAGATACAGGCGCGCGGTTCAGGATCGCCTCGAAAATGACAGCGGACGTATCGCCACGGAAGGGCAGCGAGCCCGTGGCCATTTCATACAGAACAACACCGAAGGAGAAGAGGTCCGTGCGCGCGTCGAGTTCCTTCCCCCGCGCTTGCTCGGGAGACATGTAGGCGACGGTTCCCAGTGCCGAGCCAGGACTGGTCAGTTGCGTCTCCGCAACCTCGGTGGTTGCCGTGGGACCTGCCGCCGCAACCGCCTCGGGGAGCGGCCTCGGCTGAGCCGTTAGCTTCGCCAAGCCGAAATCGAGGATCTTCGCATGCCCTCGCTTGGTGACGAAAATATTCGCGGGCTTGATGTCGCGATGCACGATGCCGCGCGCATGAGCCGCGTCAAGAGCATCGGCCACTTGCACGCCGACGTCGAGAAGTTCCTCGATGTCCAGTGGCTTGCCCCGAATCAAATGCTTCAGCGTTTGCCCTTCGAGCAGCTCCATTGCGATGAAGGGTTTCCCATCGGCTTCATCAATCTCGTAGATCGTGCAAATATTGGGATGGTTCAGCGCGGAAGCAGCGAAGGCTTCGCGCTGGAAACGTTCGCGGACACCGCGGTCTTTCGCCAGCGCTTCAGGAAGAAACTTCAGCGCGACATGGCGGTGCAACTTGAGGTCTTCGGCTTCATACACCACGCCCATCCCGCCGCCACCCAGCTTGCTGACGATGCGGTAGTGGGACACGAACTCGCCGACGAGGTCATCGGGAGCCACCATTGGCCCAACATCTTAGGTTGCGTCTCAAATCAAGTCAACGACGTGCCACCCCGTAGTGCCTGATAAACGGACTAACCGGAGAAGTGGAGTACTAGCCAGGAAGATGTCCCGCAACCGGTTGGGTCCTGCCGGCTGCCTAGCGTCCGACCTACCTCGGCCTCAGGCAATCCAAAAGCTTGTTGCATTTTGAAAAGTTCTGCGAAAGTGGCGGCGGTTTACTGGTCACGGGTTGGATAAAAGGAAATTGCGTTAATTTAGGCATCCCCCAAGCGGCTTGTTTTCAATCTTCTAACGTGGTATAAACTTGTATCCGAATTGCCGGTTCTGGGGGGCTTAGGATTCGTGTATTCCAGGAGTCCCATGATGGACCGCAGTTATGACGTCTTCCAAGTGCTTAGCGACGGTACGCTTCTCTGGCGTGAAACGGTTGTCGGACACATCGCCGGGATAAAGAGACTCGAACAGTTGGCGCTGCTGGAATCGTGTGAATTTCAGCTACTTTATTTGCCCGATAAAAGCGTCATCGCAAGGATGAATGCCCCAAAGCAAAACCCCGAAACCGCGCCAAGCCCTGAGCCCTGGTAATGCGTCCGCCCGTTTGGGAGCCTCGAAATACAAGGAAGCACCGATAGCCTTTGTCGGATGCTCTACACATAATTTTTCATGGCAAGTTGGGCTTTGTGCTGCAAGAACTGCAATAAGCAATTCACCTATTCTCAGATAGGCGATACGCTACTTGACGTTTTTATTCCCTTGCGGCCGGAATTTCCACCCGAGGGCGCCGAACGCGAATGCCCCAACTGCAAGGCAAAGGCCACCTACCAGATAAACGAACTCAGATATCAGTCCGAGCCTCACAGTAGGGGTCGAGCCGCAGGGTAAGCGAAATCAGAAAAGACGGAGGTTCTTCAGCGAAGCACGAGTGGCTCCGCCACTGATATTCGGATTGATGACCAATTCAAGTGCAGTAACGCTTGAAAGGTCTACTTGATACTCTTCCACCTCGCGGATCGACTCAGGTGGACTGAAATTCCACTGCTGTCGGACGATTTCTTTAACTGAGGTTCCGCCGTCCGGAGACC
Organism: uncultured Acidobacteriota bacterium; assembly: GCA_963723845.1. Lineage (GTDB taxonomy): Bacteria > Acidobacteriota > Terriglobia > Acidiferrales > UBA7541 > Palsa-295. The sequence continues at coordinate 75,961 of CAVRSO010000071.1, forward strand.
AACGCAAAACGAACTCTTGCGTACGAGCAGTTTCATTTTCTTCAAACACCAGCGATATGCAGCTGAGTTTTTGCGGCTGATCGAAGACCAGCCGAATCGTCTGGCTTCCTGGGTCCGCCGCACGCCAACCGCGTGCATCTCCCGAGGTGAACGCGGACTCCACGGGATAATCTTTGTCTTCTGATGTGACCTCGACTGCGGCGGCACGCTCAACATCTAACCGACCTTCGCCGCGAGTCCGAAGACTCTCCAGGGTTGGGTTGATAAGGCGCTTTCGCATATACCCAGTCTACTGTTTGTGAGGCCGTTCGCTCAACGCAAAGGGATTGATAGTCCTGTCAGAGAGCGAATCGAATCCTTAGGCCGATTTCATCTCGTCCAACACCGCCCTGTAATACGGGACAAGGACTTGAGCGAGGGGTTTTGGTTCCGGCAGGTCCTGACGTATTTCCGCCTGAAGCTGCGGATGGTGGTCAACGAGTATCTGTACCAGGATCGCGGCCGCTACTTCGCTTGGAGTTTGCATTGTGGTGTTCTCCCGTGCCGGGGCGTTGAAGTTCTCGTCACTTCATTGGATGCATTGGGACTAGCAGCATCGCCGAGGTCACAGCGCATCCGTCCCCAACTCCCGATAAACGCGGTGAATTCTAGTTCCTTCGGGCCGAACGTCCATATCTGCTAAACTCGGGCGGCATAGAACACACGATCGGTCCACCCTAGCGCCGCTGCGGTAAGGACTAAGCAGCTATGTGTTCGAGCAAGACATCCTTGCTCCTTCTCTACAGTCAAGCAAAAGCTCCGGTGCATTCCCGAACCCCGGGCAGCTTACCATCACTTTGGATCTTGGGAAGCGTGTGCTGCGGCATTGGGATATTTTTCTTATATAGAGCGTTTGCGCGCAAAGGATTTCGCGCAGTCGATGTCGGCAAAAGCATGGCGACTGCTCGTCCGCGCTGGCTGGCGCGTAGTCTTTCGTTTCTTCTCGGGCTCACATTTATCGCATTAGGAGCAGGCATTATAGCCAGACTGTTGAAACATGCGTGACGCGACTGATGTGTTGCGCGGCGGTCCAAGGAGAGGAGAAATCAGTGCACGAGGAAATCGGGACTACGGCAGGTGTGATTTGGCACGCGCTCAATGACAAAAGCGACGTGTCTCTTGCGACACTCAAGAAGGAAGCGAAGGGAAAGTCCCCTGTTTTCGATTGGGCCATCGGTTGGCTTGCGCGCGAGGACAAAATCGTGATCACGCCCGAGAAGCGCTCGTTCCGCATTCAACTGAAAGACACACACAGATCAGGCGCTCACCATCGTTGACCTAAACCTGTCTTTCGAAGCTACGGCGTTCCCTATCGTAATCCTTCGCTCGAATGCCCGGTAGAGAGCCTAGGTCAGCTTTACTGCGTGGGGCCTCTAGCCCAGGCTAGCTTTTCGCGTTCGCTCAGGCGGGCGCAGAGTCAGCAAACGTGAATTGGGCGGTGCGCCTGTAGTTCGTTCGAGAACCGTGTGGAACAGATGGACCGTGTCTTCGCCGCGAGGCATCGCCACAAATGGCCCGTCACCCTCAATTTTGTACAGTGGCCAGCGCTCCCGTGCGATCGCTCGCCAATCGACTTCCGCGTTTTCAGACATTGCCTAACCTTGTGGCCGGGGTTTCGGGCGAGCAATCCCAGCTTAGCACTTCGACATGAACTGTGAACGAACCGTCGCTGAGATTTTGGACGGTCTTTCTATTGCTGTCTCGCGGTCTGCGTCTTCATTTGGCTTAGTTGTGTGTGTTTCCGGGCCGTTGTCCAGTGATGTTAGGATTGAGTCTCTGTGATAGTCAAACAAGTCATCATCGTGTACCGAGGTTGATTTTCTATTTCGTGCAATAAAACTACGTACGTGTTCAAGGTTTCTCCTGAGGATCGATCCTACGAAACACTTCAATCCGTTATCACCCCTCCTACTTTGTGCTTGTCAGTACGGATGGGGTTCGACCTGCGCTGGAAAAGGTGAAACTCCGGTCTAGATATGCAGTACAGCCTACGTCCTTGGGTGAAAAGGACGAAGTACAGGTGTCGGACAGCCCAAGCTGTAAAAAGATGCTTGGTCCGTACCAAAACACCTAGGATCGCGCCTAATGCGCAAGGACGGTGATGTGAGATACGGGGACGTTTCGATAGCTTCCGTATTCGATTGAGGCAATTGTAGTTAGATTGGATCGAGCACGAATTGTTATGTCTTCGAATGCCAAAGCTCCACGAACTGCGCAACGGTTGCCGGAGCATGACCGGAATAGTGATTGTTGACGTAAACATACGTCGGAATGCCGCGCCGGACGGTCTGCTGACAAAAACTCACCCAACTTTGAAGTTCGGCTGAACGGTCCACGATCACTCTGTCCCAAACCTTGGTCTGTCTCTCGATCCTTTTTCGGTCACCGAGCAATCTGACGTAAACAAAATCCGTGGTTACATAGTCGAACTTCAATCGACCGGGGCTAGGCATCCACTCTTGATCTTGCAGCACGAGTGCGACTTGGTGCTGTCGTAATAGATCGGCGAATTCTTGATTGAGCCAAGCACTGTTTCGAATCTCGATTGCAAAGCGAACGGTTGTGCTTTCAAGACGTTTGAGGAAGGAGCGTAATCGAGCCAGAAAATCTTTCGCGCTAAGGTGAGCCTCGTTGAAGTAGGGGAACTGGAGCACCAGAGAACCGAGCTTGTCCCCTAACAGGCGCATCGTATCAACGAACTCTACAAATTCAGGCTCGCAGTCCAAAAGGACCTTTTCGTGCGTGATGACCTGCGGAACCTTCGCTGCAATGATGAACCCCTCAGGCGTCTTGTCGCGCCAGCCATTCACGGTTGATACCGAAGGTGTCGCATAGAATGTCGAATCAACTTCCACGGTGTTGAACTTCGTGGCCGAGTAGGTCAGCAATTTCCTAGGTTTCAATTCGGGAGGGTAAAACGGACCCGACCAACCAGCCGCCGTAAATGATGACGTGCCGATCCGCAAGCCTGGAATGGTGACAGGACATTCAACGCTCGGGAAATCTGCCTTTTCCTGAGTGGCGCCGAATAGTGACAGCGTCTCGTGAGCAGTTGGAGCGACTTTACGTTTGCCCGCCATCGATGCATTTTATGCTGGCACTGGCTGTTCGCCAACAAGACGGGTGGGTACTAGGAAAGGACTCGTCCGGTAAGCCGAC
>CAVRSO010000072.1:0-38059 GCA_963723845.1 uncultured Acidobacteriota bacterium
AGACCGGAGTTTCACCTTTTCCAGAGCGCAGGTCGAACCCCATCCGTACTGACAAGCACAAAGTAGGAGGGGTGATAACGGATTGAAGTGTTCCGTAGGATCGATCCTCAGGAGAAACCTTGAACACGTACGTAGTTTTATTGCACGAAATAGAAAATCAACCTCGGTACACGATGATGACTTGTTTGACTATCACAGAGACTCAATCCTAACATCACTGGACAACGGCCCGGAAACACACACAACTAAGCCAAATGAAGACGCAGACCGCGAGACAGCAATAGAAAGACCGTCCAAAATCTCAGCGACGGTTCGTTCACAGTTCATGTCGAAGTGCTAAGCTGGGATTGCTCGCCCGAAACCCCGGCCACAAGGTTAGGCAATGTCTGAAAACGCGGAAGTCGATTGGCGAGCGATCGCACGGGAGCGCTGGCCACTGTACAAAATTGAGGGTGACGGGCCATTTGTGGCGATGCCTCGCGGCGAAGACCCCGGTCCATCTGTTCCACACGGTTCTCGAACAAACTACAGGCGCACCGCCCAATTCACGTTTGCTGACTCTGCGCCCGCCTGAGCGAACGCGAAAAGCTAGCCTGGGCTAGAGGCCCCACGCAGTAAAGCTGACCTAGGCTGTCTACAGGGCATTCGAGCGAAGGATCACGATAGGGAACGCCGTAGCTTCGAAAGACAGGTTAGGTCAACGATGGTGAGCGCCTGATCTGTGTGTGTCTTTGAGTTGAATGCGGAACGAGCGCTTCTCGGGCGTGATCACGTTTTGTCCTCGCGCGCAAGCCAACCGATGGCCCAATCGAAAACAGGGGACTTTCCCTTCGCTTCCTTCTTGAGTGTCGCAAGAGACACGTCGCTTTTGTCATTGAGCGCGTGCCAAATCACACCTGCCGTAGTCCCGATTTCCTCGTGCACTGATTTCTCCTCTCCTTGGACCGCCGCGCAACACATCAGTCGCGTCACGCATGTTTCAACAGTCTGGCTATAATGCCTGCTCCTAATGCGATAAATGTGAGCCCGAGAAGAAACGAAAGACTACGCGCCAGCCAGCGCGGACGAGCAGTCGCCATGCTTTTGCCGACATCGACTGCGCGAAATCCTTTGCGCGCAAACGCTCTATATAAGAAAAATATCCCAATGCCGCAGCACACGATTTCCAAGATCCAAAGTGATGGTAAGCTGCCCGGGGTTCGGGAATGCACCGGAGCTTTTGCTTGACTGTAGAGAAGGAGCGAGGATGTCTTGCTCGGACACATAGCTGCTTAGTCCTTACCGCAGCGGCGCTAGGGTGACCGATTGTGTGTTCTATGCCGCCCGAGTTTAGCAGATATGGACGTTCGGCCCGAAGGAACTAGAATTCACCGCGTTTATCGGGAGTTGGGGACGGATGCGCTGTGACCTCGGCGATGCTGCTAGTCCCAATGCATCCAATGAAGTGACGAGAACTTCAACGCCCCGGCACGGGAGAACACCACAATGCAAACTCCAAGCGAAGTAGCGGCCGCGATCCTGGTACAGATACTCGTTGACCACCATCCGCAGCTTCAGGCGGAAATACGTCAGGACCTGCCGGAACCAAAACCCCTCGCTCAAGTCCTTGTCCCGTATTACAGGGCGGTGTTGGACGAGATGAAATCGGCCTAAGGATTCGATTCGCTCTCTGACAGGACTATCAATCCCTTTGCGTTGAGCGAACGGCCTCATAAACAGTAGACTGGGTATATGCGAAAGCGCCTTATCAACCCAACCCTGGAGAGTCTTCGGACTCGCGGCGAAGGTCGGTTAGATGTTGAGCGTGCCGCCGCAGTCGAGGTCACATCAGAAGACAAAGATTATCCCGTGGAGTCCGCGTTCACCTCGGGAGATGCACGCGGTTGGCGTGCGGCGGACCCAGGAAGCCAGACGATTCGGCTGGTCTTCGATCAGCCGCAAAAACTCAGCTGCATATCGCTGGTGTTTGAAGAAAATGAAACTGCTCGTACGCAAGAGTTCGTTTTGCGTTGGTCTCCGGACGGCGGAACCTCAGTTAAAGAAATTGTCCGACAGCAGTGGAATTTCAGTCCACCTGAGTCGATCCGCGAGGTGGAAGAGTATCAAGTAGACCTTTCAAGCGTTACTGCACTTGAATTGGTCATCAATCCGAATATCAGTGGCGGAGCCACTCGTGCTTCGCTGAAGAACCTCCGTCTTTTCTGATTTCGCTTACCCTGCGGCTCGACCCCTACTGTGAGGCTCGGACTGATATCTGAGTTCGTTTATCTGGTAGGTGGCCTTCGCCTTGCAGTTGGGGCATTCGCGTTCGGCGCCCTCGGGTGGCATTTCAGGGCGCGAGGGAATAAAAACGTCAAGTAGCGTATCGCCTATCTGAGAATAGGCGAATTGCTTGTTGCAGTTCTTGCAGCACAAAGCCCAACTTGCCATGAAAAATTATGTGTAGAGCATCCGACAAAGGCTATCGGTGCTTCCTTGTATTTCGAGGCCAAAATGGGAGGGCGAATTACTAGGGCTTAAGGCTTGGCGGCTGGGATTTTTGGCTTTGGAACAACAGAATCCGTATTGAAGTAGTTGTGCGATGCGTGGCAGGCAGGCGTTCTAACGAGCAAGCCCTCAGAACTTAGGCGGAATGTGTGCAAGCAGGCTGGTCTGTTACTGGAAAGGCTCCGTCTTTTCATTCGAAATTGCTACCCTCTATTCGTTCCACTATTATTTGTAGGCCGTGTCTACAGTTAAAAGCCGCCGAGACGATCTCGATGACGAATCGGTCTTTCGTCTCTTCGTAGACCAAGTAACTGACTACGCTATATTCCTGCTTACGCCGACGGGAGAAGTGGCGTCTTGGAATCCGGGAGCAGAGCGGATCAAAGGCTATAAAGCCCATGAGATTGTAGGCAGGCACTTCCGAATTTTCTATCCACCCGAAGACATCGCCAATGGAAAGCCCGAGCGCGAACTCGAACTTGCGACTGCAAACGGTCGCTTTGAAGAGGAAGGATGGCGACTGCGCAAGGATGGTTCCCGTTTTTGGGCGACCGTAATCATCACCGCTGTTCCAGACAGTGAGGGTCGGTTGTTAGGCTTCGGCAAGGTCACCAGAGATCTAACGGAGCGGAAGAAGTCCGAGGAACAAATGCGTGAGCTTTCGGGCCGTTTGCTCAAGATGCAGGATGAGGAGCGCCGACGGCTGGGAAGAGAGCTTCACGATACCGTAGGCCAATACCTGTCGGCGGCAAAGATGTCTCTGGACGGACTGGCATCCGAAGAGCGATTCGATGAGCACCAAACGAAGGACTTGGCGGAGTCTATCCAGCTGATTGAGCGGTCCATACGAGAGGTTCGGACCTTGTCGTATCTGCTGTATCCGCCGATGCTGGAAGAAACGGACTTTCGCCGGCCATCCGGTGGCATTTAGAGGGACTCTCGAAGCGGAGCGCTATTCAAACAACATATGAAATACCGGATGATGTCGGGCGCTTGCCTCATGACGTAGAACTTGCGCTGTTTCGCGTATTCCAGGAAAGCTTGACGAACGTTCATCGCCACTCGGCAAGTAAAACGGCCCATGTTCGGCTTGCAGTCGAACATCACAAGGCGCTCCTTGAGATCAAAGACTTGGGCCAAGGAATACCGTCGCACTTGTTGGAGTTGAACTCCGATTCGCTCGCTACCTTGGGAGTCGGCATCCGTGGGATGCGTGAACGCGTTCGACAGCTCGGCGGACAACTAGAAATATTCTCAAGCCCTGAAGGAACGACTGTCAGAGCTAGCATCCCGCTCAAAGAGCGGTAAGCGGCTGTAGAAGGTTCGGCCTGGTTCGGTCATGAAATGTGGGGAGAATTTCAAATGTCGGTGACGATTCTCATTGTTGACGATCATGAAGTCGTGCGAGAAGGCGTTCGCACCATTATTAACAGGGCAAGGCCCCAGTGGGAAATCTGCGGTGAAGCTGCTAACGGTCAAGAGGCAATCGATACGGCCATGCGGTTAAGACCCGATATCATTCTGCTCGATATAACGATGCCCGTCTTGAGCGGACTTGATGCGGCCAGTCGAATTTCTGGACTTGGGCTCACAAGTCAAATCCTAATCTTTACCATGCACGAATCGGGAGAGCTGGCCCACGATGCGCGTCGGGTTGGGGCTAGAGGGTATGTGACGAAATCGGACGCAGGCCGACATCTCGTTCGCGCCATCGAAACTCTACTCTCCGGCGGCACGTTCTTTGGTGGTCCCGAGAAACGCGAGTCGGGTGAAAAAGATCCCCAGTCGGGAATCCTATTTCGACTCGCCCTGGGCTTCGCTTGAAGCGTAAAGCCATTATCGGTTTTTTGTTGGGACAGTGAATGCTGTACACATTCGGTGCGCTCGCCAGACCGACCGAGCTACCCCCAGAATCCAGTCCTTGCACAACCCGTTCGGAGCACCGTAGTAAATTCGTAGTAGTTCCTTGCTCAGATCGATTCAAAACGGAGATAAACGGTTCAAGCGAGGCAGATTGTAACTGCTGAGGAATATAGCAAAGTCCAAAATTTTCAGAACGCGTCAAAAGAGCCGCCTGTACTCATAATCCCTAGGTCATGGGTTCGATTCCCGCCGCCGGCACCATATTTCTTGTTCGATGCAAGCGTCCACATGCGGCTTCAGCGTTTCACGAATAGCAGCATCAGCCCGAAGACGATCACAGGAATCAGCGCCAGCATGATGTAGAACAAAACCCTCCGCAGCCACGGCGTGCGCCGTTTTTTCCACTCGCGCAGCTCCGGCCTTTCCGCAACGCCCACCTTTTCGGGATGCTGGAGGTCCAGGATCATCTCGTGCGCGTTCGGATAGCGATTTTTCGGGTCGCGTTCCAGCGCACGATAAATGATTTCCTGCAGCTGCGGTGAAATTGATGGATCGACTTCGCGCGGCGGAATGGGATTGTTGAGCACGCGGTCGTTCATGATCGCAAACTGATTAGGACCTTGGAATGGCGTCTTCCCGGTAAGCATTTCGTACAGCATCACGCCCATCGCGTAAATATCGCTGCGCGCGTCGCCGCGCTTGCCCTTCACCTGCTCCGGAGAAATGTAATCAGGCGTGCCCATCACCTGCGAGAGCTTTGCAAACGTGAGTCTCCGCGCGCCTTGCTGTCCGGCGATGCCGAAATCGATCAGCTTGATGTGGTTCTCCGGGTCCACCATGATGTTCTCGGGCTTCAAATCGCGATGAACGATTCCATGACTGTGGATGTAACCCAGCGCATCGAGAACGCCTAAAGCAATTTTGATTGCGCGTTCGGGAGGCAGTTTCTTCTGGTCCTGGAGAATGTTGCGCAGCAGTTTGCCGTCAACCCACTCCATCACCATGTAGAGTTGGGCGTGTTCGCCGTCCGAGAAGACTTTCATCACCCCGGGGTGGTCCAGAGTTTGCCCGATTTTTTCCTCGCGGTGGAAGCGATCGAAGAAAACCGGATCCATTTCCATTTCCGGGTGAGGGACCTTGATGGCTACAGGCCGGCCCGTGCGCAGGTCGGTGGCCCGAAAAATCGAGGCCATGCCGCTGCGGGCAGCGACGCTGTCTATCCTGTAGTGATCGATTTGGTCGCCGGGATGGACGGGAACCTCGTCAACGCGCGTTTGCTGGAAACCGCAAGGCAAGCCCGCTATTACGGCAGCCTGTAGGGACGCCCGCGGTACATACCCACGCGTTCGACGCTCCGAACGCGGACCAATTGCAGGCTGATATTATCACTACCGTCGCGCTGATTGGCAATATCCACGAGCCGCCGCGCGGCTGCCGCCAGATCGCCGCCGTGGCTCGCGACCGCAGCCATCTCCGACCCGCTCACCGAGCCGTACAGCCCGTCCGAGCAAAGCACAACGACGTCGCCGGCAAACACCTGGTGCTCGTTCACGTCCACGCTTACGGTGAGCTCACTTCCCAGCGAGCGGCTGAGCAAATGCCGATTTTGGGAGGCAGCCGCTTCCTCTTTCGAAAGCAGCCTCAGTCGAACTTGATCGTTCACCACCGTATGATCGCGCGTGAGCAGATTAGACTGCCCGCGGCGAATCAAATAACAACGCGAATCGCCCACGTGCGCCACGGTCACGCGGTCGTAACGCAAGGCGCAGGCCACGACGGTAGTTGCCATCGAGCCACCGCCCGTGCTGCCTGCCGAATGCGCGGCGTCCAGCACGTGTGTATTCGCGTTTCGCACCAGCCGCGTCAATAGCCCGGATGTGGCTCTCCCGCTGTGCACTCCCGGAAGCCGGCGGTCACGCTCTCGACGGCCGTTTTCGAAGCGACTTCGCCGAGATCGTGCCCTCCCACTCCGTCTGCAACCGCAAAGAACCAGCCCCGTGCTCGTACCTCGTCCGGTGACGCCGGAATCACATGCCCGAGATAGTCCTCGTTCCCGGGGCGAACTCGTCCGACGTCGGAAAGCTCTGCGAACTCAACGTCCATGGATATTTCGGCCGGATGGTAGTCTTGCGCAACGCCGCCCACTCCTGCGGCCGCGACCGGCGCTTGATTGCCTCGATACATTAGACCTCATGTCCACTCGAAAAAAACAGGGCGGGCTTTCGCCCGCCCTTGATATGCAACGGTTTAAGTTGAATCAGGCACGCGTCGTAACGAGTGTCGTCCTCCCTTGCTTCTTGCTGTTTAGCGCGAAGTAAATGCCGCCATAAATGGCCCAGACCGCCGCGATTCCTAAGGCCAAAAACGGCTCCATCTTCGTGCCGTACCCCATGAACGGCAGCACGATGTAGGCTCCCATGCAGATGAGATTTGCGGCCACGCCGAAGATAGGGATAAGCATATGCTTGAGGAAGCTGAAATTCGGGTGCCCGTGATAGCAGAAAATGCAGGTTATGCAGCTCAGCATATACAGTAGGAATGTTCCGAAGTTTGAGGCTAGCGTAATGGTGAGTAAGCTGTTGGGCAGCTTGGCCATCGCTTCGTGAGACATGTAGCCAAAGCTCGACCAGAACCCGTGAGGTAAAGCCTGGATCGTAGCGTCCGACAGGGCGCCCGCATCGCCGAAAAGCACTAACAGAGCAACGCAACCGGTGACCGCGGAGATGATCGCCAATGCCCAAATGGCACGGTGAGGGCTCAGGTTCTTGTCGTGTAGAAGGCCGAAGTTTTCCGGTACTTCGTTGTCCTTGCCCATGGCATAGGTCACGCGCGCTCCCGTGTTCATACAGGAGAGGGTCGTCCCGACCAACGCCAGAAACACTGTAATGGCTTCGCACAACATGAACGCCCGACCGTGACCTTTAAAGAGAGCGTCGCCGACCATGACCATAAGATCGCCGATGGGTGCGGACGAACTAGCGGCATTCTGGGCTGTGTAGCCCGTACTTAAGACATAGTTTGCGGCGAAATACTCGACCAGATAGCAGAACGCCCCTTGGACCAGCAAGGAAGTGATGACGGCTATCGGAACGTCCCGTTTGGCGTTTCTCGCCTCACCGCCCATCGACGTGACTGATTCAAATCCAACCAGAATCAGAATAGCGACCGTGGCCTGAACGAACATCCATTGGAACTTATGGATTCCGATTACAGAACCCGCAGTCGGATGGCTTACGAAGTTCCCGCTCGAGTCGGTGAACGGGTACTGAACGTGGAACGGAACCGGCGTCCCGGCCGCGTCCAACTTTGGCACGGGCACCATGTTCTTATCGCGCGTGATTACGTCGGTAGCGGTGCCGTTTATGTTCTGGCTCGTGGTGGCGAACTCGTAATCGTACGATGCGCTGGTCGTCGAATCCCACTGGCGTGCAACACTGCCGGGCGCGTGGTTGATCCGGTAACTGAAGGCCATCACCGCGAATACGAGCAGTGCCGATATTTGGATCACATTGATCGCGATGCTCACCGCCGTTGAGCCATTCACACCTCGATGGGCGATATAGGCCACTCCGAATGAGAACACAATGGCCACAGCCATCATGAACATGGGGCCTGGGTTTGACGCGCTCATGAAGTTGGGCCACAGGGTACCAGTGATGTAGCCGCAGAAGACCCCTGTGACCGCGACCATCACTCCCGGATAAATCCAGTAATAAAGATGCGAGCCCCATCCCACCACGAATTTCATCAAGCGCGCGTAGCGCCACGCCTTGTCATGGTTGAGAAACGCTTGCTCGGCGAAGTAATACGAACTTCCCGTGCCGGGGTACAGCTTCGCCATCTCCGCGTAGCAGACGGCCGTGGCAAGGCAAAGCAAGAGTGCGAACAAAATACCGATCCACATCGATGGCGCCGTTGCGCCCTCAGTCATCTGGGGCGCAAACGTGAGCCATAAGAATGCCCCGGGGGCGATGAGCGCCATGGCGTTCATCGTCAGCCCGGTTAAGCCTAACGTTGCCTGCATTTGTCCCGTGGTTTTTTCGGCCATGCGTATTCTCCTGTCAGAGTGGGAAGACCTGACGGCCGGAGATTATAGGGAAAGCGTCGTACCAGTAAAATACAACCTTTCGATGGGCAAGATAGATGTTTCAAATGGCATGTAGACTACCGGCGGCTCGGTTTAGCCGCCGGACTGTGACCGCATTCTTTACACCACCAACCACTTGCATGCGCTCTCCTGCGTCTCTAGTATGGTCCGATGATTTTTGGAACCAATTCGTTTAGCGGGACCGGCGGCTCGCCAGGGCCGGATCCCGGCCCTCCCCTGAATTTTCTAATCGCCAAAACGCCGCTAATAGAAACATGCGTAACTCACAGAAAACAAAGGGTCGCGACCAAGTCTAATCGCCAAATAACCCCGATCTCCTCGTTTGGCTTTCGTAGCGTCTCACCCCGGTTCTCGAAGGCGGGCGCATGAGCGAGAAGCGCCAGTTCCGCGCGATCAAGGGTACCCGCGATATTCTTCCGCCCGATTCCGCGTTGTGGAATCGGTTCGAGCAGAGCGCGCGCAACATTTTCGAGTCTTACGGCTTCGGCGAAATCCGCCTCCCCATTTTTGAGGAGACGGATCTGTTCGCGCGCTCCATCGGCTCCGATACCGACGTGGTCGGCAAAGAGATGTACACCTTCGAAGATCGAGACGAGTCATCGGTGAGCCTGAGGCCGGAGGCGACGGCTAGCGTGGCGCGAGCGTACATCGAGCATGGGATGCACACGCTGCCGGGAAATGTGAAGCTGTACTACATCGGGCCGATGTTCCGCCGCGAGCGTCCGCAGAAAGGACGCTATCGGCAGTTCTATCAAATTGGCGCGGAAGTGCTTGGTCAATCGGACGCGCCCGCAATCGACGCGGAAGTTCTCGAAATGCTCGTCGTGCTCTTCAAGCGCGCGGGGTTGGCGGGCACGGCGCTGTACGTCAACTCGATTGGTTGCAAGGAATGCCGTCCAAAATATGTGGAATTGCTGCGGGAAGAATTGCGCAAATTAAAAGACGGCCTCGGCCCGGACAGCCAGCGCCGCATTGAGACGAATCCGCTGCGCGTTCTCGATTCGAAAGTGCCGGCCGAGCAGCCCATCATCGAAAAGCTGCCGCGCATCTCCGATCACCTTTGCGCGGATTGCCGCGCGCATTTCGCCAAGCTGAAAGAAGAATTGAACTTGCGCGGCATCGCTATCAGGAAAACTGGCGCCTCGTCCGCGGCCTGGACTATTACACGCGCACCACATTCGAAGTCACCGCGGCTGGTCTCGGGTCGCAGAACGCCGTATGCGGCGGCGGCCGCTATGACGGACTGGTCGAATTGCTCGGCGGCTCTCCTACCAAAGGCATCGGCTTCGCGATCGGCACGGACCGCGCAATCCTATCGTTGCAGGAGAGCGAAAATGCGCCACAATCGTCCGGCTTGGCCGTTTATATCGCGTGGATGACCGCGAAAACCTATCCGACTGCAGTGCAAATCGCCCGAAAATTGCGCGAATGTGGACTTGGCGTCGAACTTCCTCCCGAGGAAATGAAGTTCAAGAAGTCGCTCGGTCTAGCTGATAAACTCGGCGCACGTTACGCAGTCATCATCGGCGAGGATGAAGTCGCCTCCGGCACCTACACGCTGAAGCATCTCGCCGACGGCGAACAGAAGAAGCTCAACGAAAACGATCTGCTCGAATACCTGGAATCGGAACGAAGGGGCTCCGGTGCTTGACACGCTGGGAAATTTGAAGCGGACAAAATACTGTGGGGACCTGCGCGCGACGGATGCTGATAAAGACGTCGTCCTCATGGGTTGGGTGCACCGGCGGCGCGATCTTGGCCAATTGATTTTTATTGATTTGCGCGATCGCGCCGGAATCGCCCAGATTGTCTTCAACAAGGAGCTGAATCCCGAAGCTCACGCGAAGGCTGAGGACTTGCGTTCGGAATTCGTGGTCGCGGTTGAGGGACGCGTGATCCGCCGCCAGAAGTCGAATCCGGAGATTGCGACGGGCGAAGTGGAAGTGGTGGCCTCGCGCCTGCATATCCTGAACAATTCGAAGACGCCGCCGTTTTTGATCGAAGACGAAGTGACCGCGAGCGAGGAAACGCGTCTGCGCTACCGCTATCTCGATCTGCGGCGTCCGCGATTGCATAGCAACATCGAGCTGCGGCACCGCGTGGTCTTCGAGATTCGTAAAGCACTCGACGAGTTGGGCTTTTTCGAAATCGAGACTCCGATTCTCACGCGGTCAACGCCCGAGGGCGCGCGCGATTGCCTGGTGCCGAGCCGCATTCATCATGGACAGTTTTACGCGCTGCCGCAATCTCCGCAAATCTTCAAGCAGATCCTGATGATTTCCAACATGGACCGCTATTTTCAGATCTGCCGGTGTTTTCGCGACGAGGATTTTCGCGCCGACCGCCAACTCGAGTTCACGCAACTCGATCTGGAAATGTCCTTTCCGCGCCAGCAGGATGTTTTCGAGGTAATCGAGCGCGTGATGGAGCGCTGCTGGGCCGTCGTTGGCGTGCAGGCGAAAGGGCCATTCCGCCACCTCGATTACAAGGAAGCGCTGCGCCGCTATGGCTCGGACAAACCTGATCTGCGGTTTGGTTTGGAGCTGCACAATGTTACGGAATTCTTTGAGCCGGCGCGCGCCGTGCTGCATTTCGAAGGCAACGTGCAGGCGGTCGTCGCGCCCGGTGGAGCGGCGTGGTCGCGCAAGCAGCTCGACGAGCTGGCTGAATTCGCGAAGTCGGCGGGCGCACGCGGCGTCTACACCGTAAAGGTGACAGCGGAAAGGATTTCGTCGCCGCTCGAAAAGAATCTCGGCGCGGAGGGGCTAAAGAAACTGGCTGAGGCTGTCGGCGCGAAGCCCGGTGACTTGATCGTCGCGTACCGCGGCCAAGGAACAGATCCCGCACATCGGACACTTCGCTCCACGTCGCCGGACAAATTCGCCTCCATCTCGGCGACAAACTCAATTTGATCGACCGCACAACAATGGGAGTTTGCGTGGATAACCGGCTTCGCGCTTTTTGAATGGAGCGAAAACGAAAAGCGCTGGGTGAGCGCGCAGCATCCCTTCACCGGAATTTACGAGGAGGATATCGATAAGCTCGAGACCGCGCCGTGGGAATGCCGCTCGAAAGGATACGATCTGGTGCTCAACGGCAACGAGCTTGGCTCCGGAAGCATTCGAATTCACCGGCAGGACGTGCAGGCGCGCATGTTCAAGGCGCTCGGTCTGACTGACCAACAAGCGAGGCAGCGCTTTGGATTTTTTCTCGATGCGCTTACCTATGGCACGCCGCCGCATGGCGGCATCGCTCTGGGAATCGACCGAGTGGTGATGCTGCTGGCCGGCGAAAAATCGATTCGCGACGTCATCGCGTTTCCAAAGACCACGGCCGCGGTGGATTTGATGGCCGAGTCGCCATCCGAAGTGGAAGCAGCGCAGCTTGACGAATTGGGAATCGCAATCAAGGCACCGAGGCAAATGGAGATTTTCCACGCGCCGAACGGCGATCCGTCTTCGGCGATGGGTTTGCGCAGGTCATGCGGCGGTGCATCGTGGTCCGGCAGCATGCGCCGGCTGAGATCTACCGTGGCAATTTGCGGATGGCTCAGATCGCAGTGCGACCCGGTTCGTGTCCAGAATCGAATTTGCAAGTACGCGATTTTCCCGGATGGCTTGCGGCTTTATTTGGTTCTCGTGGTATTTACCGACGCAGCCCTTCGGTTTTGCGATTCTGCGTCATGGCGTGAAATTACCGTAGTCGCGATTGGGGCACCAGTAATCGCTGTTTCGTGCCCGGTGTATTAGACACTTGCGTCCATTCGAGTCTCGATAGCTCGCTATCAGAGGCGGAGCTTGCGGGCGCCGAGCTACTAGAAACGGCAACTAATCTAGAGATGTCGCGAATTCGGATACTTGCGGAAAATGTGGCGAACAAGATTGCGGCGGGCGAGGTGGTGGAGCGGCCTGCGTCGGTGGTGAAGGAGCTGCTCGAAAACGCGCTGGACGCGGGCGCTCGCTCGATCCGCATCGAGACCGAATCCGGCGGCAAGCGCATGATTCGCGTAATCGACGATGGCAGCGGCATGAATCACGACGACGCGCTGCTGGCTTTCGAACGCCACGCCACTTCGAAATTGCGCACGGCGGACGATCTGCTTTCGATTGCGACGCTCGGCTTTCGCGGCGAAGCGCTGCCCTCGATTGCCTCTGTTTCCCGGCTGCTTCTGGAAACGCGCACGCCTGAAGACGAGCAGGGCACTCGCATCGAATTTGCCGGCGGCAAACTGCTGAGCGTGAAGCCGGCGGGCGTTCCCGCCGGAACGTCCATCAGCGTCGCGGATATTTTCTATTGCGTTCCGGCGCGGCGCAAATTCCTGAAATCCGAAACCACGGAACTCGGCCACATCGCGTCGCTCGTCACGCACTACGCGCTCGCGCATCCCGGAATGCCATTTCGTCCTGAAAACGCCGTCACAGGAAATCCTGAATTGCGCACCTGTTGAAAAACTGCGCGGACCGCGTTTATCAGGTTTTCGGACGGCAGGCGCTCGAGGAGCTGGTGGAAATCCCGCCGACCGAGGCGCCGGTGCGCTCGGCGATCACCGAGCCGGCCATCGAACCGGACGAACAGGCGGCAACGCTTCGCATAACCGGGTTCACATCGCGCCCTGAAGTGCAGCGCAGCAATCGCAACGGAATTTATATTTTCGTGAACCGGCGGCTGGTGCGCGACCGGCTGCTGCTTCACGCGATTCACGAGGCGTATCGCAATGTGACTGCCGCAGGGAGTTTTTCCGATTGTGCTGCTGTTCCTCGATCTGCCGTACCAGGAAGTGGACGTGAACGTGCATCCCGCGAAGATCGAGGTGCGGTTCCGGCACCCGCAGTTCGTCCACGATTTCACACGCGACGCGCTGCGCCAGGCACTTTCGATTGCGCGGCCGATTCCGGGATTTCTCGCGGCGAAGGCTGCAACAGCGGGGATCGGCGCCAGTCCTCCAGCAAGGAGCGGGGCCGACTTCGCGCCGTCGCCGGAAGGCGGGGGATTTACCGGCGCTATGGGCCCGGGCGGAGTTGCAGGCCCACCCCGAGCGGAATTTCCGGCTTCCTTTGCTTCCAGTGCCGCAATTGGCGAGGATTTCGAGTTGGGCGGCGCTCCTGAGCGGCCCATCGCGCAGCGCTTTGGGTTCGATTCGAGCGCCGCCATGAATTTTCCTGTGCGTGTGCCCGCGACCGGCGCTTCGGAAGAGGCTGCGCCCGAGCCCTCGGCCGACGCTCCCGGCGCTCTTCCCACAGCGGAGGAAATTGCGGACTTGAAGCCTTTGGGCCAGGTGAGCGCCAGCTTCATTGTTGCCGTGAATAGCGAAGGCCTGTGGATCATCGACCAACACGTGGCGCACGAGCGCGTTCTCTTCGAACGGCATCTACAGGCGCGGCGTGAAGGCGAACTTGGCGGGCAGCGGATGTTATTGCCGGTAATGGTGGAGCTGAATCCGCGCCAGCTGGTGACATTCGAGCAAATCGCTGAAGAGTTGCGCGCAAACGGCTTCGAAGCAGAATTGATGGGCGGACGAAGCGTGGCGATTCAGGCTGCACCCGCCGGAATCGCCAGCGGCGACGCGGAAAAGTTGCTTTTCGAAATACTGGACGGCATCGCGCGCGAGAACCAGGCCATCTCAATCGACTCGCTGCAATCGAAGATCGCCGCTTCGACTTCCTGCCACGCCGCAATCAAAGTGAATACGCCGCTGGACAAAACGAAAATGGAATGGCTGCTCGGCGAGCTTGCGAAAACCGAATATCCGATGAGCTGTCCTCATGGGCGCCCGGTGGTCCTGCGCTATTCAACGCGCGAAATCGAGCGCGCGTTCAAACGCATATAAATGACGCGGAAGCTGATCATTGCGATTGACGGGCCGGTAGGCTCAGGGAAGAGCACGCTGGCGCGGCGAGTGGCGGCGATGATGGGCTACATTTATATTGATACGGGCGCGATGTATCGCGCGATGGCGCTAAAGGCACAGCGGCGCGGCATTTCGTTCGATGCTCCGGACGCGCTGACATCACTTGCGGGCGAGACCCGGATCGACTTGCGGGCGAATGACGCCACCCAGCAAGTGTTTCTCGACGGCGAGGATGTAACCGGCGCGATCCGCACGCCGGAAGTGGCCCAGGCAGCGTCGAAAGTAGCGGTGGTGCCGGGCGTCCGCAAAGTGCTGGTGGCCGAGCAGCGCCGTGCGGGCGAGAGCGGGGGCGTGGTGATGGAGGGACGCGACATTGGCAGCGTGGTTTTTCCCGACGCGCACCTCAAGATTTTCCTGACGGCGTCGCCTGAAATTCGAGCGGAGCGGCGCTGGCGCGAACACCAGCAAAAAGGCGATGCAATCGACCTGGCGCGAACACTCGTGGAAATTCATGAGCGAGACCGCCGCGACCGCGAGCGCGAGACATCGCCTCTGGTCCGGGCGCCGGACGCGGTGGTTGTGGACAGCACGGCGATGGAGCCGGAGGAGGTGGCACGCCTGGTAGTGATGCTAGCTCACGAGAATTCCAGGGAGAAAGTGGGCTGAGACTCGACTCGGCGCAGGCAGAGAGGGGGGATTTGGTTTTTCAGGAGAGTGCTGCGGAATTTCGACTTTCGGACCGGTGACTATCGGCGTTGACCCAAAAGGCGCCGGCGAGAACGAGCAGCGCCGAGAGAGCGATGTTTCCAAGCCACACAGAAGTGCCTCCAGCAAAGGCGAGGCAGATTTCGAAGACAAGCGGTACAACCAACACTCCTAACAACACAACCATCAGGCGCGGGCCCGCTTGCAACGCCAGCTTCCTCCAACCAAGCCCCAGCAGACATCCTGCCGGAAAGAAGACGAGCGCGTAAAAGATGTAATGGTAGCCATCAAGCTCGCCCGATTTGAGCCGGCGGAGAGACAGCGCCAGGCCGGCTCCAGGATCCAGTTGGTAAGGTCGACCTTCCTTCTTGCCGTCAACGTAGAGAGTAAGTCGAGAGCCGTCGTAAGAAAGAAGCAGATTGCGAGGCTCGTTGGGCGCAAACACGCCCGGCACATCCCACGTAAAACGGGGTCGCTTGGCGGAGAGCGGAGTGCGAAACCAGAAGATGAGACGGGTGCCTTCCTGGCTCAACTCCAAATCCGTATGGCCGGGGAATTGCGCAATGATAACGAAACGGCGATTTCTGGCGAAAGCCGTCAATCCGGGCTGACAAAGCACGTGCAACGCAAAGCGGTTGGAACGCTCAACTTGATCTACCAGAGCGGAGAGGGGAGCGCGGGACACCAACCAAGATGCTCCGACGGCCGGGGGCGCCGACGCCGAGGAGTCACGCACCCACACGAGGCCCGGGAGAACATGCCGCCGATCTTGATAAGGAGGCGGACCCGAGAGGCTGTAAGAGGCAAGCGGGGCTGGGCTTTCCTCTGGACGACCCGCGGTGATAGCTCGTGCGACGCGGTCAGGAAGAGAGCGGTTCCAGAACTCGACTTCAGACACTTTTCCATTCCACGCAGAGTCAGGCTCCTCCGCAGCTGAACTGCCGATCAGCAACGACGGCCTTGGACCCCAATCGCTTATCCGAGCTTGTCTTTGAAGGGGAATCGAGGCGCCGAGCCATACGCCTACATAGAAGAGAAGAACCATGATCAACCGACGCCAATGAAGCCACGTGACAAAAGCAGACTCCATGCGCGAAGCAACATGAAGGGTCTCAGCACCTGCGAGCTCGTAGACGAATAAACCAAGCACGGACCCGGAAGAATTGGTAATCACGTCGCCCCAGCCTGAGTCGCGCATCGGAATGTAGAATTGAAGAAGCTCAACCGAATAGGAAAGCAGCGCGCCTGCCAGAAATGTGATGCCGAGCACGGCGGTCCTTGACGTGCCACGCTCGCGAAGGCGTTGGGCCAAACCAAAACCATAAGGCACAAATAACAGGACGTTCAACAAGGCGTCGAGCACGCCTGCGTCCTTGCCCCAGCCTGCCAACAGAAATGGGGGTCCGTGCCTGACCAAGCTGAAGCGGAACGGATAGAGAGTAAGGAAGAAAATTCCAGCGACGGCGGCTATTAGAATTCGGTTCGACCAGGAAGGGGCACGCGCCTCACGTCGTACAGCGGTCCGTGAATCTGTCATCAGAATGGCGCGCGGCCAGTAACGAGTCTAGCATGAAGATTTATGCGGCGCCTGATCGAAGGTCGAAGTTTTAGAAAAGTACAAGTGCCCAATGGCTACTCGAACAGGTAGTTACTGCCTGGCCTTTATTTGTTCCGCTGTCCAGTAGGAAACGGTTCCCGGCGCACCTAGACTTCTGTCCGCCATGCCATCAGCTACGCGGAACACGGGCCTCAGTGCACTAGCTCTGGTCTTGGTGAGTGCGGCGCTTTCGGGTTGTGGCGCCTATGCAACGTCGAATCCGAAAAGCGCTCTGGTGGCGAGTTCGGGCACGGTAAGTTTCGGGGACGTGCTCGTTGGGCAGACGGCTGTTCAAACCGTGACAGTGTCCAACATGGGAGACACAAGCGTCAGCATTTCACGCGCCGCAATCAACGGCCGCGGCTTTCAGCTTATGGGTGGAATCCCGCCGGGAGCAATGGCAGCCGGCGAGAGCATGAGCTTGCAACTACAGTTTGCCCCAGCATCATTCGGCGCAACTACCGGACTCGTTACTTTAGTCACCGATGAACCCGGTACCACTCTCAAAATCTCTCTGCATGGAACAGGGGCGCGGCCCGGGCTAAACGTTTCGCCGGGATCACTGGTTTTTCCTGACGTACCAGTGGGCCAGTTGAGGACTGAGAACATTACTCTGACGAATAGCGGGACCGACAGCTTGACCGTAAATCCGGCGACGATCTCCGGCGCGGGTTTCACATTGAGCGGACTATCCGCGCCAGTAGTCCTTAATCCTGGGAAAACAATTCTGGCTGCAGTTAAATTCGCACCAACTAAGTCCGGCGCCGTAACCGGTGCTGTTTCCATCGGAAGTAACGCAGATAATGCGCCGGCCGCAATTTCGTTGAGCGGTGTCGGCTTGCAGGCATTCCTATTGGCCAGTGCGTCGAACGTCAGCTTCGGGAAGGTTGTGGTCGGGAACACGAATTCGCAACCGATAACGCTCAGGAATAGCGGTAACGCCACGCTCACGTTTTCACAGTTGGCTGCGAGCGGAACCGGAGTGAGCTTGACGGGACTGTCGACGTCCACGACGATTGCGCCGAACTCCAGTACGACGTTTAATGCGGTATTCGCGCCTAGTTCGGCCGCCGCGGTCACCGGCTCCATTACGCTGGTGACGAACGGCGTTCCTTCACCGTTGGTGATCGGGGTGACTGGAAGCGGCTCGGCGGCACAGACTTCGCTAGGGGTAAGTCCCGCTAGCTTGAACTTCAGCACGGTTATTGAGGGCAGCAGCAAGACGCTTAGCTCGACGCTGACGAATACGGGGAACTCCAACATAAATATATCGAGTGTCAAGGTTAGCGGGGCGGGCTTTAGCACTAGCGGTGTCTCCGGCGGTACGATTCTAATGCCGGGACAATCAGCCACATTGATGGTGACGTTCTCGCCCGGTAGCGCGGGGAGTACGACTGGCGCGAGCGTGACCATTGCGAGCAACGCGCTCAATTCGACAGCAACCGTGGGCCTCAGCGGTACCGGACAGGCACCGGGCTCACATCGAGTGGCCCTGTTTTGGAACCCAAGCTCATCCAGTGGCGTCACAGGCTATAACGTGTTTCGCGCAGGCGTGTCTGGCGGTTATGGAGCAAACCCCCTGAATACGGCACCAGTTTCCGGAACAGGATATACGGACGGAAGTGTGGCGGCGGGACACACTTACTTCTATATCGTTACGACCGTGGGTTCTGGCGCCAGCAGTGCCGCCTCGAATGAAGTGGCGGCAACCATTCCTGTGCCGTGATGAGGCGGGCACAGGGGCGTTCTCTATAAATTAGGACTGTTCTACAAAAATAGTGTGCTGTCCTCGGACAGGTGTAAACACCTGTCCCAAGAGTGTACCTCTGTCCAGTAGTCTCCCTATGTGCTCGCCACTCACAATCTTCCTTTCATTTCGAGAGGTGAGTGATTTCCACGGATTCCACAAGACGCAGTCCACGGCGGCTGCCTGCACGAACCACCATTGGCGGCCACGTTTTCGCGGCGATGATGGCAATCATGGCTGTCTCCGGTTGCAGCATGAGTGTACCTGGTCTGGTAGCGAGCGCGACGAAGGTCGAGTTCGGAAATGTCACGGTCGGCGCCTCCACATCACAGCTCGTAACCCTGACCAACATGGGAAAAGTAAATGTCAGCATTACCAAGGTTTCCGCCAGTGGCGAAGGATTCAGCGTGAGCGGAGGATCGAATGTGGTTCTCGCGCCCAGTCAAGCTGTCACGGTGTCCGTCGGCTTCAATCCCAGGGCGAAGGGCACGGCGAAGGGGAGCCTATCCGTAACCAGCGATGCACTGAGCGCCAGTGTTGTACGGATCGCACTATCGGGCATGGGTGAAGGCTCGTCGGGCAAGCACTCTGTGGTCCTCAGTTGGCAAGCGAGCTCCTCGCCAGCAATGGGATACTTTATCTACCGCAGCACTAAAGGAAGTGGGTCGCTTTCGAAGCTGAACGCTGCGTTAACTGACTCCACCAGCTTCACCGACAGTACAGTCGCCAGTGGGGAGACCTATCAATACGAAGTAACGTCTGTGAGTTCCAAAAACATCGAAAGCGCGGCATCGAACCAAATAACCGTCACGATTCCCAGCCCCTAAAGTCTCAAAAGTGCTCGTGACGTGTGCGAGGATATCTGGATCCTCGAAATCAGCAATGAACGATTTTCCCTCGTCCTGTCTTCGCGTGCCGCGTGGCGTTGCGCGTATCCACCACTAGCTGGGCATCCCGAACGATGGCGTCATAATCGTATTTGGAGTGGTCCGTCGCTATGAGGACGCAGTCGTAGCTGGCGAGACGCTCCGCGGTAAGCTCGACGGAACGCTTATTCGAGAAATCATAATGGCGCATCTTGAAGAGCGCGGGGAAGTAGGGATCGTTGTAGTCCACGAGGGCGCCGCGTTGGGTGAGCAGCTCGAGCAACTTCAGAGACGGAGATTCCCGGAGATCGTCCACGTCTTTCTTGTAGGCCATACCTAACAACAAAATTCTGGAGCCTTTTATGCTCTTTTCACGTTCATTCAGTGCTTCGGCGAGCGCATTTACCACGTGGTAGGGCATTTCCGTGTTGATTTCACCGGCTAGTTCGATGAAGCGAGTGGCGAAATCGTATTCGCGCGCTTTCCAAGAGAGGTAATACGGGTCAACCGGTATGCAGTGGCCGCCGAGACCCGGGCCGGGATAAAAAGGCATGAAACCGAAAGGCTTGGTTGCCGCACTA
This sequence comes from uncultured Acidobacteriota bacterium, assembly GCA_963723845.1. Taxonomy (GTDB): domain Bacteria; phylum Acidobacteriota; class Terriglobia; order Acidiferrales; family UBA7541; genus Palsa-295. The sequence continues at coordinate 19,803 of CAVRSO010000072.1, forward strand.
TCGATGACTTCCCAGATATCGAGACCCATGCGAAGGCTGAGCTGCTTCAATTCGTTGACCAGCGCAATGTTGACGCATCGGAATATGTTCTCCAGGAGCTTGACCATCTCGGCCGCCCGGGTGGAACTGACCGGCACCACCTTGGAAACAATCTGTGCGTAGAGGGCCGCTGCAGCCTGCCCACTGGCAGGATTGATACCTCCGACTACTTTAGGTATTTGGGCCAGGCCATAGTTCTTGTTGCCTGGATCTTCGCGCTCCGGGGAAAAAGCGAGATAGAAATCAGTTGCCACCACCTTGCCGCTCGATCCTCCATCAATGGGACAGCGCAAGCCGCCCTCCGCGAGTATCGGTAAAACGAGTTCTTCCGTGGTGCCTGGATATGTGGTGCTCTCCAGCACTACGAGTTGATCGTGTTGCAGATGTGGAGCAATTGCGAGCGCGGTATTCTTAACGTAGCTGAGGTCAGGTTCTCGCCGCTCATCCAGCGGAGTAGGAACGCAGATCAGCACGGCATCCATCTGCCGGATGAGGGTGAAGTCAGTCGTCGCGACGAAACGCCGGCCATCCACGTGGGCACGAATCTTTTCGGCGGGAATATGCTGGATGTAGGATTGGCCAGCGTTGAGCTTGTCCACTTTGGACTTATCGGTATCGAACCCGGTGACCTGTTGCCCTACATCCGCAAAACGCAGTGCGAGCGGAAGGCCCACGTATCCGCATCCGATGATGCCAATCCGCATTCCCTTGCCTGCAAAAAACTCCGGTTTGCGTTGCGCGTCCATTCCGCCTCCACGTTCAATATGTGCGTCCGAAAATCAATTCTATCAAGAATCAGAATTCTGCAATGCTCCTCCACCGCGACGGTGCCTAGCCGGGAGACACATGCAATGGTTCAGGCCAGGACCTCGCTGACGAGCTGAGTGACGTGTTCGGCAATCGATGGAGCAGAAGTAAGACCCGGCGATTCGATTCCAATCAAGTGAATTGCGCGCGGAAAGTCGGGATCCGACTGGATGATGAAGTCAGCCATTCCAGTAACTCCATGCGCAGCCCCAGAAGAATCAGGAGGGGGGACCAATTTGGCGCGGATACCCGAATAGGCGAGGACGAAGTCTGAGGGTGCGACTGAAGGTAGAAGCTTTTTAGCGAGATTGGCGAAATATTGGGTCGTTTCACGGTCCTTTTCATAGTCGTTCTTGTCAGTCACGTAACGCGCAGTGGGGCCGACGAGGACGCTGCCCCACAGGGTCTTGGTGAGATGCACGCCAAGGCTGAGGCCGTCTGCGTGAGGAAGAGGGTACACCAGGCCGCGCACTAAATCCTGTTTCTCGCGTATCAGCTCGCAGTATTCGCCACGAACCGGATAGATACGATGCTGCGCCAGTTTCGAACCGAGCAGTGCGGCCACTTCATCGGCAAAGAGTCCGGCGCTATTTACCAGGCAGCGGGTTTCGATTTCGCCAGCGGTGCTGGCCACGAGGATGCAGTCGCCCACGGGATCGAGATGCTCGACGCGGGCATGGGTAACAATATTGGCTCCGTTCCCGGTTGCGACGCGGGCGTACGCCTTGACGAGCTCCTCACTCGCGACAATACCGGTGGAGGGTACGCCGATGGCCTTAAATCCTTCGACGTGAGGCTCGCGGGCGCGGATTGCATCGCGGTCCAAAATGCTGAGGCCTTCCAGTCCGTTAGCGCGCCCATTTTCGACGAGTGCGTAGAGATCCTTTTCTTCCGGCTGGCTCGATGCGACAACCAATTTGCCAATCTTGCGGTGTGGAACGCTGTTAGCGGCGCAGAATTCGTAGGTGAGCTGGTTGCCGCGCACACAATGCTTCGCCTTGAGTGACCCGGGATGGTAATACAAACCCGAATGAATCACGCCGCTGTTTCGAGAGCTCGCGCCCATGGCAAGCTTGGGCATTGCCTCCAGCAAAAACACATCGTCCCAGCGGGAGGAGAGAGAGCGCGCGATTGCGCAGCCCACGACACCGCCGCCGACGATTACTACTTTTGCTTGGTCCATTCTGATCCCGCCACGCTGAGCGGCTTGCCCAGGGATGATTCGAAATCCTTTTGACGGACGCAACTCCTTAAGTGAACTTTGCCGAGCGAAAGGATGAATCGCCTGAAATTATATAGTGCTTAACGGCAAACGTCGCTAACTGGCTCAAGGCGGGCGGAAGTGATCAAATTCAGCTGCCCTCCCTTAGCGATTTGCTCTGCAACATCGCGGCATACGAAGGCCTGCTTGGTGTAGTCCTTGTTGCTGTTGGCGTGGCTGCAATCGATCATCACATGCGGCGGCAGTCCCGCATCCTCCAATACGCCACCGCCTCTACTGCCCAGACGAGCGGCTGTTCATTCATGTCAACTTTGACCTCTTTGGGCCGTCGCCGCAAACCAGGTATCTCCCTGAGAATGCAACATATAAGGGGGAACCTTATGTCCCGGGCATTCGGTAATTTTTCCTCCGGAAACCAGACGCCTCGACTTACTCGATGCCACATGTTTTTTGGACATCATGGCATACCGTACAAGATCCCTTATCAAGGCATCCGGGGTACCTCTCGCAAATCATCATCACGTGTTCGTCGTACCACATATTGGAACGCCATGGCGCGGGCGTGTTACTTGCGTCCCCCGAGAATTGGCTCAGGTGAACGTTGCGGAACCCAAGACAACTCGAAGGCGGCCACCGCAACCGCGATTGCCATGTCATCCTTCAAAGAATGTGGAGGCCGGATATCGGTGTTCCCATTCGGAACCCTTATCTCTTCCAAGCTCCTGAGCTGGCGAATCAATTCCGGCTCATCTACCAGTGAGACTTTTTGTTGGGTCATGAGTTGTCTCAAGTTCCCAAAGATCGACGCTCGAGTGTGAGAGCCAAACGGAAATTCACGATAGAAAACTCCTAACTTTTCGAAGTGCTCCCGAAGAACCGGAAAACAATATTTGTCGCCTACAAGCGAATTGATTCCGAATCGTTCCGCAGAACTTCGTTGATTTGCGCGGAGACTGATTCAAGATTGAGCGGTGCGTTATGGGTTCCCGTCCACCGCGCTGCAAATGCCACAGTGATGTTCCCGTTATCGGATCGATGCAGAACGGCAAATCCGAAGTCACTGTTACTGAATGCGGGGTCGACGGCAGCGACATGGGTTCCGCTGGACACTCTCGGAAATTCTCTCTGGCCTCGCATAACGCATGGTTCCAGTATTTCCGGGGTGATCCAACCGCGTACGCTGTCAATAAACTCAGCCAAATATTCGCGGCGGAAGTCTTCTTTATTTTCGCGTTCCGCCTCTTTGAGAAAATCATCAGAGATCGTTGGATTCATCTCCTTCGACGACGCCTGCCACACGAGGTAATCAGAGACTCTCGCGCTTTTGCAAATCGTTCCAGAGAATTCCTTCTTTGCGAGAAGGCGTAGATATTTTAATCAGCTTGGTATTCGTTAACGTAGCCATTGCTGGCCGCAATGCCGCGATGACTTCCCGCTCGGGGTTGGCGGCGGCTTCTTCGTGCACCCAGAACCCCAGCTCGTCGCAAATTGCGCAAACGACTGAGTACCCACGAACTGTAATTTGAGACATGGTCGACACGCTATCGTGATGCCGTTTCGTAATTCGATTTCACTTTGTCGTTCCTTAACCACAAGTTTCAATAATTCCGGAGACCCGTTCATATACTTACTGACATAGTCGAACGCGATTTGCGCCTGGTCGAGAACAGGAGCAATTATTAGGATAAAGGCGCGCTCGCCCCGCGGGAGTCCGTGATCTCGGGTCGCTTCATAAACGGCGATTAGAGCGGCCAGGCGGGTTTTCCCACCGCGCCGACCGATGATTCCGTCGATCTCTCTTGCTCGCGCGGGACATAGTTCTTGCGCCCGGTGGCACGATAAAAGAAATTCGAGTTCGTCGGCGTCGAGTTCGAGGCCATAAAACGCTTTCGGGATCCCGCGGTGCCCAAGGATCAGGCCGCCCGGTTCAACCAATTTCAGCCGGGTAACGAATTCAATGATGTTCAGCTCGATCTCAGCCATTTTGGTTGTCCTCTCCAATCTCATTTTTGATTCCTGAGCTCACCCGCAGCAAATTTTCAAGCCCCGTTTCCCTTCCTTCCGCATGATCAGCAGGAGACTCATCATGCGGTACATCTCCCGGGCCGCGGAGCGGTCGTAGCGCGCAATCGAGAGCGAGTCTCCGAAACACATCGGAGTCAAAGACAATCGTTCTTTCCGGGTCCTCCCTAGAACCATCGCCGTCTCCGGGGAGAACCAGAATTGGAAGGGCGCCCTCTCGCAACGACGGCACAGAAGCTGAGTTCTTCGCGGTAATTCCTTGAGGTGCTAGTCCGTTTTCTTCGAGTCGACTTACGAGGATGAGTCGTAAAATGCTGGCCCAAAATCTATCGAAGATGAGGCGACCCAATGCTCCAAGGGGTTTGAGAGTAGCCCGCAGCTCACTCTCCATTCTCTTGAGCGCTCGGACATTTTCTCCAAGTCGCTCAAGAGTCTGGATCAAGCTGCGACTCAAAACAGAACCGCGAACCACGTGTCGGCGGCCTCGATCCTTGCGTCCGCTGGATTTCTTTCTAGGTGACTTAGAAACTTCCGAACGCTCCTCGCCGTTGCTTCGCGAACTGTCGGGCTCTGAGGCGTGAGGAGCTGTATCGGCTGGGATCTGGATCAGTTGTGCTGATGATTCAGGATCGCAACGATAAGAAAGTTCTTGGCCTGCTTGTCTGGGGGGTTCGCCGAGACCACCGAGCGGAGCTTTCATGCGGTCCTCCTCGCACTTGGGAGCTTCATTGAGGCAATCGTTGCTCGCACGCTGCGACAGGTTACTTTCAGCGTGATCGCGCGGAACGAGCCGACTTGGAATTCGCCGTGATCGAACTGTTGGATCCGAAGCGATGAAGACCCTTCATCGTTGACCTTGCCCGTCGCACAGGTTTTCCACTTTAAGATAACTGGGGAATAGCGGTGCTCGGGATCGCTGAACATAGAACATTTCAATTGCAGAGCACTGACGACTTTGAGTGAGACTCCTTCGGATTGGTAGAATTCGACGAGGCTGGTTGCGTGTGGAATTGCAGACGCAAAATAACGGGCAGGACGACCAAACGCGGTTTCTGGCGCGGTTCGGCACAGACGGCTTGCGCCATCCGCTGGCTTCAAGCAGCGGAGTAGCCTTTTTTGAGGAAAGGAGCTCTGCGGGATTCGTAAGACTTCGCGGTAAGGGCCGAGACGAACCATCGATCCGATTGATCTCCCAAAATTTGCTAAGATTCAAACGAGTGGTTTTGTGGTCCTTGCTCGTTTGGAACTGGAATTCGAAACGGATATTAGCTATTCCCTGGGGGTTGGTCAATCGGCATTTTCAGCCCTGTCGCGGAGTTTCGAAATTGTGACGTCGCCGTCCTCTCCCAGTTCCAGGCGACCGCGTGAGACTTGCGGCGTTTGAATGTATGTACCGCAGGGATTGATCCAATTTTTTGCATTCCATGCATCCCGTAAAGCATCGAATTCGATTTAAATTAATCATCTCATCCCGGTCCTCGTACCATCGCCCCTGAATCCAACAGCTTATCCATCCGTTTCAGGAACCTTGTATGTGCCAATTCTGCATGTATGCTTTTGAAACGCCGCCTCGCCCGCGCACGGTGCCGCCGAAGCCCCTGAGGCAACAGATCGCCAAGAGCGAGCATGCTTGAGGCTACCGTCGCCGCACAGGGCGATCATTGTCGGCCAGGGCATGCCATTGCGCCGAACGCGTTGCGCGCGAAGAGCCTGCGAGCTGAAGGCCGGCTTGCCAGAGCGCGACCTGAAAACGCAAGTCATGTTTGGCTTCGATGCCTACCCCTCCTTGCGAATCAACCTCCTCAAGGCCTCCCGATCCGGCGCCAAAAGCTCGGAGATTCGCTGCGGGTCGACGTCGGCGACGATGATTTGGCCGATGTCAGTGTGGACCTCGCGGAAGATGCCGTGAGACCTCATCTTTGCGGCCTGGTATTGGTTGTCATCGCTCGGGGTGACGTAGTGGACCGCGTCGGCCTTAAAACGATGCACCAGGAATAGGTGGACGAGGGTCATCAGGCGCTTCCGACGCAGCGACTCGGCAAAGGTGTTCTGGTCGCGCACTGTGAGGATGCTGCGGCCATGGCGGTCGTGGATGGGGGCGAAGATGACGTTGGCCACCTTCTCCTCCCCCTTGTCATAGACCCCGAGCTCGAGCAACTCCGAGCCAGCGTGGTGGGGCCGCAGCGAGACGCGGAGCGCGCTGGGGAGCTCGTAGTGCCGCGCCCACATCGCCAGCCACTCCTCAAGCAGCTTCTTGGGCACCTCGGTCTGTACCAGGTGCTGGTGCTGGGTCGAGCCCTTGCCCATCGCCATAGTCGTCGCCGTGCGCCCCGACGTAGCGGCCAATGCGGCGTCCGCGCGCGGACCGCCCACGAGGGTCTGGGGGGTTCGGTAGGGAGACTCGACCAGGCGGAGCTTTCGCTGCAGGCGCGCAAGGGCGAGCATGCCGTCTTGCTTAGTGCGGTAGCAAACTCCTCGGCGGCGAGGCCGTCGATCTGGTGGCCGCCGTAGGTGATGAAGTTGAAGACGAAGCCCAGCTTGCCGAGTTCCTCGGGAAAGCGCCGCATCTGCTCGTCGCTCATGCCGGTGGTGTCCCAGCTAAAGGACGGCGAGAGGTTGTAGGCGAGCATCTTGTCGGGAAACTCGGCATGGATCGCCTCGGCGAACTGGCGGGCGTCGGCGAGATCGGCGGTCTTGGTCTCCATCCAGAGCAGGTCGGCGAATGGTGCCGCTGCAAGCGACTTGGCAATGGCATACGAAATGCCGCCGCGCACCTGGTAGTACCCTTCGGGCGTCTTGGCGACCTCGCAGTCCCACGCGACGTCAAGGCCGAGCTCTCGCGCCTTCTCGCGGGCGGCGTAGAGCGAGGCGCGCGCAGCGAAGCGCTGCCACTCGTCGAGCGCTCAGCTCGAACGGCTCGCCTTCGCTCTTGCGGAACTCGATCACCTCGGCAACGGCCTCGCCGAAGGTCCTGAGGCGGGCCTCGTCCTCCCACGCCTCGAGGAAACGGGCGGCGACCCGGTCGAACATCGCGTCGATCGAGGCCTCTTTCCCTTCCCGCAACGAGGCCACGGCTTCGGCGGCCTGCGTCAGAATGCCCCGCGCTTCAGCCACTCCTGGGCCGACGGCGTGCTCTCCGGCCGGGATGGCGTATAAGAGATGGCCGTTGAGTTCGGCGACTCCCAGCTCGTGGAAGTGCTGGATCAGCGCCAGGAAGCACGGCTTGTAGGGCGGTACGTCAGGGTTCGTCGCCCCAAGCAGGAACGGTTGATCGCGCTCGTCGCTGCGACTGTCGATCAGGTTGCGCGGCTTCGGCGTCGGTGCGGGCGACGATGAGGCCGGGAACGCCCATGACGTCGAGCTGGAAGCGGGCCGCGTTCAGTCGCTTGTTCTGCTCGTCCTGTGCCACAAGCACTTTGCCGCCCTGATGGCCGCACTTTTTGGTGCCCGGGCGCTGGTCCTCGATGTGATAGCCCGGAACGCCGGCCTCCACGAAGCGGCGGATCAGGTTGCGAACGTGCGGGTCGCCGCCGTGGCCGGTGTCGGCATCGGCAATGATGAACGGCCGGAAGTCGTGAGCCTGGCGTCGCGGCGCGCTGCGCCTCGGTCATCCGCGAGCGCAGAAGTGCTGGTTGCGATCCGCAGTAAGCAGGGCGCGCACGAGCGCCGCCGCTTCGTCGGGCACCTGGCTGAGCGGGTAGCTCGCGAGATCGGGTCCCGGGTCCTCGCTGGTTCCGCCCTTGGCGGAGGTCGCCCAGCCGCCCAGGTAGATCCCCTCGATCCCCATCCGCTTCATCGCCACCGCCTGCCCCGGCGAGTACGGGCCAAAGGTGGTGATGCACTTGCGCTCTGCGAAGAGCTGTCGCAGGCGGCCATGGAATGCCTGCCGCGGCCTCGCGCGCCACGGTGTAGTCGGAGGCGATCGTGCCGCGCTGCTCGACCACCTGGCGCGCGGTGTAGAGGCGAACGATCCCCGCGAATCTGCGGGCTGTCGAACCACTGCTGGGTCGCGGCGGTTTCCTGTCTCGAACGATCTCATGACAGACCTCCTTGCTTCAGGCGACTGAAAGTCGAGGTTCTCGGTGATCCGCGTTCCGTCCCGCTCGAAGGCCTTGATGTAGCGCCTGGATGCGGCGACTTGGCGTTGGCCAGGTCGTGGTTGTCGAGGTTGAGGTTCAGCAGGTCGATGTACCACGGCAGCTTGACGTCGATCGGTGACATAGGTCGTCGACGATCTCCCGCGCGATGGGCAGCGTCGTCGTCTTCGAGTCGTCGTGGACGTCGCGGTTGCCGGCGCGCGAGCAGCTTCTCGTACTCCTCGGCGAGCAGCCGCGCGAACAGCGCCGCGTCGAACGCGATCGCCGGCCTGGACGCCGGTCGTCGGGTCGTCGTCGGTGAGCTGCGCGCCCTTGTGCAGCCACTCCCAGAGGATGCTGAGACGGATCTCGCCGGTCGCCATGTCCTCCATCAGGTAGAGCACGTCGTCGTTGCCGAAGAAGTCCGCCGGCTTGAGCGCCGCGGCCTGGAAGCCCTGCCCGAACGCGTTGCCGTACTGCAGGGCGACGCTGAGCAGATCGCGCGCGCCGCGGACGGTGCGCGGCGCCGGCTCGAGCAGCGATCAGGCCGTCGGCGTCCGCCTGCGTGTAGGTGAGCGGCGGGAACTCGCGCCCGAGCTGGTTGTCCTGCGCCGACCCCCTCCCACACCGGCCGCACGATGTGCACCATCTTCCAGTGCGCGACCCACTTGCCGCTCGCGCCCTCGCGCTGCTCGCGCTCGGCGCCGGCCACCGCCCGCTGCATGCCTGCGGCGACGCCCGCCGTCGGAGCCGACCGGGATGTTCGGCTCCATGCCGCCCTGCCAGAGCGCGCAGCGGCCCGTTCCGGTCGGGGGTGTTCACCGCCCGGCGCACGCGGTCCTCGTAGTTGCGCATGTAGCCGTAGGTCATGCGTGATGGCGTCGATATTGGGGTTGACGAAGTCCCGGTCCCACGCCATCGCGTCGGCGACGCTGTTGATGTAGTCCCACCGGCCGGTGTTGAAGCCGACGAAGTGCCGGCCGAGCGCGGCGCGGATCTCCATCAGCTGGAAAGCACGCCTCGATCTGCTCGACCAGCACGTAGACCTTGATGCGTGCCGAGCGGCAGGCCGAGGTGCCGCTCGAGCGCGGCGAGCATGTCGTTCCACAGCGCCGCTTCCTCGGCGGTCTGGATCTTCGGCAGGTAGAGGACGATCGATGCGCCCGACTCGCGCAGGCGCCGGTGGTTGTTGACGACGTAGAGCGCGAGCGTCGACGATCGAGGCGGAGAAGCCGGCGCCGTCCGCGTCGCCGCACGTGGCGATCGTCGAGGTGCAGGCCGCGCGGCGCGGAAGATCTTGGTCGTGAAGTCGAGCTGCCGGCGCCAGTCGTCGACGATGGGGCGGCCGAGAAAGCCTTGCGCCCACGGGTTCATCTCGCGCGGCGACCTGCTTCGGCGACGCTGCAGGAAGCAGCGGGTCGCGATGCGATCGCCAGCTTGAGGTTGCGCTGGTTGTCGAGCGACATCGTCGACGACCTGCCCGAGCGCGTCCTCGCCGTCGAACATCCAGCCGTCGGCGCCCGAGAGCAGCGCGTAGGCGACGTTGCGGATGCTCGCTCTCGACGCGTCGCCGTCGGCTTGGCGGCCGGGCCGGTGCCCTGGATCCACTGGCGCTGCAGATCGGCGGGAATCTCGCTGCCGTCGAAGTTGCCGTCGCGGGCGTCCTGCACCCGGATGCGCGTGCGCGGGATCAGCGCGTGCGGGATCGAGGAAGGCGATGCGCTGCCGGCCGTGCTCCGCGCGTCAGCGCCGCGCGATGCGCCTTGCCATCAGCTCGTGCCGGTCACGGTTGAGCGGTGCCAGGACCTCCAGCGCCTCAAGCGCCGCAGGACTGTAGACCTCGGAGTATGCCTTAAGCACGCTGTTGCGATAAGCGAGTCTTCGAGTCACTGTCGTAGACGAGAACGGGAAATATCAGTCGCCGCTTCAGACTGTCCTGCACTTCGAAGGTAGAACAGCGGAGTTCTCTTCCTCATTTCCAATTTCAAGTTGATGAAGGTGCCTTCCACAGCTTGTGGACACCCGTCCCCAGGCCTGCCCGAACCTTGTACCACCTTCACTGAGAGGGTCCACATATCAAGCAATCGTCTGCGAACGTTTTTATCGCGGCTCGGTCTCGACAGGATTGATCATCGCTGTCTTTACCGGTCGGGGAGGGGGTGAATCAATCATCGGAACCCTGGAATGTCCTGCGGGCTGATTACTGAGCTTGAGGAGTGGCTGCGGCTGAGTCGAGATCGGACTTTGGTGGATTGGCTGGCACACCATGTCTTTGCCGATCACGGTTCCATTCGACTTCATAGGCTTGGAGCGGATGGGGTCATCCCTTACGCGTGTGCACTCCGTCTGTACAGGAGCCAGCTTTTGAGCGAACGCCGGCATCCCGAAGAGAAGCGACAGAATCAGGCCCAGCACTTTCATATATCGATTTGCTCGAATGCTAGACCTAGCAAATCGTGGTGTCGACCGCCACGATCTGCGCGCAGAATATCGCGATCGAAAATCGCGTTCCGACCATTTACCTGGTGGACTCCGCGGGAGTCTTCCTACCGTTGCAAGAGGACGTGTTCCCGGATACGAGACCGTCTTGAGAACGCGTCAAAGGCAAGTTAGACAAAGAGCTCGAGGATTTCCTCATAGCGCTTGAACGGAGGAATAAGATACGCGCCTGCTATGCCAGAGGCACGCTCGGAGCGCGCCCACTCGAACATTCTTCGCGCGAGCGAGAACCCGCAATCGCGGGCGGCATCGCCCGCACCCTCGATTTGTCGCAGTACGGAATTCGGAATCACAATTCCCGGAACTTCGTTGTTTAATCGAAGCGCTTGCTTGTAACTGGTTAGCGGCCAAAGGCCCACGAGGACTGGGATTGGGGACTCGCCGCCGAGTCGTTTCGAAAATTCGTGCCAGTGTTCAGGATCAAAAATCGGCTGGGTCATCGCGAAGTGTGCCCCTGCTTGTACCTTGGCTTCAAATCGAATCAGCTCCTCATCGAGATTCTTCGCGAGCGGATTGACGGCTACGCCGATAGTGAAATTTGTGGCACCACCCAAGTTCTTTCCCGCCCAGTCCATTCCCTGATTGAGACGGGAGAGAACCTTCACCAATCCAATCGAATCTAATTCGTAAACGCCTGAAGTCTCCGGGTAGTCTCCAACGCTCGGCGGATCACCCGTGATTGCAAGAATGTTTCGCACTCCACCGATCGCCCAACTTCCTAGTAACATCGCTTGCAGACCAATGATATTGGCGTCGCGAGTAGTCAAATGCGGGATCGTTTCAAAACCACGCGCTTCGAGGGCACCGGCGACGGCGAGGGCGTCCATGCCTACGCGTGCAAGCGTTCCACTGTTGATGTCGACGGCATGGACGTGACCCGAGGCCATGACGCAGCGAACTTGTTCGACAAGGCGATCAATCGCAATTCCCTTCGGCGGATCGATCTCGACCGAAACGGCGAATTTGTTCGCCTGAATCATGGCCCACAGATGGCTCTCTGGTTCACGCGCAGCCACGGGGTGAACGCTCTCGTGTCCCTCAAGAACTTCAATGGTTCCTGTAGCGGGCTTGCCGACGTTGGCCTTCGCGGGTTTCCACTGTTTGGTGGCGTCGGCCATGGCGCGGATGTGGGATGGCGTAGTGCCGCAACAACCTCCAAGAATGCGCGCGCCTAGAGCAGTGGCCTCTTGAGCAAAGAGCGCAAAGTATTCGGGCGATGAGTGCGGATAGATAACGCGATCGCCAATTCTTTGCGGAAAACCCACGTTGGGCATGGCGGAAAGAGGGACCGAAGAGAGTCCTTCGAATTGACGCAAAATGGCTAACAGCGCTTGCGGACCGACGGTGCAGTTAGCGCCGACTGCTTGAATGTTCTGGTCTTTCAGTCTTTCCCAAACATTTTGAGGGCCGCCCCCGCTGAAGGTCGTCCCTTCCTCAGAATAGGTCATCTGCGCCACGATTGGCAGACGAGAAAAAGAACGGATCGCCTGAATCGCGGCGAGAAGCTCTTCGAGATCGCTAAACGTCTCCAGAATGAAAAAATCGACGCCGCGCTCTTCGAGGGCGCCAGCTTGCTCTTTGAACAGCGCCACGACTTCTTCCGTCGGCAATTGACGCATGTGGCTGAAGATGCCGAGAGGGCCAATCGATCCAGCGATCAACACTTCGTGGGAGGCAGCGTCGCGGGCTTCGCGCGCAAGCTTCACCCCCCGGTGATTGAGCTCGACGAGGCGGTCCGCCAGACCGAGATCACCAAGCTTGTGACGGTTCGCGCTGAAGGTGTTCGTTTCGATGATCTGCGCGCCAGCTTCGACGTACAACTGATGAAGTCGGAAAACGATTTCGGGGTGAGTCGAGTTCAACTCATCGACCGAGCGATGATGGCTCACGGTCTCGTGCAAGAGCGACCCCATGCCACCGTCGGACACGAGAAGCCCTTGCTTCAGCCGCTCATTGAAATCTTCAATTCGCATCCGTCTGTTCCCCTACAGAAAAGTACGTGCAATCAGGATGATGGAAAACGAGCGCACTGACGCTTGCTTCGGGATCCATCATCATTCCCTCGGTGAGATGGACGCCGATTTCGTCCGGCCGTAGCAGCATCCAGATGCCCGCCTGATCTTCGAGATTGGGGCACGCTGGGTAGCCAAAGCTGTATCGTTTGCCACGATAGCGGGAAGTGAATCGTTCGGGCATGGTGAAGGCGGGAGGATCAGGAAATCCCCAGTCTTCTCTGATCCTGCGGTGCAGCCATTCCGCGCAAGCTTCCGCCGACTCGAGGGCCAGCGCCTGCAAACCGTGAGAATAGAGATAGCGCCCGGCTTCTTTTGCGTCTTCGGATTTCTGACGGATGCCCGCACCGGCGGTGACCACAAACAATGCCAGGTGGTCGCGATGACCATCGCGCGTCGGCAGAATGTAGTCGCTGAGGCAAAGCTTGCTGCCCAGGCTCTGACGGTGAAAGTGGAAAGTGTGGATCGGAGAATTCCCGCCCGGCGCAAAGAGCGCGATCGAGTTTCCGCGGCGTTCCGCTTCGAAGAACTGCCACACAGCTCCGATTTTCATGAAGGACCGGGCGCTCAGCTTGATCTCTTCCATGTCGTTCGAGAGCTCCAGCGCGCGAGAGTCTCGCTCAGCAAGGGCCTTTTCAAAATTGCCACGAAACCCTAGATGACGACCAAAGAGCATGTAGGGATTGATGTAGCTCCAAATTTCATTCAGGGTCGGCACCATGCGCACCTTGCGGTCTAGATAGGCGACCTCAGGAATGGCCAAGTTGGAGCGAATAGCGGGTGAGCGCTCGTCGCCCGAAGCTTCAAAAGTCCTGGGAGCGGCCTCCGCGGCGGGAGCAATTTCCATGTGGGTGTGTTCTTGCAGTACGAGATCCCGGCGCTCCGAATCGCTTAGATCGTTCATAAGCCTCAGGCCGGTCATGGCGTCCTTGGCGTAGCAGACGGCCTTCGCATACTGCGGTGCGATCTTTTGCCGCGTGAACCTTTCCGACAGCGCGGCACCGCCAACCAGCAGCGGAACACCAATGCCCGCTTCGCGTAAATCGGTGGCCGTTGTGACCATTTGTTGGGCGCTCTTGACGAGCAGTCCCGAAAGACCAATGGCATCGGGTTGATGTTCGCGATAGGCGCGAATCAGGTCCTCAGGCGGAACCTTGATGCCGAGGTTGATCACGTCGAAACCGTTGTTCTTGAGAATGATCTCGACCAGGTTTTTTCCAATGTCGTGGACGTCGCCTTTGACCGTGGCCAAAATGACTTTGGCGCGCCTCTGGATTTCGCTCTTCACCATGAATTGTTCCAGGTGGTTCACGGCGGCTTTCATCGCTTCGGCGGACTGCAGAACTTCGGCGACGATGAGTTCATTGGCGTTGAATAGTCTTCCGACCTCAGCCATCCCCGCCATGAGGGGACCATTGATGATGTCAAGAGGGGCCACGCCCTCGGCGAGCTTGATATTGAGGTCGTCAACCAAGCCATCTTTCGAGCCGTCGAGGATGTAGCTGGACAGTCGCTGATCGAGCGGCAAAGTCTCCGGGCGCGCCTTGCGGCTCTCGCGAGCCGCGCGGAAATGATCGGCGATGGCCGCTATGTGAAATTGATTGATCGCGGCTTTCTGCTCGCGCGTTTGAGCCCGCCAATCCTGAGGAGCGTCGCGAAGCAGGGCGGCTTGCGAATGGTCGACGGGAATCTCAAGTGGAGGACGATTGTAAAGCAAGTCTTCCGCCAGCTTTCGTTCGCGTTCGGGAATGGAAGCAAATCGCTCGATCCGCTCGGCGTTCACGATCGCGAGATCCAGGCCAGCCCTCGTGCAGTGGTAGAGAAAAACCGAGTTGATGACTTCGCGGGCGCCTGGCGGCAGGCCGAACGACACGTTAGAGATTCCCAAGACCGTGCGCACGTGAGGGATGCGCTCTTTGACGAGGCGAATGCCCTCGATTGTCTCGACGGCGCCGCCAATATAGTTTTCATCACCTGTCGCGCACGGGAAAACGAGCGGGTCGAAGATAATATTCTCCGAGTGGATGCCAAACTTTTCCGTCAGCAAGGCGTAGGAGCGCTCGGCGATTTCGAGTTTACGTTCGCGCGTGAAGGCTTGGGCCTGTATTGGGTCCTCATCAATGCACCCGACGACGAGGGCCGCGCCATACGCGCGCGCCAACGGGCAGACCCGTTCGAGTTTTTCCTCGCCGTCCTCCAGGTTGATCGAATTGATGATGCTCTTGCCCTGGCAATAGGTAAGCGCCAACTCGATGGCTGCGGCGTCGGTCGTGTCGATCATCACTGGGGTCTTGATCTTGCGAATCAGCTTCTCGTAAAAGGGCAAGATGTCGTGTTTCTCGTCTCGGTCGGTACTCTGAAGGCAGACGTCGACGATATGCGCCCCGCTTTTCACCTGTCGACGCGCAATTTCTGTCGCTTCTTCCCACTGTTCGGCCGCGACGAGATTCTTGAACAGTCGCGAGCCAATCACGTTGGTGCGCTCTCCGACGATCAGGGGACGCGTGCTCTCTTCGGCCTCGATGGCTTCGATACCGGAGTAGATGGCGCGATGGTTCGGGCCGGGAGGGCGTCGCGGAGCCTTTCCTCCCGCCATCTGTGCAATAGCTGCGACGTGCTGCGGGGTAGTTCCGCAGCACCCTCCAACGAGATTGACCCACCCCCGGTCGATGAACCGTTCAAGCTGCTCGGCAAGGGAGGTAGGAGTCTCGAGATAGCGGCCTTCCTCGTTGGGCAAGCCTGCGTTGGGGTAACAGGATACAAAGCGCGGTGTAAATGATTGCAATGTTCGGAGATGGTCCGTCATGAAGTCCGGACCCGTCGCGCAGTTCAAGCCCAGTGACAGGACTTCGACGTGAGCGAGCGAGGCGCAAAGGGCTTCGATATTCTGGCCGGCGAGCATGGTACCCATGGGCTCAATAGTCACCGAGATCATCAAAGGAATCGGTTGGCCGATTTCGTCACTCAATTCCCGCACCGCGAGGACGCCGGCCTTGATGTTACGAGTGTCTTGACAAGTTTCGAGAAGCAGCAGGTCGGCCCCACCGTCGATAAGTCCACGTGCCTGTTCGAGGAAGTTCGTGCGGAGCTGATCAAACGTGATGCCGCCGGTGACGCTGATGGCCTTGGTGGTTGGACCCATCGCGCCAGCGACAAAGCGCGGTTTCGTCGACGTGGAGGTCTCGTCGACAGCTTGGCGGGCGATTTCGGCGGCGCGGCGGTTGATTTCGCGAGCCTGGCCGCCAAGTCCGTATTCCGCGAGGACAACGGGCGTCCCGCCAAAGGAGTTCGTTTTGACGATATCGGCACCCGCGAGGAGGTAGCTCCGATGAATAGACAGGACGACATCCGGACGCGTAACAACAAGATTCTCATTGCAGCCCTCTAGCAGCGGCCCGCCGAAATCAGCGGCCGCGAGGTTTTCCTGCTGCAACATCGTGCCCATCGCTCCATCCATGATCAGAATCCGCTCGCGCGTGAGTTCTCGGATGGCCAGACCTTGCTCGATGAGACTTCTCATAGCGCCAGCACCGTCCCTCGCCGTGCCGCTAGCTCGCTGCGGCTTTCCACTCCCGCAATAGTCCAGACAAACTCCCCAAAGACACAGGCCATTGGAACGAGGACGCCGACAGCTTCGACGGGGAATAACCTGGCATTCATTGAACTCAAGACGACTGTCATGAGGCTGAACCTACCCACCAAAAGCGTGGCAGCATCCGCAGCGTGACCATTTGCGTAAATCCTCGCAGCGCTCAAAACGCTAACTCAGCGGGGTTGTCGGCGAGAAAGGAGCGACCGGCGATGAGAAGATTGTCATTCTGCGGGTTCATATTAGGGAGTCGCGCACCGTCACGAAGTCCAGGCCCGCGTGCAAATGCCGCCGCCGGTGCTGTGCGCGAATGTCGTGCCCAACCGGCAAGAGTTGGCCTTTCGGGCACGTGGTTGCGCGAAAATGCGTTCAGAGCAAACTTGAGCTCTCGATTCGCGTCGATTTGGAAGGAACAAAAAAGCCTCCCTTAAGTTGAGCTTCCTCGACCTCCAACCACTCCAATTCTGAAATGGAGACCGAAAAAGGCCGATCGCACGCGGGGCACGTCATATTGAAGGTTTGAGCCGGCCGGTTGAACTGTCTTTTTTCTGAGGCGACACTTGGAACGATCACTGTAACTCTGCAATCGGGCTTGTCGCATTTAACACACGGCGCTGAACGTGGTTCGCTTGGCACGCTATAATTTTCCATGAGGAGCTCCTTTCACACTCCCCTATGATGGCGTACACTAGGTCATGAATCCAGTGAAAGTTATAGCATATAACATGAATGTGATTCATAATAAGAATATGCCTTTCCTTGACCGCCATGCTTGAAATCCGCCACCTCCGCTCGCTCATCGCCATCGACGAAGCCGGCACAGTCTCACAAGCCGCTGACCGCGTCTGCCTGACGCAGTCAGCCGTCTCGCATCAGCTGGGCGCGCTCGAGGCTCATTACGGCATTCCGCTGGTGAAGCGCCAGGGCCAGTCCGTGAGCCTCACGGAAGGGGGCCAGCGCCTCGTGAAATTGGGTCGTGCGGTGATAGATGCGCTGCAAGAGGCGGAGCGGGATCTCGCCCAACTGACGGCCAGGCCCGCGGGGATGCTCCGCATCGCTCTAGAGTGTCACACCTGTTTCGACTGGCTGATGCCCATTATGGATGACTTTCGGCCGCACTGGCCTGAGGTAGAGCTGGACTGGTGTGGGGGTTCCACCCCAATCCTCTGACATTACTCGCCGACGGCAAGTGTGACTTCGTGATCGGCTCCGACCACAAGCGTCAGCGGGATGTCGTGTACCACCCGCTATTCCGTTTTGAGTTGCTCGCAATTCTTCCGGTAGATCACAGGCTCCGCGCAAAGCGCTATCTCAGCGCATCCGACTTTGAAGAAGAAACGCTCATTACGTATCCGGTTCCCGAAGCGCGCATCGACCTGATCCGGCAGGTGTTGAAACCGGCGCATGTGCGGCCGAAGCGGCGCACCACTGAGCTGACCATTGCGATTCTGCAACTCGTCGCCAGTCGGCGCGGCGTTGCGGTCTTGCCGAATTGGGCGATCAAGAAGTACGTCGATTATGACTACGTGATTGCCCGCCGCATTGGCAAGCAGGGGCTCTGGAGCAATCTTTTCGGCGCGACAACCACGAAGACGGCGGGTCAGCCCTATATCCACGACTTTCTGGAAACAACTCAGCGCACCTGCTTTGCGACGCTGGACGGGATCGTGCCGGTAGCTGAGCGCGCGATAAGCCAGATCGAGGCACGCGTGCAGGTCCGGGCAATCTCGCCTTTCGTTAGGCCCTCTGGAATGTCCTTCTGAGCCAATCCGCGGAAACGATAAGAGGACAGCATCCTGTAATGATTCGGATCGAACCACATGTGGGTCCTCTGATTGCCCGACTCAACTGCTGACCAGCAGGGCAGAGAAGCTCGAGCCTACACCTCTGACATGGCGTGCGAACCTGGGGTCTCCGCGGGCTCACAGCTCTTCCCGTGAACTTCTGATTCCTCGTCGCGTGTGTTGGCCTTTCAGCCGCGGTTCCTATTC
>CAVRSO010000073.1:0-28706 GCA_963723845.1 uncultured Acidobacteriota bacterium
TCAAGAAAACCGCAGTTTGCACCCGAACTTCCTTCGAGCCTCGATGACACAAACGACATGCCCGCAACCAAAGGCGGTCGGCGCTTGCAACAGGTGGTATACTCCCGCCGGCTTCTTGGGGGCTGTTTTGTTTCAGGGGTGGCGGCCTAGGCTCTTCGCGCACGGCAGCGTATCGGACGATTGGACGATGGCCCTGCCTCGCGAGAAAAACCTGGTCTTTCAGACGGTCGTTCAGAGATGGGAATGCACGTACGCAATGATGAGCGTCGCGCTCGACGACGCCCTTTCGCTGCGCTCGCGTGGTTGAACTTGTCTGCGCCCGCCAGAAAATCTTTCCCATCGTCCCTGCTGATCTGCTTGATCGCCTCGCGCACTCCCTGATTTCATTTGCGAGACTCTCTCTGCTCGCGGGCGTTGTGCCCCCAGGCTTCCCGCTGTGGCGCCGCTCAATGCGAAATTCTTTCGCGGCAATACGGGACAGAGCGCCGCTTCCTGGAATGGAATCCTGCATCACGTGCTTTTCCGCAGCCGCTCCCGGTTTTTTCACAAATTGCGGATTCTTTCCGAAACCATCCAGCAGCTCAAAGGTGAATTTCATGACGCCGCGGGCGATATCTCCGCGGGCCTATGCGTACAACCCGGCGATGGCTGGTGCACTCTCGATGCTCTCCATGACGATTTCAGTACCTGCCTGCGCGAAACCGAGGTCCTCTAAAGTCTTTTCTCAAGACGATGCCGGTCGATCAGCTCCCCGGCATTTCCGCCGATCTCGACGCTCCTTCCGAGCTTCAGCCCTTTGGCCTGAAACCCGGCCTCTCCGGCGCTTCAGCATAAGACCAGGGAACCCACGGCCAGCGCGCCTAAATCAAAAAAAAAGCCCACAGGAACCATCCCTTGCAACGCTTTCTTACGCGTGGTAACCCGAAGCCGGAGAGGACACCCTTGGATGTTTCGAGAGATCGGAGTGGGAATGAAGAAAAGGGTCAGGGGCTTTTGGGCGAGCAATCGCTCGAAGGGTCCTGGGGTCGCTTTGGTCCTTCCGTCCGTCCCGACAAGCGCGCGATTCTGCTCGTCACAGCTGCCAAGTAGAACGCTATGTAACTCACTGAAAACACGAGGTGAGTGTCACGTCTACCCGTCACACAATCGAGGGGGCCCTTTCACTGGCTTTGGGTCTCGCCCGTGACTGCCGAACGCGAAAAACTTGAGGCGGACGTCCTGATCGTGGGCGCCGGGCCGGCGGGGCTTTCCTGCGCGCTCCACCTCTCGAACCTGATTGACCAGCACGCTGGGGAGAAAAAATCGCCTGCGCTTTCGTCCGAAAATATTTATGTCCTCAAAAAAGCGCGGGAGATTGGCGCCGCACCAGCTCTCCGGCGCCATCATGAATCCACGCACACACTCAGGGAACTCGTCCCGGACTTTGAGAAGAACCCACAGCTAGACACGCCGGTCACCGGCGACGCCGCTTACTACTTCACTGAAAGCAACTCCTACAAACTTCCCATCACTCCGCCGCCGCTCGCCAATCATGGAAACTCCGTGGTTTCTCTCAACAGGCTCGTGAAGTGGCTTGGCGGCGAGCGAAAAAAAGGGCATAAACATTTTCACGCAATTCGCGGGCCAGGGAACTGCTTTACGAAAAAGATGGAATTGCCGGCGTGTTGACCGAAGACAAGGGTGTCGACTAAACGGCAAGCCAAAGGAGAACTGCGCACCCGACTGCGTACTTCCGCGCTAAGGTCACCGTGCTGGCAGAGGGTCCGCGCAGAGTCGCTCGCCAAGGGCCTGGTTTCCCGGCTGAAACTCGATGGCCTTAATCCCCAGGTTTATGGTCTCGGGATCAAAGAGATCTCGGACATGCAGCGCGGGCCGCATGGATAAGGGCTACGTGGCGCATCCGCTTGGCTGGCCGCTCCCTTCGGATATCTACGGCGGCGGGTGGATTTACGGCCTGCGGGACAATCGCGTGTCGCTCGGAATGGTCATCGGGCTCGATTTTATCACAATTCGCTTCTCGATCCCACTCAAGCACGTTTCAGAAGTTCAAAACGCATCCGTTTGTGAAAGATATCCTGGAAGGCGGCACTATTTGCCGCTACAGCAGCGAGAAGACAGTCCCCTACGGCGGCTGGTATTCGATGCCGCGCAGCTATTTTGATGGCGGCCTGATTATCGGCAACTCGCGAGCCCTGAATTCGCAGCACCTGAAGGGAATTCACACCGCGATCAAAAGCGGAATGCTGGCCGCGAGGGAACGATGTACGAGGCGCTTTGCGCGAGAGATCCGTCGGCGGCCGGAGTTCCGCATCCCAAACGAATTGAAAAGCGTTGGCTCAAGAAAGAGCTGTGGTTCGTCCGAAATTTTCATCAAGGATTTCACAACGGCTTATGGAAAGGGCTAGTCCACGCCGGTTTCCAATTCATAAGCGGGGGCCGCGGCCTAATAAGCCGATGCGCGCCCAGCCGGGCTATATGGAATACTGCAAACTGGATCGGCGGCGCGCCGCTACATCAGCGGATCGTATCAACGGCATTAGAAAGGCGACGGCCAACTCACATTTGACCGTCTCACGGATGTTTATCATTCCGGGACGCGCCACGACCGAAGAAGTGGGCCTGCCATCTGGTCATTCTCGATACCAGCATTTGCAGCGACCGCTGCGTGCGCCAATTCGGCAATCCCTGCCAGTATTTTACCAAGCTCCGGTTTGCGGGATGGTGATGCAGCAGGGCGCGCCAAATTGAAGATCGATGTACCACGAACTGCGTCCACTGCAAAAACCTGCGACATTGCCGATCCCTACCGAGTTGTCGAATGGGTTCATCCGAGGGCGGCGGCGGACCGAATTACGAGGGCATGTAAATATGGCGAGACTTTTGCTACTCGGCTTTGGCTTCCATATCGGCTCGCGAATAGTTTTGAATGGAGGTCCAAAAGCCGCGTTCTTTCCGGAAGGTTTCGCGCGTGGCTCTTTGGCCGGTCTTCCGAGTTACTCCCAGCGTGCTCCAAATCGGTTGCGAATTCCGGCGCGGCCACGTGGCCCGAGAATTCCCAGTTCGGCGACACTTGCGCCTCGCGGATAAGCAGCGCCATCGGCGGTCCGGGGTCGGGCGGCGGAGAGGGCTCGCTCGCCGAAAAAACCAGGGGCGGCAGGACCACGGTGTATATCGGCATCGATGTGGGCGGAGCGGAAGGAATTTCATCGTTTACCGGCCGTTCGATGGGATGCTCCTCATTGCCGTGAGCCAGCACGCTGTACTCGATACTCGGCTCAGCCGCCGGTTTCATTTCAGCTGGCGGTTCAGCCACCCGAGACCTCGTGGCGGGTGCGGTAACGGGTATTGGGGGAATGGCGACCGCTGTTTCAGGAATTGGTTCCGGCGGGGGCGCAACGGGCCGCGGCTCGTCGGCGAAGCACTGGCAGCTTCCGGGCTTTCCTGCGACGGGAAGAAGTTTGCCCGCACCTAGGAAGAATTCGCCGGACTGCGGCACGATCAATTTTTCGTCGGAAAATTGATTGGCGAGCTGGATCGCGCCAGTGGTTGCAAGCACGCAGAGCGAATCATCGAGATTCAGGCCCACCGTGATGTCGCGCGAACCGCCGCTGATATCGAGCGGCGTGCCAATGACCGTGGGAGTAAAAACGCGCAGCGCTATTTTCGAGGGCAGGCTCACCCGCACCCGTCCGAAATTGAGCGCCAGCGTTATAGCGTCGCCCGAAAGGAGCACGGTGAATTTGGCGGGGCCGCATATATCGACTTTGCCCCCGGCAAAAAGCGTCATTCGCGCTTTTGCCGAGTGCACGGTGACGACACTTCCGTTCAAGACGTAGATGCCAGGCGCCGAGCGGGCCGTGCCATTATTCGCGGCGGTTCCGCTTTCCACGGAAATGTCCTGGCCTTGCACGCGGCCCACAGCGCCGGGCGGCGCATCTTGGGCACTGGCGACCGCCGGAGTGAGCCAAACAAGGGCGAGAGCAAGAATCACCAAGCACGCGCGCATAGGCGCAGAGAACGTCGCGCGGCTTGGCGCGAATTGAAACGGGAGACTCACGGAGACCGCTATACTATACAGCAATGGACAGCGTCTCGAACTCGGGCACGTTACCCAAAGGGCAACAGTCCTGGCCCGGAGGCGCGCGTTACCATGCCGCAGCTTTCACGCTGGCGGAGGATGCAGATTCCGGTGTTCGCGTGGGCCGCCTACTGGGTAATCCGCCTGCTCGGTCCAACACTGCGCTTTGAGATCGTTGGTGTGCACAATGCCGTCCAAATTCGGGATGCCGGTGAGCGGGGAATTGGCGTTTTTTGGCACCGCTGTATTTTGCCGGCAGCGTGGTTTTGGCGAGATCGCGGCATCGTGGTGCTCAACACAGTCAACTTTGACGGCCAGTGGACGCGGCGGGTGATCGAGCGGCTCGGATTCGGGACGGCGCAGGGAAGCTCGTCGCGCGGCGCGATTGAAGGTCTGACGGCGATGGCCCGGAGCCTTGAGGAAGGACACCACGTCGGAATCACCATTGACGGCCCTCGCGGACCGCGCTACGTCGCGAAGCCGGGCCCAGTGATTCTGGCGCGCCGAACCGGACGGCCCATCTCCGTATTTCACATTGCTGTGAAAAGCGCGCACACCTTTCAGAAGTCGTGGGATCTCTTTCAGCTTCCCCGCCCGTTCACGGACGCGGTGATGTTTGTCGCACCGCCGATCCGGGTTCCCGCCGACGCCGACAGCGACATGATGAAACAGAAGCAGGCGGAAATGCAGGCGTCTCTGGAGCGAGTGCGCGACCTTGCCGAATCGTGGTTTGGACTTACAAATGACGAGCGCGACAGGCTTTGGGAAGAGTGGAGCGAATACCACAGCCTCGCGCTGCTCTCACAAAACCAAGACCCTGCGCGAATTCGGCAGCCGTAATCGCCGACCTTTGTAGCGCCTGGGTTTTCCGGAAAAGCGCATTTCTTTCGCCTGTCCCTCGGGACAGTAGTATTTCCGCGCGGCCTTTGTCTAAGCTAGTTTGAATGGCGCAGAGAGTCCGACCTTTCGTTTGTGAGCAGTGTGCTAGCGAGAAAACGAATTGGACGGAACCGTGTCCTCATGCGATGGAAGTTTGGAAGGATGGATACAACCGTGCGCTGCGGGAGCGACCGCGTCCCCGGCTGACGTCTGAGGATGTTCACCGGGCAATAAGCGAATTATCGTCTTCTTGGAAGAATTTTTATCATCTCGCGGCCGATGCACTTAATCGCATTCTCGACGAAAAGGAAAAAAGACCGTAATTCCCGCCTCATCCGAGTCCGCCAACCGCATAGACAGAACTGAATGGCGCATCACGTGCCTTCGTGCCGTTCCGATTCAACCGGATGTTGCTCGCAGACGTGCTCTTCAAAGGCCTTCTGAAGAGAGGCTGTGGCTGTGGCCTTATCTTTCTTGTCAGTCGCATAGACCCAGGTACACCGGTTGCAGCCCACGGCTTTATGCGATTCCTTCCAAACCATCGCTCTTTTGGGAGTTTGCGGCATTTCGGAAGCGCAGATTATTTAACGGGAGCAGATGTGTTCTCTATAGGGAGAATCTTGTAGGGGCAAGTGAGTAACTAGCACTACTAGGACGAATTGATATTCGCCGCTTCGTCGGACCGGGTTGCTGCGGTAGATTCGGCTGGAAGCAGGTCAGTGTGTCATGGCATAGACGAGGTAGTTGATCCCGATGCGGAAGCCGAGATCGGAAAAGCGCTCAGGATAATCCGGGCGATTCGACCACTCCCACGAATCGCCGAGATCGGAATTGAAAGAGATGGCGACCATGATGCGGCCCTTATCGTCGCGGATAGCGAGCCACCGCGCTCCCTTTCCGTCGTTGGGGCCCTGCGGATAGTCCGGAATTTTGTAGCCAACTCCCAAATGCTCGGAGCCTGGAATCTGATAGCGGTCGTCGAGATCGTATAGCGTGTGAAATATTGGATCGCTATTCGGGATATCGACGATCGGACGGTCTGGAAAAACCATCCTGATGCGTTTCAAAAACATCTGCCACTCGTAAGCGCCGTGAAAATCGTCGGCCATGAAGAAGCCGCCGCGCAACAGATAGTCCCGCAAGACATCCGCCTGCTGTTGAGTGATTCCCCACTCGCCCACTTGCACGGCGTATAGCCACGGCCAGTTGTAAACCTCGGTCCCATCGTCGAGATTCACGTCCTGCTCCACCGATCGCGCATCGACGCGCGTGAGGCGCCGCACTGCTGCGGCAAAATCGCGATCGGCCGGCGGACCATCCTGCGTCCAGAGCGACATGCCTTGGCGCCAATCGCCATCGAAACGCCCGCGGTAACCATCGTTGGGACCGGGTGGATACATGAGGCGAGCGAAAGCCCATTCGCCGGGCCGCTGCCAATCTGGCGGCAGCGGAGTGGAGTCGCCATATTCGACGGAGGGATATTGCCGGAAGGGGCGCTGGGCAAACAACGCGCCCACAAGGCCAAGGATGCAGCCCGCCGGCAAAAGAACTTTCATCAAGCCTCGATGGAAGTCTTTCATGGTAGCTTCCCATCTCCCCCGCCAGCGGCGCTCGCGTTTCGTCTACGATTCTATCGCGATAATCGTAAGGCAGGTTGCAAGTAGAAGCAGGCCTAATGATTTCTTCCGGAGGCGGGCCATTTTTTTAGTTTTTCGAGAAGGAGGATGACTTGGCGTTCGGTATCCTCAAGAGAGCGCGAGCAATCAATCACCTCATCGGCGAGGTTGCGCTTTTGGTCGAGGGGCATCTGCGCGGCGATGCGGAGCTCCGCGTCTCGCTGCGAGAATCCGCGATCCTTCAAACGTTCGAACTGCTGCTCGGGACGGCACCAGCAGACAATCACACAATCGAGATCCCGCTGGGCGCCGGCCTCCAGAATAAGAGCGGCTTCTTCGAACGCCATCTCCGGACCGCCAGGGCGGTCGAGAACGTCAAACCAGTTC
This sequence comes from uncultured Acidobacteriota bacterium, assembly GCA_963723845.1. GTDB lineage: Bacteria > Acidobacteriota > Terriglobia > Acidiferrales > UBA7541 > Palsa-295. Next base: position 6,961 of record CAVRSO010000073.1, read on the forward strand.
ACCACAACATCGTGAATCCGCGGGTGGAGGATCCGGTTCAGGCGCTCGCGTTTTTCGGCATCGGAAAAAACAATCGCGGCCAGTTTCTTGCGGTCGACGGCGCCGCCGGGCGAGAGAATTTCCATGCCGAATTCTTGTAGAACTTCTTTGTAGGAGTCTTGCCCGGGCTCGAGCAACTCGCGCGCGAGCGCATCGGCGTCGAGAACCTGATAGTCGCGGTCCCGAAGAAAGGCCGCTACCGTTGATTTGCCTGATGCGATTCCTCCGGTGAGCCCAACGCGGATCATCGGGTAAGGGAGGAGACGACTGCTGGAACTCGCGAGCCGCGCCGCATGCGAGCGGCTTTCACCGTGTTGCTCATCAGCATGGCAATGGTGAGCGGACCGACGCCTCCCGGCACGGGTGTGTACGCTCCCGCAACTTCGACGACTTCCGGATGAACGTCACCCGGAAAATGGAGCCTTTCGCGCGAAACGATTCGAGCTTCGCCGGGAACTTCGCAAAGATTTGCTCGGCTTCGGCCGCATCCTTCACCATGATTTGGCCCACGTCAATCACGGTTGCGCCGGGGCGCACGAAATCCGGCGTCACCAGTGCCGCTTTTCCGATGGCTGCCACAATGATATCGGCGCGGCGCGCGATGCCCGACAGTCTTTGCTCTTGGAATGGCAAATCGTGACGGTTGCATTGGCGTGGAGAACACAGAGCCATCGGCATAATCACCAGATCGCTCGCCCGATCACCACAGCGTTGCGCCTTCGATCGGAATATCGCTGCCGGCGGAAAATTTCCATCACGCCGCCGGCGTGCAGGCCACCAGAGCAGGGCGGTTAGCGACTACATTGCCGACGTTAACGGGATGAAAGCCGTCCACATCCTTCGCGGGGATAACGGCGTCGAGAATTGTCTTGGAGTCGATCTGCTCGGGCAGCGGCATCTGCACTAGAATTCCATCGACGTCATCTCGATGATTCAGTTCATCCACTTCAGCGAGCAATTCTTGAGTGGTGATCGAGGCTGGGGGCGTGAGATAGAAACTGGCCAGGCCTAGCTTTCTCACGCGGCGACCTTGCTATTCACATAGAGCTTCGATGCGGGATCATCGCCCACACGCACAGCGGCCAGCCCCGGCCGGATTCCCGCCGCTGCCAGGGCGGCGATTTCCGTCTGCAACTCCGCATAGGTTGATCTCGATCGGGTCGCCACTCAGGATACGGTGCCGCCCAAACGGAGGCTCCCAGAAATGTAATTTGGGCCGCGTCCGAATCCCGCATCATACAACGAGATTTCCACGGTGACGGGAAAGTGTCTGGCGATTCATAAATGGTATCGGCACCTTCATCTATAATGTTAGTTGGAGCAGCGGATATGGGCATGGCTGGAAGGCGTGATGATCTTTGGTGAGGGCTCGGAGCGAAAGCAGTTGGAGCGGGGGCGACGGCGGGAGGCTGGGGCGCTTGCCACCTGGGCAATCGGCTACGCTGAAATGGCCTTTTTATCATGTCGGAAACTGCGCCACACTTTGACCCGCAGAAGCTGGGATTTTCAGATCACCGGACTGGTTGTCAAGTCCGTGCGGATCACGTGGGACGCGTTCACCCGGCTGCCTATGAAAGAAGTGACGGCCGACATGCACTGCGTGACTTGATGGAGCCGGTTCGATGTGTGCGCTGGGAAGGCGTGCCGTTTACTGAAGCGATGAATATTGAGCCGTGGTGAAGCCCGGAAGCCAAGTACGTGATGGTGCTCGCGGAACAAGACTACACTATTGAATGTGCCGTCTATGATCTGATGCGGCCAACGTGATTTTTCGCGCTGAAACACAATGGCGAACCGCTGCCGGCCGACCACGGCTATCCGGGTGAGACTGGTTGTTTTGCATCCTGAGACGTTTGGAAAAAGCGTGAAGTGGGGTGCGTGGCATTCGGTTATGGAAGAGGAGACGTCGGGCTTCTGGGAAGAAAATGGCTACAACATGTACGGCGACCCTTTTAGCGAGAAGAGTATTCAGCGGCTAAAACTGTTTGCGCGGCGGCATGCGACAGTTATCCTCGCCTCAAAATTCCGCCTGTGCTCGGAAGCTCCATCGACGATATAGTTGGCAGTTCTTTTCGTCGACGAGGAATAAATTATGATCAAAGTTTCAGCTCTCATTGCGTCTGTTCTTTTTGCCATTTCTCAGTGGCCCCGCTCTTGCGCAGGTGAAAGACTACAAACCCGTCACGCAGCAGATGCTTTTTCCAAATCCCACGCGTTTCGCGATAGCCCTGCTCAAGCAAATAACAAGAACGTCGGCCATGCGAAGCTGGCCGACATTTTTCTTGTTGATTTGCTTGAGCGGGCTATCGCGAAACGCGTCGTAGGTGCGGCTGTACATCAGCCAGTCGTCAGGACTGGGATTCAAAAGCATCTGCTGCGTGACGGTTTAGTTTTTCACCTGCGCAAGAGCGGGCGCTGCAATGGCAAAAAGAACAGACGCAATGAGAGCTGAAACTTTGATCATAATTTATCCCTCGTCGACGAAAAAGAACTGCCAACTATATCGTCGATGCAGTTTCCGAGCACAGGCGGAATTTTGAGGCGTGAGGATAACTTGTCGAATCACCGGGCCTCCGCGCAAACAGTTTTAGCCGCTGAATCTCTGTTCCTTGAACGGGTCGCCGTACATGTTGTAGCCATTTTCTTCCCAGAAGCCCGGCGTATCCTCTTCCATAAACCGAATGCCACGCACCCACTTCACGCTTTTCCAAGCGTACAGATGCGGAACTACCAGTCTACCGGATAGCCGTGGTCGGCCGGCAGCGGTTCGCCATTGTGTTTCAGCGCGAAAAGTGTCGTTGGCCGCATCAGATCATCGAGCGGCACATTCGATGTGTAGTCTTGTTCCGCGAGCACCATCACGTACTTGGCTTCCGGCTTCACCACGGCCAGTTTCATCGCTTCAGTAAACGGCACGCCTTCCCAGCGCACATCGAACCGGCTCCATCGAGTCACGCAGTGCATGTCGGCCGTCACTTCTTTCATAGGCAGCCGGGTGAACGCGTCCCACGTGATCCGCACGGGCTTTTCAACCAGTCCGGTGATCTGAAAATCCCACTTCTGCGGGTCAAAGTGTGGCACCGTTCCGGCATGAAGAATGGGCCACTTCAGCGTAGCCGATTGCCCGGGTGGCAAGCGCCCAGCCTCCCGCATCGCCCGCTCCAACTGCTTTCGCTCCGAGCCCTCGCCAAAGATCATCGCGCTCTCACCATGCCCATATCCGCTACTCAACTAACATTATAGATGAAGGTGCCAATACCGCTTATGAATGCACCAGACACTCCATCACCGTGGAAATCTCGTATGCTATGATGCGGGATTCGGACGCAGCACAAATCACATCTGGGAGCCTCCATTTGGCCGCGCGTATCCTGAGTGGCAACGCGATTCGAGATCAAATCTATGCGGAGTTGCAGACGGAAATCGCCACCCTGGCAGCGGCGGGAATCCGGCCGGGGCTGGCCGCTGTGCGTGTGGGCGACGATCCCGCATCGAAGCTCTATGTGAATAGCAAGGTCGCCGCGTGCGAAAAGCTAGGCCTGGCCAGTTTCTATCTCACGCCGCCCGCCTCGATCACCACTCAAGAATTGCTCGCTGAAGTGGATGAACTGAATCATCGAGATGACGTCGATGGAATTCTAGTGCAGATGCCGCTGCCCAAGCAGATCGACTCCAAGAAAATTCTCGACGCCGTTATCCCCGCGAAGGATGTGGACGGCTTTCATCCCGTTAACGTCGGCAATCTAGTCGCTAACCGCCCTGCTCTGGTGGCCTGCACGCCGGCGGGCGTGATGGAAATTCTCCGCCGCAGCGATATTCCGATCGAAGGCGCAAACGCTGTGGTGATAGGGCGAAGCGATATTGTGGGGAAGCCGATGGCTCTGCTGCTTCTCCACGCCAATGCAACCGTCACGATTTGCCATTCCAAGAGCAAAGACCTGTCGGGCATCGTGCGCCGCGCCGATATCATTGTGGCAGCCATCGGAAAAGCGGCACTGGTGACGCCGGATTTCGTGCGCCCCGGCGCAACCGTGATTGACGTGGGCCAAATCATGGTGAAGGATGCGGCCGAAGCCGAGCGAATCTTTGCGAAGTTCCCGGCGAAGCTCGAATCGTTTCGCGCGAAAGGCTCCATCCTCGCGGGTGACGTTCATCCGGAAGTCGTCGAAGTTGCGGGAGCGTACACACCCGTGCCGGGAGGCGTCGGTCCGCTCACCATTGCCATGCTGATGAGCAACACGGTGAAAGCCGCTCGCATGCGGCGCGGCTCGCGAGTTCCAGCAGTCGTCTCCTCCCTTACCCGATGATCCGCGTTGGGCTCACCGGAGGAATCGCATCAGGCAAATCAACGGTAGCGGCCTTTCTTCGGGACCGCGACTATCAGGTTCTCGACGCCGATGCGCTCGCGCGCGAGTTGCTCGAGCCCGGGCAAGACTCCTACAAAGAAGTTCTACAAGAATTCGGCATGGAAATTCTCTCGCCCGGCGGCGCCGTCGACCGCAAGAAACTGGCCGCGATTGTTTTTTCCGATGCCGAAAAACGCGAGCGCCTGAACCGGATCCTCCACCCGCGGATTCACGATGTTGTGGTGAACTGGTTTGACGTTCTCGACCGCCCTGGCGGTCCGGAGATGGCGTTCGAAGAAGCCGCTCTTATTCTGGAGGCCGGCGCCCAGCGGGATCTCGATTGTGTGATTGTCTGCTGGTGCCGTCCCGAGCAGCAGTTCGAACGTTTGAAGGATCGCGGATTCTCGCAGCGAGACGCGGAGCTCCGCATCGCCGCGCAGATGCCCCTCGACCAAAAGCGCAACCTCGCCGATGAGGTGATTGATTGCTCGCGCTCTCTTGAGGATACCGAACGCCAAGTCATCCTCCTTCTCGAAAAACTAAAAAAATGGCCCGCCTCCGGAAGAAATCATTAGGCCTGCTTCTACTTGCAACCTGCCTTACGATTATCGCGATAGAATCGTAGACGAAACGCGAGCGCCGCTGGCGGGGGAGATGGGAAGCTACCATGAAAGACTTCCATCGAGGCTTGATGAAAGTTCTTTTGCCGGCGGGCTGCATCCTTGGCCTTGTGGGCGCGTTGTTTGCCCAGCGCCCCTTCCGGCAATATCCCTCCGTCGAATATGGCGACTCCACTCCGCTGCCGCCAGATTGGCAGCGGCCCGGCGAATGGGCTTTCGCTCGCCTCATGTATCCACCCGGTCCCAATGATGGTTACCGCGGGCGTTTCGATGGCGATTGGCGCCAAGGCATGTCGCTCTGGACGCAGGATGGTCCGCCGGCCGATCGCGATTTTGCCGCAGCAGTCCGGCGCCTCACGCGCGTCGATGCGCGATCGGTGGAGCAGGACGTGAATCTCGACGATGGGACCGAGGTTTACAACTGGCCGTGGCTATACGCCGTGCAAGTGGGCGAGTGGGGAATCACTCAACAACAGGCGGATGTCTTGCGGGACTATCTGTTGCGCGGCGGCTTCTTCATGGCCGACGATTTTCACGGCGCTTACGAGTGGCAGATGTTTTTGAAACGCATCAGGATGGTTTTTCCAGACCGTCCGATCGTCGATATCCCGAATAGCGACCCGATATTTCAACGCTATACGATCTCGACGACCGCTATCAGATTCCAGGCTCCGAGCATTTGGGAGTTGGCTACAAAATTCCGGACTATCCGCAGGGCCCCAACGACGGAAAGGGAGCGCGGTGGCTCGCTATCCGCGACGATAAGGGCCGCATCATGGTCGCCATCTCTTTCAATTCCGATCTCGGCGATTCGTGGGAGTGGTCGAATCGCCCGGAATATCCTGAGCGTTTTTCCGATCTCGGTTTCCGCATCGGGATCAACTACCTCGTCTATGCCATGACACACTGACCTGCTTGCGGCCGAATCGACCGCAGCAACCCGATCGGCGAATATCAGTTCGTCCTAGTAGTGCTAGTTACTCACTCGCCCCTACATGATTTTCCTTATAGAGAACACATCTGCTCCCGTGGATAATCTGCGCTTCCGAAATGCCGCAAACTCCAAAAAGGGCGATGGTTTGGAAAGAATCGCATAAAGCCGTGGGCTGCAACCAGTGTGCCTGGGTCTATGCGACTGACAAGGAAGAGAAGGGCACAGCGCTCTCTTCAGAAGGCCTTTGAAGAGCACGTCTGCGAGCAACATCCGATTGAATCGGAACGGCACGAAGGCACGTGATGCGCCATTGAGTTCTGCCTATGCGGTTGGCGGACTCGGAAGAGGCGGGGCTTACGGTCTTTTTTCCTTTTTCGTCGAGAATGCGGTTAAGTGCATCGGCAGCGAGGTGGTAAAAATTCTTCCAAGAAGACGATAATTCGCCTATTGCCCGGTGAACATCCTCAGACGTCAGGCGGGGACGCGGTCGCTCCCGCAGCGCACGGTTGTATCCATCCTTCCAAACTTCCATCGCATGAGGACACGGTTCCGTCCAATTCGTTTTCTCGCTAGCACACTGCTCACAAACGAAAGGTCGGACTCTCTGCGCCATTCAAACTAGCTTAGAAAAAGCCGCGCGGAAATACTACTGTCCCGAGGGACAGGCGAAAGAAATGCGCTTTTCCGGAAAAACTCAGGCGCTATGAAGGTCGGCGATTACGGCTGCCGAATTCGCGCAGGGTCTTGGTTTTGTGAGAGCAGCGCGAGGCTGTGGTATTCGCTCCACTCTTCCCAAAGCCTGTCGCGCTCGTCATTTGTAAGTCCAAACCACGATTCGGCAAGGTCGCGCACTCGCTCCAGAGACGCCTGCATTTCCGCCTGCTTCTGTTTCATCATGTCGCTGTCGGCGTCTGCGGGAACCCGGATCGGCGGTGCGACAAACATCACCGCGTCCGTGAACGGGCGGGGAAGCTGAAAGAGATCCCACGACTTCTGAAAGGTGTGCGCGCTTTTCACAGCAATGTGAAATACGGAGATGGGCCGTCCGGTTCGGCGCGCCAGAATCACTGGGCCCGGCTTCGCGACGTAGCGCGGTCCGCGAGGGCCGTCAATGGTGATTCCGACGTGGTGTCCTTCCTCAAGGCTCCGGGCCATCGCCGTCAGACCTTCAATCGCGCCGCGCGACGAGCTTCCCTGCGCCGTCCCGAATCCGAGCCGCTCGATCACCCGCCGCGTCCACTGGCCGTCAAAGTTGACTGTGTTGAGCACCACGATGCCGCGATCTCGCCAAAACCACGCTGCCGGCAAAATACAGCGGTGCCAAAAAACGCCAATTCCCCGCTCACCGGCATCGCGAATTTGGACGGCATTGTGTACACCAACGATCTCAAAGCGCAGTGTTGGACCGAGCAGGCGGATTACCCAGTAGGCGGCCCACGCGAACACCGGAATCTGCATCCTCCGCCAGCGTGAAAGCTGCGGCATGGTAACGCGCGCCTCCGGGCCAGGACTGTTGCCCTTTGGTAACGTGCCCGAGTTCGAGACGCTGTCCATTGCTGTATAGTATAGCGGTCTCCGTGAGTCTCCCGTTTCAATTCGCGCCAAGCCGCGCGACGTTCTCTGCGCCTATGCGCGCGTGCTTGGTGATTCTTGCTCTCGCCCTTGTTTGGCTCACTCCGGCGGTCGCCAGTGCCCAGGATGCGCCGCCCGGCGCTGTGGGCCGCGTGCAAGGCCAGGACATTTCCGTGGAAAGCGGAACCGCCGCGAATAATGGCACGGCCCGCTCGGCGCCTGGCATCTACGTCTTGAACGGAAGTGTCGTCACCGTGCACTCGGCAAAAGCGCGAATGACGCTTTTTGCCGGGGGCAAAGTCGATATATGCGGCCCCGCCAAATTCACCGTGCTCCTTTCGGGCGACGCTATAACGCTGGCGCTCAATTTCGGACGGGTGCGGGTGAGCCTGCCCTCGAAAATAGCGCTGCGCGTTTTTACTCCCACGGTCATTGGCACGCCGCTCGATATCAGCGGCGGTTCGCGCGACATCACGGTGGGCTTGAATCTCGATGATTCGCTCTGCGTCCTTGCAACGACTGGCGCGATCCAGCTCGCCAATCAATTTTCCGACGAAAAATTGATCGTGCCCCAGTCCGGCGAATTCTTCCTAGGTGCGGGCAAACTTCTTCCCGTCGCAGGAAAGCCCGGAAGCTGCCAGTGCTTCGCCGACGAGCCGCGGCCCGTTGCGCCCCCGCCGGAACCGATTCCTGAAACAGCGGTCGCCATTCCCCCAATACCAGTTACCACACCCGCCACGAGGTCTCGGGTGGCTGAGCCGCCAGTCGAAATGAAACCAGCGGCTGAGCCAAATATCGAGTACAGCGTGCTGGCTAACGGCAATGAAGAGCATCCCATCGAACGGCCGGTAAACGATGAAGTTCCTTCGGCTCCGCCCACCTCGATGCCGATATACACCGTGGTCCTGCCGCCCCTGGTTTTTTCGGCGAGCGAGCCCTCTCCGCCGCCCGACCCCGGACCGCCGATGGCGCTGCTAATCCGCGAGGCGCAAGTGTCGCCGAATTGGGAATTCTCGGGCCACGTGGCTGCGCCGGAATTCGCAACCGATTTGCAGCATGCGCTGGGAGTAAACTCGCAAGCGCCGGCCAAAGAGCCACGCGCGAAACCTTCCGGAAAGAAGCGCGGCTTTTGGGCCTCCATTCGAAAACTATTCGGCGGAGCCGATATGGAAGCCAAAGCCGAGTAGCAAAAGTCTCGCCATATTTACATGCCCTCGTAATTCGGTCCGCCGCCGCCCTCGGGTGGAACCCATTCGATAATTTGGTAGGGATCGGCAATGTCGCAGGTTTTGCAGTGGACGCAGTTCGCGGCATTGATCTTCAATTTTGGCGCGCCCTGCTGCATCACCATCTCGTAAACCGCGGCGGGACAAAAATACTGGCAGGGATTGCCGAATTCGCGCACGCAGCGGTCGCTGCAAATGCTGGGATCGAGAATGACCAAATGGCAGGGCTGATTCTCGTCGTGGCGCGTCCCGGAATGATAAACATCCGTGAGACGGTCAAATGTGAGTTGGCCGTCGCCTTTGAATCTCGTCGATTGGTCCACGAGAGTGGCGCCGCGATTGAGTTTGGTGTATTCCATATAGCCCGGCTGGGCGCGCATCGGGTCCACCAGGCCGCGGCCTCCGCTGACGAATTGGAAACCGGCGTGGACCAGCCCTTTCCATAAGCCGTCGTGAAATCCTTGATGAAAATTTCGGACGAACCACAGCTCTTTCTTGAGCCAACTCTGTTCCAGTTTTGTTTGGTATGCGGAGAGTTTGGCCGCCGACGTATCTCCGGCGCAAAGCGCCTCGTAGATCGTCTCGGCGGCCAGCATTCCGCTTTTGATCGCGGTATGAATTCCCTTCAATCGCTGCGAATTCAGCAGGCTTGCGGAGTCGCCGATAATCAGGCCGCCATCAAAATAGCTGCGCGGCATCGAATACCAACCGCCGTAGGGGACCGTCTTCGCGCCGTAGCGGACAAGAGTGCCGCCTTCCAGGATATCTTTCACAAACGGATGCGTTTTGAATTTCTGAAATGCTTGATGGGGATCGAAGAGCGAATTGTGATAATCGAGCCCGATGACCATTCCGAGCGACACGCGATTGTCCCGCAGGCCGTAAATCCATCCGCCGCCGTAGATATCCGAAGGGAGCGGCCAGCCAAGCGTATGCGCCACGTAGCCTGTATCGATGCGGCCTGGCTGCACGTCCCAGAGTTCCTTGATTCCTAGACCATAAACCTGGGGATTAAGGCCATCGAGTTTCAGCCGGGAAACGAGGCCCTTGGCGAGCGAACCGCGCGGACCCTCCGCCAGCACGGTGACCTTAGCGCGAAGTTCGTAGCCGGGCGTGAAGTTGTCCTTTGGCTTGCCGTTTTTGTCGACACCCTTGTCTTCGGTCAACACGCCGGCGATTCCATCTTTTTCGTAAAGCAGTTCCCGGCCGGCGAATTGCGTGAAAATGTTTACGCCCTTTTTTTCGACTAGGCCGCCAAGCCACTTCACGAGCCTGTTGAGAGAAATCACGTAGTTTCCATGATTAGCCAGCGGCGGCGGAGTGATGGGAAGTTTGTAGGAGTTGCTTTCAGTGAAGTAGTAAGCGGCGTCGCCGGTGACCGGCGTGTCGAGCGGCGCGGTTTTCTCAAAGTCCGGAACGAGTTCCCTGAGCGCGCGTGGATCCATGATGGCGCCGGAGAGCTGGTGCGCGCCAATCTCCCGCGCTTTTTCGAGGACATAAATATTTTCGGACGAAAGCGCAGGCGATTTTTTCTCCGCAGCGTGCTGGTCAATCAGGTTCGAGAGGTGGAGCGCGCAGGAAAGCCCCGCCGGTCCGGCGCCCACGATCAGGACGTCCGCCTCAAGTTTTTCGCGTTCGGCAGTCACGGGCGAGACCCAAAGCCAGTGAAAGGGCCCCCTCGATTGTGTGACGGGTAGACGTGACACTCACCTCGTGTTTTCAGTGAGTTACATAGCGTTCTACTTGGCAGCTGTGACGAGCAGAATCGCGCGCTTGTCGGGACGGACGGAAGGACCAAAGCGACCCCAGGACCCTTCGAGCGATTGCTCGCCCAAAAGCCCCTGACCCTTTTCTTCATTCCCACTCCAATTTCTCCAAACATCAAAGGTTTCCTTTCCGACTCAGGTTAGCACCGTACGAAGGGGTTGCAAGGAATGGTTCCTGTGGACTTTTTTGACGACTCCGTCGGGCTGGCGGTTCCCGATCTTATGCTGAGGCGCTGGATAGACGGGGTTTCATGCCGAAAGGCTGAAGCTCTGAGGGAACGTCGAGATCTGCCGAGATGCCCGGGAGTTGATCGAGGGGCACAGTCTTCAGAAAAGATTTCAGAAGGACTTCAGTTTCGCGCAGGCAGGTACTGAAATCATAGTGGAGGCCATCAAGAGTTTTCCAGGAATCGCCCGGTTGCACGGAAAGGCCCGTGGAGATATCAACGGCGGCGTCTTGAAATTCACGTTCGAGGTGCTGGATTGTTTCGGAAAGAATTCGTAATTTGTGAAAAAACCGTGGCCGGCTGCCGAAAAGCACGTGATGGAGGATTCCATTCCATGAGGCGGCACTCTGTCCCGTATTACCGCGAAAGAATTTTGCATTCAGTGGAGCGACAGCAGGAAGCCGCCGAGCACCACGTCCGCGAGTAGAAAGAGTCTCGCAGAATGAAATCAGTGAGTGAGCGAGGTTATCGAGGAGATAGGCGGCGACAGAAACCTGCTGGCGGGCGCAGACGAGTTCAGCCGCGCGCGCGCAGCGAAAGGGCGTCGTCGAGCGCGACGCTCATCATTGCGTACGTGCATTCCCATCTCTGAACGACCGTCTGAAAGACCAGGTTTTTCTCGCGAGGCAGGGCCATCGTCCAATCGTCCGATACGCTGCCGTGCGCGAAGAGCCTAGGCCGCCACCCCTGAAACAAAACAGCCCCCAAGAAGCCGGCGGGAGTATACCACCTGTTGCAAGCGCCGACCGCCTTTGGTTGCGGGCATGTCGTTTGTGTCATCGAGGCTCGAAGGAAGTTCGGGTGCAAACTGCGGTTTTCTTGACGCTTACGGAAGGGGACCATTATACTGCGGCGCAGCTCGCCATCGGCGTCCTTCCGCTGCTGAAAGGATCATCTCTTTGGAATTTGAACCTCTTGACCAGTTCACGCAGCGCCGCAAGAAACTCAGCGAAATCGAATCTCTTGGCCATTCTCCTTATCCGCATAGGTTTGCGGGCTCGCATACCCCGAGAGAGGTCAGCGAACAGTTTGGCGCACTGACGGCCGAAGAGCTGGCGGCGAAAAGCACGGCGGTACGCGTGGCGGGGCGAATTGTGGCGCTGCGGCCGCACGGCAAGGCAGGGTTCGCTCATCTGGCGGGCGACGGCGGGCGAATGCAGGTGTACGTGCGCCTGGACGTAATTGGCGAGCAGGCCTTCAAACTTTTCCAGCTTCTGGATTTAGGCGACATCGTGGGCGTCTCGGGCCCTCTGTTTCGTACCAAAACAGGCGAGCTCACCGTCCGTGTGGAGGGGCTGGAGCTCCTAAGCAAGGCGCTGCTGCCGCTACCGGAAAAGTGGCACGGTCTAGCGGACGTGGAAATGCGCTACCGGCGGCGCTATCTGGACTTGATCGTGAACGAGCGCGCGCGGGAGATCTTCCTTCGGCGGGCGCAGATCATTCGCGAGCTGCGGCGGTTTTTTGACGAGCGCGGCTATATAGAAGTCGAAACTCCGATGATGCACCCGATTCTAGGAGGCGCCACCGCGCGTCCTTTTGTGACGCATCACAACACCTTTGATATGGACCTGTACCTCCGTATTGCGCCGGAACTCTACTTGAAAAGACTGGTTGTGGGCGGTCTCGATCGCGTCTACGAGATCAATCGCAATTTTCGCAATGAAGGAATCGACGCGATTCACCAGCCCGAATTCACGATGCTGGAGTTCTACCAGGCCTATAGCAACGCAGACGAATTGATGGATTTGACGGAGAAATTGCTGCGCGGGCTGGCTGAACAAATATGCGGCAGCACGAAGGTGAAATACGGCGAACTCGAAATAGACTTTGGCAAGTTTGAACGCCTCTCGATGCGCCAAGCGATTTGCAAATACTGGCCCACCGCGGCGGGCGCGGCGCCAAACGAAACGGAGTTGGCTGGAAAGGGCGGGCCGCGAGCGATCGCCGAGCGTTATAACCGTTTCGCACAGGGCGCAGCCACGGAACCGATCCACGGTATTCAAAGCTCTTCCGATGGCGAATTGACGGGCCAGCTTTTTGAAGCGGTCGCCGAAGGACATTTGAATCAGCCCACGTTCATTTACGATTTCCCCACCGATATTTCGCCGCTATCGAAGCAGAAACCGGGCGATCCTTCGCTGGCCGAACGGTTCGAGTTATTCATCGCCGGGATGGAGATCGCAAATGGATTTTCGGAGTTGAACGATCCGGCCGATCAGGAACGCCGCTTTCGCGCGCAAGTCGAAAAAGGCGGGCAGGAAGCACCGAAAGAGGTTGATATCGACTACATTCGCGCTCTGAGCCACGGCCTTCCGCCAACGGCAGGCGAAGGAGTCGGGATCGACCGGCTCGTGATGTTGCTCACGGATTCCCACGCGATTCGCGAGGTAATCCTCTTTCCGCTGTTGCGCGCCGAAACGGCCGAGGATTCGGCGGCTGCCCCAAGGAAGAGGGCGCCGACGAAGACGGAAGCCCGAAATGAGCTTCGAATGGCTCGTGGCGCTGCGGTATCTCCGGTCGCCGAACCGGCCTGCGGTGCTGCAGGCTAGTCACCCTGTTGGCGGTTCTTGGCGTGGCGGCAGGAGTGATGACTCTGGTGATCGCTCTGGCCATGGACACGGGCTTTCGACAGGCAATTCGCGACCGGCTATTGAGCGTTACAGCCCACGTGAATCTGAAGCCCTCAAGCCCCGAAGGGATCCACAACTATCGAGAGGAAATTGCCAAGCTGAGCGACGCCCCGGGCGTTCGCTCGATTGAGCCGGCGGTCTATATCACCGTGCTTTTATCGATCGGCAACCGGTCGCGCGGACTAGTGCTCAAGGGAGTGGATCCCGAGTTGGAGCGGCGCACCGGCGGCGCCCTGCGGCACATTGTGGCCGGCTCCGACAATTTTGCGCCGGGTCCGGATGACATTCCGGTGGTGCTGGTGGGGCGAATTCTTTGCGAGGAATTGAAAGTTTCGGCGGGCGACTACGTGACGCTGACGAGTCCTCAGGGAAATTTGACGCCGTTTGGAATGCTGCCACGCTCGCGGCGTTATCGCGTAGGCGGAATCTTTGATTCCGGCTTCTACGATTACGACGCGAATTGGGGCTTCGTGACGCTCTCTTCGGCGCAAGCACTGGCGGGCGTGGGAGACGTCGTAAACCTGCTGGAAGTTCGCGTGACGAACTTGGATGAGGCGGGAACGGTGGCCGATGAGTTGCTGCGCCGCGCAGGCCCCGGATTCATCGCTACAACCTGGATGGACGAGAACCGCGCGCTCTTCCGCGCCCTGAGTTTGGAAAAGCTGGTCACCGCGCTTTTTATTGGACTGATCACATTCGTGGCTGGGCTCAACATACTGGTGGTGCTGATGATGACGGTGACGGATCGCGCCCGCGACATCGCCGTGCTGATGGCCATGGGAACGCAACGGCGACAGGTGCGGCGCATTTTCATTTTGCAGGGCCTGGTTGTCTGCATCGGAGGGACGGCAGCGGGACTGCTGGCTGGCTACGGGCTATCCTGGATCGCCAACCGATGGAGACTCATCCCTTTGAATCCGGAGGTATACGCCATACCTTATGTTCCGTTTCACGCCAATGCGCTGGACGCGATTTGGATTGCGGCCGCGGCTTTGGCAATTTGCATCAGCGCCACGATCATTCCGGCATGGTCCGCGGCGCGCATCCTTCCGGTTGAAATTCTGCGCTTCGAATAGCCCGCTTGCACGCTTTTGAGGCCATTGCGCCGCGATACCGCAAAACGGTTAGATAGGAAGACCAGCGTTCTCCGTTGATCACCAGGTGCCCGCCACTAAAATCGCCGGGGCGGGACATGGCCGAAAGGGTATATCGTTAATCTACGGCTGGGCTGCGGAAACCGGGGGATGTCTTAGGCTGGGGCGGCTTCTGGCCAGCGAAAACGCATACGAGCCGTAATTTCCATCGAGATCGATTCGTTCCTAGAGGGCGTGTGGTAAAATGAAAAACAGAATGGGCAAAAGGTGAAAGAAAATAGACCAAAAGCATGCCAAAAAGCGGCAGACAGCGTCCGCCATTTAGGAAAGTAACAGGGACAAGTGAGAAAGAGTTTGGATAAGACTAGGGTGCCGGGGATGCCGAAATTACTGGAAAACAAGGACATATCGAAGCGGCAATTCGGCATCTAAACTGTGATAGGGATAGCAGGCAATGCAAGCGAAGGCGAACGCGGGTGTGGATGCCAGCGAGGCCGATTTCGGAACAGCCTCCAAATAGGGTCTCTTACTGCGCGTGGAAGAACTTCAAAGAGCTTGTGTTCCGGCACACAGGAAACAACGCCCTACAACGAGGTCGATTTTCGGCCCAACAGGGCGGGGGCTGGTCGCCATCGTGGCCCCTCCGGCCACGGAAAAGCACGCTGTTGCACTTGCTGGCGGCGCTGGAAGCCAAGAACGATATTGGAAACACAATCCAGTATATAGCGGTCGTGGGTTACGAGTACCAGCGAGACCTCGAAATTCAAGCAGGCTTTCCTCCAGGATTTCGAGTGTTCAGGGAATTCAAGATCGTTGGTGGGTTCGTCGAGCAACAGGACGTCGGCGGGCTGAAGCATGAGCTCGGCAATCAGCACTCGGGCGCGCTCTCCGCCGGAGAGCCGGCTCACCGGCTGATTTAGCTGCTCCCCGCTGAACAAGAAGCGGGCGCCCCACGACGCCACATGAATCACTCGGTCCTGATAAATGACCGAATCGCCTTCGGGAGCCAAAGCGCGACGCAAAGTCATGTTGGGATCGAGTTGGCGGCGTTGATCGAAGTAGACAATGCGGAGCCATTCGGCGCGGCGGATGTTGCCTTCGCCGGGGGAAGGTCTCCTCGCAACAGCGCGGCGGTCTAATTTTGCCACTGCCGTTGGGCCCCACCAGGCCAGCCCGCATTCCAGCCGTGAGGATGAAATTCAGATTTGAAAAAAGTGTACGATCTCCGATGTGGTACGCAACGTTTTCCAGTTCTATCAGGCGCTTGGTCTTTCGGTCGCTGGCCGAGAAGTCCACCTGGGCCGTGCCGGTACGAGTTCTGGAGTTCAGGTCGGCAAGCTCGCCCATGAGTTCATGAGCTTTGTCGATACGGGCTTTCGATTTGGTAGTGCGTGCCTTGGGACCACGGCGGAGCCACTCGATTTCGGTATGGACGAGATTCTCCAACGCTTCCTGGCGCTTTGACTGCGCATGCAGAAATTCTTCTTTCTTTTCGAGAAAGGTGCTGTAGCATCCGTGGACTCGCAGCACTCCGTCCGGATAAACCCGGCTCAGCTCGGCAATTTCGGTGGCGATATTTTCCAGGAAGTAACGATCGTGACTGACGATCACACTAGCGAAGGCGGCTTGCTGCAGCAATCCCTCGAGCCACTCAATTCCGCCGAGATCGAGATGGTTCGTAGGCTCGTCGAGCAGGAGGATATCAGGCGCCTGAACCAGGGCCTCGACAATCGACAAGCGCTTCTGCCATCCGCCGGATAAAGATGTCGCCTCCGCGCCGAGATCATCAATCCGGATCGCCCCAGGGTTTCGGCGCTGCGGCCGGCGCGATCCAATTGCGGCACTCCACTTTTCTCAAGGGCTGCATCGACTACCGAGCGGATTGTAAATCCCGGCTGGAAATTCGAATCCTGCTCGACATAGCTGAGCCGTGCCCGCTTGCGAAGCGACACTTCTCCACTATCGGGATCGATGCTACCGGCAAGAATTTGAGTAGGGTGGATTTGCCGGAGCCGTTCGGTCCGATCAGGCCAATGCGATCGCCCTGAGAGATGGTGAACCAGACATTCTGAAAAAGTGGATCGGCTCCAAAGGCTTTCGAAATAGCTTGGGCATTGACTATCGGCGGCAACGGCTTGGGGTCTCCAGGTGATATTTCAGACTATCAGAGTGAAGGCCCAGAGGCCGAACAGCAGCATAATGCAGGCTAAGCTTCCTCTTGCTCTTAAGTTTCGCAATCACGCTGAGATCTTCCAGAGTGGTCGTGTCGCCTTTCACTTCGCCATTGGTTGCCAGTTCGCGCAACAAGCGGCGCATGATTTTTCCGCTGCGGGTTTTGGGCAGCGAGTCGGTAAAGCGGATATCATCGGGCTTGGCCATCGCGCCGATTTCCTTAGCCACCCACTTGCGCAGCTCTTCTTTCAGTTCCGGCGATGGGGTCCTTCCGTGCTCCAGGCTCACGAAAGCTGAGATCGCTTGGCCCTTAATCTCATCCGGACGGCCTACGACTGCGGCTTCCGCGACAGCCTCGTGCGCGACCAACGCAGACTCGACTTCCATGGTGCTTAGCCGATGGCCGGAAACGTTAATGACATCATCGACGCGGCCCATCACCCAGAAGTAGCCGTCTTTGTCTTTGCGGGCGCCGTCGCCGGTGAAGTAGTAACGGGAATCTGTGACCAGTACTGCTGCACATAGCGGTCGGGATCGCCGTAAATCGTGCGCAGCATCCCTGGCCAAGGCTTGTTAATTACCAGAAATCCGCCGGATCCTTCCGGCACCGGCTTGCCATCCATGTCGACAACTTCCGACCGCAACTCCAGGAAAAGGACGCGTCGCGGAGCCTGGCTTCGTGGCAATTGCGCCGGGAATGGGCGAGATCATGATGTGGCCGGTTTCGGTCTGCCACCAGGTATCGACGATGGGGCAACGGTTCCTTGCCGATGACGTCGCGGTACCACATCCAAGCTTCGGGATTGATCGGCTCGCCGACGGTTCCCAGCAGCCGCAGGCTGTCCAGCTTGTGTTTCTTCGGCCACTCGTCTCCCCATTTGATGAAGGTTCGAATCGCAGTCGGGGCGGTGTAAAAGACGTTGACCTTGTGTCGGTCGATGATGCTCCCAGAAGCGATCTGGATCGGGAGTATTCGGCGCGCCCTCGTACATCACGCACCGTCGCGCCATTCTGCAGCGGACCGTAGACGATATAGCTGTGGCCGGTGACCCAGCCGATGTCGGCGCGTGCACCAGTAGATATCTTCTTCCTTCAGATCGAAAACCCACTTCGTGGTGAGGTAAGTTCCGACCGAGTAGCCGCCGGTGGTGTGCACGACCCCTTCGGCTTGCCGGTGGTTCCGGAAGTGTAAAGAATATAGAGCGGATGTTCGGCGTCAAGCGGTTCGGCGGGACATTCGTCCGATGCCTTTGCCATCAATTCGTGCCACCAGTGGT
The DNA here is from genome assembly GCA_963723845.1 of uncultured Acidobacteriota bacterium. GTDB lineage: Bacteria > Acidobacteriota > Terriglobia > Acidiferrales > UBA7541 > Palsa-295. The sequence continues at coordinate 24,864 of CAVRSO010000073.1, forward strand.
CGCGGCCCGGCTCATGTTAATGGGGGTTCCGGTGCGCTGGTAGACGACGACGCTCTTGACCGATGGGCAGGATTTAAGCGCCTCCTCGACTGCCGGGAACAGCTTGACCTCAGTGCCGCGGCGGAATGAGCCGTCCTGGGTGATGACGGCAGACAGCCTGCGAATCGTGAATACGATCGACGAGAGCTTCGAGGAGAATCCGCCGAAAACTACCGAGTGTGGCGCGCCGATGCGGGCGCAGGCCAGCATGGCAATCGGCAACTCAGGCGTCATGCCCATGTAGATGGCGACGCGGTCGCCTTTCTTGATGCCCAATGACTTGAGCACATTGGCGAACTTCTGCACTTCTTGGTGGAGTTGCTCGTAGGTCAGAGTGCGGATTTCGCCGGGCTCGCTCTCCCAGATAAGGGCGGTTTGCTGCGGCGTGTGCTGAGGGCATGGCGATCGAGGCAGTTGTAGGAAAGGTTGAGTTCACCACCGACAAACCACTTAGCCCAGGGATTATTCCACTCGAGAACTTTGTCCCACTTCTTAAACCAGTGAAGGTCCGAGGCAATGCGTCCCCAGAATCTTTCCGGCTGTTCAATGGACTCCTGGTAAATGCGCTCGTAGTCTTCCAGGCTCTTGATATGCGCCTGCTCACGGAATTGCTCGGAACATTCGAACTTGCGCTGCTCATGTAGCACAGAATCAATATTGGTATTGCTGGCGGACATTCGGCTTCCTCGACGTTGAGTTTTGCGCTGCTAGATTTTACCGTGGCATCAAGGGATTTGGGTGTGAATAGACCTTAATGATCGAGGAATTTTGCGCTCTGTTCCGGGGTTGGAAGCGGACAGGTGTCGTACTTCCCGAAGATGCGATAGCGGTTGCCGGCGATGCGATTGTAGATAAGGTCTCGGAAGAATCGAGGAAGGATACGTCCGATTTTACCAATTACCCGCCAGATTCCGCTCAGCCGCTGGGCCACGGCCAGAGCCGCATCGGAACGGGAAAGTACTTGTTCGTACGATTCGCCGGGTTGAAAGACGACGTACATCGTATCCAAGCCGTCAGGGGTTAGGCCATATCGGCCAAGGACACACTTGGCGAAATCACTCTGCAGAGAAGCGAAGCGAAATACATCGGCCCGGTCGCGCTTTAGAATGAATTGCACCGCCCGGTTGCAAAGACCGCAGACTCCATCGTAGAGAATGACTGCGTTCGCGGGCACCACTAGATACTAACCGTCGTCAGCGGGCTGCGCCGCAATTTTACCGCGCCATCTCAGGCACGTATTCCGCCACGGTTGCCTTCTCCAGAAGGTAGGCCCCGGGCCCCTGCTGACCTCGGATCGTGCGGCAGAACTCAGCAATGAAAAACCCGTGCTTCACCGCCTCAACAAACGCCCAGCGAGTAGCCTCCCGCCATTCGCGTGCCAATACAGGATGTTTTTGCTCAACCACTCCGATGTCGCTCGGGATCTCAATCACCACCCGCTGCCGCATTAGCGCGTCATCCAGAGGGGTTCGGACGGGCTTGCCTTCCCCATTGAATTGCACCAGCGGAAGCACGGTCGAAAGCGCATCCAGCATTTCGGAGCGATTGCTTCTTCCCCGCAACCGGTCCTCCACACGCCGGCTGGCAATCGGCCAGCGGACCCATAAGCGGTCGGTACTGTTGCGATGGAGCACGCTACTGGTTTCGATCCCGTAGAAGTCTGGTTTGTAACTCTCTGAGACCACCCCCAGTTTGGCGAAATTCAGGTGCGCATTCTTGCTTTGAAGCGGATCGAACGTCCAGGTAATTTCATCCAGCCGGATGTCGTGAACGCGTGTCGCCAGCACGCGCTCCCGCTGTGCCAGCTTCAGCTTGAAGCCGATATCGGTTTCGCGGTAAGCACCCCGCACCGCCAGCATGTGGGAATGCAGGTTGGGCCGCCCGTGGTGCAATCCGAGAAATCCGAAGGCAAAGCCGATAAGTTGTCGCCCATCGAAGGCACCGAGCCAAATATTGCCTGACTCTTTCAACGCGATGCTGACTGTGACCGGCAGGACGTCAATGTCCTCCGATCCCCACACTTCTTTTTCAACCGCCTCCACCTGTTTAAGGTCGTCGAAACTCTGAAGGTCGCGAATAACGATAGATTTCGTAGGGGACATGGCCTGAGGCGAACAGGATACGCGAGTGGGAGAGATCAGAAAAGACGGTTCGAGTGGGTTCGTCTATTGCCGGACCATCATCGCCAGACGTGGGAAAAGAAATTTGCCCGCGGCATCGTCGATCACATTTACCTGGCAGGTATAGAACCCGGGCTTTAGCTGGGTGAGCGGGACCTCGAGTTGGAATACCGCCGCATGGCGGTTTTGAGAATTGAGTTGCTTGGCTTCGACCAGCGGGGTCTCGTAGGTCTTGGCTTTTCCCTGAAAAAAAGAAACACTGGTAAGCAGGTGGATGTCGTTCCTGGCCGCCGACTTCGACCCATCGTGCGCCGGATCGTAGACTTCATAGTAGAGATAGAGGTGCTGGCCACTTGAGAAAACCCGGGTCACGCTGGGAATCACCTCTGACCCGTCGCGCACCAGAGGATCACCATCCCTCTTCCCTTTTCCCGAAGGCTGCACCTGGCTGGCAAGCACGACCGAACTCATCTGCAAAGGTTGCTTCTTGAGATCGGGAATCGACAGGTCGGTTTCGAATGATCCCATCTGCCCGGTTTCATTTTCGCGAAGCACAAATTTCAGGTGATAGTTGCCGGAAGGCAGAATCATTCCCGTGTTGTACTGCACGTTCTTTCGTTTGACTTCGGCGGAGGTATTGACCGCCAGCTTCACCGTGTCTCGCACCTCGCCCATGGGACGTTTGTTGCTGTCGTACACCACGCCGATGACGTCGAGCGTGGCCTTTTCCTGATCGCTCTTCTGGGCGAACGGAATTTCCGAACCCGGCACCACCAGCGAGATGGGAACGGAGAACTTGTCGTCTCCCGTGCGGAAATATCCCGCGGAAAGATAAACATGCAGGTCAGTGCTAGGCAGTTCGGAGGTTAGTTCTCTCCTGCAACTGCTGCTCGCGGTCTTCATTGTTGGCGTGCTTGAAATCGGCGGGAGCGTAGTACCCGCGGCGATAGTCAAGTTTCAGCCCGGCCCGGTTCAGCTTCACCGTGATGTGGCGATACTTGCCATCGCGCGCTGGATTGGTACTGTGGTAAGCCAGCATGTAATAGCTGGCAGTATCGGCCTGCACTCCCTTGAAGACTTTTCCGAAGTCGTTGGAGTCCAGATATGCTTTGCCGCCGGTGTCGCCAGCCAGTGTCACCAGCGTTTCCTGGCTGGAGAAGTTCGAGTCGAACGAATTTAGGGTCGCCTGACCCGAGTAGGCTGAGGTGCCGCGCAGGCTGGCGCTTTGGGCTTCGCCGCCGGGAGGCAGGGCTTGCAGGCCGCGAATGTCCATGGTGTAGATCGACAAGTTGGAGCGGATCGCAGCGTTGACCGCGGAACGAAGTTGGGACTGGTTTTCGATACCGGTTCGGGTCATGCCACTGGAAAAATAGATCAGCGACTTCTTCTGGTCGATCTGCGAAAGCTGCCGTGCGATAGTGCGAATTGCTTCCAATCGTCGGTCGGTGTTGAAGATGTTGAACTCCGTATCGTCAACTGTGAACGAGCCACCGGTTTCCGCCGTGCCTTCCGTGGTGCCGGCGTCGCCTGCTTCGAAACCCTGTCCAGCGCCCGGGTTGAACGATTTCAATGCCTTCTTCAACGCCGCTTTGTCGGAGGTGAAATCCTGATCGATGGCGATGGCATCGCCCAGGGAAACCACCGCGACCAGGTAGCAAAGACCGAACCGTCAGCTTGCGCCAAC
>CAVRSO010000074.1:0-13160 GCA_963723845.1 uncultured Acidobacteriota bacterium
GCTAGACCATTTTTGGTCAGACGTTTGAATGGGGTTCGGCGGCAAAGGAGCCAACCAGGCAGTGGCGGCAAAACTCTGGAGCGGATGTGTTCATGGTCGCGCGCGTGGGAGACGATTTGTTTGGCCCCGCGACCATCAAGAATTTCGAAAAACTTGGAATCGATGCATCTCAAGTACGGCAAGTTCCCGGGTTGTCGAGCGGCGTTGCTCCGATTTTCGTTGATCCAGCGGGACAAAATCGAATTCTCGTTGTTAAAGGTGCCAATGACGCGCTGAAGCCCGCTGACGTCGACGCCGCTTCCGACGTTCTCAAGAGTGCCGATTGTATTGTCCTGCAATTTGAGATACCGCTCGAAACGGTGTACTACACCATCAAGTTCGCGCGGAAGAACAGAATTCGCATGTCTTCTTGAATCCTGCCCCTGGGCAGCCGATCGACCTAAAGGCTGTCGCCGATCTCGACTATTTCGTTCCGAATGAGAGTGAAGCAGAGACGATTACCGGCATGCCGTGCGGAAATGTCGACGATGCGAAAATTGCGCGGCAGAAACTGCTCTCCGGCGGAATTCAGCCGGGTGATCGTCACGCTCGGCGCAAACGGTCTTTACTGGCCGGGGCGGACGGCATGGAACATGTCTCCGCCTTCAGCGTGAAGAGCATCGACAGCACCGGCGCGGGCGACGCATTTATCGGCAGCTTCGCTACCTTTCTGGGCGAAGGATTTGCCGAGAGCGAGGCGTTCGACGCGCCAATCTCTATGCGGGGCTGTCTACCACGGGCAGTCGGCACTCAGAAATCTTTCTACGACCGGCCTCGATTCGACGCGGAGTGGGGTGAGCGCGCAAGTCCTAAGTCTTCGACACACGTTTGTACACATCATCCCTGTCGGAGGACTTTGGAATGCTGCGATTCACCGCCCTTGTCGTTCTCAGCCTCCTGTTTGTGTCAGCGCAGTTCTGGCTCAGCAAAAAAAGATCATGGTCATCGCGGACCAGGACAGCGCCGGACCCCAAGGAACAAATTTCCTTTCTTTGCTCATGTTGTTGCGGGCTCCACAAATTGACCTACTTGGAATTACAACGGTAAGCGGGGACCAGTGGGTGGAGCCTGCGACCGTCTTCGCTCTCTGGTCCACCGAACTAGCCAATCGGAAGGATGTTCCCGTATCAAGGGAGCGGAACAGCCCCTCCTAAATTCCAAACGTGAACAAGAAGTGCGCGAGCAAATCTACGGAAGCTATCTAGGATGGCATGGGTCATTGAATCCCGATGCACCCGATCCGAAAACAACATGGGCGCCTCCCGGAGGATATCCAAAAGTACACTTCGTCCGGGACGCGCCGCTGATTTCATCGTCGATACAATTCGGGCGAATCCCGGTGAAGTTGTCCTTTATTGTGCAGGACCGTTAACCAACATCGCGCTCGCTGTCTCCATGGACCACGAAATTGTCCCCTCGACCAATGCGATTTACATCATGGGCGGAAGCAGCGCGGAGGGCCCGAACTGAATTGGTGGTGGGACCCAGAAGCCGCCGCGATCGTTCTTCGCAGCCGCTGGAAGAACATAGTACTCAGTCCATTCGAAGCGGGCAGCCAAGTCTGGTCTAGCGAAAACTTGATGAGGCGCGTTGTAAAAGCGGGCGGCACCCTCACATCACACATTCAACAGCTTTACCTCGATCATCCGGCCCCGGCTGGCACTTCGATGTGGTCCATGATGTGGGACGAACTTCTCGTCGCCTCGCTCATCGATCCGTCAGTCATTAAGCGTTCAGAGACGATGTACCTTGATGTCGATATCACCCACGGGCCGAAGTATGGTCATACCGTAGTATGGAAACCCTCTGCCAGTGTCCCCGAGTTTTTCCTTCCTTATAGCGGCCCCCAACCTGTCGATAAAGAAAAATGGAGAGGACATCTTGCTCCGCCCTCTCAGTTACATCCTGCGCAGGTGCAGATGGAGGTTGATGTTAACGAAGTTTGAGAGTATCTTCGTGGACTTAATGACGCACTAGGGGTCGCGCAATCTACCGCTCCATCAAGAGAACTTTTTCGGCCTGGTCAATCTCCGTAAGCTTCACCTCGATTACTTCGTTGTCGGTAGTCTGTACGTTTCTGCCGACAAAAGTCGCTTCCACTGGAATTTCACGGTGCCCACGATCAATCAGCACGAGCAACTGAACCAGGCTCGGTCGTCCGTGCGAAAACAGTGCGTCCAGTGCTGCACGCGTCGTGCGCCCCGTGTAAAGCACATCGTCAACCAGGACGATCTTCTTTCCCTCAATCGAAAAACCGATTTCTCCCTCCTGCACCACCGGCTTTGGCCCCAGAGTCGAAAGGTCGTCCCGATAGAACGTAATATCCAGAGTCCCAACGGGAACTTTCTTTTTTTCGACCTGCTGAATCATCTTCCCTAATCTCTCAGCAATCGGCACACCACGCCGACGGATACCAACAAGCCCAAGCCCTTCGACACCTCCGTTCTTTTCCAGGATTTCGTGCGCCAAACGTACGAGCGTCCGTTCGATCTCGGAGGCCGACATCAGTTGAGCCTTTTGCCGAAGCGGCATCTTACGAGCCGTATTCTTCTTGATTGTCATGTAGGAGGACCTCGTCGAAATAAATTGGAACGCAAAACTATGTGATCAACCCGGGTCTTGAACGTATTGGAGTCTTCTTTGAAACGTCAAGCACATCGAGGCTCATCCAAACCACGCGGAAACTTAAGCCTGGCGAAACAAGTCCTCGATGTAGACGGAGAAATTCTTCGGGACGCCACTGGTTTTGACAGCTGGAAGCAATTGGACCACAATAATACTGAACATGTGAGCGTGGTTAAAAAGTGCTCGCTGTGTCCGATCCCCCCCAATACTATGTTAAAAGGAAACTGGAAGCAATAGTGTCCTCACGGCTATCACCAGAACCCCCTTATGCTCTGGGGAATTTCGGGGCAACCGTGTCGACGAACGCTTCTGGCAACAGCAAATTCCAGTTTGAATCCAAGCTCCGAGGGTTGCATGCCACATTCTTGACACGACTCCTGTTTATTTGCATTGGAACGCAAAACTATGTGGATCAACCCGGGTCTTGAATGTATTGGAGTCTTCTTTGAAACGTCAAGCACATCGAGGCTCATCCAAACCACGCGGAAACTTAAGCCCTGGCGAAACAAGTCCTCGATGTAGACGGAGAAATTCTTCGGGACGCCACTGGTTTTGACAGCTGGAAGCAATTGGACCACAATAATACTGAACATGTGAGCGTGGTTAAAAAGTGCTCGCTGTGTCCGATCCCTCCCCTGAATACTCACACTCAAAGGAAAAACTGGAAGCAATAGTGTCCTCACGGCTATGACCGAGGAACCCCCTTATGCTCTGGGGAATTTCGGGCAACCGTGTCGACGAACGCTTCTGGCAACAGCAAATTCCAGATTTGAATCCAAGCTCCGAGGGTTGCATGCCACAAAATTCCTCGACACGACTCCTGTTTATTTGCACCGGCATTCTTGTCGCTTCTTTCATCTCTCTACTCATCCTTCATCGCGAGGTGCCGGTCGGGGCTTCGTCGTCCTTCGAAGGAGTACTGACGTGGCACAACGACAACCAGCGAACGGGACACAACACGAGTGAAACCGTTCTTTCCCTTAACAATGTGAAGTCTGCAACGTTCGGGAAGCTTTTCGTCATCCCTACGGATGGCCTGGTCGATGCGCAGCCGCTCTATGCCTCGAACATTAACGTGGCCGGCGTCTCTCACAACCTTCTCTTTGTGGCCACCGAACACGGCAGCGTCTACGGAGCCGACGCAGATTCTGGAAGAGTTCTTTGGCAAGTCACCACCCTGGGGCGCAATGAGACCACCTCCGATGATCGCGGATGTGGCCAAGTGACGCCGGAGATTGGAATCACCTCAACCCCGGTAATTGATTTGTCGGCAGGTCCCCGCGGAACAATCTACGTGGTGGCAATGAGCAAGGATTCGCATTCCATCTACCATCAGCGGCTGCACGCGCTCGATATCGCGACCGGCGCCGAAGAATTTGGCGGTCCAGTCGAGATCACAGCAAAGTACCCAGGTATTGGCGATAACAGCCACGGAGGGTTTGTCGTTTTTGAACCGAAGCAATACAAAGAGCGCGCCGGCCTGTTGCTGGTCAATCACAACGTCTATACGACTTGGGCGTCCCATTGCGACGATCGACCCTACACCGGATGGGTCATCAGCTACAACGGAACAACGTTGGCACAGAAATCGGTGCTTAACGTAACCCGAACGGCAACGAGGGTGCGATTTGGAATGCGGGGGCCGGTCCGGCAGCCGACTCAAACGGCAACATTTATTTCCTCGACGCGAACGGCACTTTTGATACCACCCTCACCGCCAAGGGATTCCCTATAAATGGCGACTACGGCAACGCCATCATCAAGCTCTCGACGACGAACGGAAAGTTGGCGATCGCCGACTACTTCACCATGCACAACACCGTGGCGGAATCGGATGTCGATGAAGACCTGGGCTCAGGTGGGGCGATGGTGGTACCGAATTTCAAAGATTCCAACGGAGTCGTTCACACCCTGGTCGTGGGTGCCGGAAAGGATAAGGCAATTTACCTGGCCAACCGGGCGAACATGGGCAAGTTCAATCCTCGCAGTAACGACCAACTTTATCAGCAACTCGTCGGAAACTAGCGGGACCGTTTTTTCCGCGCCAGCGTTTGCCGACAAGAAGCTCTACTACGGTGCTGTGGACGACACGATTAAGGCCTTTTCGTTTAATGCGAGCGGCAAGCTGAATACAACGCCCGCCACCTCAACCAGCAGACGCTTTAGCTATCCCGGAGCCACCCCCAGCATTTCAGGTAGCACGGCGAACAACATGATTGTGTGGGCGACGGAGAACACGTCGCCAGCAGTCCTCCACGCCTACAGTGCCCTCAACCTAAAGATGGAGCTCTATAACTCCAACCAGGCAGGCTCGCGTGACCACTTTGGCAACGGCAACAAATACATCACGCCCACTATCGCAAACGGCAAGGTCTACGTCGGAACGACCAACGGAGTCGGAGTTTTCGGTCTGCTGCCGTAGCTTGCGTGCAATGCCGTCTCAAAGAAAGTTTTGTAATGCTTCGCTGGTTTCCTTAAATCGCTCTTCAAGAATCCAGTGACCAGTGTCCTTGAGCACGATTACGGTGGCGTCATTCGCCACCAGTTTGGCCTGTTGCCCCAACGCTTCGCCCAACGACTTGTCGCCTCCAATAGAAAGGACGGGCATCGTCAATTTAGTTTGAGAGAGTCGGGCAAAGTCCGGGCCGCCTGCTGAAACGAAACAAAATATGCCCACCCGGCGTGCATCCGCCCCGGCCGCGCATAAGCTTCGGCGTAAGACTGGCGATCCGCCTCGGGAATCGATCGATTTTTGTCGGCCGCGAAGTCGTTCCAGAAATAGTCAAAATAAGTTCGCTCCCGTCCGCGAACCAGAGCCTCCGGAGTTGGCCCATTAAAACGAAAATGCCAAATGTCGGGGTTGTTATAAACAGGCTCCCAACCATCCACACCGGGCAGAAAAGCGTCCATCAAGACCAACTTCGTAACTTCCGTTGGAAACTGCGCCGCATACGCATAGGCGACCATCAGACCGATATCGTGCCCTACTACTTCGGCTTTCTCGACGCCGAGCGCTTTGGCAAGGTCATGGATTCGCCTGCCAGCACTCTTCATATCCAACCCGTCGGCAGGGATGTCAGAATCTCCGATGCCTGGCAAGTCCGGAGCAATCACGGTGAATCGCTTTGCCAGTGCGGGAATAATAGGCCTCCACATCCTCGAGGTCTCTGCATAGCCATGCAGCAAGATGAGCGGCGTTCCGTGTCCGGACGTGAGGTAATGCAGGTTCACGCCTCCCACTTTCGCGCTGCGCGAGGCTATGGTCTCGTCAGTAGCACTGGCCACAGCGTCTCCGGAGAATACAGCGGCGCAAAGAATCAGGCCAAACGCAGCGATTTTCGTTCTTCGTGTCATGAGTGGATGTCCTTGAGAAAGAATCAGAAACCTACTTGACCGTTACCGCTTCAAGAGGTATGTGCGCCGAAAATCGGAAGGTTACCAAATTAACTCGTCTTCAAGAATTGTCCGCGTTCCAGTTCGTCGAACGCTTGTCGCAACTGTTCCTGCGTATTCATGACGATTGGCCCGTACCACGCAACCGGTTCTTCAATGGTTTGCCTGAAATCAGTAGGAACCGGATCCCATCATCCCCCGCCTGCACTGTCACTTCGTCACCCCGGTCGAACAGAACCAGCGAACGATTATCGGCTTCGGACGGAGGATGCGTATCAGCCCACTCCACCGCTTCTGTAGGCACCGCGAGCGGGCCGGAGGCATTACAAAACTTCCCTGCCCCTCCAAACACGTAAGCGAAAGCATGCCGGGTCGTTTCACAGGAAGGGTTTTCCTAGCCCCGGGGCGACCGAGACATCGACGTAGATCGGATCAGAGGCAATCCCATCTACCGGCCCCTTCCTTCCCCAAAATCTCCGCAGACGATTCGCACATGCGTGCCGTCATCATCCTTCACTTCTGGAATGTCCCCCGTCTTTATCTCTTGATACCTCGGCGGAGTCATTTTCATAGAAGCCGGAAGGTTCGCCCAGAGTTGGAAGCCGTGCATTCGTCCGGCAGCGTCGCCCTTCGGCATCTCCTGATGAATAATGCCGCTCCCCGCTGTCATCCATTGCACATCTCCGGAAGCGATGGCGCCGTGATTCCCCATGCTGTCGCCGTGTTCCACGGTTCCCGCTAACACATAAGTGATCGTCTCGATCCCGCGGTGGGGGTGCCACGGGAATCCCGCCAGATAGTCCTCTGGTACATCATTGCGGAAATCATCCAGCAACAGAAACGGATCGAAATCAGATGTGTTGCCAAAGCCGAAGGCGCGTCGTAAATGCACACCCGCGCCTTCGCGAGTCGGTTTCGACTTAATCAGACGCTTTACTGGGCGAATCGACATTAGAATCTCCGGGGCTACGCCGCCACTCTCCCGCTCTGTTCAAAGAACCCGATTAGGTCGGCGTTGATCTGATCTTTGTTGGTCGAACACATGCCGTGCGGCAAGCCTGGATAAACCTTCAGAGTCGCTCCTTTTACCAGCTTCGAAGAAAGCAGGCCTGCAGCGACGATCGGTACAATCTGATCGTCATCTCCATGGAGAATCAAAGTCGGCACGTCAAATTTCTTTAGATCCTCGGTAAAGTCCGTTTCCGAAAACGCCTCAATGCAATCATAAACAGCCTTAAATCCAGCCTGCATCCCCTGCAGCCAAAAAGAGTGCCGCAGCCCTTCCGAAACTTTCGCGCCCTGTCGATTTGCACCATAAAACGGCGCGCTTAGATCTTGAAAGAATTGCGACCGATCCGTGAGCACGCCTGATCGAATCTTGTCGAATTCTTCCTTCGGAAGGCCAGCCGGATTGGCGGCGGTCTTGAGCATCAGCGGCGGTACCGCGCTAACCAGCACCGCTTTCGTGACCCGCTTCGTTCCATGACGTCCGATATAACGCGCTACTTCGCCTCCGCCCGTGGAGTGCCCCACGTGAATCGCGTCTCTCAAATCGAGCGATTCGACAAGCGCTGCCAGGTCGTCCGCGTACGTATCCATTTCATTCCCATGCCACGGCTGGCTCGATCGTCCATGTCCGCGGCGGTCATGTGCGATGCATCGGTAGCCCCTCTCGGCCAGGAACAGCATTTGATCTTCGAAAGCGTCCGAACTTAAGGGCCAGCCATGGCTAAAAACCACGGGCTGTCCTGCTCCCCAGTCTTTGAAGTAGATTTCAGTTCCGTCCTTCATCCTGACCGTAGCCATATATTCCTCCTCAATTTATTTCTTGACCTGCTCGGCACCCTTCGAGGCCTCCGACAACGGCAGCATGACCTGAAAACGAGTGTCGCCCGGTTTCGACGTTACCTGAATGCTCCCGCGATGCTTCTTGACAATGCGTTGCACTGTATCAAGGCCCAATCCAGTTCCCTCTCCCACTCCTTTGGTGGTGAAGAAAGGTTCGAATATGTGCGACTTTATTTCTGGTGAGATTCCAGCGCCGTTGTCCGCTATTTCCACGACAACGCAATCATCGTCCCGATAGGTTTTCACCCGCAGCTCACCTTGTCCACCCATCGCATCGATGGCATTGTCGATCAAGTTTGTCCAGATCTGATTGAGTTCGCTGCCGAACGAATTCACCAGGAATGGCACTCGCTGGTAGTCGCGTAGAACTGTAACGCCCCTCTTTAACTTGTGATTCAGAATTGTGAGTGTGGTCTCCAGACTCTTCACGATATCCACGTTCTGAACCGGCGACTGATCCATGTAGGTGTATTCCTTGATCGCACACACCAGGTCCGAAATCCGCCCGGTACTGCTTTCAATCTCATTGATCAGGTTTGCGATCTCCACCGACGCAGCGATCCGAACCAGAGCCGCGCGAGCCGTGCCGGCGTCGAGAGCTCCAAAAAGAGCTTCCAACACCTCAGGCCTCACGTTTCTTCGGGCCAAATCGGCAGCTAACTGCCAAAGGTCATTTTGCCCGTGACTCCGAAGCAATGAATCGACTTGTTCTTCCAAATCGCTCATGGTCAAGGGGTCAGGCGGAATCTCGTTTTGCTGAAGGAAGGCATTTTCCAGCTTTTCAATCTCACCCTTTTGCGCCGGCGTAAGATCACGACGGCCCAATTCCAGGCTCGCGTCTTTGATCTTTTTCAGAACATCGCGCAGTTGGCTGCTCGCCCGCTTCGCCGCCGAGGCAGGATTATTTAATTCGTGCGCCAAGCCGGCCGAAAGTTTCCCCACCGGCCTGGCGATTCAGGTGAGGACGCTCAGGCTGCGGCTCAAGCTTCGGCGAGCGAACGAGTAGTCAGCCCACCTTCTCGTCTGTCATCACCTCATACATGCCTGCCGAGACCCGCCGTCCTGCGGCGTCGGACGAAGGCGACATGCTGTTCAGCACCTCGTCGACCTTTCGCAGTTCCTCTTCCGTGTCGCAGAAGACCATGGAGATGCCTGTGCCTTCATCGCGGTTGATTCCTTCGACGACGCGCTTCACCGCCTCGAGGCCGGGCGGTGGTCCCTTGCTCAGATGCTCCTGCGTCGACGCCATCTCGGCCTCGAGCCCCGCCGCGGTTCCGCCCTCGAACCTCGCTACGCGTACCCACATGCGACTCCCTCCTTGTTCGCCGGAGTGACGACTGTATACGGGCATGACACGCGCCTCATATGCTGCGCCTGCATGACGGAGATGCGTCTCTACGACCTGCGCGTCACGGTCGAGCGGATCGAAGGACGTTCGGTCTGCGGCCTCGAGGTCGGCGACTACTTCGAGGTGACCGAATCGAACAAGATCCGGATTCCGGACGGGAAGCACTTCTGCATGTACGCCCTGCAGTCGGTGCTGCCGCTGCTGCCGGCGAAGCAGCGCCGGCTCCCGGACTCCGACTGGCTCGAGCAGGACTCTCTTGTCTGCTGCCCGGATCCGGACGAGCGCGTCGTGATGCGGATCGAACGAACGGGCGAGCGGGTGCTGCGCACTGAAGATCTGACGTGAGCGACGGCGATCGGCAGCTCGGGCTCGGGCTGCAGACGAACAAGCGCCCCGGTGAATACGGGCCGTTCGCGCGTATCGCGGAGGACGCCGGGTTCGACGTCGTCACCACGTTCAACGACCTCTGGTTCCAGCCGGCGCTGCCCGCACTGCTCGAGATTGCGGCGGCGACGTCGCGGGTGAGAGTCGGACCGTCGTGCCTGAATCCGTTCACCGTCCACCCCGTCGAGATCGCGGGCCAGACAGCCGTGCTCGACGCGAGCTCGAACGGCCGCGCGTTCCTGGGGCTCGCGCGTGGAAGCTGGCTCGAGCCGCTCGGGTTCGATCAGTCAGAGCCGGTCACGGCGATCCGCGAGGCGTGGGAGATCGTTCGCCGCCTGCTCGCAGGGGACGACTCCGGATTTTCCGGAAGCAGGTTCTCGCTACCGCAGGGTCAACGGCTGCGTTTCCCTGTAGCGCGCAAAGAGGTCCCTCTGCTCGTCGGCACGTGGGCGCCGCGCCTTTCCGCGTTCGCGGGCGAAGCTGCGCAGGAGCTGAAGGTCGGTGGCAGCGCGAACCCGGCGATCGTCCGGGTCATGCGCGAGCGGATCGGGAACCCGGACGTCCGGATCGTGCTCGGCGCGGTTACGTTCGTCGACGATGACGGCGACCTCGCCCGCACTGTCGCGCGCCGCGAGGTTGCGATGTACCTCGCCGTCGTCGCCGAGCTCGACCCGACCGTCTCGCTCGAGCCCGAGCTCGTCACGCGGGTGCGGGACCTCGTCGCCGCCGGTGACGACGAAGGCGCGGGCGCGTTGATTTCCGACGACGTCCTCGACCTGTTCGCCTTCGCCGGGACCCCGTCCCAGGTCGCGGCACACGCCGAGGCGGTGTTCGACGCGGGCGCCGGACGGGTGGACTTCGGGACCCCGCACGGCCGGCCCGAGCGCAAGGGAGTCGACCTGCTCGTGCAAGCAGGTTCTTCCGCAGCTTCGCCCCTAAACCACCTGCGGCTCGGGCACGAGGCGGCCTTCGTCGAAACGCGCCGCGTCGAACACGCTTAGAACCGGATCGTCCGTTCCGTCGACGAGCGCCTCGGCGATGACCCTCCCCACCGCGGGCGCCAGCATGAAGCCGCGGCCGCTGAAGCCGGCAGCGACCCAGACCCGATCACGCACACGTCCGAGGATCGCCTGGTGGTCAGGCGTGACGTCGTAGCTCCCTTGCACGAGCAGCGGCAGCGGGACGAACACGAGCTGCGGCAGCAGCTCCTCGAACGCGCGACGCACGTTTGTCCGCCAATCGGCCAGCTCCGTCTCCGGATCGCCGACCGCCGAGAGATCGCTGGCGAGGACACGACCGTCGCCGAGCTGCTTCGAGGCAAAGCGACGCTCCGGCGACACGACGAGCGGCTCGAGCAGCCTCTCGCGGATCGGCTCGCTGAAGAAGAGATAGCGCGACTCGGAACGAATCGAAAGCTCGGGGAGCAGCCGCGGCGTGTCGACGCCGGCCGCCACCACGACGGCATCGGCTCGAAGCTCGCCGCCCGCCGTCAAGCGCACAGCGCCGCCCTCCCCCACGGCGAGCGCTTCGCCGATCTGCACGTCGGCCAACGCTCCGAACGCCTCGACGAGCGACTGTGGGCGGTCGAAGTACCCATCGTCGGGACCCCAGGCGGCGCCGACGACAGTCGAGGCGTGAAGACCCGGGACGACCGCGGCCGCCTCCGACCCGGAGAGGAGTTGCGAGCGGATGCCGAGCTCGTTCTGAAGCGTGACGTTCTCTTGCAGTTGCGCGAGCACTCGCTGCGAGTGCGCGAGGAAGAGGTAGCCGCAGGCCTGGAAACCCGGGTCGACGCGCATGGCGAGCGTCTCGCGCGCCTGCGCGTAGAACTGCATCGACTCGCGCGCCAAAAGACAGTTCGCGCGGGTGCCCCACTGCTGCCGAACGCCGCCGGGTTGAACGCCGGAAGCGCCCGCCCCGATGCCGCCGCGTTCGAGGACGGTGACCGTCGCGCCGCGCTGCTTCAGGTGGAAGGCGATCGAGAGGCCGACGATGCCTGCACCGACGACGATGACGTCAGGCGCCTTGGCCATGCCGCCGAGCTTAAACTCGCCGGGACATGTTCGACTACGCGACACGGCAGCGACGTCTCGCCGAGCGTCTGGAGGCCGAGAACGTCGACGCGCTCTTCCTGGCGTCATCGGCAGATCTCGAGTACCTGACGGGCGTCGAACGGCAGATACCGCACTTCGGCGAGGCTGCCTACGCGAACGGCTGGGTCGCCGGCGCGTTCTTCACGCCGGCGGCGCCGCCGGTCTTCGTCTTCCCGCGCATGTTCGCCGCCTTCGACCTGCGTGAAGAGCCCGAAGGCGAGCTGGTGATCGTCAACGAGACCGATGACGGCCTGGCCGCCTTCGAGCGGGTCGCAAAAGGGCTCGGCGCATCGGGCACGGTCGCGATCGGTGACCGGGTCTGGGCCGAGACGACACTGAATCTCGGCCGCCTGCTGGGGTTCGAGCGCCTGCGCACCGGCTCGACCCTCGTGAACGAGCTGCGCCGCGTGAAAACGCCCGAGGAGCTGGCAGCCATGGGTCGTGCGATCGAGACGGTCGAAGCGGCGATGGCCGCCGTCGGGCCGCTGGTCGTTCCGGGCGCCACGATGGCGGGACTGGTCGAGGCGATCGAGCACGAGCTGCGCGACGCCGGGTCGCGCACAACGTCCTTTACGACACACATCTTCACCGGCCTCGGCGAGACCGACCTCGACTCCGGCACGAAGACGGCGCACGAGCCGTTGCAGGACGGCACGTCGGTGATGTTCGACTTCGGCGGCGTCGTCGACGGCTACTGCTCCGACTTCGGCCGCACGATCTACTGCGGCGAGCCCCCGGCCGACTACCTCGAGGCCTACGACGTCATGCTCGCCGCGTACGAGGCGGGCCGAGCCGCCGCCTCCGCCGGCACGGCGGCTGCCGAGGTGAACGCCGCGTGCCGCGCGCCGATCGAGGCCGCAGGTCTCGGCGAGCACTTCCGCCACCGCATGGGCCACGGCATCGGCATGGACGTCCACGAGCGGCCGTTTCTCTCCGAAGAGGACCAGACGCCGCTCGAGCCCGGCATGACGTTCACCGATGAGCCGTCGATCATCATTCCGGGGCGTTACAGCCTCCGGATCGAGAACATCATCGTGTGCGAAGAGGGCGGCGGGCGCGTGTTGAACGCGTATCCCACCGCCCTCGTCGCGAACGCCTGACTACTTCGGCGCCACCCGTGTGACGTCGACCTGGTACTGCGCGTTGAAGACCGCGTTCTTCAGGTCCTTCGTCGACACGAAGACCTGTGTCGGCTGCAGGAGCGGGAAGAACGGCCCCACCGCGTTGAGCCGTCGCTGGATCTGACGGTAGACCGTCTGCCGGGCGCTGGCCTTCGACGTGATGCGCGCCTTCGCGGCGAGCCGCTCGAGCGTCGGATCGGCGCCGGCCGGCCAGCCGGCTCGGACACCGACGAGCTCACCCGGCATGAACGCGAGATAGTCGAGCGGATCCGGATAGTCAGGGCCCCAGAGCGAGAGCCCGAAGGCCAT
>CAVRSO010000075.1:0-87910 GCA_963723845.1 uncultured Acidobacteriota bacterium
GCCTAGGGATTGCTTCGTCATGGGCCGCGAAGGTGAAAGGTATCGCGCTTGGCGTGGTCGCAGCATTCCTCATTGCGCAAGTGTCTTCCTCAATGGAGACCTGCCCGGCCCGTCATCTCGTTACAGATACAGTCTTGCAGGCGGCGTGGACCCTTGCGCTGCCGTTCGCGATCGGAGCGGCGTTCGGTATCTTCGGGGCCGTCCTGCCAGAACTTGTTGGACAGAGGAGAAACGATCGCTTGCTGAGACAAAGGAGCACCCCGCCTCTCGCCCGTAGGCAAATGCTCAAAGCGCTTTCGCCGGAGGCAATCGGAAAAGTCGTGGCATGGCAGGTGGTGAGCTTCGCCGCGTCCGCCGCCGTCTTCGTCGTTATCTGTTGCGGCGTATGGCTTTCAGCGATCCAACTGACACCCCAAAAACTTGACGATATCTGGAAGCACAATGCGGATGATTGCCGGGGGCAGGAACTGCAATCCACGCCGCGTCGCTATGATTTCAGTGAGAGAGCATTGCCCTTGGGGCAGCTCGGAAATGCTTAGGTGCTTTAGCGACTCCTACTTCTGGAAGGCGCGGATCAGCCAGCCAATCAGAGCCGGAATCAAACTGGCTCGAACGACCATGTAGAGCGCTTGCGTGACGTAGATTGCAGTTGCCCGTCTCGGGCCGTGCTCCGGCAGCCACTTCGTCCCGAATTCTTCCTCCAAGTCGCCGAGGCGATCGTTTTTGCGGTCAAATGGAATCAGCAGGCTCGCCATAAAGGCGCACCATTCGGCGGCTTCGGTAGCGGTCGGGCTTCTTCGGTCATTGCGCGTCGCATCTCGGCCAGATCGCGCCGTGACTGCTCGATGGCGTCATCGATTTGATCAAACTCAATCTCGCCAGGAACGAGATCGCCAGAGAACGAAGTTACTCTAACGACGTTGCCGGTGATCTCGACTTTACCCACTCCCGCCACGATCTCTACCCAACCGTCCTTGGAGCCGCCGTTGTTCGTCGTGCTCATACGGGCGCTCCGATAGGCGGGAACGCGCTCCATCGGCGGCGGTCGGCTGCGTAAGCTTCCGAGAGCGCGTGCAAGCCGGGCGCTTGGATACGATAGAAGCGCTTCGGGCGGCCCCCGCGCTCTGGCGTCGGTTCGCTAAGTTCTGATGCGACGAAACCTTTCTTTTCGAGACGATCAAGCGTGGCGTAAATGGCTCCGAGCGTGACCGATCGCGCACGAAGCTTTCCGACTTGCTCGGCAATCGAAACGGCATAGCCCTTCCCGTGCAGGTGATGGACGGTCAGCAGGACCGCCGCTTCGAAATCGCCCAGCCCATATCTTCCCACTTTCGGCGCCCCATTTCCCTTCGCTAGAGGGAAAATAGGGATTGAGACGCACTCTTCAAGGCCCGCAGGTGATCGGCTTAAGTGCGAGCCGCCGCGCTATGCAGCCCAGCCTTCACCCGCTGCACCGTGCTGACGCCAACGCCCACCGCCTTCGCGGCTTTCAGGATGCCGTCACCCCGCCAAGCGCGCCCGGATCGCGGCCTCTACATCGCTGCCGACCTTGGGGCGGTCTGGCACACGCCGCTCGCCTTGGCGCGGGTCAGCCCGGCACGACCCTTGCCGCTGGCGACCGTCCAGATGTTGCCTCGCCTCACTCATCGCCCCAGTCCGTCACGGCGTCGATGAACGCCTGATCCTCCCGCCCATGGGTACTGGCGGCGATGGCGGCCGACTGGCGATGCGCTTCGGACCGGAAGGCAGGTGAGCGCACGTCCGGCACCCAAATCTGGATCGGGCGCAGACCTTGTTCGCGCAGGCGCTCGCGATGCTCCCGAACCTTGATGCGCGAGGGCTTGGAGCTTGATGCCATGGCTATGACAAACCGCAGGACGGCCGCACGATCAAGCCGCCCTCGAAACTCAGGCGGGAACCGGGGTATAAGGCAGCGAGGCTTCGGACGACCTAAGTTGCGGAGCTTAAAAGCACAGCCACGAACAGGCGGCTGCTTGCCGGTCGCCGATTGTCGGATGGCGACGCCAATGGTCACGAGGAGACCAGCCTGATGCTCGGGCGGATGCGGCGCGCGTTCCTGGTCGTGGCGGGTGTGTGTCTCCTGGCCGTCGTGGCGCTCGCGATCGCCGCCGGGAGGTTCTCACCGGAGACCTACAAGCCGCGCATCGAGGCGGCGGTGAAGCATGCCACGGGCCGTGATCTCGTCATCGCCGGGCCCGCGACCGTCGCCTGGGGGTGGTCGCCGGTGCTGGCCCTGCACGATGTGGCGCTCGCGAACGCCGAGGGCGGCTCACGGCCGGAGATGGCGACGGTCGGCCGGATCGACGCCGAGGTGGCGCTGCTGCCGCTGCTGTTGGGCCGCCTCGTCGTCAACCGGCTCGTGCTGGTGCACCCCGACATCTGGCTGGAGAGGACCGCGCACGGCGAGCCGAACTGGCGGCTCAGCCCGTTCGTGCCGGGGCAGTCCTTGCCGCAGGCGGCGCAGCCGTCTCCGGCCGGAGACGCCGGAATCCGGGATCGCCGTTTCGGGCATCCGAATGGAGGGCGGTACCGTCACCTGGCACGGGGCCGACGGAGATCTCCGCGCGACGATCCCCGAACTCGAAGCGCACGCGCCGTCTCAGGACGACCCGATCCATCTCTCGGCGCGGCTCGCGTTCGGCGCGGTGCCGGTTTCGGTGGACGGCGAGGTCGGCTCCTGGTCCGGAGCGCAGGACATCGACCGCAGGACGCCTTGGCCCGTGCGCCTCGCCCTCACGGCGGCCGATGCGCGCGCCACCGTCGCGGGGGGCGTGACGAAGCCGATGCAGATGCGCGGCTACTCGTTCAAGCTCGACGGCGCCATTCCGGATCTCGCGGCGTTGCAGCCGTTCTTTCCGGGCGTCCGCATGCCGGGCCTGCGCGACGTTTCCCTCGCGGCCCAGCTGTCGGAGGGCGGCAATGGCGGGCCGCAGCTCGCGGCCCTGACCGTGCGCGCCGGTCCTTCCGACCTGTCCGGCTACGCGCCGGGCCTTGGCGTCTCGCAGCTCGAAATCTCCATGCCCCGCGTGGACCGGCCGATCCGCGCCAGCGTGGAAGGCAGCTTCGCCGGCACGCCGCTTCGGCTGTCCGCGAACGTCGGTGCGCCGGGCGCCCTGCTCGGCGGGTATCAGGTCGCCGGGTCGATGCCCATCGATGTGTCGGCCGTGATCGGCGGCGCGACGTTCATCGCGCGGGGCGCGATCTCGGACCCCGTCCGCCTGACCGGCGCCGACGTCGCGATCTCTGCCCGGGTGCCCGACCTGGATGCGCTCTCGCCGCTCGCCGGGCGCACGCTGCCGCCGCTCAAGGCGATCGTCTTTCTGGCACGGCTGCGCGACCGCGACGGCGGGATCGCCCGGGGCATCGCGCTGCGCGACGTGAAACTGAGTTCATCGCAAGGCGACCTGGCGGGCGAGGCCGTGATCGGCTTCGGAGCGCCGCCTTCGGTGCAGGGAACGCTCACCTCGGCGCGCCTCGACTTGGACGCGATCCTGGCCGCGGTTTCCCCGCCCGCGCCGCCGCCCGCGGATGCCGCGGCGCCGGCTGCCCAACGGCAATGGATCGTCCCCGATACGAAGCTGCCGTTCGATCAGATCCGCGGGGCCGACGCCGATCTCCGCTTCAAGGTGACGTCGCTGCTCGCGGGAGGCGCGACCTACCGGGATGCCGCGGGCCGGCTGGTCGCCAAAGAGGGGAAACTCCGCCTGGATCCGCTGACGGCGCAGGCGCAGGGCGGCGCGCTCAATCTGCGGCTGCTGGCGGACACGACCCAGCCGGAGCCGGCCGTCGCGCTGGCGTTCCACGCGGCCAACGTGCCGCTCAAGACGCTGCTCGGGGCCGCGGGACTGCCGGACGACGCGCTCGGCGCGGCAGAGGTCGATCTCGACCTGCGCGGCACGGGCGACAACCCGCATGCGATCATCGCGGGTGGCACCGGCCGCCTGGGGATCGCCTCGGTCAACGGCCGGATCGGCGGCCGCGTGCTGGCGGTGCTCGTGGCCGATCCGCTGCGGCGGGCCGGGTTGCCGGCCGCCCGCATGAGCGGCCAAACCGATCTGCGTTGCCTCGCCGCCCGGATGGACGTGCTGCGCGGGACCGCGAGCGTCCGGAGCTTTTTCCTGGACAGCGGCGAGGCGCAACTCGGCGGCTCGGGCACGATCGACCTCGGCGACGAGACGGTCTCGATGATCGTGACGCCGACCGTGCGGGGAAGCGGCTCGACGGGCGTTCCGCTGCGCCTGTCCGGCCCGATCCGCGACCCGAAGGTCTCGGTGCTTGGCGGCTCCGATTCGCCCGAGAGGGGCCAAGCTCTCCTGCCGCGCCGTCTCATCGATCCGGACGCCGAGGCCTGCACCCAGCCGCTCGCGATCGCGCGCGATGGCCGGCCCGGGCCGATGCCGGTCTCGCTCACGAGCTTGCTGCCGCCGCCTCAGCCGCTGCCCCCGCCGACGTCCCCTTATCTGCAAGCCGCGCCGATCCCATTGACCCCGGCCCCGCGGCCCGCGCCGGCCCAAGCACCGTCCGGCGGCCAGCAGAAGCCGATCGACCTCTTCCAGTTCATGCGCTGACGAGCGTTCGCGCCGCTCAGGCGCGCTCGCGGACGGCGGCGACCGAGAGCAGCGCGCAAGCCAAGATGGCGAGGACCAGCGCCAGCAACGACCAGTCCTCCCCGGGCCAGCGCAGGGCCACGCCTTCGCCGAGCCAGAACACGCCGAAGGCGCAGAGCAGCACGCCGACACCGAATTTGAGTGCGTTTTCCGGGATCATCGACACCGGGCGGCGGAGCGCGAAGCCGAGTGTCACGACCGCCAGCAGCGCGAGGGCCGCGCCGGTGATCGCGGCGCGCAGCAGGTCCGGGCCGCCGGCCCCCATCGCGACCACGATGAACGCGACCTCGATCCCTTCCACCATCGTGATCTTGAACGCGGTCGCGACCGCCGTGCGGTCGATGTCCGATGCGCCGCCGGGGATGCCGGCGAGGGCCTGGGTCTCGCGGGCGTAGGTCGCGTTTTCGTCGTGCAGCGGGATGCGTCCGGCTGCGCGCAGCACGGCTTTCCGGAGCCAGCGCAGCCCGAAGGCGAGCAGGGCCGCCCCTACGACGATCTGCACGAGCCGCAGCGGGATCAAGGTGAGCGCCGGGCCGAGCGCCGCGACGAGGACCAGCAGGACCAGCAATGCGGCCGCCGCGCCGCCGAACGCCCAGCGCCAGCCGCGCGTCGCGCCGACGGCGAGCACGACGGTCAGCGCTTCGACACACTCGACGAGAGAGGCCAGGAAGGCCGCTAGGATCGTCGGCCCGGCTTGTGTCCAGTGTAGCAGCAATCGTGCGTCCTCCTTGCCGTCCGCCGCCCGCCATGCAATCGACGGCGGCGATCCTCTGTAACGCCGAGAATGCAGCATGGTCCTTTCGCGTGCCTCGGCAATCGCCTTCGTGGTCGCGGGCGCCTTCTTCATGGAGAACCTGGACGCGACCGTCATCGTGACGGCGCTGCCGAAGATGGCCTCCTCGTTCGGCGTACCGCCGATCGATCTCAACATCGGCGTCTCGGCGTACGTGCTCACGCTCGCGGTGTTCATTCCGGCGAGCGGCTGGGTCGCGGACCGGCTGGGGGCGCGCACCGTGTTCGCGGGCGCGATCGTGATCTTTACGGTCGCGTCGGTGCTCTGCGGCGTCGCCCAGAGTCTGCCGGCGTTCACGGCCGCGCGCATCCTGCAGGGCGCGGGCGGGGCGATGATGGTTCCAGTCGGGCGGCTGGTCGTGCTCCGCACCACGGCGAAGCCGGAGCTGCTGCGGGCTGTCGCGACGATCACCTGGCCCGGTCTCGCCGCTCCGGTGCTCGGGCCGCCGGTCGGCGGCTTCATCACAACGTATGCCTCGTGGCGCTGGATCTTTTTCCTGAACGTGCCGCTCGGGCTGGCCGCGCTCGGATGTGCGCTGCGGCTCATACCGAACGCGCGCGGCGCCGCTCCCCGTCCATTCGACGCGCTCGGCTTCGTGCTGACGGGCCTCGCATGTTTCGGCGTGATGTACGGCATCGACCTGATGAGCGGCGCGGATGCGCCCTGGGGACAAGCCGCCCTCCTGCTCGGCGGCAGCCTGCTGCTTGGGGCGGTCGCGGTGTGGCACGCGCAGCGATCCGCGCATCCGCTGGTCGAGCTCTGGGCGCTGCGCCTGCGGAGCTATGCCGTCGTGATGGCCGGCGGCTCGCTGTTTCGCATGTCGATCGGCGCGATCCCGTTCCTGTTGCCCCTGATGCTCCAGCTCGGCTTCGGGCTGGACCCGTTCGCATCCGGCCTGCTGGTGCTGGCGGTGTTCGCGGGCAATCTCGCGATGAAGCCGCTGACGACGCCGGTGCTCAGGCGGTTCGGTTTCCGTCGGACGCTGATCGGCAACGGCTTGATCACCGCCGCCGCGACGTTCGGATGTGCGCTGCTCGAGCCGACGACGCCCGTGACGCTCCTCGCTGCCTTGCTGTTCGTGAGCGGGCTGTCGCGCTCGATGCAGTTCACGGCGCTCAGCACGCTCGCCTTCGCCGACGTCCCGAGCGCGCGCATGGGCGGCGCGAACACGCTGTTCAACATGGCGCAGCAGATGGGCTTCGGCATGGGCATTGCCATCGGGGCCGTGTCGCTGCGGCTTGCGGGCATCGTGCATGAGCATCATGCGGCCGTTCCGGCAGTGGACGATTTCCACCTCGCCTTCGTCAATCGTCGGAGGGTTGGCGCTGCTGGGCGTGGCCGATGTGATCCGCCTGCCGGCCGATGCCGGGGCGGAGGTCAGCGGCGCTCGCGCCCAGAGGCAGGAACCGAAGCGGACATGACGGTCATCTACGTGGACGGCGATGCCTGCCCGGTCCGCGACGAGGTGTTCCGGGTCGCTGAGCGGCTGGCGCTCGGCGTGGTGGTCGTCTCGAACGGCTCCCGGCCGATCCGGCCGCCCAATCGGCCGAACGTGCGCATGGTGACGGTGCCCGAGGGGGCGGACGCGGCGGACGACTGGATCGCCGAGCGGATCACGCCGGCCGACGTGTGCGTCACCTCCGACATTCCGCTCGCCTCACGGTGTCTCGGCAAGGCCGCCCGCGCGCTGTCGCCGGCCGGCCATGTCTGGACCCGGGACAATATCGGCAACGCGCTCGCGGGGCGGGAGGTGGCCCGTCATCTGCGGGAACTCGGGCTCACGGGCGGCGGTCCGAAGCCGCTGGCCAAGGCGGACCGGTCACGGTTCCTGAGTGCGCTCGACACGGTGGTGCAAGCGGCGCGGCGTGCCGCCCGGTAGCACGCCGCCCTTGCGTTCGGTGTAGGCAAACGCCACCTTGGGCGCTCAACAGAACTGAAAGGAGGTGATCCAGTGTCTCATTGTCTGATGCCGCAGGGCGCTACGACCTGGATGACCGCCGCCGGGAGTCTCTCGGCAGGCTAGACCGAGCTTCCTGCTTGGAGAACGCGTAAGTTGTTGAGGCGTCGTCACAATCTTCCGCCGGAGACCGTTGCTACTGGCTACATCCGACTTCCAGGAGATCGAATGCTTTCTGCTGGATCGGCGTTGGCCTGGTGACGACGGTGAACGGATAGTCGGGCGTGATTGCGGTGGTGATGGTGTTGCGCGCCATCGTCGCGAGATCGGCGAGCAAAGAGCGGAAGCTGTGGACCGGCAATCCGTCCTCAGTGAAACCCGTCGTCTGCTTGGTGACGGCGGCGGGTGAGCGCTGCGCCTGCGCCACCACGCTTGCGCGCAGCGCCTCGGCGGCTTGCTTGTCGGTGTCGTCGAACAGCATCGGCGCCAGGCGCTGACGCATGTGCCATTCCAAGTAGTAGGCCAGCATGCAGAGGCAGACATGGGCGCGAACCCTCTCCGCGAGCCAGTGATGCACTGGCCGCACCTGTAGGTCGACCGTCTTGATGCAACGAAACGCCCGCTCCACCAGGCTCAAGGATTTATAGCTGCGCACTACCGCCGCGTCGTCGAGCGCTTCTGCGGGCAGGCTGGTGCGCACGACGTAGATGCCATCGTTCGCCGCCTCGACAGCGATCTCGGCGGCCTTGCGCGCGAAGCTGAAGGCGACATCGGTGATGGCGAGATCGAAATGCTTGGCCATCTTGTGCTTGTCGAGCACCGCGCCAACCGCGAGCGCGATCTCGGCAATGCCGCGTAGCGGATCGCGTTTGCGGGCGACCGACGCCTGGATGCGTGCGAGATCGCGCTCGGTGGCGGCGAGCAGGTCTTGCCGCTTGCGGGTGCGCTCGGCGGCAAGATCGGGGTTGCGGCAGACGACCAGCCGCTCGCCGGGAAAATCGGGTGCGGTAATGCTGGCCATGTCGCGCTGGTCGAACAGCGAGAGCTGCAAGGCGCCGGTCTCCAGCAGCGCCTTGATCGCCGGCGCGCGCAGGGCAGTGATCCAGTCCAGGCCGGCGGCCTTGATGTCGTCGGTGATGCGCGCCTGGGTGATCATGCCGCGATCGCCGACCAGGACCACATGGTCGAGGTGAAAGCGCTGCTTGAGTTTCTCGACCTGTGTCGCCAGCGTCATCGGGTCGGCTGTGTTGCCGTCGAAGACCTCGATCGCAACCGGGCAGCCGTCGGCGGCACAGAGCAGGCCATAGATGATCTGCAGCGTGCCGCGGCGGCCGTCGCGGCTGTAGCCGCGCTTGGCCAGCGGGCAGCAGCGCCCTTCCATGTAGCTCGACGACACGTCGTAGAGCACGAGCGTGCCGTTGGTGAGATGGCGCTTCGCCAGAGCGGTCTCGATGGCGGGCTGGCGCTCCAGCAGCCAGTCCAAGGCGGTGTAGAGCTCGTCCTCATCGACCTCGCCGAGATCAAGCCCCGCGCCAAGGCTGGAGGCGGCGGTTGCCGGGGAAAGTGCGCGAGCGGCGGCCAGCTTGGATGCGGGTTCGAGGATCCGGCCGACCAGGAGTGCAAGAACGAGATCGCGGCAGCGATTGCCGTCGGGGCCAAGGATCCGATCAAGCCCGATCCTGCGGGCGGTGCCGAGAGCGGCGGCGACGTGGCCGTGCGGCAAGGTGCGGATGACGGTGAAGGCTTCGCGCCCGGCCGGGATGACAGTGCCGCCTCTGAGCACGCCGCGCAGACCTTCGATGTGGGCGGCGGGCCAGTCCGAGAGGTTGCAGAGGGTACGTTTACGGACCTTTCGACCCTCGCGATAGCTTTCGCGCAGCAGGATGGCAGGGGCCGAGTTCCGGTTGGGGACGGCTTCGATATACATGGCGGAGTATGAGCACGCCGCCCACAGACGTACAAGTCTAAAGTTCTAGATTACATGGCTACGTTCCCGACCAAGAACTCATCACATTGCCGGGTCAATCAATGGCTTGATGGTGACCGGAAGAAGGAAGCTCGGGCTAGATGGCGAGATCAACAATCTGGCGAACGTGATCGAAGATTCGGGTATTCCAGTGCTGGCAAGGCCGCCGCAAGGAAACAACTGTTCACGTTGAGCCGTCAGCAGAGTTAAGGACGAAGTGGAACTCGCGTCGTGCGAGCAGCGCTGCCCATCCCCGACGACCTCGCGGGCCGTATTGGCGAAGCGGGCGACGTATCGCGCCGCGCCCTGGAAGCCCCCGCCCTGGCGGAATACGAGGCCCTCCGTCGGACGCGCCCCGAGCTGCGGCGCCGGCTCGGCTATGGCACACGCGGCGAGCTCGAAAACGGGCTGCCAGGGACCGGCGGCCGGGCTCGCGGCCAAAAGCGTTCCGAGGAGCCAAAGCATGTCCATCTTCGATGAACCGAAAGTCGATTGCCACAACCACCTCCTCGATCCGCGACGATTTCCCTACACAGCCGATACGCCGTTTCGGCCGGCTGGGCAGGAGATCGCGACAGCGGGGCAGATAAATCACGTGTTCAAAACTTACGGCGTCCGCAACGCGCTGGTGGTGCAGCCGAACTCCGGCTACGGAGAGGACAATCGGTGTCTTCTCGACGCGATTAAGGCCAGCGAGGGACGGTTCAGGGGAATCGCTTTCGTCCCGCGCGACATCTCTCTTACTGATTTGGAGCGGCTCAAGTCACAGGGCATCCTTGGCATCGCCTTCAATGTGCCGTTCCACGGGGTCTCTTACTATCTCGGAACCGAGGCCCTGATAACCAAGCTGGCCCAGCTGGATATGTTTTTGCAGATTCAGGTGCACGAAGAGCAGCTTCTCTCGATCCTTCCGCTGATTGAGCGTTCCGACGTGAGATTGCTGATCGATCATTGCGGCCGCCCTGTTCCCGGGGCTGGGCCGGAGCAGCCGGCTTTCCAGGCGTTGCTGGCGCTCGGTCGCACCGGGCGCGCCAGCGTCAAGCTGTCCGGCTACATTAAGTTCTCGGAGCAGTCGCACCCCTTCACTGATGCCTGGCCGTTCGTCCGCGCGCTTGTCGACGCATTCACCCTGGATCATTGCATCTGGGGATCCGACTGGCCGTTTCTTCGCGCGCCGGAGCGGGTGGATTACGGGCCATTGCTGGGGCTCGTCGAGCAGCTTTTCCCGGAACCTGGGGAACGGCGAAAACTGCTTTGGGATACGCCGTGTTCCCTGTTCGGGTTCGATCGATCAGGGACCGCCTGAGCATCTCGTAGGAGGCAATGGCGGCTCTGGCACGGCCGCTGGAAGGGTTGCCTGATCAAGCTTGCGGGCGTCTATCGCTGGACCGAAGTCAAAAGCATCCGCGATGCAGAGGGTATTCGGCCGCTCCGTCGCCACCTCCGTGATTTGCTTACATATCTCGAGGCGAACCAATCAGGGCTCGTGAATTACCGCGCCCG
The DNA here is from genome assembly GCA_963723845.1 of uncultured Acidobacteriota bacterium. GTDB lineage: Bacteria > Acidobacteriota > Terriglobia > Acidiferrales > UBA7541 > Palsa-295. Next base: position 10,788 of record CAVRSO010000075.1, read on the forward strand.
GCGCCGGCGCGGCGAGCCAATCTCGACCGCGTTTGTCGAGAGCGCAATCACGAACCCGGTCGCTCGGCGCATGATCAAGAAACAGCAAATGCGCTGGAACAGGTGGACGGTTCAGCCCTTCTCGAGGTCCGCGTCGCCGTTCTCGATGGCACTCTGGAGGCGTCGTTCCGAAGGTGCTACCCGGAATTCGGCCCCACGAACGACATCGCTCCTATCGAGCGGCCGGGCATGTGACTGAGGTCGTTCGCCCGCCGCCCGCCCACTTCTCTCAGCCGGTCATAAGGTGGGCACTCATCCCCGAGATCATGAACTCGTTGCTGTTGGGCACGGGTGAAAGACTCCCGAATAGTCCCTGAGCTTCGTTCTTGATGCCGGCTGTGAAGTAGATGTTCCCCGAACTGCCCGCACCTGCATCATTGCCGGGCGTCATCGCCCAGAGGTCCCCGATCGTGACCGGAAGTCCGTCAATCCCCAGCAGCTTGCCCATGTCTGCATTGTTGTGCTGTAGGTCGAAGGCACTGATGGTTCCGTCGCCGAAGTTTCCCACTAACAGATCGCCACTATACTTGCCGAAATCCTGCGGCGCGATCGCGAGCCCCCAGGGCGAATTGAGCGGCCCATGGGATGCGACTCGGTCAATGAGCTGGCCGTTCAGATTGAACTCGTCGACGAAGCCATTCCCCTGTCCGGCTACGTCGTCGTGCTTGAACTCATCCTGCTGAGCGTAGGTGACGAAGAGATGACCATCGAGCACCTGAGCGTCAAACGGCGCGTAACCGGCCGGAAGGCTGCCATCGGTTAGGCTCATCACCTGTTGCCACTGGTCATTGAAAACATCCACGGTGCCGTGCCGGAAGTTGCTCGCGTATAGCAGTGTCTGGCCGCCGTCATCGGTGCCGATTGCGAGCCCCTTGTAGACCGCGCCAACGCCTTCGTCGGGCGGCACTGTGGAATCGCCGTGCGCCGGATCGCTCGAGTTATCGACTTCCAGGGTGGTTTGCGCGCCGCCGTTCCACGCTGAGATTGTCCCGTCCTCGGTCGAGAAGATGAACGATGCCGGCTTGCCGTTCAGAAGGAAACCCTGCTGGTCGTTGTTGAACACCGTCCCGGTGGGACTCGCCGGACCGGACTGGCCTGTAGGCGGCGCGATCGTCACCACCAATGGCACGGTTGTGGTCGTGTTCGTATGCGGGTCTACATTGTACAGCGTCGCCGTGCCCGTGTGGTTGTTAGCGATCCAGAACGGGCTGGTCGGAGAGAGAGAAATCCCCCACGGGTTGATGAGATTGGGATCTTGCACCTGCGCGGACAGGTGGCCGACCTGATTGTCGGAGACCAGGTTCGATTGGCTGAACTCCTGTCTGTGCCCATGGCGGTGAGGGTTCGACGGCAAGGTGGCCGCCAGGAAGCGCTCGGTATCGGCGGTGAGGGCATTCGGGTCTGCGTTGAGAAGGTCTTCGAGATGAAATTCATCCGAAAGCGCGTCGGTGCTCATGGCGTTTCCCCTATGACGAGTTGGCATCCGCCCGTCGAACCCCGCCCGGCAGGCGGGGGCCCGTTGTGGAATTCGTCCTAAGGGCAGACGCCCCGGGTCACGATTTAATCCTTTTGAGCGAAATCACACTTTTGTGAGGGCCCGCCGGGCCGAAGCTCCGGTCGAGCCTCATTGCGGCCCGGAGTCAAAAGCGTCTTTGCCCTGCAAGGAGAGCCTCTTGGACACACTCCTCCCTTCTTGCGCTGCACGCAGTCCTTCCCTTTCGCTCCATTCGTTGCGCACTCACCTGATGCGCTTGCCAGAACTAGCGCGGCGACCGTCAAGGCTGAAGGCACCAGGCCCGCTTGCGGCCAGGTGCAGAAATATAAAACAGAACAGAATCGCGGCATCGCCGCCATTGACGGCTGGGTAGAAGCTGTTGGGCGCGTGAACCATCCACTAGGCGACGGCCATCTCGCCAGCGGCCAGGAATGCGGCCGTTCCGGTGAACAGCCCCACCGTGATCAGCATGCCCGTGACCGACTCGAACACGCCGGCAAATCCAAGCAGGCTAATAAGCGGCTGAAGACCCGGCCTTGCTCCAGCAGGGAACCCGATTAACTTCACCAGACCGTGCTCAAGGAATAGCACGCCGCTGACGATGCGCAGCAAGGCCGGTTACTGGAGCGAAACGCGAGGGAATGATAGTCATTTCGATCCTCCAATCTAGTTAGCGCGACTTGTAAGAATCGCGGTCTCGCAATTCTAGGCTCGGTGACTTGCTTTAGTATCAATGCCCGGGTGAAATTGCCGTTACTGTGTAGCGCGGACCCAGTCATTCAGCACTCATCGCCGATGTCGGCGCCGCAGTTCGGGCGCAGGTGACGCGTCACACGGATGACCTCAGCACTGGATGCACCGGTGCGCCCGGCATCCCGACCGACGACGAGACCGGTGTGCGGGACGCTTTGTCCAGCCGTGCGACCGGCCGGAGCAAGTCCTGCGGAAGTTTACCGGGCAGGTATGAACGGCGCTGATCCCGCCCCGGTGATTGCCCGTCTCAGTTCCAACGCTCGCCGGCAGCTACGCGAGAGTTAGGCCTGGCCGAGCAACTGCTCAAAAAATTTGCGTGGATACCTCGAGTGAGTGGAATAGGTCAGGCGATCAAGCGTCCTTAGCTTTGCAGTCGGGAGGAGACCGGTGTCGTCCGCCCGCTGAATGTCGCGGTATGCGCACAAAGCGGGAAGCCGAAGATGCAAATACATGCACTCGCTCTTTCGATAACCGGATGCGCGGTCATCGCTTTGTGCCAATCGTCCTTGTCACACGCGCAAAGCGCCGCATCAGGTGCACAGGTTTTCAAAGCCAATTGCAGTATTTGCCACAGCGCCCAGCCCGGTCGGAATGTTATCGGGCCAAGCCTGTTCGGTGTGGTGGGACGGCATTCCGGGCAGGTTTCCGGGTTCCACTACTCGGACGCCAATCGCGGATCAGGGTTGACCTGGGATGCGGCGACGCTCGACCGCTACCTGACCCACCCCCGACAAGTCGTGCCCGGAACCCTGATGACCTTCCCCGGCCTGAACGATGCCCAACAGCGTGGAGACATCATCGCCTATCTGAGCACGCTTCGTTGATCGGAGGTCAGATGCGGACCACCCGGCTTCGGATAGTTCTTTGCCTCTTTGCCATGATGATCGGCCCGTTCCTACTCAACGGCGAAGCCCGGGCCGTGCCAAGCTTCGCGGCCCAGACCGGCGAGCCTTGCTCAGCCTGCCATATTGGCGCTTTCGGACCTCAGCTCACGCCGCTGGGCCGTGCATTCAAGATCGGCGGGTACACGCAAACGGGTGGCGAGGGGATTGCCGCACAGGTGCCGCTGGCCGGCATGGTTCTCAGCTCCTTCACCAACACGAACGCGAGCCAGCCGGAGCCGCTTAACCGCGGTTTCGGGCGAAACAACAATTTCGCGCTCGATCAGGTCAATGCGTTCCTGGCGGGCCGCATCACGGACAATCTCGGCGCCTTCGTTCAGGGCACCTATTCCGGCACCGACCGCGCCTTCAGGCTCGACAATACCGATGTCCGTCTCACGGCGCCCTTCGATCTCAAGGACTCGGAACTGCGGCTGGGCGCATCCCTCAACAACGGTCCAACGGTGCAGGACCCCTATAATTCGACCTACGCGTGGATCTTCCCGTTCGCAACATCGGCCCTGGCTCCGGTGCCGACCGCCCAGCCGCTGATCGCCGGTGGGTTGCTCGGCAACTCGATCGGGACGACCGTCTATGCCTGGTACGATCGGCGGCTCTATCTGGAGGCTGGGCTCTACAACACCTATGGCCCGAGCCTGTTATCCGCGACCGGCACCGTCTATGGGCCGGGGGCGACAGCGCACCCCGCCCCCTACGCCCGGGCGGCCTACGAATGGAACTGGAACGGCCAATCCGCCCATGTGGGCGCATTGCTGCTGTATTCCGTCATCAACCCAGCCACGGCAGATCGGACCGCAACCGGAGCATTCGGGCGAAACAGCTATGCCGACTTCGCAGTCGATGGCGGCTATCAGTTCCTCGGAGACGGTACGCACGTCGCCACAATGGATGCGATCTTCGCCCATGAGACTGCTGATCTGCGTGGCTCGACCGCTCTCGGCAACTCCAGCCAGAAAAGCAGTCCGCTAGATCAGATCCGACTGAGCCTCTCCTATTTCTACCAGCAGACCTATGGGTTGAACCTCGGATGGCAGAGTACCTGGGGCAAGCCAAACCCGCTGCTCTACCCGGTGGCGCCGGTAACCGGCAGCGCAAATGGTAAGCCGAACAGCAACGCGTTCATCATCGAAGCCGACTGGGTCCCGTTCGGAAAGCCGGATTCTTGGGGCGAGCCATTCGCCAATCTCAAGATCGGGCTGCAATACACAATCTATACGCGTTTCAATGGCGGAACATCGAACTACGACGGGTTTGGCCACAACGCCAGCGGTAACAACACGCTTTTCCTGTATTCCTGGATAGAGTTCTGACCCAACATGGCACACCTGGGCTCAGACAAAGCGGGCGAGGCCTTCTGCGCTCGGGCAATCGCGCCCAGAGTAGCTGGCGACGGCTGGGCCGGGCGGGTCGGAACGATTTGCCCAGCTAATGGCGAGTGGCATCACTGCCCGACCGCTTCGGGCTATATTTGGCATCAAGAGATTGACGCCTGAACCGGCCTTGTATTCCAAGCTGCCTCAACACGCGTCGGCGTTCATCCTCACGAGATCAGCGGGCTTGAGGGAATACAAAGGTCAGCCCGCGGCGTCTATGAAGCAACCTAATCCGATGCGCGATGCCCCGGGTAAATTCGTCTCCGCTGCCGTCCCACACGCCGATGCTGGTTGGCCGGCCAAGCAGAGGTGCAGCGGCTGCTCGTCGCCCTGGATGAAGTCGAGGACGGCGGCGGCCGCGGTGCGCCGGGGGGCGCGGTGCTGCTGACAGGCGAGCCGGGCCTTGGCAAAAGCGCGCTGATCGCCGAGCTCGCCCGCGCCGTTGCAGCCCGGGGCGGGTCGGTGCTGTCCGGGCGCGCCTACGAAGCCGGATGCTGGCCCAGCGCGGACTGCGCTATGCCGAGGCGCTGCGCGAGCCCGACCGGACCCGCCTCATGCTCGACCTCCTGCAGATCCAGCTCGCTGCCAATCGGCCCGCGAACCCGGTGGAGACGGCGCGTCTGATCGAGGACCTCGCGCAGCGGGCTCTCGACCATGACTGCCTGGAACACGCGCGGCTCGGCTTCCACATGCTCAGCCATCTGCGTTGGGAGGGCGGCCTATGGTCCGAGGCCGAGCGGGACACGCTTCGGGCCGAGCTGGTAAGCCGCTCGGCGGACGAGCGGGAGCGCGTGGTCGCGATGCGATATCATGGTTGAGCTGACGACCGAGCAGTTCGAAGCGGCAAAAGCGCGCGGAGAGGCGCGTCTGCGCGGGCCAAGGGCCGAGAGCGCGCACTACGACGCCGGGCGCGATCGGGTGATCGTGCGGTTGACCACCGGGGTGGAGATCGGCTTTGCGCCCCGCGTCGCGGAAGGCCTGCAGCAGGCGTCGCGTGACGACCTGGCTGTAATCGAGGTGGACGCCTTCGGGCTCGGCATCCATTTCCCGCGACTGGACGCCGATCTATACGTGCCGGCTCTGCTGGAGGGCATGCTGGGGTCGAAGAGCTGGATGGCGGCTCGCCTGGGCGCCGCCGGCGGGCCAAGCGCAGCAGCGCCAAGGCCGCGGCATCGCGCGACAACGGCAAGCGCGGTGGCCGCCCGCGCAAGACGTACGGCTCGTAGGATCGGCCCCATGGGCGGGTACGTCCTGGACCATCACCTCGAAGGTGAGCGCTCGCGGCTGGCGTTGATGTCGCGACTGCTCGACCCGATGCACCGACGGCACATCGAATCGCTCGGCGTGGGTCCGGGCGCTCGGGCGCTTGAGGTTGGCTGCGGCAACGGCTCGATCTCCGCCTGGCTCGCCGAGCACGTCGGCCCCGGCGGCCGGGTAGTCGCCGTCGATCTTGACCTGTCGCTCGTTGATGTGCGGACGCCGGGGCTCGAGCTGCGACAGGGCGATATCGTCGCCGGCCCGATCGATCCCGGCAGCTTCGATCTCGTGACCGCGCGGGCGGTGCTGCACCATGTTACGGACGTCGACGCGGCGATTCGGAACCTCGCCGCCAGCTTGGCGCCAGGGGGCTCGATCCTGCTGATCGAGCCGGACTTCCTGCCAGTCAGCGTCGCCGAGCCGCCCGAAGTGCGAGCCTTCTGGAACGGGTGGCTCGTATGGTCGCGCGACCTGGGGATCGACTACCATCTGGGCCGCACACTGGCCCCGCGGCTCGCGGCGGTGGGCCTCGAGCAGGTCGCGGGCATGGCCGAGACCCCCATCTACAACGGGAGCTCGCCGTGGGCGGCCTACTGGACCGAGACGGTCACCGAGCTACGCGACCGGCTCGTGGCCTCGGGGAGGCTTGACGACCAGCTCATCGACCGGTTCCTCGCCCACTGCGCCGATCCGCGCTGGTGGACGCAGACCATCGCCTTCGCCGCCATCCACGCCCGCGCTCCCGGCGGCTGACAGCCTGCTTTGCCCGTCTGGCTTGATGCGCCGCGCCGATCTTAGAAAAGACCCCTTTCCCCAATCGGCTCAACGACGGCCGAGCCGGGCGTAAAGAAGTCCCAAAGGTTGGATTGAACCGGGCGGGCTTGCGGGCCGGGACGGGGCAGGGGCCGTCCACCGCTGCAGCACGCCGAGCCACCGCCGCCTCCACCTGCACCGTTCGCCCCTGCGCGGCCGCTCACCCCTTCGAGCGACGTGCGATCGACTACAGCGACCTGGAGAGCGCTATGGCGATCGCGGATGAGCGGATCCGGGAGGCCAGGCGCACGCTCGCCGTCTTGCTATCCGCCGCCGGAACAAGCGGAGCACAAGCGACGGGCCGTTAAGCGGGCAACTCAGGTTGGCGTGGCCAGGCCGGCCACGGCACCCGAAACTGAGCGCCCGTTGCCGACTTAGCCCTGACCTGCGATGCCTGATGGCTTTGGCATGGCCTTACCCGATCGGCGAGAATGTCGATACGAAAACGCCCGTCACATCGATGCCGAGATCGCCGCTGTCGAAGTCCGCCTGAGCGTACGCGATGGATTTCGTGTCCACGTTGAGCTCGGCCCAGACCCGGAAGAACACGCGGCTTCCGGCATCGACCCCGACGCCGTTGACGAAGAGGGCGGAGTTGGAGCTATAGGTAAAGAAATCGTAAGCGCCCAAGAAATCGAACGGGCCCACGTCGAGGCGCTTATCGAAGCCCTCCTCCGGCGTGGCGCTGATCGTCCCGACCAACCTGCCCTGAGGGCTCACTACGAATACATCCATCCCCAGTGTGAATGTCGCCTGCGCCCAGGCGTTATCGAAGGGATACCAGCCCGCGAGCACGGTGTATCCGCCATTCCAATCGACGAAGCTCACCGCATTAATCTGGATATCGCTATCGGCGGTGAAGGCGAAGAAGAAGTCGACGATTACATTGTTGAGGTGCCCGGGGTCGAAGCCAGACTGATGGCCGCTGTCGATCTCTGCGAATGCCCGAGCAAAGTTGCGTCCTGGCGCAGGGGGATCCGGCGCGACCAGGTTCCGCGAGTTGGCTCCTGTTTGATCGACGGGAGGCCCGATAAACGTGGCCGTGTCGAGCTGAACGAGCTTGAACCCGAGCTGCGGTGCGTCGGGAAATGGGCTGCGCCTCGTTAATCGGAGCGGCTGGCCGAGCCCGGTCGGGCGGGGGCGACCTGCGATGGCGCGGCGCTCTTCCTCGAGGAACGTGCGGACGGTCTCTTCCTCGCGTTTCCGCATCGAGTCCAGCTCAGCTTGCCCAAGCCCGGCGGCTGAGAGGAGTCGCTGGCCGAGATCCCTGCGCGAATCCTGCAGCGTGCCGGCGAGGCGCTGGCGCTGGCGGAGGACGCGTTCGCGCATCTCGCGCCTGGCAACACTCCGCGCACGGGCCGCCGCGCGGACGACCTCCAGCATGTCTCGTTCCTCAGTCATAGCCATGGCGCCTCTTCTTGGATCCTACTGGGCGTGAAGTTAGCTAAAGATACCACGTACGCACGCACCTGGTGGACCCGGAGAAGCACCCGGATGCGCACTTGCCTGAAGTGAGGACCTGATTATGGGCGGCACCGCCGAACCCACTCCCCTGGGGCACAGCCACGTCTTCCTCGGCGCGGGTCACGAGCGGGCCGAGCGCCGGACCTGGGCCGTGATTGCGCTGTGCGGGGCCATGATGGTGCTGGAGATCGCGGGCGGCCTCTTGTTCGGCTCCATCGCGTTGGTCGCCGACGGACTGCATATGAGCACCCACGCTGGCGCCCTATTGCTGGCAGCGCTGGCCTACAGCTACGGCCGCCGTCTCGCCGAGGACCCGCGTTTCACTTTTGGCACAGGCAAGCTCGGCGACCTGGCAGGCTTCACCAGCGCCATCGTGCTCGCGATGATCGCGCTGCTGATCGGCTACGAGGCCGTCTCGCGCCTGTTCACCCCCGTGCCCATCCACTTCGCCGAGGCGATCCCCATCGCGGTCCTCGGCCTAGGCGTAAACGTCGCGAGCGTTTGGCTGCTGAGCGGGGGCGAGCACGGCCACCACCACGGACACGGGCACGGTCATGCCAGCCACGATCAAGGGCACGGTGAACACGACCACCCCGAGGAGCACCGCATCGCGACGCCGGACGGTATCTTTGTCCTAAGCATCTTCGAGGACGGCGTGCCGCCTGTCTTCCGCCTCCGACCGGAAACCGGCCCCTTTCCCGGCGCTGGTGCTGTCACGGTCGAGACGGTGCGGCCGGAGGGCACACGCCGGGTCTTCGCCATGGGGGATCGCGGCGGCTGGCTGGAGAGCGAGGACGCAATCCCCGAGCCTCACGCCTTCGTCGCCCACGTGCGCGCCGCCGGGCAGGACCACCCGGTCGTCTTCGAGGAGCATGACCCCGACGGGCATAGGCACCCGTCGCGCACCGGGACAACAACATGCGGGCGGCCGTGGTCCACGTCCTTGCGGACGCGGCCGTGTCCGTGCTGGTCATCATCGGCCTCGTGCTGGCCCGCGCCTTCGGCTGGCTGTGGATGGACCCGCTTGCCGGCATCGTCGGTGCCTGCGTGATCGCGAGCTGGTCCTGGGGCCTGGTCCGCGATACAGGGGCCGTGCTGCTCGACATGGTACCGGACCAGCGGATGGCCGACGGCGTGCGCCGGGCGATCGAGGCGGAGGGCGACCAGGTGGCCGACCTGCATTTCTGGCGGCTCGGGCCGGGGCACCTCGGCGCGATCCTGTCCGTTGTCACCGCGCGCGAGCGCGGGCCAGAGTTCTACCGTACGCACCTCGCTCACTTCCCCGCGCTCTCCCACCTTACCGTGGAGGTCCAGCAAGCGGCACCTGATCGGCGGCCTCGCGGCGGTTGAATACGAGCGGGGACGCCAGCCTGCGATCCTTTACCACTTAGCACCTAACTCTCAGGACGCAGGCTGGAAGACCAGGATCGCTGCAGTGGAACCGAACCCCAGAAGCCCGGATCGTGCGGCCACGAATAGTCGGTCCAAGTCAGGCACGAACAGAGAGGTTCTTGCGCCTGACATCGTCGCCACGCGACCGACGCCGCTGTAGCCTGTCGCGTCCCGTTCTAGTACGTCGACGCTACCCGCGCCGCAGCTGACGTAGATGCGACTACGCCGGGTATCGAAGAACACGTCATCAGCATCGTCACAGGTCGGCAAGTTCGCCTTCACCGAACCATTCTTCGTATCAAGCAGAACCAATCGCGCGGGGTCACGAAACACCGTCGCGAGCACGGCGCCCGCTTCATCGAGCGCCATCGGAAAGTTCGCGCGAAGCTCAGGAATACGCCAGCTGCCGATTTGAGTTTCGGCCTGCAAGTCAATGACCGCTATCTGGCGCGCCTCCGGCACGTTCACGAACACGCGGCGGGCGACCACATCCAGCTGGAAGCCTTCGGGGTGCGCGGCCAGCTTCGTGCGGCTAAGGACGGACAGGGTTTTAGAATCAAGAACGGCAAGGCCCCCATTCCCGTATCCGACAAGCACCCGTCCCGTCCGCAAGTCGACCCGAACATTGTCGGCATCTTCGCCGAGGCTGATCATGCCGATCGGGACAAAGTCATCGGCTCGGAACAGACGGACGGAGCCGTCGCGTCGACAGAGCCGTTCCCGAGTTCCGCGACGATCAGGCGCTTGCGCGCCAGGTCGACGGCCATGTGGTCAATGCGTCCAGCAACGCCGGTGAGCGGAATCGTTTGCTCCAGAACCAGAGGGGCGCCGGACTCCGCTCCCTGGCTGCTGCCAGGCCGCAGGCCCAAGAGGGCTGCAATCAGGAAGCAGAGGGCGGCTTTACCCACTGGGGCATACCATCCCGGGTCAGCTTCTCGCCACGTTGATCTTGTCGAGTGCCGCTCGCACGCCTCGCGCAGGCTTCGTTGCATCGTCATTCGCCCAGAAATGCATGAAGAACAACCGCGGCTGGTCGTCCAGCATGTGGTTGTGCAGGGCGGCCACCTCGATCCCGCTTTCGCGCAAGGTTCGGAGCACCGGGTTCACCTCCTGAGCAGTCAGGACAAAGTCGCCCGTGATCGCGGCCTTGCCGCCTCCGGTCGGCTGGAAGTTGATGGCCTCCGCCGAACCCATGGCGATCGGCACCTCCATCCCACCGTCATGGAAATGTCCGACAGGTCTCGGCCGCACAGACGTGCCCTCGGCTATTCTGAATGGTTTGCGCATGAAGGCGGAATAACCTCGGCACCGTTCCGCGAACTCATCATCACGACCGGAACGCCGTTGAAGGTCGCGTCCTCGGCCATGCCACCCAGCATGCCCGCACCGTCCAGAACGGGCATCACGTAGTCCAAGAACGCAAAGGAGGGGCGCTCCCTCGCCAGCGCCTCGAGCCCCTGTCGGCCGTTGGATGCGATCACGACCGGTGCCCTTCGTCCGTCAGGACATCGACGATCGGCTCGACAATGCGAACTCATCGTCGACCACGAGCACGGTGCTCACTGCTATTTCTCGCGTTCGTCCCGCGGTAGCAAGTCCGCCGCACTGTCTTTCGCCATTTCTGTCCTTTCTAATCGCAGAACTACGGCCCTGGCCTAATCGGCCATGCTTGGGGTCTGGGCGACGGACCGGGTATGCTGTCTCGCATGACCGAGGTGGCATACCGCGTTTTCCCAGCCGGGCCTGACTACAAGGTCGAGATCATCCGTCCCGGCGGGATCACGCAGACGACGCTTGGCTTTACCTCCAAAGAGGCGGCCGAGGCGTGGGTTAAGCAAGACCAACACATCGATTCCCTGGACGACAGCCAGCGCCCGAGCGGCCCGGGTCCGCATATGCGTGTGGTCGAGTAATGTCCCATACCGAAACCCTGCACACTCCATCGCGCGGAATGTCGCGGTTCCGCGTTGTCGTCACGTCCTCATCGAACCCGCTCAGACCTTACCGATGGGAGATAATGGACGAAGGGAGCGATAGATGCGCCATGCGTTCGCCAGAACGATATCGAACGTCAAAGGATGCGTGGGAGGCCGGAACGGAGGAGCTGTCCAACTGGACAGGTGCCTGATGACGAGCAGCGCCATTAATTAAGGGAGCCCCCGGGTTCAGACAGGTTCGATAAAGATATGCAAAGTGGCGTGAAGTGGACCCTGGAACTGGGACCGGGGGCTTGACTGGGGCCATGCCGGCCGCCTTCGGCTGGTCTACATCGGCGGCCTGCTCAGGTCGATTTGTCAGCAATCCTCCGCCAGAGGAGAGTGTGGATCATGCGCGGGCGGCAGCGATGCCGCTTCGTCCTGATCGCAGGATCAACGGATTCTTATTTTCGAGGTAGTTGGCCCAAGCGTTCAACCTGGCGGACGCAGGAGTCGGGGCTTGGACAGGCATCGCGATACAGGTCGCGTCAGCTCAACTCAACGCCCATATTACATGACCGGGAAGTTACGGGAATAAACGGCTGCTATCGGAGGTTCATAAGGGCAGACCGACTTTGGGAGACGTATATGCGTTGCCAAGATAACCGGACCAGCTGTGGCTTCGAGCGCGCCGTCGTCACCGCCTATCTCGAACTCTGCAAGCTTGGCACCAGCGACGTATATGCCGTCCAGGCCTGCATCACACTGTATCGAATTCATTACCCGCGGATCTCGACAGACGACGTCCGTCGGTTCGTGGCGGAGTGGATCGATCGAGGAACTGGCGATCAAAGCGAGGCTGAGTAGTCGGCCGTCATGCAGGAGTTTTACCGGCTTCCTTTACAGCGAGCTTACGCTGGGCCTGACCTGGAAGCCGAGGCTGCCGGTGCCGTGTGTCTCGACCTTCATGGTGCGGCATGCCACGCGAGTTTGTGCACCCGCCGGGTGGAAGCGTCCAAGACTTCCCTCAATCCGTCCCGTGGTCCCGCCGCTCCCGGCGGGACCAGACATGAGCGCGGTATCCCGCTCGGTGGGTGCCTGGCGCTCCATCGGGGAGCCGGGCTGCTGGATGGCCATTCCGCCTGTGGTTACCGGAACTTGGCGTCCGGGAACGGACATGCCGCTCCCAGTTACAGGCGCTGGGTACGCCATCGAGCCGGTGTCGGTCGGCTTGTTCGTGTTCGCACACGCGGTCACGCCCAAGACGAGGGCTGCCAGGATCACACGCGTCATCGGTGTCTCCGCCGTTGCGTCCGCGAGCAAGCGAATTTTGTTTTGAGTCGGCGCCCCACCGCGGAGAAGTTGAGGAGGATTGCCGGCCTCGCTCCACGACGCTGCTCATGGAAGCCTATTGCACAATGACCGTTCCGATGTTCGCGACGAGCAGTGTTGCCCCCATCTGGAGAAACGGCAAGCAGTGTCATGGTCGCGGGAACCGGGACACGCGCCACTTCACCGCCGGAGCCGGACACCTGCGCGATGCCAAGTCCGGCAGCGGCGAACTCGTTAAAGTAGAGTCGTGCCCCGTCCGTCCCGACGAGGATCTTTAGATTACCGTCGTGAGTGACCGGGACATAGCCTGATACTTTAGGTAGAGGGAGAGGGCGAGATTCAAAATAAACGAGCAGCGCGATCACGACGAGACTGAGACCCGCCGACAGCGATTGCCCACCCTTTCCATCTAGGCCGGCGCGGGTTGGAGACGACCGTCGCAGCCGGAAGGCCGAATGTCCCTGGCGCTCCTGCTAAATCCAGCACTCCCCACAGATACTGCGGTGGCGGACCTTCCCGAATCCGTGTCGCGCTTAAGGCGCTTGAGGTCGGCGCGCAATTCACTGGCGGACTGGTAGCGCAGTTCTCGGTCCTTCTCCAAGGTCTTGTGGATAATCCGCTCAGCTCGAGTGAGAGGTCCGGGTTCAACCGAACCGGAGATACAGGAGCGCGGTTCAGGATCGCCTCGAAAATGACAGCGGACGTATCGCCACGGAAGGGCAGCGAACCGGTGGCCATTTCGTACAGAACGACGCCAAACGAGAATAGGTCGGTTCGCGCGTCCAAGTCCCTTCCCCGCGCTTGCTCGGGAGACATATAGGCCACCGTTCCCACCGCCGTGCCGGGGCTGGTCAGGTGTATCTCAGTAACTTCCGTCGTCGCCGTGGACGCTGCTGACGCAGCCGACTCCGGGATCGGCCTCGGCTGGATCGTCAGTTTCGCTAGGCCAAAATCTAGGATTTTCGCGTGTCCCCGCTTGGTGACAAAGATGTTGGCGGGCTTCATGTCGCGATGCACGATGCCCTGCGCGTGCGTTGCGTCCAGCGCATCGGCCACCTGCACTCCCAAGTCCAGGACCTCTTCGACATCGAGCGGGTTGCCTCTGATCAGGTGTTTGAGCGTCTGCCCTTGCAGCAACTCCATAGCGATGAAGTGCTGACCGTTCACTTCGTTGATCTCGTAAATCGTGCAGATATTCGGGTGATTGAGCGCCGAGGCGGCGAAGGCTTCCTGTTGGAAGCGTTCGCGAGCAGAGGGATCATTCTCCAACTCTTGGGGCAGGAACTTCATCGCGACATGGCGGCGCAGCTTCAGGTCCTCGGCCTCGTAGACGACGCCCATGCCGCCGCCACCCAACATCCCGAGTACCTTGTAGTGCGAGATGGTCTGTCCGATAAGGGGCGAGAAATCCGTCATTAGGCGCTCATCTTAGGTTGAGCCAGGAGGCAAGTCAACGAAGGCAAATCTAGCCCAAGTCCTGATAAACGGTGCCGGCTCAGACGGTCGACGCAACACTTGCGTGCAGTTTACTCGCGGGAGTCTGGAAGCCTAGCGTTTTTCTCGGGCGTTGATTTAGGCGCAACGCGACCTGGTTGAGCTGCGCTTGAGAATAGCCAGACAGGTCGGTTCCCCGCGGGAAGTATTGCCGCAAAAGTAGGTTGGTGTTTTCGTTCGTGCCACGCTGCCAGGGACTTTGCGGATCGCAGAAGTAGACTTGCACATCCGTAGCTACCGTAAAGTCCTTGTGTTTCGCCATCTCCAGTCCGCGATCCCACGTCAGCGAGCGCCGCAGGGCAGCGGGGAGTTTACGAATATGCCGACTCAATGCCGTCACCACCACTGCTGTGTCCTTGTTGGGCACTTTAATCAGCATGGCAAAACGTGAATGCCTTTCCACCAAGGTCACCATGTGACTGTTCTTCGAGCCGCTCAGGAGATCGCCCTCCCAATGACCAGGGACAGCGCGGTCCTCAACTTCAGCAGGTCTTTCCCTAATCGAGATGGCGTCTGCGATTTGACCGCGCGCATCTTTGAAGATACGAGAGTGCCGCGAGCGGCGCATGCGCCGCTTGGTTCGCAGGTGATCCATCAGCTCTTTCTTCAACACTCCACGCGCTTGGATGAACAGGCTGCGGTAAATGGTTTCGTGGGACACTCGCATGCTCGGGTCATCGGGATACCGGGTCTTCAGCCACCCGGATATCTGCTCAGGCGACCATTCCAGGACCAGTTTACTCGCAACGACCTCTCGCAACCTCCGGTGCAGGGCAAGAAGGCACCTCTTGGGCCGCAAGGCCGACTCCCAGGCTTGGTCATCGGCTTCATGGGCTCGATAGGCGGGACGGCCACCATGGCGTGTGACTTCTCGGCCCACCGTCGAAGCTGCTCGATCCAGATGTCTAGCTATCTCACGAATCGATGAACCGGATGCGATCCCTCGCGAGATGTCCTCTCGATCAGACCGCGTCAGGGCTAGTCGGGAGCGACGGCGCACTGCTGGAGGAATCCCTCCCCGAGGCAACAATAGATGGCGAATGGAAGTATGCGGCTTGCCAAATACGCGACCGATCGCATGCAACGACTGCCCGGCCTTCCACCGCTTCCATACATCAGTTTCTTGCGTGGGAGAAAGCCTCGATCGTTTCCTCTGGGTCATAAACACCATCCTTAAACAGCAGACCTTTTAGATGGTGTTGCATCGACCTATCGAATTCACCGGGCAACACGGAAGTTATGCCCAGGAGGAGCAAAGCGGCCAAAACGCATCTATGAGATAGGTTTTAGTTCGGTGGGCGATTCAATGCGCGATACGCAGCTTCGCGTGCCTTGGCGCGCGCACCACGAACGAAGAGAATCAGGCCCAGCAGCATCCCGCCAGCAGTTCCACCAATCAGTTTCCCTTCGAAAAGCCATTTGTTCGTGGCTTCGGCGGGTGGAATGAAGGACAGCGCGATTCCGCCCGCGACCACGGCAATTCCCAGCAGACCCATCAACCAAACTCCGGCTTTCCCTCCGGGAATCAGCGCGGCATTCGAATTCTTGGCGCGGTCCGAGCGGTAAGAAAGCTTGATGGCCGCGGCATACATATAAAGGAAGGGAATGAAATAGAGGATAGTGCCGGCGTCTACGAAGATCTGGTAGGCATTGTTCGCTGTTTCATTGATCTGAATCAACAGTAGGATTACACACGAAATTCCGGCTTGAACGAGGATCGATACCCAGGGAGTCTTCCACTTCGGATGAATCTTGCCGAACGCCGCCGGCATGTAGCGATCGATTCCGACGACGAACGGTATCCTCGCCACGCCCGCGACGGTGCTTCCGACGCCGCCTGCATTGCCGAACAGCACTAGGAAGGCCGCGATGATGCCGAAGAGAGGGATCCCGAAGCTCGTCGACGCAGAAGTGATCGCTTGAAACACGCCGCTCTTCGGATCAACTGATCCCGCAGGCAGGATCGCGAGCACCGCGAATGTGCCGGCAATGTAGGCGAGGGCGATCAAAAATCCGGAGCCCAGGATAGCGCGCGGAAACGCTTTCTGAGGATCGCGAACTTCCTCGCTCATCATCGAACACAATTCCAGCCCGGTGAAGGCGAACGCAATCTGCGGCCAGAAATTCACGGTGCCCCAGTCCCACACGGGCCGGACATTGGATCGCGTGAAGTGGGTGACGGACCCGTGCGCATGCCAGGCATACGCTCCTATGCCGATGAGCATGAGCAGAGGAATGTAGGTGCCCACACCGCCCGCGTTCTGCAGCCATTTTCCGATGTTGAGGCCGATGATGTTCAGAAACACGGCCGCAAACAACATGAGGAAAGAGCCGGTCATGAGGAATGTGCGGCTTTCAGCGAAATGCGCGGTGCCGCTGCCTCCCATGTAAGCAGCCATCGCGACGCTGGCCACCAGGAGCCCCGGAAAATAGAAGAACGTGTAGATCCAATACGTCCAGCCGGCAACGAAGCCGTGAAATTCCCCGAATGCCTCCTTGGACCAAACGTAGAGGCCTCCCTCATGAGGAAAGCGCGTGGACAATTCGGCAACGATCATCGCGGTCGGGAGGAAAAAGAGCGCCGCAGCAAGCGCCCACAGACTGATGGAAGAAGTGCCGTTATGAGCGGCGGCGGCGATCCAGCGTGGGCCAAGAATGGCTGCGATATTGAAGAGCAGAACGTCCCAGAAACCCATCACCCGACGAAGCTGTTTCTTTGGATCCGCTGGAATTGCGGCTTGATCGGTCACGCGGTCTCGTCCAGCGCGGGAATCAGTTGGTCCTCGAGCAAGAAATTCCGCAGGAAGGGATCTTGGGACGCTTCGAGTTCAGGCCAAGTACCGAAAAACTTCACGCCGCCATCCTGAAGGAAGATCACGCGGTCGGCTAACTTTTTTGCCAGGTGCGTATCGTGCGTGACCACGACCGAGGTTTTGTGCAGAGTTTCCTTGAGCTTCACGATCAAATCGCTAATGTGGCCGGCCATCAGCGGATCGACCATAGTGGTCGGCTCGTCATAAAGAATCGCCTCGGGATTCTCCGCCAATGCCCGTGCAATAGCTACCGCACGCTTGGCGCCCGTGCTGAGATCGGAGGGGAGGCGGTCGGCGAATTCCGAAACCTCGAGCATTGTGAGAAGTTCCTTCACGCGCCGATCGACCTCCTGTTGGCTCTTATGGTCGCGGCTCAGCATCGGGAAGGCGACGTTTTCCGCCACGGTGATCGAGTCGAAAAGAGCGCCCGACTGAAAGACCATCGTTGTGCAGCGACGAACCTTTTCAAATTGTTCCTCGGTGAAATCGGTGACGTCTTCACCGCCCACGATAATGCGGCCCGCATCCGGCGTCAGAAAACCGAGCAGCAGTTTCAGAGAAACGGATTTGCCCACGCCGCTGCGTCCCATGATGACGGCCGTCTCGGCGCGATCGACGAAAAAACTCACGTCTTTCAACACCACGTTGTCGTCGAACGCCTTCGATACGTTTTGAAATTCGAGGTAATGGCCGCTCATTTTTTGCCAGGCTCCGCGGGCGCGCCCAATCGGGCAGCAGCTTCCTGATAATCTCGCGGCAGGTTCATATTCTTGAACAGCAACCCTTCTGAATCAAAGGCTTTCCATTCAGCGGGAGCGATGGTTTCCACTCGGATGTTTTGCAAGCCATCAGTGACTTTGCGAATGCCGCTTTCCAGGGCGGCGCGAATCGCAGGCTCGCCGCGTTTGTGATACATCGCGCAAAGTGGCTCGGCGCCGCGCGCGTTCATCGGAAGCACGGCGTCCACGGTGGAAGCAACGGCGCGCGCGACCAGAAAGCGCAGCCACTCCGCGGTGAGATACGGCAAATCGCAAGCCACCACCAGATTCCACGACGCGGTGGACGCGCGCAGGGCCGTCGCGATGCCGCCAAGAGGGCCGGCGCCCGGCCAATCGTCGGCAATCACCGGCAGCGCGAAGGATTCGTATGTGGCGGGATCGCCGATCACCGAGGGCGCGCCAACCACGGATTCGAGCAGCCGAGCGGTTCGAATGAGCAGTGGTTCCCCGCCAACTTCCAACAAGGCCTTGTCACGCTTCATGCGCGAACTGACCCCACCGGCCAGTATGAAACTGCCGATCTGAACGGCCATGTTGCCCCTTTGGCGAGGATTCTATCTTGGGCAGGTTTGTAACTCAATGCGGAACAAGGAGATAGGCTGGAGCAGGAATAACCTTACTGGTATCTGTAGCTTACGAGGAAGGTTAAGGCCCGATTAAAACTCGCCTAAAAATGGATTTTCCTGTTGCCAGCAGAGCGATCTCTGCTATATTAGCACTCGCCAATGGAGAGTGCTAATCGTCTCCACCCGGCACAAACAAGCAAACCATCGGAGGAATTGCACAAATGGCTGTCAACATTACGCCGCTGCACGACCGCGTGTTGGTCCGGCGGCTCGAAGAGAAAGAGAGCGTAAAGGGCGGCATCATCATCCCCGACACGGCTAAAGAAAAGCCGCAAGAGGGCGAAGTGATCGCCGTAGGCGCCGGCAAAATCAACGAAGAAGGCAAGCGCATCGCGCTGGACGTGAAAGTGGGCGATCGCATCCTTTTCGGCAAATATAGCGGGAACGACATAAAGATCGACGACGAGGAATACATGATTCTGAAGGAAGACGAAATCCTCGCGAAGATCGGCGGCGCGGCCAAAGCGGCCGGCGGCGGCAAACGGTAACTTCCTCGAAAGTCCGCTGAGGCGGGCCGGGGACACACATTCCAAAGATCTAAAAGCGAAAGAGGAGATAGAAGATATGGCAAAGCAAATCGTAACTGGTGAAGGTTCGCGCCAGGCGATTCTGCGCGGCGTGAATGCACTAGCGGACGCCGTGAAGATTACGCTGGGCCCCAAGGGGCGCAACGCGGTAATTGAAAAGAAGTTCGGCGCGCCGATTATCACCAAGGACGGCGTGACGGTAGCGAAGGAAATCGAGCTGCAGGATTCGCTCGAGAACATGGGCGCGCAGATGGTGCGGGAAGTCGCGTCCAAGACGTCCGACGTGGCCGGAGACGGCACCACGACGGCAACCGTGCTGGCGCAGGCCATCTTCCGCGAAGGCGTGAAGACGGTAGCGGCAGGCGCGAGCCCAACAGCCCTGAAGCGCGGCATCGAAAAGGCCGTGGAAGTGGCGGTTGAGGAAATCAAGAAGTTCCACAAGGACGTGAAGGGCGACATGATCGCGCAAGTCGGCACGATCAGCGCCAACAACGACAAGCAGATCGGCTCAATCATTGCCGAGGCGATGAAGAAGGTGGGCAAGGACGGCGTCATCACCGTTGAGGAATCGAAGACGATGGAGACGACGCTGGAAGTGGTCGAAGGAATGCAGTTCGACCGCGGCTACCTTTCTCCTTACTTCGTCACCGATCCGGAGCGGATGGAGTGCGCGCTTGAGGATGTTCGCATCCTGATCCACGAAAAGAAAATCAGCTCGATGAAGGATTTGCTTCCCTTGCTCGAGCAGATCGCGAAGATGGGCAAGCCCCTGTTGATCGTGGCAGAGGATGTTGAGGGCGAAGCGCTCGCAACGCTGGTCGTCAACAAACTCCGCGGCACGCTGCAGTGCGCCGCCGTCAAGGCTCCTGGCTTTGGCGACCGCCGCAAGGCAATGCTCGAGGACATCGCCACGCTTACGGGCGGCAAGGCCATCACGGAAGATCTCGGGATCAAGCTCGAGAACGTGAAGGTGGAGGACCTCGGCCGCGCGAAGAAAATCACCATCGACAAGGACAACACCACGATCGTCGAAGGCGGCGGCAAGGCCAGCGAGATCGAAGGCCGCGTCCGGCAGATTCGCACTCAGGTGGAAGACACCACGTCCGATTACGACAAGGAGAAGCTGCAAGAGCGGTTGGCGAAGCTTGTCGGCGGAGTTGCGGTGATCAAGGTGGGCGCGGCAACCGAGACGGAGCTGAAGGAAAAGAAGGCTCGCGTCGAAGACGCCATGCACGCAACACGCGCGGCTGTCGAGGAAGGAATTGTTCCCGGCGGCGGCGTGGCGCTGGTTCGCTGCATCGCGGCGCTCGAAAAGCTCAAGCTGCACGAGGATGAGGCGATTGGCGTCAACATCGTGAAGCGCGCTCTCGAAGAGCCCATGCGGCAAATCGCGCACAACGCGGGCGAAGAGGGAGCGGTGATCGTCGGCCGCATCCGCGAATCGAAGGACGACAACTTCGGCTTCAACGCCGATACCTCCGAGTATGGCGACCTGGTGAAGGCGGGCGTAATCGATCCGGCTAAGGTCACGCGTCTCGCGCTGCAGAATGCCGCTTCAATTGCCGGCCTGATGCTCACCACCGAAGCTCTGGTGGCCGACATCAAGGAAGACGAGAAGAAGGGCGCTGGCGCTGGGGGCGGCGGTATGCCCGGTGGCGGCGGCATGGGCGGCATGTACTAAACGCCTCGTCCGAGGGTTTGGACGTAGGTTTAAATGTAGCGCCGGGTGCTTCAACCCGGCACAAAGAGGGCGGCCAATTGGCCGCCCTTTGCATTTAGATTTGAACTAGCGCCACGCTTCTAGGCGCCAAATTGACGTCCCACTAAGCAGTTTCTCGCGGCCCTAGGGAGCTCCGGGAGGCTCTCACAGGTGTGCGTGCATAACGTCACGGCGAAGATGCCGGGCTGAAGAACCCGGCGCTACGTTCACACCTACCGCAAAAAAGCGAACTTCAGACGCGGCAAAAGCGGGCATGGACTTTACTCGCTTAAGCAGGCTTAGTGGGCAAAAGAGGTGTTTCCCCCGTTTGACCTCCGGGTTGCGGGCATTGAAGCCGGCTGCCGCGCGCCCGAGGGTCATAGCGGTGCCCGGATAACCTCACAGCAAAGATGCCGGGCTAAAGGACCCGGCGCTACGTTCAAACCTTCAGAAGAGGCCGGGCTGAAGGACCCGGCCCTACGTTCAAACCTACTGCAAAAACGGCGTCCGTACTTCTGCGCATTGCGCGGGTTGGCGTTTAGGTTTAGACGTAGCGCCGGGTTCTTCAGCCTGGCGCCTTGGGTTTGCGTCGCGTCCATGTCCGAATCCCTGCACAAAAACATCCGTCTTTCCGCAGAACGATATTTGGGACAACAACTCTATTTCGTCACTCTTTGTTTCCACCATCGGCGACGTCTCGGCGCCAACGCCCGCGTCGCGCGCTGGCTCATTGACGAACTGCGGCACCACGCTGCCGCCTGCCAATTCTTCCTTCACGCCTACTGCGTCATGCCGGATCATGTGCACATCCTCGCGGCGGGTGCCTCGGAAACCAGCGACTTGCTGAAATTCGTCATGTCGTTCAAACAGAGAACGGCATCAGAATTCGTCCGCACGACGCATCGCCCGCTCTGGCAATTCAAATATTACGACCACATTCTGCGCGGTCGTGATTCCGCCGACCGCGTCGCGTGGTACATCTGGTTGAATCCTGTCCGAAAGGGCCTGTGCCCAACGCCAGCGGCGTATCCTTTTCTCGGATCATTCACCTTAGTGGGTCAAAGAATGTTGAAGGCTACCGCAGTCGCGGAATGGACGCCGCCTTGGAAAAGTGCTGCGCCGCGGGTCCCTATGCGCGCCGACAACCCCACGGCGAAGAAGGGGCCGGGCTAAAGAACCCGGCGCTACGTTCAAATCTTTACACCAAACCCGAAAACACTGCGGGCGGGCTTTGCGCTAGGATTTTCGGGTATGGGACTCCGGGCTACGCAGAAGGACAAGGCGGCGCGAGCGTTGCTCGCGGGTTTCGATTTGCTGGACACGGCGGATTGGTTTGCGGGGCAGGTGCGCGGGGCGCTCGCGTCGTTTGACCTGACGATGGCGGGATTTCGTCTGATGGAGATGTTGCTTCGCGAGGGCGGGACAAGCATGTCACTGGCGGCGCGGGGGCGCGGTTTGGACCCGCAGAATTTGAACGTGGTCGTGGCGAGCTTGGAGCGACGCGGATGGGTGCGGCGAACGCCGGTGAGGCTTCCTCCGGCGGGGATGAGAGCGAGCCGTTTGTCCAAGGCCAGACGGGCACAGCCGAGGAAGGGTAAGCGAATTGTGGTGGTCAGCCTGACGCAGACAGGTGAGTGGTACATCAGGAGTGTGTTGCCGAGGCACATCAAGCTAGTGAAGGCGCTGATGCGGGCGCTCGACGGACGCGAACAGATATCGCTGATCCGGTTATGCAGAAAGCTTCGCCAAAAGAACATATTGAAGTTTATTTCGGAGTTGACGCATGGGGATGCGGACGATGAGGTCTATGATCCAACCTTTGCGGGCGCTGGGGCGGCGTGTTCGGCCGTAGAGGGGAGAGGCGCCCGCTGCGGAGACAAAGGGACCTCTCTTGGATGTACGATTCCGCGATTGGTAAATCGAAGAGGGGTCCTTCGACTGCGTTGCGCGCCCGCACAAACCGCGGAAAAGCAAAGGCGCGCGCAACTCCGCTCAGGATGACGATGTGACAGGGATTGCGGCTAATGCGGAGCTGCAAGTTCTGATACTTGACTGACGATGCAGCGGATGATAACAATTCGCAAGTGCCGCGGAAGAAGAGAGCAGGGAGAAAACTTATGGGCGTTTTATCGGCAAGAAGAGCTTCGCGAGTTACAGGGTTCGCGGCGGTTGCCGTCCTTGCTCTGATCTCGGTCCCACCCGCAAATGGGCAATTGCCTGGAGGCCAGGCGGGGTCAGGCGTTCCTAACCAGACTCAAATCGGGCAATCGGGCGGCACGATGAACGACCAGTTGCAATATGGAACCTTCGGCCATCAGGCCGAGAGGGACGAGGCGGCCGCGTACCAGAAATTTTCCAAGCAGCAAGAACCTGCCAAAAAAATCCAACTCGCAAACGAGTTTCTGAAGAGGTACCCGAAGAGCGTGCTGGCGGAGCGAGTGGACGCCGGCTTGGTGGATGTTTACCGCGCGCAGCAGGATTGGAAGGATTGCTATCAATCCGCCGGCGCCGCGCTGGCATTGCAGCCCGACGATGTGGACGTTCTTACAACGGTCGGCTGGACGATACCGCACCTTTACAATCCCAGCGATCCGAACGCCGATCAGGAACTGAACACAGCGGAAACATACGCGAAGCATGCCATCGAGGTTCTGGCCAAGTTGCCCAAGCCAGCGGGCTTGACTGACGAGCAGTTTGCGGCTGCCAAAACCAAAAGAACGTTTCAAGCGCACAGTGCGCTGGGCCTCGTCTATTTCCGCCGCGAGGACTACGCGCATTCGGCAAGCGAGCTCGAACAATCTACGACGGGCAACCCAATCCAGGATCCGACCGATCTATTCGTTCTGGGGGTCGACCTGCAAAACTTGAATCGCCATAGCGAAGCGGCGGCCGCTTTTCGCGGATGCAGCCAGATGGCGGGAGTCTTGCAGGATCAATGCAAGCAGAACGCGGGCTCGGCACAAGCGCAGGTGGACCAATCGAAGTCCAAGTAAATTCCAACTCTTCTATCGCGGAATGTCGCGGCAAGGACAGCAGGTCTTTGCTTGAGGGGCCAGGGAGTGTGCGCATGGATTCATTGTTGACGATGAGGCTTTCATCAGCTTCCAAGGAATGAATATAATCATTGCGCGAGATGAATTCGGGATACCGCTTTCCTAGAAGGCTGACACGCAGGAGCCTGCTGAAGCAAGGGGTTAAGGCGGGGGTGTGCGCTCCGTACCTCTTGTCGTCTCCGCTGTCGCTGGCGGCCGGTTGGCGCCAAGCGAATCCAACGGCGCCAAACCTGGGAACGGGCAACAGTCCGTTCTATCAAGTGGATGAGGCGTTTCTCGAAGACCTGGAGAGCGCCCATTTTCGGTTCTTTTGGGAACAGATGAACCCGGATACGGGGGTTGTCCGGGACCGCTGCAATGCGATAACACCGGATAAGAGCGACTTGGGAAGCATCGCCTCGCTCGGCTTTGGTCTTACGGCGCTGTGCATCGGGGACAAGCGCGGTTACGTGTCCGCATAACGAAGCGCGAGGACGCGCCCTGACTGCGTTGCGCTTTATGTGGAAGAAGCTGCCAAACCACCGCGGGTTCTTTTATCACTGGGCGAACGTAAATACGGGCGAAAGGCTGTGGGATTCGGAGGTTTCGTCGATCGACACGGCAATTTTACTGTGCGGAGTGCTGACCTGCGGAGCGTATTTCGAGCATTCGGAAATTTCCGAGCTGGCGGCGATGATCTTTAACCGTGTCGATTGGAGCTGGCTCTCGGAAGACACGAAGCTGCTGCCGCATGGCTGGAGGCCGGAGACGGGGTTCCTGCAGTATCGCTGGGACGATTACAGCGAAATGATGATGATGTATTTGCTCGGACTGGGGTCGACTTCCTCTTTGCTGCCGGTGGAAACCTGGGATGCGTGGAAGCGCCAGCTCTTCGAATACAAGGGGGTGCGATATTACAGCTCGTTCGCGCCGCTTTTCGTTCACCAATATTCGCAGGCGTGGTTCGATTTCCGGAACAAGCACGACAAGTATACGGATTATTTTCAAAACTCGATTACGGCCACGCAGGTGCATCGACAGTTCTGCATTGATTTGGCGTCACAGTTTCCCGATTACAGCGAAAATCTTTGGGGAATCACGGCTTCGGATTCGTCAAGGGGCTACGTGGTGTGGGGCGGACCGCCGGCGACCGGTCCGATCGATGGAACGGTGGTCCCATGCGCTTCGGGAGGATCACTGCCGTTCTTGCCTCAGGAGTGCCTGCAAGTGCTGCAAACAATCAAGAACAAGTACGGAAAGCGCGCATGGACTCGATACGGATTCGTGGATGCGTTTAATCCTTTGACGGACTGGTATGACACTGACGTGATTGGGATCGACCTAGGGATCACCATGCTGATGGCTGAAAATGCGCGCACCGGTTTCGTCTGGGAGACGTTTATGAAGAACCGGGAAGCGCGACGCGGCATGGAACGAGCCGGCTTTGTGCCGAATGTCCATCCTTCACCTGCTCCCGTTTCCAAAGCCTTGTAAGTGCGTTGCGATTCAGACTTCACTATTTGAGTTCGATCAGAGCCAGGCCCTTGGGCGGGAGAATTAGTCTGATTTCCCCGTGATGGAAGGCTTGGTTTTCCGGAGGGGGCATTTCGGCAGCGCGTCGAAGCTGGGCGATTTGCTTCTGAGTCGGACTGATCGGCTTTCCCATTGAGGCGTACGCGCTCATCAGAGAGCCGTGCGTCGAGTCCACGCGGTAAATAGCTGCCTGGCGGCGGCCGTTCAGACCCTTTACATGAAGGACGATGGTTTTGGATTCGCCTGCTTGATCGGGCAGCGATTCGTTCCAAATCGCGATCACGAGATGGCCGTCCGCGCCGCGGGTGACCAGAGCTGACTGGGAGGCTTCATCAAGCCGCCGATCACCGAGGCGATGCAGGAGTTTGAAAGCGTTGAAGGAGGGCTTCGGGAGATCGTCTTCAGCTAGCAGCCCGAATCCTCCGTAAAACGGCTCCTTCACAATACCTTGCTCCTCAAACACATCCGAAAAAGCCCAGTAAGAAAGCATATCGACGAGGCCGTCGCACTGCCGGATCGTGTCCGCTAACCAAGGACCCATAAAGATCGAATCGGTGACATCCGGTTCATTTTTGTAGCTCGCGTTGTACTCGCTCCAAATGATGGGCAGAGATGGGAGCGTCGACGCGGCCACCTGATCGTGGACCTTGTGAATGGCGCGGCAGACCATTTGGGTCCGCGGAATCGATTCATTTGTGCCGAAGACATCATGCGCCGAATCGTTGGCGTAAACGTGACTGGAAACGAAATCGACGGGAATATGATTCGCGGCGCAGTGGCGGAGGAACCGGTCGACCCAGGCGGCTTGAGCTGTGGAAGGCCCGCCGACGCGAAGGCGGGAATCCACTTTTTTCAAAGCCTGAGCAGTGACATCGTAAAGCTGATAGTAAGTAGCCTCTTTCGGATCGCCAGCCCAGAAATCGAGGTTCGGCTCATTCCACACTTCGAAATACCACTGAGAGACTTCGTCAATGCCATACCGCTCGATCAGGTGGCGAGCGAGTTGAGAAATCAGATCGCCCCAGCGATTCAAGTCCTTGGGCGGGGATACGACCGGCGCGTACCAAAAAGCTTGAACAGCCTGCTTCGCAGCCAGCTTCTTGGGCATGAAGCTTAACTCGACGAACGGGCGAACGCCATTCTCGAGCAAGCCGTCATAGATCTGATCCACATAGGAAAAGTTGTAGATGGGGTGGCCAGCGGCATCTTCATCGTACAGGCCGACTTCGTCATCGAGGATCGCGTGGAAGCGGACGTATTCAAAACCCGTGGCCTGCTTCGACCTGCCGCAGATCCCGGCGATAGCTATCCCGCAAACTCAGGATGGCCCGGCCGGAGCCGAACATCTTCTCCCAATAATGAGGAAAGGGATGACTGGGAGCGGAGGGATCAACTTCAATTGTTTCGGTTTGAGTTGAGGATTGCTGGCGGCCTGGTTCGGCTAGCGTTCGCGACGGTAGACAAACCAGGGTGAGGCAGAGCGACGCCACGAACGCGCGGGCCAAGAAGCGTTGGTCGAGTATCACGGAAGGCTCCGCGAAGATAGGAAGTTGCGGTTGTGCAAAGTGGCGGGCGAACTACCGATAGCTTGCCGCTTGGAGTTCAAACATTTCGGCGTAGATACCGCCGTGCTTGACGAGCTGCTCATGCGGGCCTTGCTCGGCAATTCCGCCATTCTCCATCACGAGGATGCGGTCCGCCATGCGGACCGTAGACATCCGGTGCGAAATCAACAAGGCCATTTTGCCAGAAGTGAGTTCGGTAAAGTGCTTAAAGACTTCGTGCTCGGCATGCGCGTCAAGGGCCGCGGTTGGCTCGTCCAAAATCAGCAATTGAGCATCGCGCAAGTGAGCGCGCGCCAAGGCTATTTTCTGCCACTCGCCGCCCGAGAGGTCGACTCCGCCCTCGAACCGGCAACCGAGAAGTTGATCGTAACCCTTGGGGAGTTTGTGGATGACGTTCTCGGCAAAACTCTTCATCGCGGCGGCGCGGATCCGGAATGGATTGTTGGCGTCTTCGATGCGGCCGACAGCGATGTTTTCGGATGCAGTCATCTCATAGTGCATGAAGTCCTGGAAGATGACGCCGATTTCGCGCCAGAGATCGTCGAGGTCGTACTCGCGAAGATCGATACCGTCCAAGAGTATTTGGCCTTCGGTCGGATCGTACAAGCGCGTGAGCAGCTTGACGACGGTTGTTTTGCCCTGTCCATTGGCGCCGACGAGTGCGATTCGCTCTCCGGGGTCTAGCCGCAGGTTGATGTTGGAAAGAACGCGGCGGCGATTGCCGGGATACGCGAACGAGACGTTGCGAAATTCGATTCCCTGGGTTATCGGGCGCGGAGCCAAAAAAGCCCCGGGCTTAGAAAGTATCTTCGGCTGCACGGCGAAGAATTCAACCAAATCCGTGAGGAAGAGCGACTGGTCGGCAATGCCGGAAAACGTGGAAAAGACGGCTTGGATGTTCGTGCTGGCGCCCGCAATGGCTCCGGCAAGCAACGTCAATTTACCGAGGGTCAGTGTTCCGGTAACGGCCATATAAATTACGTAACC
Organism: uncultured Acidobacteriota bacterium; assembly: GCA_963723845.1. GTDB lineage: Bacteria > Acidobacteriota > Terriglobia > Acidiferrales > UBA7541 > Palsa-295. The sequence goes on from CAVRSO010000075.1 coordinate 38,579, forward strand.
GTATGCGCCGTAGTAGCCGAGCGTCCCAAGACAGGTGAGAAGTGTGCCGAAGAACAGCTTGCGCTTGGCGAGGCTCACATTCTGAAGGTGGAGCTTATCGGAGAGGCCTTTATAGCGCTGCACGAGAAATGGTCCGAGGCCAAATAGCTTGAGCTCCTTGGCACTCTCACGGCTGCCGCCCAGGATGCGCAGGTATTCCATCTGGCGCTTGGCCGGGGTCTGCTCAAAATTCAGGGAGTAACCCAAAAACGCGAAATGGGTTTCACCGAGAAAAGCGGGCACAACGCAAACAATCAAGAAAACGAACAGCCAGGGCGAAAAGGAGAGGAGACCAGCAGCAAAGCTGATAGTGGTGGCGACTTCTTGCACCAGGCGGCCGGTCATCTGGATGAGGACGACACGGTCCGTGCCCTGAACACGAGCGCGCTCCATTTTGTCGTAGAAGAGCGGATCCTCATAGCGGGTGAGGTCCAGGCGCGAGGCATGTTCCATCGTGAGGGTGCTGATGTTTTTGGTGAATTTATCCGCGAGGACGGTATCGCAAAAGTCGATTACCCGGCCGAGACTGGTGGTCATGCTCGCGAGAACAAACTCGAGTACGACGAACCACCAGAAGCTCCCCGGAAGCGCCGTGTGGTGCCAGATGTGGTTATCTATGGCATCGATGATGAACCTGGTGACTTCCAAAAGGGCGAGAGGTACAACTGAAACAAACAGCCGGGTGGCCAAGCTGGCCAGCACCACGCCGGGAGCACAGGTCCACACCATCTTGAAAATAGGTGGAACTCTCCTCAGAGCGGCGAGACGTTCTCGCCATTTTGGCGCGGGAGACGGGAGCTGTTTGGAATCGACGCTACTGACGGTTTGAACGGCTTCTCTCATCTCACCAGCCCGCCGGATGCGGTAAACACGCCCATGGGAAGCACGTCGGTTGCCATGCAAAAAGTCGTGGAAGTACTAGCAATTGGACGGGTTACGTAAGAGCGTCGTATTTGAACCACGGCCGTTTTTGCGCGATCCCGCAATTTCTATCTAGTAATGGAGCTTGCCTCGGTGAGAATGGCCAATGAATTCAATTTTTGGCTGGTGTTGAAGCGGTGAACAGGGCGGGAACCGTGAAAGGGTGGCGGAAGTGAGCCGCCCTTTCAGTCGGTTCGACGATTAATGGGCTTTCGCTTCCATCACAGAAGCATTGATTTGCCGAATCAGGGCCTCAGCAGCAGGAGGCACTGGTACCTTTCCGTCGAGGATCTGACGGTGGGTAACGTCGTCGCCGTACATGGCCCGATCGCCACTCTTGTCCGTCCGCACTTCGGCGCCGTTGAGACTGACTCCAGCAAACACGCCGTGAGAGCGAGAATAACTGAGGACCTCCGCCCTTAGTTTCAAGTCGGTTGCAGCGGCCGCGTGACGGCCTACGGGTCCGGCAGCAACCGACGCGTCGGCGCCTAGCCTAAATTTGTCGCCCAGAAGATTCTGCAGCGCGTGATCATTCATGAACAGCATGATGATATCCGTAGATGAACCTCCGATTTGATATCCAACGCTGCCGCCGCTGACGGCCACAAACATCGGCGCGCTCCATCCCTGGTCTGTGTGGCACGTGGCAATGCCGCGGCCATAGTTGCCACCCAGGATTAAGGCGAACTTCAGCTCGCCGGGAATAATCGCGATGCATTTTGCAGTTTCGAGAAGCTCGTTCGGGATGCCTTTGTCCGGGGTATTCATTATTTCCGTAAATACCCGAGCAGATTTGTCAATACGCTTGACGTCGTCTTCCCGATCCGACGCGGACGTAATTGCCGGGAGAATGACCAATGCAGCTAACAATGAGATCACAAGGGCCTGTTTCGACATAAGGTGCTCCTTCAAATCGAGATTGAGCCGTGAAGTAGCTTTACGCAATGCTAGGTCTATGACAGCGGGGCGGCCAATACTCCGAAGCATGTAATTTAAGGGCGGGGCGCTCTATCGTAAACACTGAGATATCCTACCTGTATATCAATACTTCACCCTATGGTGTGGACTCGGGCTAAACATAGCCTGTATATGAAGAAGAGAGTGGAGTTCAGGAACACGGTATCGGCCACGATCATCCCGAGAGATTTTTCGAACGGAGGTAAAGAATGCGTAGAAATCAATTTTCGTTCACGGCGCTAGGCTTTGCCGTAGGTGTCGGTGTCGGAGCCGCTCTAGGGCTACTGTTGGCGCCGCAATCCGGCGAAGAGACACGTGAATACCTGGCAGGCGGCGTGCGAGATGTCGTCGACGATGCCGTCGCAACCGGGCGACATGCTAGCAAGCGCGTACGAGAAACCATGGGTGAAGTTGCGGACCAGTTAAAGGGAGCGGCGAGCGTCGGCGAACGCGTCTACAGCAAGGTAAAAGAAGCATAAGTCGAGGCCTTAAGGAGGCTCTATGTTGAGATGGGCTGTGATTTTTCTGATCGTGGCGATCGTGGCGGGAATATTTGGGTTTGCGGGAATCATGGTTGCTGCTGCTGGAATCGCGAAGCTGCTTTTCTACATTTTCCTAATTCTGTTTGCCGTCTCGCTTGTCGCCGGTTTAGTGAGAAGGGCATAACGCATATATCCGACCGCTGAAATTTGATTCTAGGGGAACTACGATGGCCGAAAAACCCGAAAAGTGCGCGCATCCCAATTGTTCATGTACGACCACTGGCGGGAAATATTGCAGCGCAGCGTGCGAAGCGATGGAAAAAACGCCGGACCTGGATTGCCGCTGCGGACATGCTGGATGCAAGGGACGAATTCATTAGAAAGCTCGGCGGGCGATGGTCGACGTGATTGCTCGGAGGCTGATTCCTATCTAGGTCTCTTTGCCTCCGACTACCTGGCCATGCCCAAGCGCCGCGACCAGCGAGACGCCTCCTATAATATTTCCCAACAGCGTCGGGAAAAAAGAAATTCACGGCGTAGACCTTCCACGAAATGTATCCTATGGCCACCAAGAAGAACACCGTCGTCGAACCTGCAATGACGTGGTTGAATCCACCCAAGCCAATTATGTAAGTCAGAATAATTACTATACTGAGGCGGGAGTGTTCCGCCGCCGGCAGAAGCCACACCATCAATGCGATTAGCCATCCCGCGAAAATCGCGCGAACCAGAACTATCCCAAAACCAACTCCCAAATGAGCGGCGCCGATTTGAGTGAGCGTTTGTTGAACCGAGTGATCGAAAACGGCGATGTGCGCGACGCAAAATGCGAACACGAATGTTCCCACCAGGTTGGCGGTCAGCACGATTGCCCATAGCCGGAGCACACTTATCAGCACCGTTATTTTCTTGCGGAGAAGAAGCGGCAAGATAACTGTAAGAGTATTTTCCGTGAAGAGCTGCTGACGCCCTAGGACTACGATTAGAAAGCCAACGCTATATCCTAGACGAGAAATGAGGTGAGCCCAGGGCCGCTCTGGCAGGCGATTCTGAATCAGGGCTTCCGCGAGGAAAGAAAAACCCATGGAGAGTCCAGCGGCAAGGCCCGACCAAGCCAATGCGGCGGCCGGTCGAGCCAACTCCTCTTCGCCTTCGCGGCGGATCGTTTCGTAGACAACGTGAGCGCCTATGGCGACGCGTTCTTCAACTTGTTTTTCCTCAACCTCGGTGGAAATGGTCCCTTCGGGGACAGGGACCTTTGGTTGAGGATTCTTACCCATAGGCAAAAACCTCCCGATTCATTGTAGACCGGTCCCCGAGCGGTACGGTCAACTTCGGTTAACGAAAAACATGGTCTAGCATCCAGGATCCGACATAGGCGTCTCTACTCATGCGGAAGCGGAACGTTCGGCACAGTGAACGCAGAATCGAGTCCATGGCAACGCGCGAAGGCGAGCATCGGGAATAATGGTCCCGCAGACTTCGCACTGACCGTATCGGCCCGCCTTCATTCTTTCGAGGGCGACATCGATATCCTGAAGAGTGCGCCTTTCCCGATCCAGATTGGTAAGGATGAGATGTCTCGCCAAATTGCGGTTAGCCTCGGCGCACTCGTCATCGGGTTCGTGTTCAACGAAAGCTTCGGATCGCTGTTCGCTGAAGCGTGCGAGCAGAGCATCCCGCTGAGCCGACAATTCTTTCTCGAGTGCATGGTATCTCGTTCGGACTGCTTTGGGAGTCGTGGCCATTTCTAACCTCCGGATTCGTGAGATGGCACTTTTCAAACGGTGGAAGTCGCCGAGGTTCGAAGATGCTTGGATGAAGACGACTATTTCCCCTTCTTGTGTCCCTCCTGTCGGTGATGCTTCAAAACGGTCCGAGCGGCCACTTCCTTGGCTCTCTTGCCGTACCGGCCTGACCGTTGCGCGTTTTCCTTAATGTGTTCGTATTCCCTCTGCTCTTTATTGCTAACCCGACGAAGATGTTTGCCCGTTGGCATCTTCTGCTCCTCGAAAAAGATTTCGTACTTCGCCGTCGATTCCGGTTTGCAGCGTCTCGCATCAGAAAACGGACCGCCATCCTAAGCCACTTGTATCGCGCTCGGAATTAAGCTGTAGGAACTGCGCGAACTTTACAGGCTGTCCGCGAATGGATGACCGACCTAGAACTACCCGAAAACACTGCGGCGCGTTACAGGCTTCGCTTGATTGCCGCGCGGGAATGGCGGCCCTAGTGTTTTTAGCTCTAGTGTTCAGCGAGGCTGGGTTTGAGAGACCCGTGCCCGCCAAAAACGGAGGCTTTAATGAAAGCGACTACCCTGAAGGATGTTTATGTGGATGAGTTAAGAGACTTGTACAACGCCGAGCAACAGCTGATCAAGGCTTTGCCTAAGATGGCCAAGGCAGCCACCTCCGAAGATCTGCGCCAGGGATTTGAGGAGCATCTCGAACAAACCAAAGGGCACGCCCGCAGGCTTGAGCAGATATTCCAAGCGCTCGGCGAGTCAATCAAGGGTAAGAAATGCAAGGGCATGGAAGGAATCGTCGCGGAGGGCGCCGAGGTACTCTCTGAAGGCTATGAGGGAGCGGCAATGGACGCGGCGATCATTTCGGCAGCACAGCGAGTTGAGCACTACGAGATTGCGGGCTACGGGTCCGTACATGCCTATGCGACGACTTTAGGCGAAACCGAGGCAGCAAATCTGCTGGAGCGGACGCTCAATGAAGAAAAGGAAACCGATCAGAAGCTGACCGACCTCTCCGAGAGCATAAATGAGGAAGCAAACCAAACCACGAGCCGGGGTACTGACTGAAGAAGAAGAGCGGCCGAAGCACCGGACCGCCAAGGCCGGCAGCACTCGATAGAGCTTCACGGTGGCGGTTACGTTGGTGACGAATCGATTGTTGCCGCGAAATGGAGGGGATGGTCCAAACCCATCCCCTTCCCGCAACCGGGAGCCGTCTACATGAATTCCCTCAGTGCGATAAAGAAATTGCTGTATTGCTCGCGGAAGCGAAACACGTTATCCGTTGAAATGTAAGCCTTCGCAGTTCTTAGGCCCCGAAAATCCTGTAAGGATCGGAAAGGCTAACTAGCATGGCCTCCTTAGCTTACGAGCCGAGTGGAACAAAAGAACACAGCAACGTCAGAGACCTATCCAAAAACATAACCATGGGGAGCACGGGCGCTGAGGCCACAATATTGCTGGCGACCGTGGATCCAGACATCCGCGCCAGCATGTCTGGGCTCTTGGATAGCTACAACGTAAAGGCGGTACCGGTGACCAGGCTTGAAGAGCTCCGCCTTGCGCTTTCGAGGGAAACGATATCCGCTTGCTTCTGTGGCTTTTGGCTTGTGGATGGCACCTATAGGGACGTGGTGCGGCAATTAAGGCGCCAACCCAGTGAGATACCTGTGATTGTGCTATGCGGCCCCGGCTGCTCTGAGGAATACCGTGATTACCTTGCAGCCCTGAACATCCGAGCCTTTGACTATATCTGTTACCCCTATCGCAAGGCCGATCTGGAACGAATACTCCATTCCACCGTGTCGGTGCGGCGACTCAGCATGTCGTCGAGGGATGCTCATCCGAAGAGCATCGGATCTGGTCCCGGTCCGCAGCGGGCCATGTGACACCCGAAACTTGGAAAACGAAGCCTAGTTCTTCGCCCAGAAAATGTCCGCCGTTTTCTCCCCGCCTTTGGTAAGGTTTTTTCAGGCCCGAAATAATAAGATGTAAGCGAGCTTCCGTTAAGGCCTAGCGCCAGTACTTCGCGGAGATGGTTAGCCTCGATCTCAGCCGAGCGCAAGGCTTAGGAGGCGTGTCCACGAGGAAAACGAATGGTTTCTGCACCACCGGCTCCGGCTCCGAACATGTTCGTCGAAATCGAAGAGCCTATTGTTGCGGAGTTATTCAGCGCTGATCGCTTAGAGCAGCACGCAGAGAGCCTTGCCGCTGCCCAAACAGTAGCGCGCGCGGCCGAGGGCGGCCCGTCTCTCATTGAGCGCACAGAGGAGAATGCGCGTTCGCTTGTCGAATATTACCGCGCGACCGCCCGGGCCCTCCAACGTGAACAAGTCATAACGCCAGCCGAGCAATGGCTGGTGGAAAACTTTTATATCGTTGAGGACCAGCTTCGGGAGATTCGCGATGACTTGCCCATCGGCTATTATCGCCGATTGCCTAAGCTGGCTTCGGGGCATTTGGCGGGATACCCGCGGGTCTACGGCATCGCGTGGGCGTTCGTAGCTCACACAGATAGCCGGCTCGATCCTCATGTTTTGCGTCGCTTCATAAATGCATATCAGCGCGTCCAGCCTCTTTCAATGGGTGAGCTTTGGGCCGTCGCCATCACCTTGCGAATTGTGCTGGTGGAAAATCTGCGCAGACTAGCCGGTCGAATCGTTTTCAGCCGCCAGGCACGCCACCAAGCGGACCAACTGGCCGACGCGCTTTTGGGCGCGGGAGGCCAATCCGCCCTATCGCCTGCCGCAGCCCTCCGTCAGTTTGAGAAGAAGCCTCTCGACCGGGCCTTTGCGGTTCAATTGATTCAGCGCTTGCGAGACCTGGACCCGAAGGTCGGTCCCATTCTGCTGTGGCTTGACGAACGCCTGGCGGCGCAGGGTACAACCGCGGACGACATTGTCCGCGCCGAACACCAGCAACAAGCAGCGATGAGCGTGACGGTGCGCAACGTTATCACCAGCATGCGCTGGACTTCGGCATTCGATTGGCACACTTTTTTCGAAAGCATCAGCCTGATAGACCAGACCCTCTGCAATGGAAGCAATTTTGGCGAGATGGATTTCGAGACGCGAGATGCCTATAGGCATGCAATCGAAGATCTTTCCCGGGGCTCGAAACGCTCCGAGCTCGAAATTGCGGAGCTCGTCGTGGGGCACGCGAAAGAAGCGGGGGTCTCAGGTGCAGATCATGATCATCAGCCCCAGACGTTCTCAGATCCAGGCTACTACCTCATTGCGCAGGGGCGCGCCGCTTTCGAACGTGAAATTGGATTCCGCGTGTCCAAAAGGCGCGCTTTTCTTCGTTGGTATATGCGCTCTGCGGTGCGCGGCTACCTAGGGACGATCGCGCTCTTTACCGCCGCGATTCTGGTCTTTCCAGTGGCTCGTTCTCTACAGCTGGGCCTGCGTATTCCCGACATTATCCTTTTGGTTGTGCTCACTGTGATTCCCGCTTCCGAGCTGGCAATTGCGGTGATCAATAGGCTCGTAACCAACCTGTTCAAGCCGCGAACGTTACCCCGGCTCGAATTCGCCAACGGTGTTCCAGCGGATCTTCGGACGATTATCGTGATTCCGAGTCTTCTAGGTTCGACCAGTGGGATTGCCGAGCAGATCCATCAGCTCGAAATTCATTACTTGGCAAACCAGGATGGCGATCTTCGTTTTGCCCTGCTTTCCGATTGGGTTGATTCGCCCACGGAAACCCTTCCCAATGATCAGGAGCTTTTGGCGGCGGCCGCCGACTGCATCGCGAATCTCAACAAGCGTTATGGTCCGGCTAAAGAGGGCGGCAGCCGCTTCCTTTTATTTCACAGAAGACGCGTCTGGAACGAATCGGAACAAAAGTGGATGGGATGGGAACGCAAGCGCGGAAAACTCCACGAGTTGAACATGTTGCTTCGTGGAGCCACAAACACGACCTTCGTTCCTGTGGCCGGGCACGCCGTCGAACCGATCGCCGGTGTTCGCTACGTCATCACTTTGGACGGGGATACCCGTTTGCCGCGCGACACAGCTGCGCGGCTGGTTGGCGCCATTGCCCATCCTCTCAATCGCCCAACGTTTAGCCGCAAACAGAGTCGCGTAATTGCGGGTTACGGAATTATCCAGCCGAGAGTTACTCCTTGCTTGCCGATGGACCATCGCGGCTCGATTTTCCAGCGAGTGTTTTCCGGTCCTAGCGGGATTGACCCGTATTCCTCGGCGATCTCGGATGTGTACCAAGACTTATTTCACGAAGGCTCCTACACGGGTAAAGGGATCTATGACATTGATGCCTTCGAGGCCGCCCTGGCAGGCAAAGTTCGGGAGAACGTAGTCCTGAGCCACGACCTTTTCGAAGGAATCTTTGCCCGCGCGGCTCTTGTTAGTGACATTGAGCTTTTTGACGATTTCCCGTCCCACTACGAGGCATCCGCCGCCCGACAGCATCGCTGGGCGCGGGGAGATTGGCAGCTGTTGCCCTGGATTCTTGGCTGGAGCAATCGTCTAAGCGACGGCCGCAAGTACAGGATTCCGGTGATTGGCCGATGGAAGATGTTGGACAACCTGCGCCGCTCCTTGCTGGCCCCGTGCATCTTCCTGGTATTCCTGGTGAGTTGGCTCACGCTGGGACAGTCCCCTTGGTTCTGGATCAGATTCATTCTGGCCACAATTGTGATTCCCCCCTTGATTCCTTTCCTCGCCGGACTCAACCCGCGGCTAAACAGTGGGGCATCCAACCGCAGTTACTTCCGCGACCTCGCTTCCGATCTCTTGCTCGGCCTGTCTCAGGCGGGCCTCGCACTGACGTTCATGGCGTACCAAGCTTGGCTCATGTCGGACGCGATTTTGCGGACGCTTTTCCGCCTGTTCATCACTCACAAAAATTTACTGGAGTGGGTAACGGCGGCGCAGGCTAAACATGGAATCGATCTGGACATCTACGGCAGTTTCCAACGAATGTCCGGCGGAATCGCCTTAGCCGTGGCGGCTCTAATAGCGGTGTGGTTCGGACATCGGCAGGCGGTGCCCATTGCGATTCCATTTGTGCTGTTGTGGGTTTCGGCGCCTGCTGTAGCTCATTGGATCAGTCTTTCACCGAAGCAGGCTGAAGACGAGACTCTATCCGCCGCCGATACCCGGATGTTGCGCATGATTGCACGCCGTACATGGCGCTTCTTCGAGACCTTTACTACCTCGGAAGACCATTGGCTGGCGCCTGATAATTTTCAAGAGGATCCGAAGCCAGTCGTCGCCCACCGCACTTCTCCGACAAATATCGGTCTCTATCTTCTGGCAACCGTGTCGGCGCGCGATTTCGGCTGGCTGGGTACGCAGGAAATGGCTGATCGTATCGAAGGCACCCTGCAAACAATCGCTGGCCTTGAAAAGTTCCGGGGTCACTTGTGCAATTGGTACGAGACGCTGAGTCTTAGGCCCCTCGAACCGAAATACGTTTCATCTGTGGATAGCGGTAACTTGGCTGGAGATCTCATCACTCTTGCAGCCGCCTGCCGCCAGCTGATTCAACAACCTGCGGTCGAACCGAGCATCTTAGAAGGCGTCCAGGATGCGATCGCTCTTTTGCGTGAGGCTCTGGATAAGCTCGGCGACACGTCCCGGCTTCACGCCGTCACGCCGAAGCAGCTCCGCGATGCCGTGAGCGCACTCGCCGATTCGACGCGGCCATTTTCTGGAGATGCTGCGGATTGGGGAGCCCGAATTCTGGAACTGTTTCGGAGGGCTCAAACGGTTACTGACATGGCGCAGGCGCTGGCCGAAGAGCTCCGGGCGGATGCCGATTCCGAGTTGCAAACTTGGGCTCAGGCGGCGAAAGCAGCTATCGACAGCCATTTGCGCGATGCAAGGGTATTGCTTCCTTGGCTGCGACTCAGTGATGGAAATCCGCTAAGCATCGCCGCGAACGGTTCGCTTAGACCAGCCGAATGGACGGAGATCGCAGCATTCTTCCGGAATGACAGCACCCTTGCCGACGCTCCTGAGCGATTCGTGGCGGCCGCTACCGAACTTGCAGATTTGCGTGACCATCTGGTCCATGAGGCGTCCTCTCAAAAGGACCGGTTGGAGCAAATAGAAGTCCTTATTCAGGCGCTGAAAGAAGCCTCCACTGATGCTGCGGCTCTGCGTACTCGCCTCCAGACCATTGCCGCCACTTCAGAGAGCATGTTCTATGCGATGGACTTTGGATTCCTGTTTGATCCCGATCGCAAGTTGCTCTCCATCGGATACCGCCTCTCCGAAGGAACTCTCGACGAGAACTTTTACGATCTACTCGCTTCGGAGGCGCGACTGGCCAGCTTTATCGCCATTGCCAAAGGCGACATCCCCGCGTCGCACTGGTTCAAGCTAGGTCGCCCTCTCACACAAGTAGGCCGCGGATCGGCGCTCGTCTCCTGGTCTGGATCGATGTTTGAATATTTGATGCCCGCGATCATTATGCCGTCGCCGGCGAACAGCCTTCTCAGCCAGACATACCACCAAATTGTGCTTCGGCAGATTGAGTACGGCTCAGAGCACGGCGTGCCATGGGGAATGTCGGAATCGGCTTTTTCCGCGCGGACCATTGAGTTGGTCTATCACTACTCGGGCTTCGGTGTACCGGGACTCGGATTGAAGCGCGGCCTCAATGAAGACCTGGTGATAGCCCCCTATGCCACGGCGCTTGCCGCAATGATCGAGCCGATAGCTGCAGTCAGAAATTTCGAACGCCTTGCCCGTGCGGGAGGCCAGGGCACGTATGGATTTTACGAGGCCTTGGACTACACCCCCTCTCGCTTGCCGGAAGGTGAGCAGGTCGTGGTTGTGCGCACCTATATGGCTCATCACCAGGGGATGTCTATTGTTGCGCTCGACAACGTCGTTGACGCAGGCGTGATGCGGCGTAAGTTTCATTCGCAACCCATCGTCCAGGCCTCCGAACTCCTCTTGCAGGAACGAACGCCCAGGGATGTCCTGGTGACGATGCCGCGAGCCGAAGAGGTCTCGTCCGGTCCCTACGTGCGCGACCTTCTGCCTGTTACAGCTCGCCGCTTCAAGGATCCCCAAAGTGCTCCTCCGCGAACCACACTGCTATCAAACGGTCGCTACGTGGTAATGCTCACCGCGGTGGGATCTGGCTACAGTCGCTGGAAAGACATTGCGATTACGCGATGGCGAGAAGACGTAACTCGAGATTGCTGGGGAACTTATCTCTACCTCCGCGATGAGTACACCGCTGGGGTTTGGTCGGCTGGATATCAGCCCGCTGCCGTCGAGCCCGATTTTTGTGAAGCTATCTTCCACGAGGACCACGCGGAATTCGTGCGACGAGACCGTTCGATCACCACATCTGTCGAGGTGATGGTCTCGTCCGAAGACGACGCGGAATTGCGGCGTGTTTCGATTTCAAATGGCGGAATTCGTGCGCGCGATATTCAGGTCACCTCCTTTGCTGAGATTGCGCTCGCAACTCAAGCCGCCGATGCGGCGCACCCGGCATTTTCAAACCTGTTCGTGGAGACGGAATTTGTATCCGAACTCGGTGCGCTGCTGGCTACACGTCGGAAGCGTTCTGATGATGAGACCCCAGTCTGGGCCGCCCATTTGTTGGTTGTGGACGGTGGCGAAACGGTGGGAGACCTTCAGTACGAAACCGACCGCGTGCGCTTCATTGGACGTGATCGTACCGCGAGGAATCCCGTATCGATTATGGACGGCCGCCCGTTGTCAAATACAGTCGGCTCGGTGCTTGATCCGATCATGAGTCTGCGCCGCACCGTTCGAATCCCGCCCGGGAGGACCGTGCATCTGACCTTTGCGACTATTGTCGGCTCTACGCGCGAGGCGGTGCTGGATGTCGCCGATAAATACCGGGATGCAAAAACTGTTGACCGCACACGTACGCTCGCTTGGACGCAATCGCAGGTTCAACTTCGCCATCTTGGTATCGGGTCGGAGGAGGCTCATCTGTTCCAGCGACTGGCGAACGCGGTCTTATATTCCGACCGCTCTCTGCGTCCGCCTCCAGATGTCGCTGTCACGTACAACGATAGAGAAACACGCCCTGTGGTCGCAGGGCATTTCGGGTGATCTTCCCATCGTCATGGCGCGCATCGAGGATGCCGAGGACCTCGATTTGATTCGCCAGCTTTTGCGCGCGCACGAGTACTGGCGCATGAGACAGTTGTCCGCTGATGTTGTGATCATCAACGAAAAGACTTCGTCCTATCTTCAGGAACTCCAGGGTTCTCTTGAGGCGCTGGTTCGCGGCAGCCAATTGCGGCTTTCTCCGGATTCGAATGAAGCAAGCGGGAAAATATATCTTCTGCGTGCCGACTTGGTTTCCTTGCACGTCCGCGAACAGATTGAGGCCGCTGCGCGCGTGGTTCTTGTTGCGCGGCGAGGCCCCTTATCGGATCAGATCGCACGCGCACAGCAAGAGCAGCCTTCACTGCCTTCGCCTGATCGCGCTGCCCGCTCGGGCAGGCGTATGGATGTGCCCCTTCCTCAGCAGGAGCTTCAATTTTTCAATGGTCTAGGGGGGTTCACACAAGATGGCCGCGAGTATATCGTTGTTCTAAGCGAAGGCCTCCGAACCCCGGAACCCTGGATCAATGTGATTGCGAATCCGGAATTTGGGTTTGCCGTCTCCGAATCCGGATCGGGATTCACGTGGTTCGGGAACAGTCACGAGAATCAACTTACGCCCTGGTCCAACGACCACGTCACCGATTCTCCCGGCGAAGCCATTTATCTTCGAGATGAACACTCCGGTGAGGTTTGGACTCCAACCGCGCTTCCAATCCGCGACGAAAATGCAACCTACGTTTCACGTCACGGCCAAGGCTACAGCCGGTTCCACCATGGCTCGCGGGGCATCTTGCTTGACTTGGTGCAATTTGTCCCCTTGGAAGATCCCGTCAAGATATCGCGGCTCACGTTGCAGAACGAATCGGGCCGCACTCGCCGCATTTCCATCACCGCCTACGCGGAGTGGGTCTTGGGAGACTCTCGGAGTGCGTCCGCTCCTCACATCGTGACGCAGGTGGACGCGCGGACCGGTGCCCTTCTCGCGAGAAGCGCATGGGCCGGCGATTTCGGCGGCCGGATCGCTTTCGCCGACCTGGCCGGCAGTCAAACGGCTCTTACCGCGGATCGCACCGAATTTCTTGGCCGCAATGGCGCGCACGAATCGCCCGAAGCCCTCGAATCCGGGCGCCCGCTTTCTGGAAGAGTGGGGGCCGGCCTCGATCCGTGCGCCGCCCTTCAGACGGTGATCGAGCTTCGCCCCGGCGCTCGAGTGGAAATCAAGTTCTTCCTTGGCCAGGCCGAAAGCAAGAAACAGGCTGGCGAGTTGCTTGACCGGTACCGTGCCGCGGATCTTGACAAAGTCTTCGGCCAGGTAACGGGCTATTGGAACGATCTTTTGGGCACTGTTCAAGTGGCTACGCCGGATCCCAGTTTGGATTTGCTGCTAAACCACTGGCTCCTTTATCAGACTCTCTCCTGTCGCATTTGGGCTCGTGCGGCATTCTATCAACTTAGCGGTGCTTATGGTTTCCGCGACCAGCTTCAGGATGTAATGGCGCTCACGGTCGCCAAGCGAGCAGTCGCCCGCGAGCACTTGCTTCGTGCAGCCCGCCACCAATTCGTCGAGGGGGATGTTCAGCACTGGTGGCATCCGCCGTCCGATCGCGGGATACGCACGCGAATGTCGGATGACCTGCTGTGGCTTCCTTACGTGGTCATCAACTTTATTGAAGCCACGGGTGACATGACTGTGCTCGAGGAAATCATTCCGTTTATCGAAGGGCCTCTTCTCGCCGACGGCCAGAAAGAATCCTATTTTGAGCCGCGCGAGTCTGGAACCAGCGCAACCCTATTCGAACACTGTGCCCGCGCTCTGGATCGCAGCTTGTCTGTCGGCAGCCACGGCCTGCCATTGATGGGCACCGGTGATTGGAATGATGGAATGAATCAAGTTGGACAGAATGGAAAGGGAGAAAGCGTCTGGCTCGGATTCTTTCTTCATTCTGTTCTTTGGGAGTTTTCCAAACTGGCGGATGCCCGCGGGGAGCACAAGCGCGCGGAAACCTGGAGATTGCACGTCAGCGCACTAAAGGCTGCGCTCGAGCGTGAGGGATGGGACGGCGAATGGTATCGCCGCGCCTACTTTGATGACGGAACTCCGCTAGGTACCGCTGCCGACCAGGAATGCCGTATCGACTCTATTGCCCAATCCTGGGGCATCATGACGGGAGCCGCGGAACGCGCGCGTGGAGCGCGTGCTATGGCCGCAGTGAACCGCCTGTTGGTCCGGAAGACCGATAATCTCGTTCTTCTTTTGACGCCACCTTTTAACCACACGCCCCACAACCCCGGCTACATCAAGGGTTACTTGCCCGGCATTCGCGAAAACGGTGGCCAATACACGCACGCCGCCGTTTGGACGTTGACCGCCTTTGCCGCGATGAGCGACGGCGACAAAGCCCACGAGCTTTTCCGTATCCTAAACCCCATCAATCGCACCGGCTCGCGCGCGGGCGTTCAGCGATACAAGGTCGAGCCCTATGTCGTTGCAGGAGACGTTTATGCTGAGCCTCCCCACGTCGGACGCGGCGGCTGGACGTGGTACACCGGTGCGGCCGGTTGGCTCTACCGCGCTGGTTTGGAGTGGATCCTCGGCTTTCGCCTGCGAGGCATGGTTTTAGGTATTGATCCGTGCATTCCGAGGAATTGGGCTCGCTACTCCGTCAAGTTCCGTTATCACTCGTCGGTTTATAACATTCACATCGAAAATCCCTCTGGAGTAACTCGCGGTGTGGTCCTCACGGAACTGGATGGCAAGCTCTTGGCAGGAGCGGCGAACATTCCTCTCGCCGATGATGGCGCAGTCCACCTTGTGCGGGTTGTGCTCGGCTAATACTTCCCCTTCGATCTGATCCTCACGCCTCTACGATGCTGTTTCGGATTGCGTAGCGCACCAGTTCCGTGACGCTGTGCAGCTCAAGTTTCCGCATGATATTGGCGCGGTGCGTTTCGACTGTCTTCACGCTGATGTTCAGAAAAACGGCAATATCCTTACTGGTTTTTCCCTCCGCAAGCAGCTGGATGATTTCATTTTCCCGCGAAGTGATGCGAGACTTGGCGCTCAGCGGCGCCTTGCTGGTTGGGCGCGACCCATCGACCATGATTTCGGAAACTGAAGATGTGTAAAACGGCCGGTGGGTAGCCAGATTGTCAAGCGCTGTCGAGAGGTCACGGCCGGAATCCGTTTTCACCAGGTATCCGCGTATGCCAGCCTCCATCACGTCTCGGACAATCTGATCCGAATAGTGCGCCGAAAGTACCAAAATTTCGGTTTTATCTGACATCTTCCGGATCCTCTTCGCAGCCTCAATGCCGTTAAGCTCGGGCATGGAAATATCCAGAATGGCGATGTCCGGCTTCAGCTCCTGCGCCTTGGCCACGGCCTGCGAGCCGGTGACGGCCTCTCCGCAAACTTCCCAATCCTTCCGCGACGCGATAATCGTCCTAATACCGCGCCTCATCAAGTCGTGGTCATCCGCCACAAGAATTCTCAGTGATCCCACTCGAGCCCTCCTTGGAGCAACTGCATCCCTGGATCTGAAATTGACGCTGTAGTGTCGCGCCCCGTATCGTTTGGTGTCCATACGGTATCTCACTGACGGAGAGGGGGATAACAGCTGTAGGTTTCCGCGGGTCGTTCTTACACTGCTAACCCGGCAGAAAAGCCGGCAGCAGCCTCGTCAACTTCGCAATATATGCCGTCTCGCAGCGCAATCGTTTTCCCCGAAACCGATGAAATCCGGTCGCCCGGCAGCAAAATGCCCGTAAGGTTTAATGGATCGGCAGCTGAGATTGTCAGTATCTCTCCCGCCAAAGAGTCGGTGCGCATCGCGCGTAAAGACTCCACCGCAATGGGCAGCGCGAATTGCTCGCCCATAAAGCCGCTCACGAAGTGTCCGCCTCGCACTTGACCGCGATCCTCGAGGCGTCGAAACGCGATCAGCAATTCACGCCAGCGTGGAGCAATCGTTTCGCGCGCGGTCATTTCCCGCAACACCACGCCGTAGCGACGAAGTAGCATCCAACAAGTCGCCTCAGCCAATTGTGCGCGCTCAGGAGCCTCGTCCGAATACAGCAGCGACCACCGCCCAACGCTGTGTCGTGGCCGCGCCGTCTGGCCGCGCCCTTGTCCGGAGCGGCGCTTGGGATCGATCAGCGCGCGGATATTGTCGAAACCGTCCGCGGTAATCAGTCCGGCGGCCACCAGTTCCCACAGCGCGGCCTCAACTTCCGACTTCAATCTCTTGGTACCGCGAACGAGATCGGCGAAAAATGAAGCGCCGCGCTGGCGCAAATAGTTCAATGCTTCGCGCGCTGGTTCGCTCAGTCCCGGCGGCACGCTCGGCCCATCGGACGAGTGGCGCTGGATCATCCACTCGGAATCTTCACGAACGAAAAATGCGATCGGAGCGACGCTCGTGGGAATCACGCGACGATTCGCTGTTGCGTATTCCGCAATCGTGGCCGGATGCGGAGACAGGCGGCCCCAGCCCACCGCTCCCGATAAGCACAGCTGATCCAAAATGCGCGGATCGTAATTGGCAATCCTTCGGCCGAGAATTTGTCTCTCCCAAGCATTCGCGGGCGCTTCGAAGCCTTGAAGCTGCCGCAAGACCTCGAAAGTTCCATGCTCGCCCAGAAGCTGGGTTCCAGGCGCCAAATGTTGCCAGCGCAGCAGCCATCGCATGAACTGGGCAGCGGTAAGGGGCTGAATCTGGCTGCGCAGCGAGCCAAGTGTCAAACGGTGAACGCGCGCCAGCAATCGCCGTTCGCACCATTCCGTCGAACCGCTCTTTGCGAATTGCCCTCGCAGTATGGAACCGCCGGCCTCCAGCCGTAAAAAGGCTTTCTCCACATCCCCGGCTTCAAGCCCCAACAAATTACTCAAGTCCATCGCGGTCACAGGTCCAACATGCGCCATCCAGCCGGCCACGCACGCCAAAACCGCATCTTCGCGGGACGATGGCGGCTTCTCGAGATCGGAAGCGGTGAATCAAAACGCGCCTCTGGAAGAATGCTAGCGAACGACGCCGCCTTCTCCGCTGCAACCCAGTAAGCACGATCTCCAGTGAATGCGCGCGCCACGCGGCCCGCGGCAGAAAGCTCATCGAAGAACGTTGTCCACTCCGGGATGGATTTGCTGGCGGACTCCACCAGCGGCGAACTGTCTTGCGGAAATTGCGCTGGCAGAAGCACAAATGTTTGCAGCACATCATGAAGTTCATCTGCGTCGCGCACATCCGGCCATGCTTCCTTCCGCACTTCCGCGATCGCGGCCGGGTCCAGGCGCCCGATCTCCGATAGAACGGCTTCCGGCAACGCGCGCCGCATCTCCACGGCCCGCGCCCGCCGCTCCTCGAGCGGGGCATCGTCCAAATATGCATAAGGATTCGCGTTCAGAATTTCATGGGAGAACTGCGAAGGTACGGGAGTATCCACG
Source organism: uncultured Acidobacteriota bacterium (assembly GCA_963723845.1). Lineage (GTDB taxonomy): Bacteria > Acidobacteriota > Terriglobia > Acidiferrales > UBA7541 > Palsa-295. Next base: position 56,234 of record CAVRSO010000075.1, read on the forward strand.
GCGAGGCATCGTATTTCTTTCGTTCGAATGGCCTCGAGCACTCGCTTCAATCCCTCAACGTCCATCGCTTCGGTAAGCGCATCCTTCATCGTTTCTCGCACCAGCGGATGATCGGGAATCTGAATCTCTCCCGAAATATTTTCCTGGCACGCCAACGCTTCAGGAAAAACAGCCGCCAGAAGGTCGTCTGACCGCATCCGTTGAATTTGCGGCGGCACTTTCTTCCCGCCCATGAAGCGCAGCAACGCCAGCGCCCGCCCCGCCACCCACCGCCAGCGCGTGGTGAAAATCGGCGAAGTCAATACCGCTTGCTCCAGCAATTCCTCCACCGATTCCGGCTGCAGGAAATGAAATACGTCCGCCAGAGGGAAACTGTGCTGCTCGCTGAGCGAAATATTCAGTCCGTTGTCGGTGGCGGCAGCCTGCAATTCGAAATTGAACGAGCGGCAGAAGCGTTTTCGCAGCGCCAGTCCCCACGCCTTGTTGATTCGGCCTCCAAAGGGCGCGTGAATTACCAGTTGCATGCCGCCGCTTTCATCGAAAAATCGTTCCGCGATCACCGTTTGCTGGCTGGGTACCGCACGCAACACAGCGCGGCCCGCCACGATATATTCCACGGTCTGTTCCGCGCCCGCCCGGTCGAGGCCGCATTCCTGTTGCAGCCAGTCCACCGCAGCCGAGCCCTGCCCCGTGTTCCCGCGAACCGCATCGGGCGCCAGCCCATCCGTCAGCGCGCTGACGTTCTCGCGGATTGCGGCCACTTGCTCTGAAAGCTCCGCGGTGCGCGACGGCGCTTCACCGCGCCAGAAAGGCACATTGGGCGGCGCTCCCTTGGCATCCTCGACCAGCACCAGCCCCGCCTGTACGCGGCGTATGCGCCATGATGTGTTTCCGAGAAGGATGATGTCTCCGCGCAGGCTTTCGACGGCGAAATCTTCATCCACTGTGCCAACGGTAAAACCCTCCGGCTCCGCGCGGACCGTGTACAGAGCGTTATCTGGAATCGCTCCTCCGCTGGTGATTGCGGCTAGGCGGCTGCCTCGGCGCCCGCGCAGCCGATGATTCACTCCATCGCGATGCAAGTACGCGCCGTAACGTCCGCGCCGAGCGGCGATTCCCTCCGAAAGCATTCCGACGATTTCATCGAAGTCTTTTCGCGCCAGCTCTCGATACGGATATGCGCGGCGGACCATCGCGAATAAATCATCCTCGCTCCAGTCTTCCGCCGCGCACGCCGCCACAATCTGCTGCGCCAAAATATCCATCGGCGATTCGGGAATCAGAATGTGATCCAGTTCTCCCCTGCGGATGGAACGCACCAGCGCGGCGCATTCGATCAGTTCATCGCGCGTGGTAGCGAAGAATCGGCATTTCGGCACCGCGCCTCGCCAATGGCCCGCGCGGCCCGCGCGTTGCAGCGCCACGGCAATGGACCGAGGCGAACCAATCTGGCAAACCAGATCCACGGTTCCGATATCGATTCCAAGTTCCAGCGAGGCGGTCGCCACGAGCACGCGTATTTCGCCGCCCTTCAGTTTTCCTTCAACCGCCAGCCGCCTTTGGCGAGACAAGCTTCCATGATGCGAAGCGACTGCATCGTTGCCAACCAGTGCGGCTAGATTATGCGCAACGCGCTCCGCCAGCCGCCGCGTATTCACAAACACAAGCGTGGAGCGATGCTGCTGCGCCAGGTCCGCAATGCGCTTGTAAATTTCCTCCCACATTTCATTGGAAGCGACCGGTCCCAGTTCGCTTGCCGGCACTTCCACAGCGAGGTCCAATCCGCCCCGTCGTGCCACTTCCACGATATGCGGACGCCTCCGGCCCGCGCTTGCCAGAAAGTCGGCGATCAAGCTCGATCGGCTTTTGCGTCGCCGAGAGCCCGATTCGCGTGATGCGCCCACCGCTAAGTGCATCGAGCCGCTCCAGAGACAGCGCAAGATGCGCTCCTCGCTTATCGCGCGCCACCGCGTGAATCTCATCCACGATCACCGTTTTTACGTTCGCGAGAATCTCGCGGCTCTTCGACGCCGTAAGCAGGATGTACAGCGATTCGGGTGTAGTCACCAGGATGTGCGGCGGGCGCTTCAGCATCGCCCTGCGTTCGTGCATCAGCGTATCGCCCGTACGCACCGCGGACCGAATTTCCGGCATCAGGAATCCGCGCTGGCGAGCCAGTTCGAGTATTTCGCCAAGCGGCTCTTCGAGATTTCTGTGGATATCGTTGCCGAGAGCTTTCAGTGGAGAAACGTAGAGCACTTCGGTGCGGTCATCAAGCTCGCCGGCCACGGCCTTGCGCACCAATCGGTCGATGCAAGCCAAAAACGCCGCAAGTGTTTTCCCGGAGCCCGTCGGCGCGCAGATAAGCGTGTCTGTGTCCGCGAGGATGTGGGGCCAGCCTTGCGCCTGCGGCTCAGTAGGCGTGCCAAACTTCAATGCGAACCATTCCCGGACGAGCGGATGCGCCCATGCGAGGTCCGCGCTATCGGATGCCTGCGAAATGGAAAGGCTCATGAAATGCCCGACGAGGAACGAAGTGCCCTTCTCCCGGCGAATGCACGTATATTCTCGCCGAGATTCGGCTAAGAAGCAAAAAGCGCATCGAAGCTAGCCCCGCTGCGCGGATTTAGCCTTCTGGGTTGGAGGACTTGGCTTGCCTGGCTGATTCTCAGACGCATTGTGAACGATGTCCTGGCGGTTGAGAGGCAGGGCGTCGGGATACTTGTTCGCAATGTAAGCAATTAGCTTTTCGCGGATGTAGCAGCGCAAGTCCCAGAGACGAGAACCGTCCGCCGCGCTTACCAGCGCGCGAACTTCAATCGTCTTATCGGTCGCGTCCGTCACTTGAAGCCCCCAAGCTTGCTTATCCCACAGATCGGTTGCTTCGAGCAGCCGGTGAAGCTCTTCCCGCACCTCATCGACCGGAAGTCGGTAATCCGCATAGATCAGCACAACCCCCAGCAGATTGGCGCTGGTCCGAGTCCAGTTCTGAAAGGGCTTGTCTATGAAATACGAGAGCGGAACAACCAATCGTCGTAAATCCCAAACCTTGATCACCACATAGGTGGTAGTAATTTCCTCGATCCAGCCCCACTCTCCTTCCACCACAACGGTGTCGTCGAGCCGCATGGGTTGTGTCAGTGCTATTTGAACTCCTGCGATCAGGCTGGAAAGGGTGGAGCGGGCGGCGACGCCGACAACCAACCCGGCGAGTCCGGCGGATGCGAGCAAGCTCACGCCGACGCGCCGAACCTCCGGAAAGGTCATCAACATAACCCCGGCGGTGATAAACAATACAACCATCACCACGATGCGGCGAAGCACCTGGGTCTGCGTTCGGATGCGGCGGGCCATCAGATCATCCGCGACGTCGGTCGAGTACCGGGCATAAAGCGTGTCGCTGATCACGTTCGCCAGTACGATAACCGCCCAGCCCACACAGGCGATAACGCCCAGGCCCAGAACACGCTCCACCGAAACGCGTACGTTATAGCTGATCGGCAAGAAAGGAAGCGTCAGAACCAAACCAATTAAAGGGAAAATGAATCTCGCGGGGGTTTCGGCGCGTGCAGTCAGCGCATGTTGAAGAAACGCTCCTCGTTTTCGGAACAGGCGCTTGACGATTAGGAAAGCAACCTTGTGCAGAACCAAGCTGAGAACAATGACGCCTGCTAAAACCGATCCATTGATCAGCAAGGTGCGAGTGTCGCCTAAAAGATGATGCATGCAGTGGCCTCGAGCATTTATTGTAGCGCCGCGGCTTCAGCCCGGCATCTTTCTGCTCACCTCAATCGTGTGGGGTGCCGCGGAGACTTACCCGCCTTCAGCAAAGGTCTTCGTTTGGGTTCTGCAGCTCGTGAGGGCGCAGCGCCGCGCGCTACGCCCTCAGTGCATTTTGTGACGACGGGGCTTCAGCCAGCATCTTCTGCACACATCAGTTGCATGGAGCAGCAGGAGCTTACCCGCCCTCGGCGAATGCGAAGGGCCCCTTTTGTGGAGTAGTTTCTACTCGCCCACTCCACGCGACATCGGGCGATCCGTCTTGCCAAAATCCGCGGCGGCTTCACCCGTGGACGAAATGTCGTCGGCACCCGTGGCAGCAAGAACTTCCTTTGCTTTTTTGGCCCACTCACTGCTGTCACAATGGATGGAAAGCAAGATGCCTCCAGACCTGACGCGTCCTTCGTAGCGCTTGGCCTCATACTCCGGAATCCCCATGCCGATCAGGGCGCCTGTGAATCCTCCCACTGCCCCTCCCGCGCCAATGCCCGCGAGTGCAGCTACGATCGGTCCCGCCGCGATAAACGGGCCGAGACCGGGTATTGCAAGTGCTCCGGCGCCTACGAGCCATCCCAACGCACCGCCGATTGCTGCACCGGAAGCGGCGCCGGCCGTTGCCCCCTCGGGGGCTTTCGTCGCTTTTTCGGTGCCGAGGTCCTTGGTTCCCAGATTCTCTGGGAGTAAGACCGAAACGTCTGTGTTGCGGAACCCCGTATCTTTCAGGACGCTCAGCGCGTATTCGATTCCCGATCGGTTCGGATAAATCCCAAAAACCGCCGTGTTTTTTCCAGACATGTGATTTTCTCCCTGAGTGGATTTTGGTTGTGGGCTGCTACTCGTAACCAACTGGATCTCGCAGCTTCGGTTCTCATGCGTGCTTGGTCCGATTCCGTTTTCCTAGCGGCTACGACCGCTTCGCCGGCGCCTTCCGCGGACAGCCGGTCGCTTCGCTTCCACACGGTTGCGCCGAGATTTGCCAGCGTCGCGGGGCCGCAGCTTTTGGTCCGGTTGATCGCCTGGCTCCCGAGGACTGTCGGGCCCGGGCTCATCGTAGTGGTGCGGGCTGGGAGGATTCGGGTCGATCTTTCCGAATATCGCCATTTGCGCTCCTTTCATTTGTCTGAATATGGCCTCCGGGACACCTCGCCACGACCGTAGGATTAGTCCGCGAACCGTGCCATCCGGCACAAGCTGTAAGCGCGGGACAAATACCCCCTAGCTGGGGTGTAGTACCACGAACGCGGAACCGCGAGCCGCACGCCGCCGGAAGGAAGGGGGGCCGTTTGATTTTTTGGATCTCGAACGGCCCTATCAGGGGGTTTGCAGGGCGAGAACAGGCGAGGATTTGTGACGAGATCGGAGGATCAAGAGTGTCCAGCTCGACGTGTTTTCTGCTGAGCGGCGGCTGTTTCATCGGCGGCGCGCAAACCCGCTACGAACTCGTCGGTTTGCTTTTCGGCTTCCTCACGGGCAATGCCGTAGTGTTCCTGAATCTTGCCGACAAGCTGCTGGCGCTTGCCATTTATCACATCGAAATCGTCGTCCGTCAGTCTTCCCCACCTCTCCTTCATCTGACCTTTGTATTGCTTCCACTTGCCTTCCACTTGGTCCCAGTTCATGGCCGCTCCTTCTAGCTAGAAATCTGTTTTGCTTCACTACTAAAGAAACATGAACGCGTTTCGCCGGGAATACGGCAGACCATTGACCCCCGCGCGGGGAATCACGTACCGGGCGTCGGAGTGCTTGTGAGGCGGATTCGCTTGCGCGGTGCCGCCGCTCGCGCGGCTCGCGCGGTGTGCCTCTTCGCCCGGCGGCCCTGAGGGTCGCGGGTTCGTCTTTTGTCAGCTTCTTGGCGAGGAGTGCCGATCCCAGAAACATCCCTTAATTTGGTGCAATTGGGATACAGTGGCCGCAAGGCGTTTTTACGTAAAGGGATGTATTGTCCGTGGCATGCGTCCGTGTGTAAATGGGTCGGTTATAGGTTGCAAAGGGACTGAGCTGGGGGCCTCAGCCTCCGGCATCCCGAGGAGGAAAGTATGCTGCGCTGGGCACTTGCTTTCTTTATTATCGCGCTCGTTGCGGCCGTATTCGGCTTTTGGGGCATCGTGGCCGCAGCAACGGGAGTTGCCAAGGTCTTGTTCTTCCTCTTCCTTGTGCTGTTCCTGGTCTCGCTGCTGGGCGGGTTGATGCGACGGGCTTGAGTATACCGGTCAAGCGGATAACAAATGAAAAGTAGCGCTGTCGCGGGCTTAATCCTGATTGTTATCGGTGTGATCTCCCTGGTGTTTCAGGGGATCACCTACACCAGGCACAAGAAGGTGCTGCAGGTAGGATCTTTCGAAGCAACCACGGAGCAGCATAAAACGATCCCGTTGCCGCCCATCATTGGCGGTGTCGCGCTAGTCGCAGGGGTGGCACTTCTGATGGTGGGTCGAAGAGCCGTCTAATCCACAAGAAAGCCCTGGCAAAAAGCGCCTGGCATCGAACGTTCAACCTCGATGCCAGGCGCTTCTCGTTTGACCTGCCTCTAAGATCAGTCTCGGAGTAGTCGTACGGAGGAACCAGATGCAAATTGCGGAAGAAGAAGAGGAAAACCGGCCCAGCCCTCTAGCCCTGATCTCTCAGGACTCTTCGACTTCCCGTCTTCTTCCCCCGAATCGGCGGAGCACATCTTTCCGCGCTGGCAGAATTCCAAACGATCGCACCGGGTACAATACAGTAGAGCAATGAGAAGAGGCCGGGGAAACCCTGTAGATACCAGCGAAGAGTTCGGGCCCACCCAATTCCAATCTAAGGTTCAATAATCTGGTTTCGGACAGCGTAACGGACGAGCTCGCTTACAGTGTGCAATTGAAGTTTGCGCATAATGTTAGCGCGGTGCGTCTCAGCCGTTTTCACGCTGATACACAGTGACGAGGCGACTTCCTTGCTGCTCTTACCCTCAGCCAGCAATTGAACGATCTCGCGCTCGCGCGAGGTGAGCCGGTCACGAACGGATTCGGGGAGATCGGAGCGTACTCCACCATTATTAAAATTACCGAGAATCACCTCGGTGGCCCGGGGCGTGAAAAACGGCTTGTGATTAGCGAGAGTCTCGACTGCGATCACCAAATCCCTGTCAGAATCGGATTTCACGATGTAGCCGCGGACTCCGGCCTCAAGAATATCGCGAATCAACTGATCGGAATAATGAACCGACAGGATCAAAATCTCCGAGTTGGAAGAAACCTTTCTGATTCTTCGAGCGGCTTCAAGACCGTTGAGGTCCGGCATGCTTATGTCCAAGATCACAACGTCGGGTTTCAATTCCTCGGCTTTGTTGACCGCTTCGCGGCCGGTGTGAGCTTCTCCGCAGATCTCCCAGCCCGCGTGCGATTGTAGGAGGGCTTTCACCCCACGGCGCATCAGGTCGTGGTCATCTGCGATTAAAATGCGGAGATTTCTCACGCTTCACTCCTGAAGCTGGGGCTGGGGGCCAGACTCGCTAACGAGCGCCGAAGAAGGCATTCGGCGGATTTTCTTACACTGGACCACGATTATACACAACTATACACAACAAGGGGGAGTCAAGGCCTGTTCTTTTCACGCAAAAGTAGGGTCGGGTTGGCCATGAACCACCCTCTCCCGCACGAAGCTCAAGCAGTGCGCTTTGCGAAGGGCCAACCAGGGTAAACGTGTAAGTCTGATGTTAATGCTTAAATTCGTTCTCCAAGGCACTCCCGCAATTCCTGACGTGCCCGCAAGAAGCGGGTCTTCACAGCAGACTGCGAGAGATTCAGAATTTTTGCGGCGTCCTTACTTTGATGTTCTTCCAAGCCCAACAAGCAAACGACCACTCGCAACGTTCCGCGAAGGCTGCCGATAGCTTCCCTGAGTATCCGGCGATTTTCGCTCTCGACGTACAAGGCTTCAGGCTGAGCGGAATCCCCGGCACAGAGGTTTTGAAGAAAAGTGGATTCGCTGCTTGGATCGCCGTCATAGCAAAGGTGCGAATCTTCGGAGCGACGTTTCCGAATGGCCATTAAGGCCTCATTCATGGCGATCCGAATCAGCCAAGTGGAAAACTGCGAAGCGCCATGAAATTGGCCGATATTTGCAAAGGCCTTCAGAAGCGTCTGCTGAGAGGCGTCTTCGGCATCCTCGCGGTTACGGGTGATCCGAAGAGCCACGTGATAAATCTTGCGCATATGAGGCTGCACGAGACGGGAGAATGCCAACTCGTCTCCGGCTTGTGCGAGTGCGACGAGAACCGAGGAATCGGCACGGCCATTCTCGTCTAGGGCAGGAATAGGAAGTGAGTCTTCACGTGGGCTTCTCTCGTTCGGTTTCGTCACGCCATCACCTCTTATTTAAGGATGGGCATTTGCTCTGCCTACCTGGCCGTCTTCACGAGCTCCTGAATGAAAAATCTTGCCGGTTCGGGCGGGGCCCCCGGCGAAAGAAAAGGACAACTGTGAAGTCCCCTGGCAAGTAATCCGTAGCTTTGAGCGTCTTCTCGATTTGGAGGATAGTGGGAACGCCCGGGCGCTGCCATCGGAGTCATGCTGTAGGTCCATCTGAAGTTTGCTGTATTGAGGCTTCGGGACTTGCAGGCAAAAGAGGGTTATCGGTTCGTAAGTCCTTATAGAGAGAGTACTTATGGCCCCTTTTACTTGCCGGCGAACGAGCAAAAATGGGCGGATGGGACAAATTTTGAACTCCTAATTTTGAATGGAATCCCGAACAGGTTCTCCTGAACAATCAACGGAACCGGGGGGAGGCCGGCGGGAATAAATTCTTGCGGCCTGATCGCGAATTAACCTTCGGTTACAATTAACGATTCAGCGTGGGCCGAGAAAGGGTGACATGGCGATTCTAGTGACGGGAGGAGCCGGGTACATCGGCAGCGTAACAGTAGAGTTGCTCCGCGATATGGGCAAAGCTGTCGTCGTGATCGACGATCTCCGCCGCGGCCATAGAAATGCCGTGGACGCCGATGTGCCCTTCTATCGCGGCCAAGTCGGTGACCGGGCGCTCCTCACACGAATCACGCAAGAGCATAGGATTGAGGCGTGCGTTCATTTCGCGGCGCTCGCCTATGTGGGCGAGTCGGTTTCCGAGCCGGCAAAATATTTCGAGAATAACGTGGCGCAAGGGATCGCGCTGATCGATATTCTGGTGAGTGCTGGCGTGCGGCGCATGGTGTTTTCCTCCACTTGCGCCACATACGGGGAGCCCAACCAGGTTCCCATTGCGGAAACCTGTCCGCAATGGCCAGTGAATCCTTATGGATGGTCGAAACTGATGATCGAGCGCATGCTCGATAGCTACGACAGATCTTATGGCCTCAAATTCGTGGCCCTGCGCTACTTCAACGCCGCCGGTGCAACAGAGCATTGCGGGGAGCACCACGAGCCCGAATCGCATCTCGTGCCAAACGTATTACTGGCGGCGCTAGGGGAAGCACGGGAAGTCGCGGTTTTTGGAAACGAGTATCCGACGCCGGATGGGACCCCGATCCGCGATTACGTTCATGTAAGCGACCTTGCACAGGGCCATATTTGCGCCCTCGATTTTCTGGAGCAAACGGGCAAATCCGATTTTTTCAACCTAGGCACGGGCCACGGCTACTCTGTTCTAGAAGTAATCGAGTGCGCGCGAAAGGTTACGGACCGCCCGATTCCAATACGGATCGCCGCACCGCGGCCGGGCGATCCTCCCACACTCGTGGCTGACGCGGCGAAAGCTGAAGCCGTGCTGGGGTGGAAGCCGGCGATGTCTGACTTGGCGTCGATTCTGCGCTCGCAGTGGGAGTGGCGGCGGAAGCACCCGCGAGGTTATGCCGGTTGATGGGTGAGGGGATTCCCGAACCATGCCAAAAGCAGCAATAGAAGCCGCTGCGCAAATCAATGAGATCACGGTCGGCGCGATTCCGCTGGCGGACGGCAAGTGGCACTTCTGCGTTTGGGCCCCCCAACGGGAAAACGTGTTGCTTCACGTTCTTGGCGATGCCGAGCAGGTGGGCCGGATGGACAAGGACGAGCGCGGCTATCACCACGCGACCCTGGGCAATCTTGCGACAGGCGATCGCTATCTCTACCGGTTGGACGGTCTGCGCGAACGCCCGGACCCAGCGTCGCGCTTTCAGCCGGACGGAGTTCACGGGGCGTCACAGTTGGTGGATCTGGGAGCGTTTCAATGGTCTGACTCGAATTGGAAAGGGAGGCCACTCGGAACCAGCATCTTTTATGAGCTGCACGTAGGAACATACACCCCCGCGGGCACCTTCGACGCCGTTGCGAAGCGCCTGCCTGAGCTTGTTGATTTGGGGGTGACGACGATCGAACTCATGCCTGTGGCCCAATTTCCGGGTTCCCGGAATTGGGGTTACGACGGCGTGTATCTTTTTTCGCCACAGAATAGCTACGGCGGACCGTACGCGCTGCAGAGGCTGGTGGACGCGGCGCATGCTCACGGTCTGGCGATGGCCCTGGACGTTGTCTACAACCACCTGGGACCGGAGGGCAACTACCTGGCGGAGTACGGCCCGTATTTCACTGAAAAGTACCGTACGCCCTGGGGCCAAGCGGTGAATTTTGACGACGCGCAGAGCGATGCCGTGCGGCATTTCTTCATTCAGAATGCGCTCTATTGGTTCGAAGAATTTCATTTCGATGAACTTCGGCTCGATGCGATCCACGGAATTTTCGATTTCAGCGCGCGGCACTTTCTGGCGGAGATACAAGATGAAGTCGGCGCCCTGGCCGCGCGACTGGGACGCCAAATTCATCTGATCGCGGAAAGCGACTTGAACGATGCGAGAATCCTGCTTCCGCACGAAAAGGGCGGATACGATTTGCCGGCGCAATGGAGCGATGACTTCCATCACTCGTTGCACACACTTCTGACTAAAGAAGAAACCGGGTATTACGCAGATTTTGGACGTATCCATCATTTGGCGACGGTGATCCAAGACGGCTGGTATTATCGCGGGCAATTTTCGAAGTATCGCCAACGGCGGCACGGGAACTCCGCGAGCGGCATTTCGAAATCCCATTTTGTGGTGTCCAGCCAAAATCACGATCAAGTGGGAAACCGCGCGCTTGGCGACCGATTGAGCCGGCTCGTCAGCTTTGAAGGACAAAAACTGGCGGCGGGCGTAACGCTGCTATCGCCCTTCGTGCCGCTGCTTTTTATGGGCGAGGAGTATGGAGAAACTTCACCTTTCCTATATTTCACGAGCCACGGAGACAAGGACCTTATAGAGGCGGTGCGACGTGGCCGCCGAGAGGAATTCGCCAGCTTTGGCTGGAAGCAAGAGACACCCGATCCGCAGGACCCGGAAACTTTCAAAACATCCGGGCTGAAACACCAGCTAGAAGCACAGGAACCGCATCGGACGCTGCGAGCTTTCTACAAGCAGCTGATTCAGCTGCGCAACGTGTGTCACCTGGGCGCGGATTGGAGCGTCGAAGCTAACGAGGACGAGGCTCACGAATGCCTCAGGCTTTTGTGGACGTCCGGCTCGGATGCGCTGGCGGCACTTTTCTTTTTCGGCCGGGCCGAAGCGAAGTTGGAAGCGATGTTGCCGCCCGGCCGATGGCTGACAAAGCTAAATTCGGCGGACTCGAAATGGCGGGGCCCGGGAACCGAGTTGATGGAAGGGACATTCGTGAATCCTTCGTCTCGAATCAGCTTATCTCCTCAATCCATCCTTCTCTTGCAGAGCGCCGGAACGGAGAAAATCTGAGGCAATGAGGCCGTTCGCATCCACGATCGGTATCGAGGACGACTTCCGCATCGAGACGGGGGCGTAGGGCCACGTGCCTTTCAAGCGCATTCCCGTATCCACGTACCGGCTTCAATTCAATAGTGCCTTCCGTTTTCAGGATGCCCTAAACCTGCTGGACTACCTTTCGACACTGGGGATTTCCCATCTATATGCATCGCCGGTTTTGGTGAGCCGCCATGGCAGCGGGCATGGCTACGATGTGACTGATCCGGCGCACATCGATCCCGAGATCGGTTCGGAAGAAGATTTTGAAGCGCTGCAAACCGGACTGCTGAACCGAGACATGGGATTGCTGCTGGATATCGTGCCGAACCACATGGCGGCCAGCAGTGAAAATCGCTGGTGGATGGACGTGCTGGAAAACGGAGGCGAATCTGCGTTCGCTTCTTACTTCGACGTACGGTGGCACCCGGCGTCTCGCAACCTGGACAGCAAGATTTTGCTGCCGGTCCTCGGACGTCCTTTTGGCGAAACGCTTGACCGTGGCGAGCTTCGCCTGATATTTCAAAACGGAAAATTTCTAATACACTACCGTGAATCGCTGTTTCCCCTGGCGCCGCGATCGTACGGCTACGTGCTGAAAGAACGTCTGGATGATTTGAAGAAGTCTCTCGGCGAGACTTCTCCCGCGTATGAAGAGTACGTGGGAATCGTATCCACGTTATCGTTGCTTTCCGAAGCAGATCGCGGTGGCTCGACCGCCGGCGAAAGGCGCTTGCGCTTCGAGGCGGGGCGGGACCGGCTGAAGGCCCTGACGGAGAATCATTCGGAAGTGCGGGCTTTCATCGAGGCCAATTTGTCGCGATTCAATGGCGACGTTGGTGATTCCGCCAGCTTCGGCAATCTCGAGCAGATCCTGGCGGAGCAGAACTACTGGCTTGCTTACTGGCAGGATGCGAATGAAGCGATCAACTATCGCAGGTTCTTCGCGATTTCGGATTTAGTGGGTGTGCGCGTCGAAGATCCGATCGTTTTCGAGGCGACACACGAGCAGATCTTTCGCCTGGTCGCCAGGGGCGCAGTCGGCGGCGTTCGAATCGACCATATCGACGGATTGCGCGATCCTGCGGGCTACCTCACTAAACTCGGCGAGCGCATTGCGTCGACCGTAACTTCCGGTGGCGGGAAGCCCTACGTGATCGTCGAAAAGATACTTGCGCCACATGAAACGTTGCCCGAGGAGTGGCCTGTCGCGGGAACCACCGGGTACGACTTTCTCAATTGGGCCAATGGCGTTTTTGTGTCTCCAGCGGGCGCCAAACGGCTGGCGGGAATTTATTCCAGATTTACGGGCAGAGGAGCGAAATTCGCGGATATTCTTTATGAAAAAAAGAAGATGGTGATGAACAGCCTGCTGCGCGTCGAGATGCGATCGCTGGGCAGACAACTGGCGGAATTGGCGGGCAAGGATCGATACGCGAGGGATATATTGCGCGCCGAATTGACCGAGGCGCTGATCGAGACGACCGCATGCATGAACGTGTATCGCACGTATGTGCGAAATTTGGAGATTCCGCCGGCCGCTCAGGAGAGGATTGAAGAGGCGCTGGAGAAGGCGCGAATCCGGCGGCCACGGATGAGTGCGGAATCCTTCGCGTTCCTGCGCGAAATTCTGACTCTTCGCAATCCCGCGCACGTGCTTCCGGAGCAGCGCGAGGAGCGCCTGGCTTTCGTGATGCGGTGGCAGCAGGTTACTGGGCCGATTGTCGCGAAGGGATTGGAAGATACGGCGCTTTACGTTTACTACCCGCTACTTTCGTTGAACGAAGTTGGTGGGAGGCCATCGCCATCGTCGATCGTCTCGCGGGAAGAATTTTACGCGCTGATGCAGGAGCGCTTGCGGCGGTGGCCGAATAGCCTGAATGCCACGTCCACGCACGATACCAAACGAAGCGAAGACGTTCGCGCGCGTTTGAATGTGCTTTCGGAAATGCCTGAAGACTGGGAGGAGCACATCGCGAAATGGGCTGCTTGCAATGAGAAACACAAGCAAGTAATCGAGGGCCACAAAGTCCCCGATGCAAACGAGGAGTACTTGATCTATCAAACGCTCCTAGGCTTGTGGCCGCTGGATTCTTTGGATGCTTCGTCCATCACCGAGCGACTTCAGGCTTACATCGTGAAGGCCACGCGAGAGGCCATGATCAATACCCGATGGACGGAGCCGAACATAACTCACGAAAGCGTGCTGACTGGGTTTATTGGGAGGCTTCTGAGTCCGGGAAATGAAGCGTTTCTTTACGATTTCGGTACTTTTCAGAAGAGCACTGCGTATTGCGGCATGATCAATGGGTTGGCGCAGATTTTACTGAAGATCACTTGCCCAGGCGTTCCGGACTTTTATCAAGGATCGGAGCTGTGGGATCTCCGCCTCGTCGATCCGGATAATCGCGGGCCTGTCGATTTCGGCGAGCGCTCGCGTTTGCTCGAATCGGTGGTTCGCCAGAGTGACGCCGATCTGGCGGCCGCCGCGCGCGATTTTGTGGAACATTGGCATGATGGACGAATCAAGTTGCATGTGATCCGAAAGACTCTTGCATATCGGCTCAAGAACGATGAACTGTTTGCCAAAGGCGACTTCATTTCGTTGGAAGCGCGGGGGAAGCGCGCAGAACATCTGATCGCCTATATGCGGAGGCTGGGTGATCGGTGCGCGCTCACCGTTATGCCAAGATGGCTCGCTGCCTCTCGGGGCGATTTCGGCCAGGCGGACCTTCGCGAATTTTGGCAAGACACTACTCTCACCTTGCCGCGAGAAACGCCGCGTTCGTGGCGAAATATTTTTACGGACCTGGCGATTAGCGGCCGCCTTTCCGAGGACAACCAGACTCTGCTGGTAGGCGATCTGTTAGCTCAATTCCCCGTTGCCGTGCTCATTCCTGAGCAAAGCGAGAGCTCTGGCAATCGGAACTGATTCTGTCACGCGCGAGGCTAAGTGCGGTCCTCTGGCCTTGAAACTCGCGCGGGTGCTTCGTGATATCATTCCCGCCGCGAAGCAGTGTCGGCTTCAGATTTGGATTTCCCGCCAAAAACGGCGTGGTCTAGGCCTGGACTCTGCGGCAGCCCAGCGAGCCATTCGCAACAGAATACAATTTTAACCTCAGAGGTATGTGCCCATGGCCATGATTACCGGTGGAGAACTCGTCGTACGAACGCTGATTAAGGCCAACGTCAAAAACATTTTCGGCCTTCACGGCGCGCACCTTGAAACCATCTTCCAATCCTGCCTCGATCATCACATTCCGATTACCGACACGCGCCATGAAGTAGCAGCCGGCCACGCCGCTGAAGGCTACGCGCGCGCCACTCGTGGCTTGGGCATCGCGATGGCCACGGCGGGACCGGGATTCACTAATATCATCACCTCGGTTGCAAACGCTTACCTCGATCGCACGCCCGTCCTGTACATCACCGGATCGGCCGGCCTCGCGCAGGCCGAAACCAATACTCTACAGGCCGGACTCGACCAGGTTGCCGTCGTCACTCCCATTACAAAGTGGGCGCATCGCATCACCGTTGCACAAGAGATCCCCCGCCTCGTAGCGCATGGAGTTCGCCTCGCAACCTCGAATCCCACCGGCCCGGTGCTTCTGGATATGCCGATGGACGTGCTAGGAGCGCAGATTGACGAGAACTCGGTCGCGATCCCTGAGAAAGTTCTGATCGATTCGCGATCTTCGCCGGACCAGAGAGATGTAGACGAAGCGCTGAGGCTTCTAGCGGGGGCGGCGCGGCCCGTGATCATGATCGGACCCGGCGCCTACTTTTCTGGCGCGGAAGCTGAATTGCGTAAATTCGCCGAAACGACCGGCACTCCGGTTTATTCGGATTTTCAAGCGCACGGTTTGCTTCCGAGCAATCACCCGCTCTATGGCGGCACGTTTCACAAGATGGCCGACCTTTCCGCGCCCGATCAACGGCCTGATGTCGTCCTAGCTCTTGGCGTTCGATTCGGTCTCTTCACTCTAGGCATGAGCGACGTCGTGGTTCCGCTGGCGGCTAAGATCATTCACGTCGAAACCGACCCGAAAGAAATCGGCAGGCTAAGACAAGTTGCTATCGGAATCGTAGCCGACCCGCGCGAGACTCTGCGCGCTCTGAACGCCGGCGCAAAGTCGCAAAAATGGCCGGATCGCAGCCGCTGGCAACAAACCGTCGCCAATGCCAAGGTCGAGCGGTGCAAGCGCGCGCAACCCGATCTGAATCGCGCCGCTCCGCCGATTCATCCTTTTCAGGCGGTTTCTGCAATCGTTGACAACATGCCCGAAAGCACCATCGTCATCGGCGATGGCGCGGAGGCCTATCACTGGATGAACGAGGTGATTCGCCAGAATCATCCGGGAAGCTATATCACACACGGATTCCTCGGAGCCGTGGGCATGGGTCTTGGCCTCTCCATCGGCGCTCAAGTCGCCAATCCAAATCGCCCCGTTCTGTGCCTCGCGGGAGACGGCGCCATCGGCTTCACCATCGCCGAATTTGACACCATGGTCCGCCATCAACTCCCCATCGTCGTCGTGGTGATGAACAACCACAGCTGGGCCGCTTCGCAGCATTTTCAGGAAATTGTTTCTGGAAAAACTCGCCTGATTGGCACGGAGCTTCGCGATGCCAAATATCACGAAGTCGCCGCGGCCTTCGGATGTCACGCTCAGCGCGTAGCTGAAATACAGGACCTCGGTCCCGCCATCAAAGCCGCCTTCGCCAGCGGCAAGCCTTCATGCATCAACGTAGCGATCGACGTCGTTCCATTGCCGCCCGAACTCCACCTGCTGATGGCCCGGCACTAAGAGAGTTGCTTCCGGTGCAAATCCGTCGCGCCACTCATTGCTACTAGACGCCTATCCGGCGGTCATTGCTACAAACGCTGTGAAGCTGAAGACAGGTAACAGTGCCGCGAACAGCCAACGTCGGGAGCCCAATGTCCCGGCGACGACCGCAAGACCCATAGCAACGATCCAAGAGGCGTACACGACCTTAATCGAAGCGGCGAATCTCAAATCCGGAAACTTCGCCGCCATGAGCAGTCCAAACCAGAAGAAACAGGAGCACGCGAGACTGAGACCGCCTGCAATGAGCGACAAGTGCCTCTTCCTCACCGGCACGCACCTGGAGGGCGCGACGTTCCGTGCGGAAGCAGAAGGGGATTGTGCTCTCCGAAATGGTTCGGCAACGCATGCTTTCCCTTCTTATTTTCCGCCATTGACATCAGCGCGCGGGCGGATGATATCACACCGGAATTAGGCAACAGGCGGCCCGATGGCATGGTCGCGCACTCTTCGCGGCTTTTGCGGACGGTGTGGGATTCACTCAGGCAGCTAAGCCTTGCGGCGGTAACAGTCGCGCGAGTGGTCGTCGACCATCCCTACCGCCTGCATGAACGCGTAGCAAATCGTCGAACCCACAAACCGGAAACCGCGCCGCTTCAGGTCTTTGCTCATGGCATCTGATTCCGGCGTGAATGCCGGCAGGCGCTGCGATGATCGCCACAAGTTTTTCTTCGGCTTACCACCGACGAATTTCCAAATGTAGCTATCGAAATTGCCGAATTCCTTCTGTACAGCGAGAAACGCCTTTGCGTTTGAAATCGTAGCGTCAATCTTCAGCCGGTTACGGACGATTCCCGGGTTGGCCATCAATTCGCGAAACTTCCGCCGGTCGTACTTCTCAATTTTCCCGGCCTCGAATCCATCAAACGCCGCGCGGTAGTTCTCGCGCTTCTTCAGAATCGTCTCCCAGCTCAGCCCAGCCTGCGCCCCCTCAAGTATAAGAAACTCGAAAAGGGTTCGATCGTCGTGGACCGGTACGCCCCACTCCCGGTCGTGATATTCGATCATGAGCGGACTCGTCGCCCAGCGGCACCGCTTCGGCTCCGATTTAACTTTGGTTTGGCTCACATGAGGATCGGCCACGGACGCCTATAATCATGCCCCACTGCCAGCTAGCTGTCCCTCATAGCTGCTCGCTTCATCCAGCAAGCGCACCGCATCCGGTTTGAGCTGCAACGAAGTGGCGCCCAGCAATTCCTTGAATTGATCCACGCTGGTTGCGCTCGCGATCGGTGCCGTAACGCCATGCGCCATGAGCCAAGCGAGAGAAATTTGCGCTGGCGTTGCCCCAGTTTCCGCGGCCACCGTATCGAGCCCATTTAGTATCTTGAACCCGCGTTCGTTCATCATGCCTTTTACGCGATAGCCGCGGGCCTTGCCCTCCAGGTCCTTTTCGGAGCGGTACTTTCCGGTGAGGAATCCGCTGGCCAAGCCAAAATAGGGAATCACTCCAAGGGCCTCGCGCTGGCAAAGATTCGCGAGTTCCCCTTCGAAATCGGCGCGATCGTACAGGTTGTACCAGGGTTGGAGACTCTCGTATCTTGGCAGATCGTTTTTGGCGCTCACTTTCAGCGTTGCTGCCAGGCGGTCGGCTTTGAAGTTTGATGCACCAATCACTCTTACTTTGCCCGCTTTAATTAAATCGGCGAAAGCAGCAAACGTTTCCTCCATCGGTGTTTCGGCGTCGTCTTTATGCGCCTGATAAAGGTCGATGTAATCGGTCTTCAGGCGCGCGAGCGAGCGCTCCACCTCACGGAAAATGTAGGCGCGAGAAAGACCCTGCTCGCCGGGACCCATCTCCACGCCAAGCTTGGTGGCGATGAGTACTCTTATCGCGACTGCCTCGTTTGGCGAGCCAGTTGCCGATGATGGTCTCGGATTCGCCGCCATGGTGTCCCGGAACCCATTTCGAGTACACATCGGCGGTATCGATCATATTCAATCCCGATGCCACGAATGCATCGAGCAGCTTGAAGGACGTCGGTTCGATCCGCAGTCCAGCCAAATATGTTTCCGCCGAAAACCAAGGGTGCAATTTCCAAGTTCGATTTTCCGAGCTTGCGCTTGATCACGTAAACGCTCCTATGCCGACGGCATGTTTAACTATTGCTGAGGCAGGTGCCGCAATAGGATGGTAGTCGAGCGGATGGCCGAGCCGCAACGGCAACATATGGAAGGAATAGATGGCCCGCTGAATCCCCGGGGAAGGTTTGCTATCATTATCTGTCGCACATAATCTTTGCATCTAATAAACGAGAGGACAAACGGCACACATGAGTTCGGCAAAAATGACCAATCCTTCAGAGACGAGAGCTTCTCCCAAGTTGGGACGCGGGATTGCAGCAATCGTTTTGGCGGGCGCAATGGTGGCCGCGGGGCTGGGAGCGATCCGGGCCGCGAGGGCTGCTGACACCGCCAAGACCACGATGGACGGCGTGTACACGGCAGCCCAAGCCCAGCGAGGAAAGACGCAATACAGCCAGAGCTGCGCCACGTGCCACATGGACGACCTGAGCGGCAGCGGCCAGGCCTTGCCGCTAGCTGGGGATGCCTTCATGGGAACGTGGGAAGGTCAAAGCGTTTCGGACCTGATGGGCTTGATCCACGATACGATGCCGCAGGACAAGCCTGGCACCCTCACGCCCGATCAAACTCTAGACACCATCGCGTATTTGCTTCAGTACAACCAGTTTCCTGTCGGGAAGGAAGAATTGAAAAACGATCCCAGCGAGCTAAAGAACATCATCATTACAAAGAAGGCGGCTCCACCGGCGAAGTGACCCGGCGTCGGGCGCTTGAGGGAACGAATTCTCGCTCAACGTCGTTTGAGTACGCCTGAAGCTATCAGTCTAGGGAATCGGATTCAATTCCGACGTTCTTTTCGCCAGCCGCTTTTTTCTCGTTGTACTTCTTTACCCAGGCGGCGAAGCTCTTTCCCGCAGCCGTGTCACGCCCCGTAAACGACAGGGCGGCAATATCGCTGTAGGCAATTGAGAGCTTCTCTGGCCGGTCTTTCGGCATAACTCGCACAAAACACTCGGAAAGAGATGGCCCATTCACTCTGCGATCAAAAGCGTATCCTTCGACGTTCTGCCCATTCTTCAATGTAATCGTCAAATCGCCGCGATAGTCGAATGCCTTCTCTAAGGCAGCGCGAATCTCGGCCTCGGTGGCAAGAGGCGGAATCCATCCCTCCAGGTTTTCATGGACTACACCCAGGTGCTCCTCGCCCGATTCGCTTTGTCTGGGGGTCTTAGTATCTGACATGGGAGCGCTTCGTCGAGTTCGCGTTCGTCAGCTTGCTGGTCGCGCGAAATAATCCGGGGATTAATTCCAGCAACCCATTTTTGACGGACTCTCTGGATAGAGCCAGCAGGCGATAACCCCGGCGGCCACGATAGGGATCCCAACCTCGAGGACATGAGTCCAGTTGACGACCGCGCCAGTGACACCCTTCTTGGGTGGCTTGTTGTCGCCGCCGCCGGAAGCATCGGACACCAGCGTTCCTTCGTAGGTTTCACCTTGCGCGATGATTTTCTGTCCGCCGTTTACGTCTTCCACCACCAGAGTTCCCTCGTAGGAGCTGATTCGCAGGGTTGATGGATTCACAAGGCTCACTTGGCCGAAAATAGGATTCGCATCCGCTCCATGCACAAGGCCCAGAGGCGTCTGGATCTGAAGCTGGGCGGGCCGGGCGGTGGAGAAGCCTAGTGTGCCCCTGTCAACCCTAGCCTGAACTTTGTCGTCCCGCGGCTCAAGGCTAGCGGAACTTAGAGAAAGGAGGTAAATCTGGCTGGGTCCGACGCTCAGCCGTAAGGATCCACCCTGGTCGGTAACGAGGGCGTCATCGGAGTAGACGCTGGCGCCCGCGGCCGCGCTGGCATGGTCGAGATAGGCGCGATCGGCAGCCACAACCATGCCTAGAGGCTTGGAAGCGGCAGCCATCGACGGCAGACTAGTCAGGCCCACTGCGAGGAATGCAATTAGGGTCGCGCGGGCAGCCGCCACCACAGACGAGCGCACAGGCTCTCCTCAGAACTTCAATTTCAATTTAGCGCGCAACTTCGGATGGAGTCAATATCTTTGCCGCGGCCCAGTACGGGGTTCGGCAATCTCGGTGGCGGCCCTGAGAACGGTTTCAATCGGCATGATCGTCCGGCTCCCTGGGGCCAGGCGAAGAAAAGCCGGTGATGCGACCCCAAGCACTGGTGCGCCAATTGTCGGTGATTTCCTTCGCAAGAATCCACGGCGGAAGTTCCATGTGGAGAAAGTCGGAAAGGGCACGCAGATATGGTTCGTACATTTCGCGAAGCTTCACGAGCTTGGCTGCGGCGGCCTCATCGTCTCGAAGCTGAATACCGGCCTGAGCGAGGGCCGTTCGCAACCGTTGAAGTTCGCCGGCTGGCAGGCGGTCGGCGTGTCCCGGTTGGGGACGTAAATTGAAGAGCTGGGTCAGATCGACGACGGTGTGCCTGCATATCGCGAAGGTGAGGCGAGCCTGCCGCGACGCCATGTTTTCGACACCGGTGAGGACAAGCGCCGTGGCATCCAGGATCGCCGTCAGCGCCGCAAGCCAGGACTCGTTGTTATGTTGCGACCGGAAGTAGCTCACGGCCGGATACGACACATGGCTTTCCAGAATGTCGGCGGCGGATCGCTCCCAGTCATGCAGCACCTGGTCGAGGACCTCGACGCCACCTGGTCCGGTGTGACGCCGTAGGAGTTCACATGCAGTTGGCGGAGAACCCGCGCGGGCATCCAGGAGAACAATGTTGACCTCGCGGCGCGAAAACGCCTGATAGATGACTGGCAAATAGCTGAGCACCAGGGCCAGGAAGCCAAAGCCCAGTCCGCTCTCGGTCACCGCAAGAAAGCGTTCCACCCCGGCGTGGGGTACCACGTCGCCTAGTCCGAGTGTGAAAAATGTGGTGCCGCTAAGGTAGACGCACGTGGAAAAGCTTTGGGGAAAGGCATTCGCGATCGCCGCGCCGCGATAAAGCAGACCGAAACCCAGGATCAGCGCCCCGGCCCAGAAAACGAAAAGGAAGAGCAGCGAAAGTGGACCGTAGAAACTCAGGAACGTTTCGCGGACCCTGGTCCTTGTGATTCTATGCGCTAGTGACCTCCAGGGGAACCAAGTGACGCGATAGAAAAGTACCGTGATCCGCCAGCGGCGAGCGACCCTCCGCGGCAGGATGATCGTCTCAAACGCCTCCCACAAAACCGTGGCCACAACAAGGAAGCCGATGACGGCCGGAAGGAGCGTCACGGAGTTTGTTCCAGCGTGGCCGCCATTGTGATTTCTGCCTTCAGCAGCCTCGAAACAGGGCAATTCGCCTTGGCGCTATCCGCGGCGGCTTGGAACGCCGATGGCGAGATGCCGGGGACCTTGCCGGACACTTCCAGGTGAACGCGCGAAATCGTCCAGCCCGCCTCAAGCTTTTCGAGCGATACGGTGGCAATGGTTCGGAGGCTCTCCGCTGACGAAGTTGATTGTCCCGAGCTGTGCGGAGAGCGCCATCGTAAAGCATCCGGCGTGCGCTGCGGCGATGAGCTCCTCGGGATTCGTGCCCTTGGCACTTTCAAATCGCGTGGTGAACGAATAGGGCGTGCTCGAAAGAACACCGCTGGCGGTGGAAATCGCTCCCCTCCCATCCTTGAGTGCGCCATTCCAAACGGCCGTGGCTGATCGCTGCATGGTGTTCTCTCCGTGTGCGCGAATTCGAGCAAAAGCTAAGGGATCAATACGATTTTGCCGTAAGCGCCAGGCTCCATCACAGCCTTGTGAGCCCGAGGAGCTTCGGCGAGGGGAATCTCCTGACCGATCACCGGACGCAGCGTTCTATTTTCGAGGCCCGCAACAAGGGCGGAATGAATGCTGGTGAGGTCATCGGGAGTGGCATTCCAAAGACTCATGCCTAGAATCGCGGCGTCGCGCGTCATGGTATTTCGCGGATCGATTTCCACAGTGCCGCGGCTGCCAACCACCACCACGCGGCCGTGCGGAGCAAGAATTGTGAGGTCGCGACCGAGGTTTACGTTCGACAGCATTTCGATGATCACGTCGAATCCGCGCCCTTCGGTAAGCGCCAATGCCTCGTCAAAGTGGCTCGCTGATTTGTGGTCGAGGACGTGATGCGCTCCCTCCGCCGAGGCCAGTTGCTTGCCCCTGTCCGATCCTGCCGTCCCGATTACGCGCAGCCCGGCGGCGCGCGCAAGCTGCACGGCTGCAACGCCCACCCCTCCGCTTGCGCCATGAATCAGTACGGTTTCTCCTCCACGCGCCTGCGCCCGCTGGAAAATCGCGCGGTATGCGGTGCCGTAAGGAACATGCATAGCGGCGCCTTGTGCGAACGATGCATTTGTCGGCAGTGGAAACACCGTGTGCTGCTCGCACAATGCTTGCTCCGCGTATGTGCCAGTCAAACTGCCGGCGAGGTACACTCGGTCACCCGCCTTGAACCGCGTGACCGCACTTCCAACCGATTCAACCGTGCCCCCAGCGTCCGTTCCCGGAGTGTAAGGAAGCGGCGGTTTCCGCGTGTATGTTCCCGTGCGCATGTAGGTGTCGGCGGGGTTCACGCCAACGGCGTGAACGCGGATCACCAGCTGGCCAGCTCCGGGCTTCAGATCGGGGACTTCCTCGATGCGCAGTACCTCAGGTCCGCCGAATTCGTGCACGCGAATCGCTTTCATGGGCGTCTCTCTATCAGGGATCGGAACTCTCGGGTTCGGTGCGTCGCATTTTAACTAGTGGGTCTCAGTCGTTTGCGAAGGCGCCAGCCGCCCGCTGAGTTCCTGGAAATTCTGATTGATATGGTGCAGCTGCCGTCCAGTGGCGCTCTCCCAAGTCCCGAACAGCAGAAATGGCACCAAGGCCGCGAGAACCCATAGCTTCGCTCTACGCGGCACCTTAGCCTCCGGTTCCCAGCGGAAAAGCTGCCGCGAAACTTCGAAGGCAACCACAAGTCCCAGTCCGAGAGCGATGCTATCTTCCAGCACTTGATAACCGGTCGCCATTCGGGCGCCGGCGGATTCCAGGCCGGTAGCCAAATATTGCGCGGGAATAAAAAGTGCCACGCGCTGCAGCCAACCGGGAAAGGCAGCCAGGGGGATCGTCGCGCCGGAAAGAAAAAGGAAGCCCATCCAGATCAGGTTATTGATCATCTGAGTTTCCTGCATGGTGTTGGTTACGCTCGCGACGATAAGCCCCAGGGCGGAGAATGTTGCCGATCCTATTGTCACCAGGATGAAAATGGCCCAAAGATTTCCCCACGATTGCATGTGAAACGCGAGGCGGCATACTAGAATTTCCAGAACCACCACCGGGAGGGCCATGAAATAGTTTGAGAGGATGCTCGATGCCAGCATCGGTCCTGCACCCATTGGCGCCAGCCGAAATCTCCGGAGAATGCCCTGTTCGCGGAAAGTCACCAGCTGCACGCTGAGCCCCCAGAAACTGCCCATCACGGTGACCGTAAGGATCGCGCCCAGAATGTAGCCCATCCATTCCGTCTTACCCCTACCAAAGAAGAGGACCGCGCCAAGCAAAAACAAAAGGGGCATCACGATGCTGAAGAAAAAGAAAGCGCGATTGCGCAGAGCGAGGCGAATGCGCATCTTCGTGAGGCTCCAGGTATGGCTCAAAGTACTTGCTCCTCTCTTCTCGCCACGTCCTGCTTTACGCCGTGGATCATTCGCGCAGCCGCCGTCCGGTTAGCTCGATAAACACATCTTCCAGGGACGGTGAAAACATTTCCAGGCTTTGCAGCTCATTGCTTTCTGCTTCGAGCTGCTTCACCAATGCCACAATCGTTTGCGGAGGCTTTGCCGAGTGCAGCACGTAAGTGCCTGCGAATTCGCGGCAATCGGAAACGCCTTCCAGGTGCCCGAGCAGGCCGTTCACTACGGGGCGCGCAAGGCGCACTTCGATGCGCGTCGTGCCGGCCGACTTATGTTTCAGCTCTCGGGGCGTGCCCAGCGCCATAACGCGACCGTGATCCACGATGGCCACCCGGTCGCACAAGCGTTCGGCTTCTTCTATGTAGTGCGTAGTCATCAGGACCGTCTTGCGGCCGCGCTTCAACTCCTCGATGATGTCATAAATTTCGCGGCGCACTTGCGGATCGAGACCGGCAGTCGGCTCATCCAGAAAGACAACCTCCGGATCGTTCACCAGGGCCATGGCCAGCGCTAGCCGCTGCTTTTGTCCGCCGGAAAGATGGCTGTAGAACGCGCCGCGTTTTTCAGTTAACTGAAATCTCTCCAAGAGTTCGTCGGTATTGGCGCGCCGGTGATAGAAACGCGCAAAGAGTTCGATCGCTTCATCCACGCGCAACTTATCCGGCAAAGAAGTAGATTGCAGAACCGCGCCGATTTTCTCTTTGAAAGCGTGTCCAGACTGGCTTGGATCCAGTCCGCAGACGCGCGCCAAGCCGCGATCCGGCGTGCGCAGGCCCTCCAGAATTTCCACGGTAGTTGTTTTGCCCGCGCCATTCGGGCCAAGCAAGCCGAATACTTCGCCTCGCTCGACCCCAAAGCTGATGCCGCGCACCGCTTCCACCGCGCCATAGCTTTTGTAAAGGTCCTCGACCTGGATAATTGGATCGCCCACGGAATAAATCCTGCGTATCGAAACAATACTTTTATCACAACCGCGAAGGCTGTGCGAATCAGCGCCGCTTCGCGGGCCGGCGTTTACGGCCAGCCGATCGTTTCTTCGTCGGCAGCCAAATGTAGCGCGGCATGTCGATGCGCCTTCTGTCTCCGATCTTGATGCCCTCGGCCTCCAGCAGACGCCGCTGGAGACTCCCGTGCGGCTCAGGAATCATCAGGCGTCCGCCCGCGCCAACTACTCGGTGCCAAGGGATCCCTCGGCCGTTCGGACACGCCGCCATCGCGTAGCCAACCGCGCGCGCACCGCCTGGTAGCCGAAGCACCTTTGCGAGCGTTCCGTACGTGGTCACGCGCCCGCGCGGGATTCTCTTCACCAGCCGATAAACTGGTTCCCAGGACATTTTTTCCCGCTCCAGTCGTGACCCCAATTCCGAATTTCGCATCTAAATCAATAAGGGAAAGTTTTGTTTATCGAACCCATTTTGGTACCCAACTCAAGCTCGTCTAACCTTCCTGTTTGCGCCCCCTCACCGGTTCCGCAAGAGTAATAACCGATTCGAAGCAACCTTCACGAGTCCACAGCATCGTACCATTGACTGTGTAGTGGATGGTCCTTACACTACCGGCTGCTTTAGGGTGTCCGGGCCGGAAGGAGAAACGTTGTGGCATTTGTTAGGAAAAAAGGGAAAAGATATTTCCTGGTGCACAATGTTCGCCGGCGCGGAAAAGTGCAGCAGTTGCATCTGGCGCGGCTGGGTGAAAGGCCGCGCATCACGGACGAGGTGGTTCGGAAAGTTGCCCGAAATCATCCCTTCCTTGAGCTCGATTGGGGGCGCCTGCGCGAGCAGGTGAGCAGTCGAGTAGAGCTGTTTGACGTGAAATCGCCGTACGTGCGCAATCTGATGCATTCGCTGCGTAGCTTGAACCTGGACCTGGCCGATCTGTCGCCGCCGCTTCTGGTGCTGGCAGACCGGGCCAATTCGAGTCGGGAACTGGTCACGCAATTGCGACTGCTTCGTTCGACGGTCGATATCAAGTTGGATCAATTCGAGCGGTCCGAACCGGTCGGTCGCGATGGCGGACGACGGTACCGGTAGGGGGGCAAGACCATGGGTGGACAAGCGTTTCAACTCGACCCGACCCTGCGTAGCGTGGAGTCGCGGGATTTCGAGGGCGGGCTACGCCGAAAAATTGTCGGACAGGATGAGGCGGTGCAGGCCGTCGTTGACCTGTATCAGGTTTTCCGCGCCGGTCTGAATTCGCCGGGTCGGCCGGTGGGGAACCTCCTGTTCCTCGGGCCCACCGGAGCCGGTAAGACCCGTGTGGTCGAAGCCACGGCTGAAGTGCTCTTCGGGGATCCCCGCGCCGTGATCAAGGTGGACTGCGCCGAATTTCAGCATTCGCACGAAATCGCCAAGCTGATTGGCTCGCCTCCGGGATATTTGGGGCACCGCGAAACGCATCCGCTGATCACCCAGGAGGCTCTCGCCCAGTACCACACCGATAAGCTCAAGATCAGTTTCTTGCTGTTCGATGAAATCGAAAAGGCCAGCGACGCACTGTGGCAATTGCTCCTCGGCATTCTCGACAAGGCAACGTTAACACTTGGTGACAATCGCCGGGTCGATTTGTCACAGACCATGATCTTCATGACCTCCAATCTCGGGGGCGGCGAAATCACTGAACTGATGACCGGTGGACTCGGTTTTGCCCCGGAAGTGCGCGCCGAATCGAAGCCCAGGCTCGATGAAAAAGTTGAACGAACCGCCTCGGAAGCCGCGAAGAGAAAATTCGCGCCTGAGTTTATGAACCGCATTGATAAGGTGGTGGTCTTTCATCCCCTGCGGTCGCAACAACTCGAGCAGATTCTCGAGATCGAACTAGGAATGGTGCAGCAGCGGGTCCTCGAAACCGCCAAGGGGCGCTTCCTCTTCCGGCTTACCCAGCCTGCGCGGGAATTCCTGCTGCGCGAGGGAACCGACCTGAAATACGGGGCGCGCCATCTGAAGCGCGCGATCGAGCGGCATCTGGTTTACCCACTGGCCAGCCTGCTCGCCACTAACCAGGTTACGCTGGGTGATGTCCTCTCCATTGACTGGAGTGTAGGCGCCTCGGTATTGACGTTCCTGAAGGAAGCGGAGGGCGCCCTGGTTCCTGTGATTTCGCCCGAGCCCGCCCCACTTGCGGGGGCCGCCGCTGCAATTTCGGATGGAAGGGAGCTATCTTTCCCGACGCCTGTGACGGCGGCGGCTGAGGTTCCACTACCGCTCCCTGGCCAACGCAGCGCACCGACGGAGAAGGCTAAGAACGAGAAAGGATAAACGCTCCGCCGGTGCTCACCGTCTGTTCTCAATGCGACAAGTCTGAGAGCAAGTGCTCTTGCGACAAGTATTGCTGCTTTTGCCAGTCGCAACAGGACGTGCACCTCTGCGTGGACGGACTGTACTATTGTCCTGATTGCCGCGAAGCCTGCGATGTGCGCTTAGCCGACACAGACGATCATCACTAGACATCAACTGAAGACAAGGTTCCCCGCCGCGTAAAGTACTTCTGCACAGTTGGGTAGGTATTCGAGTGCCCTGACTTCTCTACATCGGCGTGGCGAACGCGTGAGTGCGAATCAGGGCGAGTAGTTGATCCTGTGTGACGGGTATATCCACCTTCAGGCGGTCTCCGGCGGGTCCTACGCGTACTTGATCCAGCGCTCCTGCAAGATCCGGATTTGACTGCGATTCCTGATAGCGCCGGTACATCAGGCCGGCCTGCAGTGCGGCGGACAGAAGATTCGCGTCGTCCGGCGAGCTGCAAACGGCTTGAAAGTGCGTATCTACGCCCTCTTCCGCGTTCACGCTGATCGTCATAGCGCGTATACGCTTGATGATAGCGGCCGCTTGTGGAAACTGGTTGGCTTGGGGAATCAGTTGCTGCATGGCCAGGTTTGCGTAGTCCTTGTTCAGCGCGGCCCAGATGATCCCCGTACCGTTGGCTTCATTGATCAGCGGAAACAACGTGTCGTTTGTCAGCAAGCTCTGCGCCACTCCCGTGCGCACGTCGATCAGCTTCTCGAGCGCCGACCGATGGCCAAAAGCCGCCGTATTCGCGTCGATGAACATGAACAGGATATCGTCTGGCCCGGAGCCGCTACCGAACGCGTAGAGATGGTAGCCGCGGACCTCGATGATGGGCAGCTTCTGTTGTTTGAATCGCGCTTCGCTCGACGACGGGTCGAAACTCCCTAAAGCCACCCCCACCACTTGTTCACCCTTGCCTTGCGCTGCGGCTACTCCGCCCCAGGCAAGTTCGTCAACTTGCGTATCGGGATCCACTCCGGCAGAAGAGAGGAATTTCTCGAATTGGCGAAAGCGACTGGGAAGAAGCTGGTCGCGGAGCTGCGGAAACCATGGAAACTTGCGTGCCGACTTTAGATCGGCGTAGGCAAACTCGCCGATTTCCTTCGGAAACATGCCGATCACCGAAGTGCTCAGTGAACCGGCGGCCGCTCTCTGCGCCGTGCCCGTCAGACTGGCGAGCAGAAGGGCCATCCCAAGAAAAATTACGTAAGCCCGCTTCCTCATAATCTGTTGCTCTCTGGAGGTCACTAAATACGCTACCAGATATCCTTTCGTCCGGCCTCTATAGGACTTTCAGTGATACGTAATGTTAATGACCGGCATTCGGAGCGCACTCGCTCGCAAAGACTGGCGTCGGTCATCGATTCGAGGTTGATGGCCACATTTTCAAGAGCGCCACGAACCGCAGCAGACGCCATCAGACGCGCCACGCGAACGTCTGACAACATAGATGGGTTGGATAGTGGTTCCAGTTGGCCGAGCCGCTCAAATAATTGCGCCGCCTCTCGCGCGATTTCGAGCGGCACTTCAACAGCCTTAACTAGAGCGTTCTGAATGGCTGTGTCACGCCGCCGGATCTCCTCCGGCGTGTTATTGGGAAGTTTGTAAGCGACTATCACGGACTGGAACGATTCCGCGTCACGGTCAATCGCTATCGCAAGCCGGCGGGACGCTGCGTCGAACTCTTTCACCGCCTCATCGAGCCGCTCTTTGTGAGTCCCGCCCGCTTTCTTGGTGCCCGATAATCCGGCCACCATCTGTCCAAGGCTTGCCGCAAGTGCGCCCGCTAGCGCTGCGACGGAACCCCCTCCCGGAGTGGCGGCCGGTTGCGCCACGGCTTCCAGAAATGGCTTCACGACGGCGGCGAGGCTCTTGTTTGCCCCCCGCTCCATCAGCGATTCTTCCAGCCGATTCTCTAACACTTGCAGGGGCGAAAAGTTTTCGATTTTGAGATAGTTCTCGGCGGTCATCTCAATTGCGCGCCTCGGGATCAGGCCCACGATCTCGCTGCCGGCGATTCCAACACCGTGGCGCTCGGCCTCGCGCTTCACCGTTTCGAATACCAGGTGAACCGGAGTCTGCTCGAAGTCGGTCAGGTTCATCGAGACTTGCGCGAGATTCCGCGCCCGCAAATCCACCCCCATGGCCTTGACGAAAGGCAGGCCCCCACTCGAAAAACGGATCGTTTTGGCGATTTTCTTTGCGACGGCAACATCGGGAGTATTCAAATTAATGTTGTAGGCGATCAGGAATTTGCGAGCCCCCACCACCGTGGCCCCAGCCGTGGGGTGAAGGCAGGCATCGCCGACATCGGGGGCACGCTCGGGGTTGCGAATGATTTCCTCGCGCAGTCCCTCGAATTGGCCTCGGCGAATGTTCTCCAAATTCACGCGATCGGGTCGCTGTGCTGCCGCTTCATAGAAATAAACGGGGATCCGATAGCGCTCCCAGATCTCGCGGCCGGCCTTTTTCGCGAGAATCACGCAATCCTCTAAAGAAACGCCCTCGAGCGGAACAAACGGAACCACGTCCGTCGCACCGATCCGCGGATGCGCTCCTGTTTGCCGCGTCAGATCGATCAGTTCCATGGCCTTGCCCACCGCGCGCACGGCGGCTTCCACGATCGCATCGGGCTCACCTGCGAGAGTAATCACGCTCCGGTTGTGATCCGCGTCGCTCTCCCGCGCCAGCAGGAAAACTCCTGGAACTTCCTGGATGGCGGCTTCGATCGCATCCACCTTGGAAAGATCGCGGCCTTCTGCGAAATTGGGAACGCATTCAACGAGCCGTTTCATGGATTAGCTTCTAGTCGAGTGGATCACTACGCCGCGCTTCATCGTGAGGCTGCAGAGGTTCATACCAAAATAATACGGAATCTCGCGGTAGGAGGCTACGTCAAAGGCCGCCAGGTCCGCATATTTTCCCTCTTCGAGCGAGCCAATGCGGTCCTGCTGACGCAGCGAGTAGGCAGGATTAATCGTGGCGGCGGAAATCGCCTCCGCGGGGGTTACGTGCATTTGAGAGCAGGCAAGCGACAGAATCATCGACATGCTCAGCGTGGGGCTCGTTCCCGGATTGAAGTCGGTGGCCAGCGCGACGATGGCGCCTGCATCGATCAGCTTGCGCGCGGGAGCGTAGCAGCCGGTGCCGAAATGGAAACCGCAACCCGGAAGCAGTGTGCACACCACATTCGAAAGCGCAAACGCGCGGATATCGCTCGCATCGATTTTTTCGAGATGATCGGCGCTCGCGGCGGCAAGCGCGATCGCCAGGCGCGCCGCCCCTGTGTGCGCCAGCTGCTCGGCGTGAATCCGCGGCACTAAGCCGCAGGCTCGGCCCGCCGCAAGGACGCGCCGCGCTTGCGCCAACGTAAACGCACCGCGGTCGCAGAACACGTCGCAAAACTCCGCAAGCCCGGCGGTTGCCACGGCCGGGATCCAACGTTTCACCAGTAAGTCCACGAACGCATCCGGTCGGCGGCGGAATTCCGGCGGCACCGTATGCGCGCCGAGAAAAGTTCGCACGATATCAAGAGGCTGGTTCTGGTGTAACTGCTGGAGAATGCCGAGTATTTTCGCTTCGCTTTTCCAATCGAGTCCGTAACCGCTCTTGGCTTCGAGCGTGGTGGTGCCGTGCGCGGCGAATTCGCGGAGATGGGCGCTGGCGCTGGCTGCAAGCGCTTTCACGGGTGAGCGCCGCAAGCTTTGAACAGTCGCGCGAATGCCGCCGCCACTCTTTGCGATTTGTTCGTAAGTTTTTCCGGCGATGCGCTGCTCGTATTCGTCGGCGCGGCTCGCCGGAAAAATCAGATGAGTGTGCGAATCCACGAAACCGGGGAGAACCACGCGCCCCCTGAGATCGAGTCTTTCGGCGCGCCGCGCGGCACGCAAGCGCTCGAGTGCGCCGCGGGCCAACGGCGGCGATGCGGTCGTTATGAACAAGCAACGCACCGTCACGAATGATGCCAAGATCGGCGAGATCACGGCCGCGTCGAGGGACAGCGCCGCGCAGAGTAAACAGTTCCGAGCAGCCGGTAATCAGCCAATCAGACACGACAATTATCGGGATAGTAACTCACGGGATCGTGAAAAGCCCAGAAATCGGAATCGGCCGCGCTCATGGCTTGTCATCCGGCATCGGAATTCTAATTTCGGATTTACGGGCGAAGGCAATGGCCTCGGGATACCCGGCGTCCACGTGGCGCGCGACTCCATTCCCGGATCGTTCGTGAGTACCCGCTCGATGCGCGCGGCCATTTCGGGGGTGCCGTCGGCGACGAGGACTTGTCCCGCGTGCTGTGAATAGCCGATGCCCACGCCGCCGCCATTCC